>JAPULZ010000146.1 GCA_027294455.1 Gemmatimonadota bacterium
CATGGTCCGGATCGCGGACGAAGAGAAACGTGGGGATGCTGACCACAGCCAGCCACCCAGCCACGAGGACCGCCGTCGCCCGGGCGTTGAACGCCCCTTCGGTGCTCAGGCCCAGCCACCCGCCGCCGTCGCCCCAGCCCACGAACGCCAGCAGCCCCACCAACAACGCCACCAGGCCGCCGCCGTATCCCAGCGCCCACCCGTATCCCGACACGCGCCCGATCTTCTCTTTGGTCACGATGTCCGGCAGGAACGCGTTGTAGAACACCATCCCCACCTCGAACGCCACGTTCGCTAGCACGAACACGGTCAACATCAGGAGGATGGCGTTGTCCTGGGATGGACTGATCAGTGCAAGGCCCGCCGTGGCCAGAACGCACACGGCGGTGGAGATCATGAGGAACTTGCGGCGGAACCCGCCCCGGTCGGCCATGGCGCCCAGTATCGGCGAGCAGAGCGCGACGATCAGGGCGCTGATGCTCACCGCCCTGGTCCACAGGCGGGTGCCGGTGATCTCGTCGGATGCGAAGGCCTGGATAAAGACGCCCGAGATGACGAATGTGACGACCAGGGTAGTGAATGGGGAGTTGGCCCAGTCGTACATGGCCCAGGCCGCAATGACTTTCTTGTCGTTCTTCACCCGGGCTCCCTTGCTGGCGTCAGTCTCCACCGCACGCCGCGCCAAGATGCCACGTGATCCTGGATCTGGCTAGCGTTTCCCGCCGTAGTAAATGCCTCCCAACACCAGTGTCACGCCAAGATACTCCACCGCCGACGTGGTCCGGGAAAACAGCACCACGTCCCACGTGAAGGCCAACGCCGGCTGAAGCAGCAGGAGGAGCCCGGCGCGGGAGGCGGGGACATGAGGGAGTCCCCGAACGATGAGCACCCAGCCCAAGACCTGCGAGACGAGGCCGAGGGCTATGAGGGCGGCCCAGCTCTGAGCGTCGGGGATGACGAAGCTCTCGCCCACGAAGGGAACGGCCACGCCGAGGACGGCGGCCGCGCTCAGCGACACGGCCGTCATCGCCGTGACGGGATGGGGCGCGTTGGGACGCCGCTGCACCCGCCGGAGCACGATGAGATATGCTCCATAGGCCAACGCGGTGACGAACCCAAACGCCACGCCGATGCGATATTGGGGACCGAGTTGCGACCAATCGAGGCCGAAGATGAGCACGAGGCCCGTGAAGGCCAACGGCACGGCCAGCACGAACCGATGGGTGACCCGCTCGCCGAGGACGAGGAACCCGTAGCCGGCAAACACGAAGACCTGGCAATTGCCGAGAATGGTTGCGAGACCGGGCCCGATATAATGAATGCTCTGGTGCCACACGATGAGGTCGAGGCTGAAGAGCAAACCGCCCACGGCGAGCCAGGCCGCCACCCGGGAATCCCACGTCCCTCCGCGCCCACGCAACACGAACAGTACCGCGAGGACGGCACCGCCGAAAAGCGTGCGGTAAAAAGCGGCCGTCGCGGGGCCCACGTGGGCCAACTGGACGAACACTGGTGAGAAGCTGATCAGGGACGCGCCGGCCACCAAAGCCAGGGCGCCCCCACTCCCGGCGGCACGGGTCAGTCTCAGAACGGTCCTCCTCTTGGCGAGCCGCCTCCGAAGGTTACATTTCGGCTCCTTTTCACCAACAGTAACGAAGGATAGTCCTATGTCACGTGGCCTCGCCTACGCACTGGGCGCTGTCGCCCTCGCGGCTCAGATCGGTTGCAGCTCGGCAGCCGCGACCCGGACCACCCCCAGTCCCCAGGAAGACCAGGAGGGCGGCTCGCGCCGGGGGGGCGACGACGACGACAACGGTCCCAAGCCGTACTCCGAAGTCATCACCGCGGAAGCCAAGTCCGACTCCGGCCTCTTCATCGTCCACTGGGTGGATGAGAAGCTGTACTACGAGATTCCCAACGACATGTTGGAACGGGAGATGCTGTTGGTCTCCCGCGTCGCCCGCACCGCACAAAGCGTCGGCTACGGCGGGCAAAAGACGAACACGCAGACGGTGCGCTGGCAGCGGCACAACAACGACATCCTGCTCCGCATCGTCTCGTACGTGAACGTGGCAGACGATTCACTGGCCATCAGCGGTGCGGTGGAAAACGCCAACTTCGAGCCCATCATCATGTCGTTCGACATCGAGGCGTTCAACGACGACTCGTCGGCGGTGGTGATCGAAACGACGCCGCTGTTCTCGACGGACGTTCCCGTCCTGGGACTCCAGGCGGCGCGGCGTACCACATACGGTGTTCGCCGGCTCGACACGGACCGCTCGTTCGTGCTGAGCGCCAAGAGCTACCCGTTGAACATCGAGGCCCACAGCGTGCTCACGTACGACGCCACGAAGGCGCCGTCCAACCCTTCCACCGGCACGGTGTCGCTGGAGATGAGCCACTCGATGGTTCTGCTGCCGGCCGAGCCCATGCAGCCACGGCTGTGGGATGATCGGACGGGGTTCTTTAGCCTCACCCAAAATGACTACGGGCGCGACGAGCAGCGCGCCGTCACGCGCCGGTACATCACCCGGTGGCGCCTGGAGCCCAGCGATCCCGCGGCGTGGGCACGCGGCGCGCTCGTGGATCCCGTGAAGCCCATCGTGTACTACATCGATCCCAACACGCCGGAGAAGTGGCGCCCGTATCTCAAGCAAGGCATCGAGGACTGGCAGGTGGCATTCGAGCAAGCCGGGTTTTCAAATGCCATCATCGCCCGGGACCCGCCGACCCCCGAAGAAGATCCGGAGTTCACACCCGAAGACGTGCGCTATTCCGTGATTCGGTACTTCCCGTCCAATGTCCAGAATGCGTCTGGCCCCCACGTGCACGACCCGCGGACGGGAGAGATTCTCGAGAGTGACATCAACTGGTATCACAACGTGATGAACCTGCTCCGCAACTGGTACTTCGTCCAGACGGCGGCGGCCAATCCGGAAGCCCGCGGCGTCAAGTTCGACGACGACGTCATGGGCGAGTTGGTGCGTTTCGTCGCCGCCCACGAAGTGGGTCACACTATCGGCCTGCAACACGCCATGCAGTCCAGCTCGGCGTATCCGGTGGACTCGCTGCGATCGGCGTCGTTCACGTGTTCCATGGGGACGGCACCCTCGATCATGGACTACGCCCGGTTCAACTACGTGGCGCAACCGGAAGACGAAGGCGTCTGCTTCATGCCGGGCATCGGCCCCTACGATCTCAACACCATCCGGTGGGGATACCGGCCCGTACCGGGGGCGGACACCGACTCGGAACGGCCCACGCTCAACCAGTGGATCAAGGACCGCGCCCACGACCCGACGTACCGCTACGGCTCGAGCCGCCAGTACGATCCCACGTCACCCAGCGAAGCGCTGAGTGACGATCCCGTGCGCGCGAGCGAGTACGGCATCGCCAACCTCAAGCGTATCGTCCCCAACATCATGGCGTGGACGTACGAGGAGGGCCAAGATTACAGCCAGCTTCAGGAGCTGTACAACCAGGTCATCGGGCAGTGGAACCGCTACATGGGTCACGTCGCCGCTCTGGTGGGTGGCGTGGAACGGACGGCCAAGACGCAGGATCAAGACGGCGCCGTCTACGAGATCATCCCCAAAGCGAGGCAGCAGGCGGCCATGGCGTTCTTCGCCGAGCAGGCCTTTGCGACCCCCACGTGGATGCTCGACGAAGACATTCTGACACGCATCGAGCACGCCGGCGCGGTCGAGCGCATTCGCCAGCGCCAGGTGGGCGTCGTCAACAACGTGCTCAATCCGAGCCGGATGCAGCGTCTCATCGAGAGCGAAGCCCGGTTGGGCAGCAACGCGTACTCCCTGGGCGAGATGATGACCGATCTCCGCGGCGCCGTGTGGACGGAACTCGCGGCGCGCGGCAACATCGACGCCTACCGCCGCAATCTGCAGCGGGGATACCTCGAGCGGATGGATTACCTGATGACCGAGGAGCCGCCGACACCCCCCGCGTTCTTCGCGGGCCAAATCACCAGGGTGGACGTCAGTCAATCCGACATCAGGGCTTTCGTGCGTGGGGAGCTCAACGTCTTGAAGGGCCAGGTGCAACGCGCCCTGGGAAGAAATCTCGATACCGCCACGCGGTATCATCTGGATGATGTGGTGGTTCGGATCGACGCGATCCTGGATCCAAGCAAGTAAGGTAGGGGCGAGACACTTCCTCGCCCGTACCAGTAGCTCAGTACCTAGCAGGGGCGAGTCAATGCCTCGCCCCTGCTAGACAATCCTTAACGTATCCCCCGCAGCCTTTGTCGCACTTCCCCCCGCACGCGGCCCTTCATCTGCTCCGCTTCGACCCGAAACTCCTCCGCCACCGCGCGCAGCTCCGCGGCGAGCTGCTCCATCTCCGCCTGCAGCTCGCGCTGGATGTGCCCGCACGGGCCCATGTGGAGCGACTCGTTGCAGGGGAGATCGTCGACGCGCACGTAGATCGGCACGTGGAGGCCGGCCTCGGCCACCTCGAGATCGCCGAAGGGGACCAGGCCATCCGTGTCGCGCACGCAACGCAGCGCGCGGGTGAATTGTCCGAAGTCCCCACGGGGCACGTGCAGCCGGAGAGCGCAATCGTCCAGACGCGCCAGGTGGCTATCATCGCGAATCCTCACGACCAGTCGCACGCTGTCCACCGCGCCGGGTTGATCGCGCTGCACCACGACGGTCTCAAGGCGGCCCACCCAGTCGCCGCCGACAAAGAGGGGCACGTAGATCGGCAGCTCCATCGTCACCGTTTCGGCCGAGTGCTCCAGACGATGGCCCCAATCTTCGACCATGTCCCGGACGCTCCCGAACTTGTTGACACCGGCGAAGATGCCGAGTCCCACCATGAAGATCACGGGACCGGCGATCACACCCCAGGGCCGCTTTGTCTTGCTCATGTGTGGTTCCCTGTTTGGTTGGGTTCTATCTACCATACGAGCCCGGCGGAGCGCGGTTTCAATGCGTAACAGGAATTGTAACTAGTTATATTACAACGATTTACGATATATTACATGACTGGATACGCCAATTCCACCCGCGCAATGACGCCTTTCCCCCGGTCGATGTTTCGACCAGATTCCCAACGATGACAGCCAAGCTCATCTTCGTCTCCGGCAGCCGGGCCGGCACGAGCGTGCTCCTCCCCCCCGGTGTCAACACCGTGGGACGCAGCTCGGACCGGGACATCGTCTTCGCCCGGGACGAGATCCTGGTCTCGGCCGAGCACGCCGAGATCGTCTACCAAGACGGGCAGTTCGTGCTCACCGACCAGGGAAGCCGCAACGGCACGTTCGTCAACCGGGAGCGGGTCACACAACGCGTCCTCGAGTCCGGCGACATTATCGAGTTCGGGGAGGGCGGGCCGTCGGCCCAATTCACCATCGACGACGAGTACAGCGCCGTGCCGACGCTCGACCTCGCGGACCGGAAGACACCGGCCGCGCTCCGCCGGCTGTGGGCATCCAGCGGCGCCGATCTGGGATCGCCGTCGGGCGTCTTCAATCGGGGGATCACGACGACCCGCGAGTTCGTGGCCATGGCGTATCAGAAATCGTCCAAACGCACCCGCCGCACGACCATCGCCCTGGCCTCGCTGACCATCCTAGCCGTCGCCGCGGCGATGCTCTGGCAAACGCGGGAGCAGAACGAGCTGGAGGATTCCCTGACGCGATTCGCCCTGGATCTCGAAGCCGAACAGGGCACCCGCGCCCTGCTCGAACAAAATCTCACCGACATCGAGGCCCGCTACGACTCGCTACTGCGCACCGTGGAAGCCAACGAACAAGAGCTCCAAGCACGCGCGGCGAGCGACGGTTCCGGACGAAATGTGGCGGCCGGCTATAGCGGCGGCGTGGGCCTCATCGTCTATGCCTACGGATTCGTGCGTCGCGGCACGAAAGAGCTGTTGCGCATGCAGGTGGACGACCAGAACCAGGTCATCACCCGGATGAACCGCGTTGGACAAATCGTCCCGGTCTTCGATTTCGGCGGCGTCGGTGAGGCGGTGCAGCGGCAGGGCTCGGCCACGGGATTCCTGGTCGACTCGGCGGGCTGGGTGTTGACCAACGGCCACGTGGCCGAGCCCTGGAGCACCGACGACGGGCTGGCGATGCTCCGACAGGACGGATGGGACGTCGAGCCACTATTCACCACGCTCCAGATCTACTTCCCACCCGGCGATCAATCGCAACCCATGCGCGTCCATGGAATTTCCGAACGGGCGGATGTGGCGATCCTCCGCACCGAACTGGTGCCCACAGGCGTCCCGGTCCTGCAGCTCGCATCGGAGCGGTATCTCATTCCGCCCGGAGAGGAAATCATCTTCATCGGCTATCCCACCGGTGTGCACAACCTGATGTTCCGCGTGGCGCAGAGCGAACGCTCGGAGATTCTCCAGCAAGTCGGCGAGACGCCTGTGAACCTCGCGCGCGAACTGGCGCGGCGGAAGCAGATCCAGCCGCTGGTCACGAGCGGGAGCATCAGCGACACCACCAACACCGAACTCATCCACACTGCCGAAGCGACCAGCGGCGGAAGCGGCGGCCCGCTCATTACCACCGGGGGCTCCGTGGTGGGCATCCACTACGCGGCCGTGCGCTCGCCCATCCAGGGCGATCCGTTTCAAACGCAGCGCGGCGTGCGAATCACGTTCGGGTGGGAGATGTTGCCGGTGGAGGTCCGCAACAAGCTACGCCGGCTCCGCGAGGCGACGCCTCAGAGATAGGGCTTGAACAGACGGGTCACGCCGTCCCGGAGTTTGACCGGAAGCGAGCGGCCGTTCACCTCTTCCAAGGTGACCTCCCGGCATCGTTGAATCTTGCCGTCGATGAATTCGTTGAGCCCATCAACGAGATCTGTCCCGTAGCATTCCACGTTGAACTCGAAGTTCAATCGCAGGCTGCGCGGGTCCCAATTGGCCGAGCCGACCAGCGACCACGCGTCATCGACCACCATGATCTTGGAATGGTCGAAGGGACTGGGCGTTTCGTACACCCGGCAACCGTGAGTGAGGACCTGCCACAACTCGGCCTGCGAGGCCCATTTCACGAAACGGAGGTTGCTGACGGCGGGCACGATGATCTCGACCTCGACGTCCCGCAGGGCCGCAAGGTTCAACGACGTGATGAGGGTCGCATCGGGCAGGAAGTACGGCGTCATGATCCGCACTCTGTGCTGTGCCCGGGCCAGCGCCCCCAGCAACGTCCAGCGCAGCTTGTCCAGATCCTCATCGGGGCCGTCGGCGATGCCCCGGGCCGCCACCGCTCCCCTGGACTCGAGGGACGGAAACCACTCCGCGCCACTCAACCCCTCCCGCGTGGTAAACGCCCAATCCTCCGCGAACATGTGCATCAAGTGGGCCACCACGGGGCCCTCGAACTGGAAATGCACGTCCTGCACCGGGGCCGGAGGATGGTGCGCCAGCACGTGTCCCTCCCGGATGTTCATGCCCCCGGTGAATCCCACTTGCCCGTCCGCGACCACGATCTTCCGGTGGCACCGCAGGTTCATGAACGGCATGCGCCACGGAAAGAAGGAGTGCAAAAAGCGCGCGACGGGAATATCCCTGTCCTCCAACTCCTTGACGATGGACGGCCACGAGTAGAGCGCCCCCACCCCGTCGATGAGCACCCGTACCTGCACGCCGCGCTGGACCGCCCGCTCCAGCGCGTCCACGAATTTCAACCCGGTGTTGTCGTTGTCGAAGATATATGTGCTGAGGGCCACCGAGTGTTCGGCTCCGTCGATCGCCTCGAGCATGGCCGGATAGGCTTGATCGCCATTCACCAGGAGCCGCACCCGATTCCCGGCAGTCACGGGGATGTGGGTGATACGGTCGACGAGACGGCCCAGCGCCGCCAGATGAGCATCTTGGGGACGAAGCACTTCCTCAATCTGTTGGTGCTGGTGCTGCAGTTCCGCCGTGGTTGCCTCGAGACGCATTCGCTCCTGCCGCAGTTCCGTGGCGAGGCGCTTGATGCGGTTGATGCCCAGCAGCGCGTACAGGACCGCTCCGAGAATGGGGAACACGAGGACCACGCCCACCCATCCGGCCGCGGATCGCGAGTCGCGCTTGTACAGCACGACGTGCGCCGACGCCACCACCGCCAACAGGACGGTCAAGGTGGCCACCACCATGGGCCAGGTTGTCGTGAGGAAGTCGATCATGGACGGGAGAAGTTAGCGCGGGAGTGGCGGGCACCCAAGGCCCATTTGCGCACGACCTACCGACTCCCTACCCTTAGGCCACGCGTTCCCTCGGGAGGAGGCGGATGGATCCGGTCAACGTGCTGGAATTCGAAGCCTTGGCGCGCGAGTGCATCGACCGCCATGCGTTCGATTTCATCGCCGGCGGCTCCGACGATGAGGTGACACTCGGGACCAACCGCACCGCGTACGAGCGTATCGTGTTCCGTCCGCGGGTGCTGGTGGACGTCTCCGCGGTCGACACCTCGACCGAAATCCTCGGACGCCGTATCGCACTCCCGATCCTCTTGGCTCCCACAGCCTTTCAAACCATGGTCCACCCCGACGGCGAGCTGGCCACGGCCCGGGCCGCCGCCGAGGCCGGCACCGTGATGGTCGTGAGCACCCTCGCGTCGTGTACCGTGGAAGAGATCGGCGCGGCCGCCGCTGGGCCCAAGTGGTTCCAACTCTACTGCTACAAGGAAAAGCGAGTCACCGAGGAGCTGGTCCGGCGAGCCGAGACCGCCGGCTACGAGGCGATCTGCCTCACCGTGGACGTGCCTCGTCTGGGACGGCGGGAGCAGGACTTCCGCAACGTGTTCGCACTGCCCCCCGGCATCCTGCCGAAGAATTTCGAAGGCACCGCCGATCTGGCGAAAGTCTCGCCGGCGGAGCACGGGTCCATCGTGGCGGCCTATGTGGCCGGCCTCCTGGACGATGGCCTCACCTGGGACGACGTGGCCTGGCTCAAATCCATCACGAGCCTTCCGGTGTGGGTGAAGGGGATTCTCACCCCCGAGGATGCCACCCTGTCGGCTGATGCGGGCGTCGACGGCATCATCGTCAGCAACCACGGCGGGCGCCAGTTGGACGGCTCCCCCGCCACCATCGACGTGCTGCCCGAGATCCGGGAGGCGGTGGGAGAGGGGATTCCCCTGCTCGTCGACGGCGGCATCCGCCGCGGGACCGATGTGGTAAAGGCGCTGGCCCTGGGGGCGCGGGGTGTGTTGATCGGCCGGCCATATCTCTGGGGCCTAGCCGTCGGAGGACAATCCGGCGTGGCCCGGGTGCTGGAGATGCTCCGGGTGGAGATCGAGCTGGCCATGGCCCTGTGCGGATGTCCCACCGTGGGGGACGTGACCCGTCGTCACGTGGATCTCAGGCGGTAGAGGCGTGCCGGGAGAGCACCGGCCGGCGCCTCATTCGGAGGCTTGTGCCCCACATCACCGACCGGTCGTGCCCACTACGGCCGTATTGGGGACCATCGTTTTCCAGCGTCACCCACCGGCCTCGCCGGCGTCCCTCACTCACCAACGAGGTTTCAATCCATGAGCAAGTTCCTCCGCCTTCCCGGGAAGTGGCTTTTGTGGGGGCCGCTAGTCGCGGCCGCCGCCGCCTGCAGCACGGAACCCGAGCCCGCAGTGCCCACCCCCACGTCGCTGACGGTGGTCAGCGGCGACCTTCAGAGCGGGACGGTGAGCAGCGCGCTGGGCCAGCCCCTCGTCGTGCGGGTGGACGATCAGAACGGGGCGACCATGTCCGGGATCGGCATCACGTTCGCCGTCACCTGGGGCGACGCGACGCCGAGCAGCCCGACCGCGAACACCAACGCGAGCGGACAGGCCTCAACCGATCTGACGCTGGGAACCACGTCCGGCCCGATCACGGTGAGCGCCACCGTCACGTCCAAGACCAGCGTCACCACCACTCTCACAGCCACGGCCGATCCGGACGTGCCTGACGCGCTGACCATCGCGGGTGGGAACAATCAGGTGGGCCTGGTGAGCGCCGACCTCACCGACGCCATCGAGGCGAGGGTGGAAGACCAGTTCGGCAACGGCGTCCCGGGTGAGACCGTCGCCTTTGCGGTCACCGGCGGCGGCGGGTCCATCACCGCGAGCGCCGTCACCGACGCCGCTGGCATCGCCAGCGCCACCTGGACGTTGGGTGCGGGGACCGGCGCCATCCACACCGCCGAAGCCTCCCTGTCGGGCCTCACGGGCTCGCCGGCGACGTTCGACGCCACGGGGACCACGCTGTTCATGACCTCGGTGACGCCGGACCCGCTGGTGGAAGCGGGCACCGCGACATTTACGGGCACGGGCTTCGACGAGATCACGCCCAGCAACAACACCGTCACCGTCGACGGGCAGGCCGCCACGGTCACCGCCTCGACACTCACCACACTCACGGTGACCATGCCCACGTTCGACTGCGAGCCGGCGCGGGACGTGACCATCACGGCGATGCGGTCCGGCGAGACATCCAACGCCGTCGTGCAGCGGCTGCACCCGGCGAGCACGGTGAGTCTCACCGTGGGCCAGCAGCAGATCCTCAGCACGCCGGCCGGCTTTTGCCTGCAGTTCCTGCCCGACGCCATCGGAGGCGACAGCTACCTCATCGGGGTGAGCGCCACGGCGGAGATCGATGCCGAGATGGCCTTCATGTTGGCCGGCACCGCCGGAGCCGCCTCGGCGCCAGGGATGGTGATGGCGCCGTCCGTGATCCTCCCGAGTGCCGCCGCGGTGTGGACTCCCACCCCGCTGGAGCTCGAGCAGGCCGAGCGCGAGGATGCCTACGCCTTGACGGAAATGCGGTTCCGGGAGTGGGAACGGGTCAATCTCGACCTGACGACCCATCCGGAATTGCGTAGTGCCGCGCCCGGCGCGCAGGCCGCCCAGGTGGTCCCCATGGTGGGCGACATGATCGATTTCAACGTGGTCGACGTCGACGCCACCGGCGACTTCTGCAACAACTTCTTCCCGATCACGACCGTGGTGCGCGTCGTGGGCGATCACGGCATCTTCGTCACCGACATAGCCAATCCCAGCGGACCCACCGACGATTCGTTGACCTTGGCCGAGCTGCAGGATTTCAGTACCACGTTCGACAACGACATCTACGACATGTTGATCGACAACTTCGATTTGCCCACAGACCTCGATGCCAACGGCGGGCGCATCTTCATCGTCTTGACGTGGGAAGTCAACAAATTTGCGATCGGAGCGGCAGGTTTCGTGAGCGGGACCGATCTCCTGGACCCACTGACCTGCGCGGCCAGCGACGAAGGGGAGATCTTCTACGGCTACGTGCCCGATCCGAATCGGACTTCGGGCGGCCCGTTTGCCCAATCCAAAGCCGGCGTCATCGCCAACATGCCGGCCCTCATCGCCCACGAGGTCACGCACACCATTCAGACCAGCCGGCGCAACCAGGCCGGCGGCGCGCCCATGGCTAGCTGGGAGGCCGAGGGTCAGGCCGACCTGGCCAAGGAGCTCCTGGGCTTCTTCCAACGTGGCGACATGCCGGCCCAGGACTACGGCGACGCCCTGATTCAGGCCAATGGGCTGAACGACGCGCTGTACGCGCAACGTTTCTCGCGCCTGGGCCGATACTTCGGATGGGACCTGGGAACCGGCAAGATCACCGGCGCGCCGGAGCTGTGCAGCCTGTACAGCTTCACCGACCCCAATACCGGCTGCAAATCGGCCTACTTTTAC
>JAPULZ010000147.1 GCA_027294455.1 Gemmatimonadota bacterium
GGCAGTGTCTTGACGCCGTACCCGGTGTAAAAACCCGGTGCGTATATCTGGTGCCGGAACCACGACCGACGCGGCAGGCCTTCTTCGCGGGTCATCAGCCGCTCGGTGCTCATCAACACTTGGTTCAAGTCTTGTGCCCGCTCGGGTGACATCCCCTCCCCGGCCATCGTGGCCGCTATGGCGCCATCATAGGTCTCGGCTGCACGTTCCAGGCGGGCCAACGCGTTTTGCACGGGAGCAAAGTTTAGGTACGGAACGGCATCCTTGGCCACGGGAGGCGAATAGGTCTTCGTCGGATCCGCCGCGATTCGAAAATGGCCTTCAGCGATCAACCGATTCTGCCTTTTGGTGCTCACTCGCATGTCGTCGGCCAGCTTCGTCACCTCGCCGAGGAATTGTTTCACGTTGTCGGCAAAATTGGAGAATTGGAATGGCAGCGCCACGGCGTTTGCGAAACGCAGAGTGACCCGGCCCGCTGTTTTAGCGAGGGCAACGCCGTATTGAAAACCAGGGTCACCGAATCTGGAGTAGTAATCGAAGGAATCGAACATCGAGTGGTAGGATCCGCCCCTGTTCTCCCCGCCGTACCCGATGTTGAGCGACGCTATCCCCAGGTGCTGCAGAAACGGGGTGTAGTCGGAACCGGAGCCCAACGGGGAGATACGCAAATCGGGTCGGGTAAACGCCTCATCGACGCCGTTTACCACGAGCCGTGCACGCAAACGCTCCCACACGCTGACACCCGTTTGCGGGTCTTCAATTTCTCGCGCGATCTGATTGATAAAATGCTCCAGCGTGTGCGAGCCGCCGCTGCTTAGAAAACCCCGACCGCTGCCGTCGGTGTTGAGATACATCGTGGCCTTCTCGCGCAGCTCCGCCGCGTGATGCTCGACCCATTCGGTAGAACCCAACAGGCCCTGCTCCTCGGCGTCCCAGGCCGCATACACGATCGTCCGCTTGGGCCTCCAGCCGCTCTTTACCAACTCGCCCACGGCGCGGGCTTCCTCAAGCAACGCCACCATTCCGCTCGTCGGGTCACCGGCGCCGATAGCCCAACCGTCGCGGTGGTTCCCCCGGATCACCCATTCGTCCGGAAACTCCGAACCCCGCAATGTGGCGATCACGTTGTACGCCGGTGTCAGGTCCCAATTGAACTCCAGGTGCAGTCGCACCCGGGCGGGACCCGGGCCGATGTGATACGTGAATGGCAGCGCTCCGCGCCACGCCTCCGGTACCACAGGGCCGTCGAGCGCCTGAAGGAACGGGATCGCGTCGGCGTACGAGATCGGGAGTACGGGCATCTTCATGATGGTCGGGGCATCTTCCCGCGACAGGCGCTCGGCGTCTCGTGTTGCGCCTACCCCGGGCGTCAGTGGATCGCCGGGATAGAGCGGCATGTCGAGCACCGAGCCCCGTTGCACGCCGTGCTCCATGCGGAAGGGACCCTCGGGGTACACATCGCCCTGGTAGTAGCCGTCGTCAACCGGATCCGAGAAGAGGATGCATCCGATGGCTCCGTGCTCCGCCGCAACCTTGGGTTTGATTCCCCGCCACGAACCGCCGTACCGCGCGATGACGATCTTGCCCCGCACGTCGATGCCTCGCCGGGCCAATTCCTCGTAGTCGGCGGGTATCCCATAGTTCACATACACCAACTCCCCGGTCACATCGCCGTCGGCGGCGTAGGCGTTGTAGGTAGGGAGCCGGTCTTCTTCGATCCCCGACGTCCGATCCTCGCCCAGTGTCGGCTCCCGAAGTTGGGCCGTGTATCGGGTCGGCTCCAACAACTCCAACTCGCGAACCCGCGGCTTGGGAAACAGTACGTGGTACTCGGCCAGCTCCGCCTCGTATCCCCACGACCGGAACTGCTCCACCATCCAGTCGGCCACTGCTTTGTTGTGCGGCGAGCCAACGTAGATCGGCTTGGCCGTGATGAATTCCATCCACTCCCGCAAATTGTCGGCGTTCAGGTGCGAGTCGAAGCGACCCTCCAGCTCCCGCTGCTGCCGAGCGCCCTCAGCCGTGAACCCCAGTATCGGGGAATCCGCGGTTTGCGGTGCGGAGGCGATCGCCGTGATCGCCATCAGGGGAACGAGGACCGAGGAGCGCGTGCGTCGAGTCATGAGCCATTCCGATTGAGGTTTGTACCTCCCAGTATCGCGCTTGGTACTGGAGGTGTCCAGCCATGGGGTGAGGGTACCCGGGCGGTCCGCGATAACTCGCACGCCATCCGCGGCTCAGAATGCGAACAGCTTCGTCACCTTCGCCGTGATCACGCGATCCAGCACCCGCCCGTTGAACACGCTCTCGGCCACGTTGCGGCGCTCGCTGAGCACCAGGAATACGTCGCTCAACGGCGCGTGGATCACGTTCAGCCGGAGATTGGTCACCAGTTCCTCGGTCGAC
Organism: Gemmatimonadota bacterium; assembly: GCA_027294455.1. GTDB lineage: Bacteria > Gemmatimonadota > Gemmatimonadetes > Gemmatimonadales > GWC2-71-9 > B3T1B10. Next base: position 2,407 of record JAPULZ010000147.1, read on the forward strand.
TCGTTGTACTGAATGAACCCGAGTAAGAAGATCTTCGTGTTGTAGGCGTAGCGGACGCGCGTACTGAAGAGGTCGGCGGTGAACGAGTTCCCCCCGAGGTTCAGGTTGTTGTGCTGGAACTCGAAATCCACTGCGAGATGGTGACTCGGACGGACCTGGAGGTTGCCCGATATCGAGGTTCGGTCTCCGTCATAGAAATTACCCGTGCTCGCCGAGACGCGGCCGGAGATGGACCGGCCGCCGCTCGCGAAGTAGCTGACACGCCCCGATCCAAAGTCGTAATCCCCCACGGGCAGCTCCACGCCCGCAATGCGAGTGGGCACCGCCAACCGCTCGAAGCGATCGCTGTATTCGAGGGTGAGCCGGCCGCCGTCCAAGAAGACGATCGCTGTTCCCGCCGCCAACTCTCGGCTCTCCAGCGTCCAATCCAGATCCGAGAAGAAGTTCACGTCCACGTACGGATTGATCTCGAGCACGTGAGGGATGTTGGGTTGCGGATGCGCACCCAGGGTGGCGAACCACCGCCGCATCGCCGTGCGGTTCACGAACCCCACCGCGGGATTGAACCCGTCACCCACGTGCTTCACCAACGTCGAGGCGTCCCAGATGGGGTCCCGCCACGCGACCTGGAGCATGGCCGCGTTGCGGTCGCCCGTGGCGCCCGGTTCGTCCGTCCTCGCGTAGTACGAGTTCAGGATCATGTTCCCGAGCAATCGGAAGTTGGCATCCGCCCCAAACGAGCGGTTGTAGTCACCGGTGGCACCCGTACTCGTCCCCTGCCGGTTGACGAACATGAGCCCCACATCGGAGTTGGCCGTGATGCTGGCCCTCGCCCGCGCCACCGCGAAGTTCTCGGCCGGCAGCTCGTCGCTCAAGCGGGTTTGCATCATGAGCATCCCGACCTCGAGTTCTCCCACCCGACCGCTCAGCCGCGCCCCACCGCCCATCGGCACCACCTGGCGGGAGGGGGACAACCCGATTCGACGCGAGTGAAACAGCTTGAAGTTCCGTGAGGAGGACCCCGTGCGGTAATTTCTGACGGAGATGTCGGACAACGTGAAGATGCCGTCGTTCTCCAGGAAGAAATCCCGCTTCTCCGGGAAGAACAGCGAGAACCGCGTGAGGTTGACCTGCTCACGATCGACTTCCACCTGGGAAAAATCGGTCAGGACGGTGAGGTCCAGGGTGAGACGAGGCGTGACGCCCCACTTGAGGTCGAACCCGGCGTTGGCGTCGTTCTCGGGGTCGGTGCCGGGGATGTCGTCCGTCTCCCGTGCTCCCGTCACATAGGGCTTGACCGAGAGGTTGCGCCCCTGCCGCAACCCACGCAGTCCTGTCAGCGTCCCGGCCCGGGACATCTTGTATACGCGAAACTGGCGGGCGAGCGGAGCCCAGTTGGAGTCCTCGTTCCGGCGCCGAATCCGGCGGGAGAAGTTGATCCCCCACGTCTGCTCGCCATCGGCCTCGGCGAACCGCAGCGTGGTCATCGGTATCGCCACCTCGGCGGTCCACCCCTCTTCGTGAACTCGTGTCTTGACCCGGATGACGCCCTCCCAGGCCCGATTCAGGTAGCGACTGTCGTTGAACGACTGCGCGTCAAACACCGCTCCGGCGGGGTTGATGGCGTACAGGAAAGCGCTCTGCTTGTCGAAGTACGAGTCGATCGCGATGCCGAGGATATCTGAATTCTGGGTGGCGTAATCCTGCTCCAGCCCGGGCACCACGAGCTTGTCCGGCTCGGAGTCGTACAGCTCGGCGCCGATGTAGAGATTGTCCTCGTCATAGAGCACGCGGATCACCGTGCGCTCCGACGACGGGTACCCAGGCCGCGGCTGGATCTGGATAAACACCCCGTCCGTGGAGTCGGCCCGGGCCCAGGCCTCCTCGTCCAGTCGCCCGTCGATCGCGATCGACCCCACCGCCTCGCGCGCCCGGAGACTCGGACGGGGCGCGGTAGTGGGGTCGATACGACCGTCGGATTCCCGAGGTGTGCTGCCGAGAGAGCGTGTGACCTGGGCGTGAACGGGCGGGGCCCCGGTCGCCGAGGCGACAACGGCCACAATCGTAACGAGCCTACTGGCGCGTGAAGGCTTCTTCAAGACTCACTTTCCGACGACGTAGGGAGGACGACGGCCGCAAATAGACGGCTTTGAGGCGCCGTATGCAAGCGCGATGGTGCCATGGCCTGGCGCGCACCCCTCCGGCTCTTGCATTTTCACCAGATCACTGACCCCAAGGCCATGCTGTGCCCAAGCCGCTCCCCGCACTCGTCCTCCTCCTTGCCACGGTCTCCGGCACCCCACGAGCACAACAAGAAACCCTCCACCTCCCCGGACTCACCCAGCCCGTGGAGATCATCACCGACCGCTGGGGCATCGCCCACATCTACGCCCAGACCGAGGACGACCTCTTCTTCGCCCAGGGTTTCAACGCCGCCCGGGACCGCCTCTTCCAGCTGGAGATCTGGCGCCGCCAGGCCCACGGCACCGTGGCCGAGATCCTGGGCCCCCGGGAACTGAAGCGCGACATCGGCACCCGCCTCTTTCGGTTCCGCGGGGACATGGACCAGGAGCTGAGGCACTACCACCCCCGAGGCGACCGCATCATTCCGGCCTTCGTCCGCGGTGTGAACGCCTACATCGACTTGACCGAGGCGGACCCGAGTCTCCTGCCCCTGGAATTCGAGCTGTTGGGGATCACGCCCGGGAAATGGACCGCCGCCACCGTCATTTCCCGGCACCAGGGCCTCCTCGGCAACATCACCCAGGAACTCACATTCGGCCGGGCGGTGGCGCGCCTGGGCAGCGAGACCGTCAAGTCCCTTGCCACCTTCGGTCCCGGCGAGCCCGACCTGGTACTCGACGCCGCCATCGACGGGTCCCAACTCTCCGCCGACATACTCGGCGTGTACAACGCCTTTCGCCGGGGGATTCGATTTCAGCCTGATGACATCACCCCCGCGTATCGCGGCACCGAGGCCGCCGAGCGCCTGAATGAGGCCGTGCCCGGCTCGCTGGAGTTCGCGTCGTCCCCCGACGACATCGGCAGCAACAACTGGGTCGTGAGCGGCGCCCTCACCCAGAGCGGGTACCCCATCATGGCCAACGATCCCCACCGGTCCCAGAGCGCGCCGTCCCTCCGCTACTGGGTGCACCTGGTTGGGCCGGGATGGAACGTGATCGGCGGGGGCGAGCCCGAGATTCCCGGCGTCTCCATTGGACACAACGAGTACGGCGCG
>JAPULZ010000148.1 GCA_027294455.1 Gemmatimonadota bacterium
CGTCAAGGGAATCGTATCGCGCGCCTGCAGGATGGCTTCTTGTGCAACGGCGGGCGTGGCGACGAGCGCACCTAACGCCCACGCCAACATCACGTTCCGATAGCGTGGTTTCATGGTCGTACTCTGATTCGTGTGGTTGCATGGGATACGCCGGTGAAGTGCTGGATGCTGAGATCTCACTGGCGCCCCCACCCTCCGGAACGCTAAACTTGTAGCCTCAGGATCACGGCAAGCAAGAAAACCAATGACACTCAAGGCTACTCCCTCGCTCCTGGCCATCGCGGCCGCCGTGGTCGCGGCGGCGGCCCCGCTCTGCGCCCAGGGCCCGACGGCGAACTACTGGATATACGTCGGCGCCGAATCGGCCGACCTCTTGCACCTCGTGCGCTACGGGCCCACCGGCGCCACAGTCGAAAAGACCATATTGGTCGGCGAGATGCAGGTGGAGACCGAAGGCCCGCACGGGCTGAAGATGTCGCGCGACAAGCGCTACCTCTACATGACGACCGGTCACGGCATCCCCGACGGGAAACTCTGGAAGATCGAGACCGGCGTCGACACCGTGGTGGGCGATCCCATCCTGCTGGGCCGGTTCCCCGCGACCGTCGACCTCACGCCGGACGACCTCTACGCGTTCGTCGTCAACTTCAACCTCCACGGGGAGCGGGAGCCGTCTTCCATCTCGGTCGTCTATACGCCCGAGCTCATGGAGATCGTCCAGACCACCACGTGTACGCAACCCCACGGCGGGCGCATGCACCCGATGGGGACGAGATGGTATACCAACTGTATAGTGGACGACCAGATGGTCGAGATCGATACGCAGACCTTCGAGGTGGCGCGCCGCTTCAGCGTCGCCGTAGATCATGAAGGTCCCTTGACGGACTATGAACCGGTGCGGCCCACCACGGCGCCGACCTGCTCACCGACGTGGGCGCTGCCAACGCCCGCGGGCGATCGCATATTCGTTGCGTGCAATCGGGCGAACCACATCCTCGAGGTGGATTACGAAACCTGGACCCTCACGCGGCGCATCGAGACCGGTCGCGGCCCCTACAACATGGCCATCACCCCTGACGGCAAGACACTCGTGGTCACGCTGAAGCAGGGTGCGGCCGTCCAGTTCTTCGACGTCGAATCCGGCGAGAGCAGGGGCATCGTGGAATCGAGCACGACGGTGACGCACGGGGTCGTCGTCTCTCCCGATTCCCGTTACGCGTTCGTGAGCGTCGAGGGCGTGGGTGCGGAACCGGGCAAGCTGGATATCTTCGACCTGCAAACCCTCGAGCGCGTCGCCGACGTGGACCTCGGGCAACAGGCCGGCGGAATCGCCTTCTGGAAAATGGAGCCGACCAATTAGCCGTCGGCGCGTCTCGTCTTCACCGCATGCGCGCCTTGACGAAGACGTCGATGTTGCCCGGCCGGTCGTTCTCGTAATACAGCCGGATCCTGCCGTCGTCGGTTTCGCTGACCACGGCGGGAACCGCGTTAGCGGTGAGGTACCACCCATCCGGCAGAATGACGGTGTTGCGGGAGCGGCCGAAGCTGCGATCCCACACCAACTCGTCACCAACCAGGAGATACCGGTTGGGATCGGTGTAGGTCTCCTCGATGCGGAGGCGAACCGCGTGCCCGGGCTTGACCGGAGCGAACCAGATGGCCACCACCTCGGTCTCGGGCGTGACCTCACCGCCGAGCTCGATGCCCCGCGCGGCGATCTCCGATCCCCGTAGCGTCTCCACTCGCAACGCCTCTCCCGTATCGAGTATCCGCGCCGACGGGTTGGACGCTTTGCTGCCGGCGCGCACGACATTCAGGTAGCGGTCCACGCCCTCACGGGTCTCGGTGTAATCGTGGTAGAGGCGGAACGCATGTGTCTCGGGCGGCTGCAGAAAGTACACGATCTCCCGATCCTGAAACGCCCGCTCAGGAAACCGATATTCGACGCGGGCGCCGGACGGACGGCGCACGGTCGTGCTCGCTGGCTCCGGGCCCTCGGCGGCAGCGTTCCGGGAGGATACGTTCGTGGTGCCCAACTGCCGGCCCCGAATGGTGAGGGGGACGGCTCCCGGCCCCGAGTTCATGAAGCTGACGCGAACGCGCCCGTCGGTCTCCGTCACGACCTGCGACGGATAATTGCTCTGGATGAGTTCGTAACCAGAGGGGAGGACTATCGCATTCCTTTTTATGCCCAGTGACCGCGAGAACGTGATCGTGCGGCCGTCACCCCGGTAGCTCTCGGGATCGCGATAGGTCTTGTCGATCCGGATGCGGCTCTCGCCACCTTCGGGCACCGGGCGTGCCAGCTCTACCTTGATGTATTGCCCCTGGGGATTGGCGTTCGTCATCCCGCCGGCCCGGGCGAGCTCCCCGTCCACGATCTCCCACCGCAGCTCCTCGCCCGTTGCCATGTCGTACACCGCGTGGACGGTCGGCTCGCTGCCTACGCGAATCGCGTTGTAGTACACCGTGGCGCCCGGCGCCGTGGCCGTCACGTCGTAGATGATGCGGAAACTCTGCGTCGACGGGTCGAGCAGCTCGTATCGCGTATACGAATCCGCCGAGGTCTGTCGAAACGTCTGGGCGGTTGCCGCGACCGTGTGGAGTGCCGCGCCCCCCGCAAGCGCCGCCACCAGGCGACTCAACCCCAGGGCGCGCATCTCACATCACCGGGCGGGTCTTGGGCTGCAACTTCACGGCCCACAGCCCGCTGTTCGTATCGGAGAAGAACACGTGCCCTTTGTGAGGCATGGCGCTCCACACCATCGTAGAGTTGGCCACATAGCCTTGGGGATCGGCCGACCGGTACACGGCGATTTCCCGACCTTGGGTATAGAGATTGCCCATCAGCTCACCGGACACGTCCACCACGCGCAGCCCGCCCTCGTAGTAGGCCTGGTAGAGCCGGTCGTCCTCGACCCAGATGTTGTGCGTCCCGTACTCGGTCACCTCGTACCGGGCAACCATCGCCGGATTCTCGGGATCGGTGAAATCGATCACCTGGATGTAGCCCTGAGTGCTCAGGAGCGTGCCTCCCCCGCCGGTCTCGGGATCGTACCTTCGGGCGTAATCGCCCCCGGGCGCGTGCGAGCCCTCGTTGGCCAGGCCTCGTCGGCTCATGATCTCGTCGCCGATGAAGAGGTAGAACTTGTCGGTGGATTCCGAGGCGTAGGGGAACACCGCATGCGTCCGCCCGCCGGGGACTGGGTAGTTGGTCACAAACACCGGATTCTCAATCGTGCCGCCCCACCGTCCGTTGCCCACGTCCACCACCACCACCCCGCTCCCCCACTCCGCGGAGTACGCGATCCCGTCGTGCACCCACACGTCATGCACCCGGCTGTCGGGATGGTTGTACTCGCTCACGAATCGCGGATTGTAGATATCGCGCACGTCGATGATCACGTATTTGTCGCCGCCAGACAGGGCGAAGAGATAGTCGTCGGTGGGGAACGCGTTGTGCACGCCGCCCGTCAAGCCCTCATCGTACACGGAGGCGATCCGGGGATGGGCGGGATCGGCCAGGTCGAGAATGACGACGCCGTTGCGGCGGTTGGACGCCCCCTCTCGCGTCATCGTGCCGTACCGGCTGTCGGGGGACACCTTCACGTCGTTCACCGCACGCGCGTCGACTTGAATGGAGTCGGTCTTGAAGATGTTGCTGGGATCGGTGACGTCCCACACGAACGCGTGCCCGTCGGCGACCTTGGAGCCCGTCAACGCATAGTCTCGCCCGTCGAGACCCTCGAACACCCAGAAGTCCGTCGTGCGGGAGCGCGACTGGCTCCCCAGGCCCACCACGTCCAACGTCTCCACGGCGTCGCGGGCCACCGCCCGAAACGACTTGCGGCTGCTGAGGGGTCCGGCCGACGCCATCACCGTGTACACACCCGGGAGGTCGGCGACGAATTTGCCGCCGTCGAGCTGACCCGGCGCGCTCGGCGCAATGATGTAGCCGGGAGGCGTGTAGGCATGCGTCCAGGTAATCGGGACGTCGTCGACCACGTTGCCGTTCGCGTCCCGCGCCACGGCCGCAAAGGTCTGCACGTCTCCCGTGCGCACCTCGTCGAGCCCGCCGTCGATCGTCAGTTGGGTCGCGGGCAGCGGCGTGACCTGATACGACACGGCTCCCTCGACATCCTGAAACGAGGCCGCGATGGTCACCTCGCCGGCTTCGTGGGCGCTGACATTCCCGAAGAGGTCCACGGTGGCCACGCGAGGATTGGAGCTCTGCCAAGCGAATTCGACGTCGGGGCGTACCGAGCCGTTGGCCAGCATGGCCGTGCCCCAATGGCGTATGGTCGTCCCCACATAGAGCCGGCCGGGCTCGTGGTCCAGCGTCACGTCGGCCACCGCCGGCCACCGCACCGTGAGCGGAACGATCACCGAGATGGGCTCGCCGCCGGCCGCCACCACCAAGGTGGCCACGATTTGGTACTCGCCGGGTGTGATCCCCGTGACCTGCCCGTCCTGGTATCGCGCCGCTTGACGCGGCACGGCGACGCGCACGGGCACGTCCATGACATCTCCCCTGGCATCGAGGGCCACGACCGCGAGCGCGACACTCTCCCCGGCGGTGAGCGACACGGCGGCCGGCCGTGCCTCCAATCGGGTGACGCGCGACGCCGCGTCTTGCGCAACGAGGGGCGTCGTCCCGAGCGCGATGGACAAGACGGCGACAGGTCCTATGGCGTGAATCTTCGACATCGTGGGATCCCCATATCGGTGGGTGTCTTTGGCGCGAAGTACAGGAATATGGGGTTGGAGAGACAGGTTGGCGAGGTGGAGGATGGCCTGCGCGAACAGCTATGGCCCGCCGCCGGCCACTTTCACGCGATTCCGGCCGGTCTTCTTGGCGCGGTAGAGCGCCCTGTCCGCGAAGCTGGCCACCTCCGACGGCGCAGAGCGACGGTCGGATCGTCCGGCCGCCCCGATGCTCACGGTCACCGACACCCGCTTGCGTTTGGCGTTGCGCCGGGGTTTGGGATTCTCGGGGCGCCTCTTGGGCCGACCGCCGCCGCGCAGGGTGAACGTGGCGGACTCGATGGACTCTCGCACACGCTCGAGGTGCGGAACCACCTCCTCGGCGAACTTGCCGGGAAACAAGAGCGCGAACTCCTCGCCGCCGTAGCGGTATGGCGTGCCTCCGCCTCCGACCCGTTCGAGCTCGGCCGCCACCATGCGGAGCACTTGATCACCAACCTCGTGTCCGTACTCGTCGTTGAATTTCTTGAAGTGATCCACGTCCACCATGGCGATGGTGTATTGGCCGTTCAGTCGCAACAACTCTTCGTTGAGCGCCCGCCGCGCCGGCAGGCCCGTCAGCGCGTCCCGGTAGGCCATGAAGTACGAGGCCTCGATCACCGACACGATGAGGATCAGACTACCGGTCGAGAGATACACGCTGGCCGGCGGCGCTCCGCCGGATGCGTTGAGCGCGAGGAAGGCCGCCGCACTCGCCCACAGGAACCCCCGTCCGGTGGCGTTCGGGCACGCCACCAATCGGGTTCCCATGAACCCGGCCGTGGCGAGGAAGACGGCAAGAGCCGGCTGGGCCACGGGGGTCCAACCGAACCAACCTTCGGGCAGCACGGAGAGTCGCATCGGCGTTGCCAACCATTCCAGCTTGGACGCCGCGAGCAGTAGCACGAGACCCACCTGGACGCCGATCACCCCGAACCGCGCGAGCCCGGCCCGTGTCACCGCGCCCCGTTCGGTCAGGAGGGTGAGCCCGAACAGGTTGACAGGCAGCAGTAGAGCGATGGCGTGAAAGACCGTCGTCGGCTCCGTAGCCGCCCACCCCCACCGCGCCAACCCGCGGTCCGCCAAGACGAGCACGATGACGCCAAACAGGAGCCGGCTCCGCCGAAAGCGCCAGCTCACGAGTGCCCCGGCACCAAGTGCCGCCCAGGGAAGCCACTGGATCGACAGGGGCAAGCCGTCCGGCAGCCCCTCCCTGCGGAGGTACACAACCACGGCGAGGAGGATGAGGCCCTCCAGCGCCACGATGGACCACAATCGCTTGAACACCTTTGACGCCATGGTTTACTGCGGGCGGATGGTCGACCATCGACTGGCAGCCGCCCAGGGTGGACGGCCACTCAAAAGGTAGGAAGTATGGTATGTGCTTGCTGTGTTGTGGGTTACAGTCGCCGGCGAGCTATTCTCCGCTCTCGCGGTCGTAGTCGATGATGTTCTCCCACTCGCGCGCGTCGGAGCGGGCGACGACCGCCACGACGGGTTCGGAGTGGCTCATGTTGAAGACCTCGTGGGGCACGCCGGGCTCGATGAAGATGAAATCGCCGGCCTCGTTCTCGACGACCTGCTTGAGGCCCCGGCCGTACTCGTGGCGGACCTTCCCCTCCAGAATGTAGAGCATCACCTCGAAATCGACGTGGATGTGTGCGAACGCCACACCGCCAGGCGGAATCGTGGCCACGTTCATCGAGAGGGCCTTGGCATCGACGTTCTTCGCCGAGAGGCCCGGCTTGTACTGAATGTTGTTCCACTGGCGGCAGATCGTGCTGGCCCGGATCACGCTGACGCCGCCGCCGGCTTCGACGTATCGGGTCAGATCTTCTGGTTGGCTCATCCGTGCAAGATACCGTCGGGCACCGCCTTGGCGAGGCCGCCCGCCCGGCACTTGACGGGGTTACCGCACCACCGTTATGTGTGACGCCAGCAGCGGACACCCAAGGAGCAGACCGTGAAGAAGAGGGATTTGAAATCCATCGAACACCTCGCCAAGAAGAACCGCGAGGCCAGCAAGGCGCAGCACGAGGCCGAGGCTGGCATGGACCAGGGACCGAAAACGAAGTCCGGGCGGGATCTCCGTGGCGACGAGCCTCCGAGGCAGGACCCCCGTTACGAGGGCGCCGACCGACTGTTCACGGAAATGAAGAAAAAAGACCGGCCGTAGGACCGTTCACACCACTGCTCCCCCCTCCAGCCCAACCATAACCCCGGAAAAGCCCGGTTTTGTGGGGTTTTCCTTGGAAACACCTATATTGGGTGGCGTGAGCGTGCCCGACCGTCGAGAACGGAGACCATGGTGACCCACCGGCCCCAACGCCCCGTATGACCCCCGTCTCTATCCTCATTCTGCTCATCTTGTCCGCGGCCGCCGGGTGGTCGGGTTACCTGGTGGTGCGCACCGCCGAAGGCCGGCTGCGGCTCCTGGCGGGGGTGGTGGGGCTGGTGGTCTTGGGCTACCTGATCCCCCTGATCGTGGCCATCGAGTCGTGGACGATCCGGTGGACGTTCGCTCCCGCGGAACTGCTGGGCCTCGGGATGGCGGCCGCAGGGCTCCTGGGCCTCGGGCTCCTCGACCGGGTCACCTCGGGGCACCACCAGGTCTCGCGCCAGCTGGGCCTCCAGAACGCGTTTCTCCAGGAGCTGTTCGACACGTCGGCGGAGGCCATCGTGCTGTTGGATGCGGAAGGGCGGGCGCTCAAGGCCAACCCGGCGTTCACGGCCATCTTCGGGTACGACTCGGGCGAGCTGGCCGGACAGCTCGTCCACGAGCTGATCGTCCCCGAGGACGGGCTCGAACAGGCCGCCAGGATGATCAAGACCGTGCTCGGCGGGAAGAAGGTCGAGCGCGAATCGGTGCTCCGTCGCAAGGACGGCTCCCAACTCAACACCTCCATTCTGGGCGCGCCGATGCGCATGGTGGACGGTCCGATCGCCGGATTCACCATGTACCGGGACATCACCGGCCTTAAACGCGCAGAGGATGCGTTTCGCCAAATGGAGAAGGCCGTCGAAACCATGCAGCTCGGCGTGACCGTGACCGATCTTCAGGGCCGCATCGTGTACACCAACCCGGCCGATGCCGCCATGCACGGCTACACGCCGAAAGAACTGCTCGGCAAGGACGTGCACGTGTTCGCCGCACCGGGCTCGCCACAGCAGCTGACCTTCGAACAGCTGGAAGAGTTGCAAACGTGGCGCCGGGATTCAGTGAACGTCCGCAAGGACGGAGTCCAGTTTCCGGTGCACCTCATCTCGGACGTGGTTCGCGACGCGGCCAACAATCCCATCGGCATCGTGACCACCTGCGACGACATCACCCAGCGGCAAGTCGCCGAGCGGGCGTTGCGGGAGAGCGAGGAACGGTACGCCCTCGCCTTGCGAGGCGCCAACGACGGATTGTGGGACTGGAATCTGGAGACGGACGAGGTGTATTACTCCGACCGCTGGAAATCTATGCTCGGCTACGGCGATTCGGAGATCGAGAGCCGGCCCGAAGCGTGGCTCGACCGGGTGCACGGGGAAGACATCGGCCGCGTCAAGGCGGCCCTCGCCGCCCATCGTCAGGACCGTTCCCCGCACTTCGAGGACGAGCACCGCATCCTGGGCAAGGACGGCGAATACCACTGGGTGCTGGCACGGGGCATCGCCGAGCGCGATCCCGACGGCAAGCCGTATCGCATCGCCGGATCATTGACGGACATCTCCCAGCGCAAGAAGGTCGAGGAGCAGATGGCGCAGGAAGCCCTTTACGACCCACTCACCGGGCTCCCGAACCGCGCCTTCCTCACCGATCTCCTCAGGCGCGCGTTCCGGCGCACCAAGCGCCGCAAGGAATACCGTTTCGCCGTCCTGTTCGTGGATCTGGATCGATTCAAGGTCGTCAACGACAGCCTGGGCCACGCCGCCGGCGACCAGTTACTGGTGGAAATCGCGCGGCGGCTCCAGGATTGTCTCCGGCCGGGCGACGTGGTGGCACGCCTCGGGGGCGACGAGTTCTGCGTCTTGCTCGACGAGCTCAAGGACAGCAGCGATACCACCCGGGTGGCGGAGCGTATTCAGACGGGCCTCAAGGTCCCGGTGGAGCTGGACAACCGGCAGGTGTTCATCACCGCCAGCATCGGCATCGCCGTCAGTGCAGAAGGCCTCGACGGGCCCGAGCATCTCCTGCGCCACGCCGACACCGCCATGTACCGTGCCAAAGCCCGGGGGAAAGCGCGCTACGAGATCTTCGACAAGGCGATGCACGAACGCGCCGTCGCCATGCTGCAACTGGAGGCAGACCTTCGAGAGGCGGTGGACCAACAACAGTTCCACCTCGTCTACCAGCCCGTGGTGACCATCGAGACCGGCAAGATCTCGGGATTCGAAGCGCTCGTGCGGTGGGAACACCCCGAGCGGGGCACGATCGGCCCCGCGGCTTTCGTCCCCCTGGCCGAAGAGACGGGGCTCATCGTGCCCTTGGGAAATTGGATCTTGCTGGAAGCCTGCCGGCAAATGGCCGAGTGGGCGAAGCTGTTCCCCTCGATGTCCAGCGTCACGATCAGCGTCAACCTCTCCCACATGCAGCTGCGCCAGCCCGATCTCGTCGACCGGGTGCAACAGGCCATCCGGGAAACCGGTCTGTCGGCGGAACGCCTGAAACTCGAGGTGGCCGAGATGGTACTCATGGATGAACCCGAAGCCAACATTCAGGTCATTCACCGGCTGCGCGACCTGGGTGTCAGGGTCCAGATGGACGACTTCGGAACCGGATCCTCGTCGCTGTCCTACCTCAATCGGTTCCGGGTGGATACGCTGAAGATCGACCGGTCGTTCATCAGCCGGGTCGGCGCACCGGGAGAAAAGGCCGCCATGGTGCAGGCCATGATCACGCTGGCGCGCGAGCTGGGGATCAGGGTGATTGCCGAGGGTGTGGAAACGAAACAGCAGTCCGAAAAGTTGATCACCCTCAACTGCGAGCAGGCGCAGGGATATCTCTATTCACAGCCACTGATTGCCGCAGAGGCCCAGGCCTTACTCCAGGCCGAGGTCGCCGCATAGGCCCTCGCTCACCGGCGCTTCGCCGCAACCACCCGGTTCTCCCCCGCCGCTTTTGCTTCTTCCAACGCCGAGTCCGCCGCACTGAGTAAGTCCTCCACCGACTCCACGGTATCGGGAATCGCTGCAACCCCGCACGAACAGGTGAGGTCACGTTTTTCCCCGAAGTCGAACACCGATTCGTGCACCGCGATGCGCACCCGATCGGCCACCCCGAACGCGTGGTGCAGGGCGGTGTGTGGCAGGAACAGGACGAACCCCAGTCCACCGATCCGCGCTGGCACGTCGTATTCCCGCAATTGGCCGCGCACGACGCGGGCGACGTGCCGGAGGGCGGCATCGGCGATGGGGCGTTCGAGCTCGTGGAACTGGTCGATGTCCACACAGACGACGGCGCACCGTCCGTTGGTGTGCTCGCGCATCGCTCGCTCGAGGGCTTGCTGATTCGGCTGACCCGTCACGTCGTCCACCAATCCCCGCCGGTCGGCGTTCTGCGAGGTCACGGCACGGCCGAGAACCGGTCCCCCCTCCCGGGCCAGCTCTTGCAGCCGGTCTTGGATCCTGGGATCCATGGTTTCGTGGTTTCCAAATACCACCAGGGAGCCGACGCCCTCCCGGCCGTGGCGCAGCGACAGGGCGATGCCCCCCTCCTGCCGCTGGCGCCGGTTGCTTCGCACCCCGCCGAGGAGGTCGGTGGCTCCCGCGCCGGTCGTGGTCACGTCGCCCATGCACGCGCGCCCGGCCGCACTCGTGGGGGCGACGATGGTCCGCAACAGGCGGCGGTCGGCTCCTTCGGAGACCGCTACCACCGACGCGGTCTGGGCGGCGGGGTCTCGCACCACCACGGCCGTGGCGTGTCCGGTTAGCTGGGCCGCGGCGTTGGCGAAGGAGAAGGCCACCCCCTCGACGGTCTTCGGCACGAGCCACGCCGGAGCCCCCCGGGGCTCCTCCACGGGTTTGAGAGGAGGCGGCTCTTCGGACCGGCCCACCTGATAGTTGGAGAGGAGATTGCGCACGTCGGCCGTGACGCTGTCGATGGTCGCCTTGGGCAGGGTCGAGGTCCCGAACAGGACCGCGCAGCCCTGCCTGCCGTTGCCGGCGGCCACCACCACGTTCTCACCGCGGAGCACGTGGTTGCCCCCGTCACTCAGGGCCCAAGTGGCACCGATGACCGCCTGATCCACCACGTTGGCCTGCGGCGCGGGATCGTCTCGTGACCAAACGGGGTAGGCATCTTGAACGACCAGGCAGGCGATCTTGGCGTCGTGCGCGCGACGCAGGACATCCATCGCGCGATAAACTTCCGTGGGCAGGGACTGGGCCCCCATCATCTACTCCTCACCAGGAGAAACGTCGCGCGCCGACCCCCCTCCGCCCCCAGCAAACCAGACCGCTGGGAACCGACGATGGAATACCATCGATTTGGACGACGCGCGACGCCAATATTCGCGCCCGGCTCGCAATCCTCGGGCTCATCTACAGATGCCACGAGGCGAAGAAATGTTACAAAAGAAACGAGGGAGTTACTCGAGAGCCTGGCCGGCCATGTCCAAGACATGGGAACTGATGAGGGGAATCTCGCGATCCGGAGGGAAGCCGAACAGCCGGGCGAAAACTTCGTCGCCGAGCAGTGAGCCGATCTCGCGGGCGAAGCGGTGCAACTCGGCGTTCATGGCGGCGGCCACACCGGTGGCATCGAAGTCATCCGCCGGGCCGGCTTCCGCACGGACGAAGCGCTGGGTGAAGTAGTCCCGATACAATGCTCGCAGTGCCCGGAGCACCATGGAATCGGCGTCGGCGCCGAGTCGATGGGCGATGAGCAGATCGAGTTCCCGGGCGTGGAGCATGTAACTGGTGGCGGCCACCCCGCCCGGGCGGGTCACCCCCAACCCAGTCCGCAGTGCCTGGACGCGCCGTATGTACAGGGCCTCGCGGCTGAGCCCGCCCGATCCCGGAAGCGGCTGGTCCTCCCCTTGCGGCCCGCACCACTTCATGCGGCTCTGCCAGTCGATGCCCACCGACATGGCGACGGCGGAGGCGATCCCCGTGGATGCCAGCCACGCCGTGGGTGCCACCTGCGTGCCGTAAGTGCCGAAGAGGGATATCGAGAACCAGTAGCCCTCGGCGTGGGACACGATCCGGCCGGAGCGATACAGGAGACGATTCGCGATCTGATGGCACACGCCGTTGATGCCGTAGACGACCCCCTCTTCTTCCGGGAGTCCGGTGAAGGCCGTGTATCCGCATCCGGCGGGCAAGCCCGTGCCCGATGGCATGGAGCTACAATTGAAATCGGGGCAACCCGGGGACGGTGACGACAGGCAACAGCCCTTCTTGTCGCACCCCGCGCACCACCAGCAGTCATCCGAAACCAAACCTTGCAGTGGATCTTCCCGTGTCTCACCGGGTTGAGACACCAACTCCAACACCCAGTCCGCCAACCGTACCATTTATCCTCCGCGCAAAATCGGATGCAATGTTTCGCTAAATCGGGTGGTCGGCAAGAAGGCCACGGGGTTATTGACGCAAACAGACGATTTTCTGGCGGGTTCTGCCGATGTGGCGTATGTGCCATACGGCTACTGTCCGTCGAATTCTTCCAACGGAGTTGCATCATGAAATCCACGGACAAGCGGGGACTGGCACGGCCATTCGCGCTCGCGTTTGCGTTGCTGCTAACGCCGATTGCGTTCGGCGGACCGACCGAAGCCCCGGTCAAAATCGCCAACCTCTGTGCGGAAAGCGGCAAGTGCTGCTTCGAGCCCGGCTCGTTCTGTGGCCGGTCCACGCACGACTATTTCCGCTCGGCGGGCAAATGCCCACCCATGGACGAGATGGACTGGTAGGGCTCGATCGCGTCTCTCTAGACACGCTCAAAGATTCATTGTGAGGAACACATGATTTCTGCTTCTATGAGTGCTTCGGCCAATCAACGCGGCCGGGTTGCCACGATCGCTGTCTGCGTCTGGTTTGTGGCGGCATGCGGCGCGGACAGGGGCCTGAAGTACGGCCCGGCCGAGCTGAGCCACTCCAAACTCAACCCCACGTCCGTCGTGGGCGAGGTGTTGTTCGACGGGGATATCCTCGGGATGCCCATGGATATCGCTCTGCTAGGAGACAACCTCGTCGTTCTGGACCACTCGGCGGATTCGGCAGTCCAAGTCATCGACAGCCGTACCGGCAAGCTGGTCAGACGGTTCGGTCGCGAAGGCGCCGGCCCTGGAGAGTTCGGTTTGGCATTGGCTCTCGACCCGGTGCCCGGCAGTCAGTCAGAGTTCTGGGTGTACGATTCCTGGCTAGGCCGCCAGACCTACGTCGATCTGGACGAGGAGTTCTTCAAGCAGGGCAAGCTCGGGGACAAGATCGTCAACCTCCAGATGGAGGGCCCGAGTCTGGGCCCGGTGCGCACCGACCGCAATACGTCGTTGAGCCTCGGCTTCTACGAAACCGGCCGTTTGGCAGTATTCGATGACGACGGAGCCCAGATCGCCACGGTGGCCAAGCTCCCCGCGGGGGATGGCCTTCCGGCATACGTGAGGCAACAGGCCTACCAGGCCACGCTCGTCGCGCACCCGAGTCGTGCTCTGTTTGCAGCGACGAATCGATATGCCAGCCTGATCGAGATCTACAATTCGGATGGCTCACGCGTACGGATAAAGAACGGTCCGGTGCTGGTGGAGCCCAGCTACGGTTGGGAAGAAGACGGAGAGGGTCCCTACATAGTGCAGGGAGAGGATACCCGATTGGGCTACGTGGACGGCTCAGCATCGAATGACCACTTGTTCGCGTTGTTCTCGGGACGCACTCGCGAGGGCGGTAATGGTCAAGCATACATGGGCCGATTCGTCCACGTATTCGACTGGGAAGGAAATTTCGTGACGGCGATCCAGCTGGACACCCATGTTGCCGCCATCACGGTGGATCAGGACGAGCGAGTGCTCTACGCAATTCGGCACCTGCCGTATCCGGCCATCGTGCGTTACTCCCTGGCCGGCGCGCTTCCGACGAGAGTCCTCGCCCCGGTCATGGTTGCTGCGGCATCTACCGATTGAACGATCTGGGGTTTCCGTTTAGCCGCCGGGCGTTTCTTTGAGAGCGCCCGGCACCGATCGACGAACAGCTCCACGAGGAAATCCGTGGAGTGCATGGCACCTGTAGCTCCACCGCCCAGGCGCCGCTTCTTGATGCGGTAGAACGCGTTGGCGTTGCACCCGAGTGTTCGCGCGGCGTGGAGCGCCGGCCCGCCCTCGTGCACGGTCTTGTCGGCCACCTGCAACAACAACATCCAATCCAGGAATTCCTTCGGGGGCGGCAAGCCCACACCCGTGAACCTGCGCACGAGGGTGCGCGGGGAGACGCCCAGCTCCCGGGCCAGCATCTCCACGTTGGGCGCCCCTAGCGATGGGGGCTGCGCCACGTTGGCCGCCGCCACGCGAACCAGGTTCCGCATCGCGGGGGTGAGTCCCGGAACGGCCTGGCTCACGGCCCGCTCGCAGAGGACGTCGGCGCCGCCCGAGGCAACGTAGCCCACCAAGCCACACAACAAGCCGAACGTGGCCACCGAAGAATTCTCGACCTTGGTGCATACGTGGCCCATGCCGGCAAACGAGGATACCATCTCGAGGGCGTCCGCCCGCACCGGCACGTAGAGGAAAATTCTCGCCTCGGGATGGCGGTCGATGATGCCCCTGAGCGTCGCCGCCGACGTCGCCGTCCACGGCGAGAGGTCGTACACCAATCCGTGAAGGCCTTCGTAGCGGCCGCTCTGCAGTTGGGTAAACGAGATCGGCACGGGCTCTGCGCCGACCACGTCGATGGCCCGGCAAACGCGCTGTCGCGCCCGCTCCCCTGTCACGCACACGAACACGCTTCTGGACGTGCCGGTGGCTTTCATGACTGTCACGCTCCTTCGGCGGTGCGGAGGGCTTCCACCTGCCGCACGACCTCCTCGAACGAGTTGGCACTGAACCGCACCAGCCCCGACCGATCCAACACGAAATATCCGGGCGTCTCCCAGGCGTTCAACGCCTGGTGGGCGGCCCGCTCCATGTCGTAGTACACCGGAATGTCCATCCCCATGTCCGTCACGAGCTGTTGCATCTCCCCGGTGGGTTGCTCGCCCGTGATGATCATGGCATTGACGTCGTCGTAGGCCCCAATGCGTTTCAGGACGGCGTCGAGATTGGGAAGCTCGTTCAGACACGACCGACAGTAGCGAGTCGCAAGCACGACCAAAGTCACATGACCCTTTACGAGAGCGCGCAGCCGGTGAGACCGGCCATCTGCGTCCACCACTTCCGCCTCTTCCGGAGCAAGTGGTCGAGGGGCTGCTTCGGCCAGCGTGCGCCGGTGCATCTCCAGGCGTGCGTAAGCCACTAGTTGCTCCCAACTGGACCCATCGGTCAACGCCTGGGCGCGCCTGGCCACGTCGGACGCCGTCGTATCGGGAGTGCTTGGATCCACGAACACGTTGGCCAACATGGCCGTGGCGCCGGACGTCTCACCGAGGCTGAAGTATGCATCGGCCATGGCGCTGAACGCTTTGACATCCCAGCCGTGCTCAACCGCCAACCGCAACGTGTCGAGACCGGCGTCGATGTCGCCCGCCTCGACCAAGGCCCGGCCCAGTGCCGTCATGAACTCGCGTCGGTCAGCCTCCCTCCGAATCCTGTGGTCCGCGCCCGAGCGGTACAACGCCCTCGTGGTTTCCGACTCCGCATCCATGCGCTGCAACTGCTCGCGCAATCGATCGATGCCCTGTCGCCGAAGTTCGGGGATCTCCACCAGCCGCTCGGCCAACGCCAGTGCCGCCGTCGGCGGGACCAACTCGAGTCGTTCGGTCCACTGCAAGATGGCCGGCACGTCGCCCAACTCGAGGGCATAGGTGCGGCCGAGGTCGACGATCGGTCGCATCGGCCCAGCTTCGTTCCACAAATCATTCAACTGCCGCAACGCCTCTGCCGGAGCGTGCCCATATCGTTCGTCGATGTCGAAAACCCGTTGCTGCACTGCAAAGAGATGTCCCGGCGCCTCGTCGGCCAACCGCTTGCGCCAGAAGTCGACCCGCCTCGATTCGACGCGGAAGGCGAAGTCGTACATCCACGCCAGTTGGTCGGTAGAAAGCGTCGCGTTCGAATACAATCGATCCAACCGCTCGAAGCTGTCCGTGTAGTGGGCACGAAGGCTGTCACGACTTGTGCCGTCGAGGCCCAGTCCACCAAAGGCGATCAGGCGGCCCCACGCCTCGGCGCTGTCGGGATAGAGGTCAGTCGCTTGTTGGGCAGTCGTGAACGCCTGCTCCCAATCGCGCCCGGTGAGATCAAACTGCTTTTGGATGAGCGCTTCGTGCGTAGGATTGCCATCGGAGCCGATGGCCAGGTACTCCCAAAGAGAACCACTGTTGTGGTCGACATTCTCTCCCGATGCGTCTTCCACGGCGAAGACGGCGTACACGGCGGACGCGGGTAGTTGAATGATGCCCCTGAACGAGCGATCGTCATTCCGCAGGAGCCCCCCGACGACAACCACCCTCCCATCGCTGCTCCGACCCTGATCGCCGGCTTCGCGGTAACGGGCGCGGACCGTGAGGAATTGCTCGTCTACGAATCGCGACGTGCTGCGAAAGTCGACTTCAATCGTCTGACCGCGCACCGAGTTGACAAGGTGCAGCTCCATCTCGCTGCGCTCGGCGCCGATCTCCTTCACACTGAAGATGCTGGCCATGGCGGCGATGGCCACCGCGGCGGCCACCGCGGCCCGGCGAGGACCCCACGCCGAAACGCGACGTGCGGGAGGATCGGCAACGGGGAGAATGACCCGCTCGCCGGCGGCGTAGCGTTCCAGGATGCGACCCAGTGCCCCTGCGGGGGCCGTGATCTCGGAGAGGCGAGAGGCCTCGTCGGTCATGTTGCGAATCGACATGACCGTGTTGCGGCACTCGCAGCACTTGGCGAGGTGGCCGGACACGCGCGCCCGCGCCTTCTCGGGCAGTTCCCGATCGGCGTAGTCGTTCAGTTGTGTGAAACTCGGGTGCGTGATCATCCCTACTCCTCCAAAAACTCTCGCAGCAACCTCCGAGCGCGGTGAAGTCGCACTCTGGATGCGCCACGTCCTATTCCCAGCATCTCGCCGATCTCGTCGTGGGAGTAGCCCTCTATCTCCCGCATCGTGAACACGGTGCGCAGCACCTGCGGCAGCGCTGCCAGGGCGTCCTCCAACTCCATGCGGTCCGTCGGCGATGAGGTGCCCCGCACCCCTGAGGTTTCGGGAACCTGGTCGAGGCTGATCTCCGCCTTGCGCTTCTGAAGTCGCAGCTTCATCAGGGTGGTGCGGACCGCAACCCGCTTCACCCATCCCTCGAGACTGCCACGACCCTCGTACGTCAGCAGCGCCCTCGGCAACCCCAGAAACACGTCCTGGAGCACATCCTCCGCATCGGCCGACGACTGGGTCAGCCGATACCCGATGCGGTAGACCGTATCGCCAAATCGTTCATAGAGTTCCGTGATAGCGCCGGGTTCCGCGGAGCGCGCTCGCTCCAGAAACTCGGCCTCATCTCGGGATTCTGTCATGGCGACCCGTGTTCGCGCCGACACCTGGGGCCGTGATCGGCTCTACATTCCAGATGTCGGAAACGAGGCGAATGTTACAGGCGATCGGACCGCCTGGCGGGAGGTGGTTGCCCTCCCCCGGGAGACTGGGTCAAACTGTGTGGCGAGAGCCCCACACCCGGATACCAGATATGTGCATAAGTCGGACGGACTGCAAGTATTCGATACAGTAAGTCGGCTCCAGGTGACTCGTTCCGTTGCACCGGGAAACCACCTGTAGGTGTTTCCACTTTCGGTTAATTTTCGGTCCCATGCTCTTTCGGTTCAGCCTCTACGGCTTTCTCAAGAACCAGCGCTACTTCGAACCGTTTCTGGTTCTGGTATTTCTGGACAAAGGGCTGAGCTTCTTCGTCATCGGGCTCCTGATCGCGTTCCGGGAAGCCACCGTGAATCTCCTGGAGATCCCCTCCGGCGCCATGGCGGACGTGTGGGGCCGGCGAAGAGCGATGGTGGCCTCCTTCGCTTCCTACATCGTCAGTTTCCTGATCTTCGGCGCTGCCACAGGGGCCCCGGCCTTGTTCCTGGCCATGTTCTTCTTCGGGGTCGGCGAGACATTCCGCACCGGCACGCACAAGGCCATGATCTTTGCGTGGTTGCGACTGCAGGGCCGCACCGATGAGAAAACGAAGTTCTACGGGTACACGCGGTCGTGGAGCAAGTTCGGGTCGGCCGTGTCGGTCGTGCTGGCCGCCGTCTTCGTCGTGGTGAGCGACGGCTACTCCTACGTGTTCTACCTCGCCGCCATCCCCTACGCCGTCGGCATCATCAACTTCCTGGGATATCCCCGAGCCCTCGACGGGCGCGGCGATCCCACGGCTCCCGTCGGATCTGTGCTCCAGCACATGCGCGATGCCTTCCGTGTCTCCTTCCGACGTGCAAGTCTTCGCCGGTTGATGCTGGAGTCCATGGGATTCGAAGGCGTCTTTCACACCGCGAAGGATTACCTGCAGCCGGTGTTGCAGGCGCTCGCTCTCGGCGCCGCCGCCGGATTCGTCCTCACCGCCGATATGAGCCCGACGCAACAAACGGCGCTCCTGGTGGGGCCGGTCTATTTCGTGTTGCACGTGCTGTCCGGCGTGGCGAGTCGGCAGTCCCATCGCGTGGCCGACGCAGCGGGAGGCGAGGAGCCCGCGGCGCATCGCCTGTGGGGTGCGGCTGTGATCGTCTACGGGGGAATGCTCGCCGCCGCCTATCTCGACGCGCTGCTCATCGTCTTGGTGACGTTCGTGCTGCTCCACGTGCTCCAGAATCTCTGGCGGCCCGTGTTGATCAGCCGGTTCGACAGCCATTCGGACGAACAGCAAGGCGCGACGGTGCTCTCCATCGAGAGCCAATCCCGCCGCGTCGCGACCATGCTCCTCGCCCCGGCACTCGGCTTCACCGTCGACCTCGTCAGGGCCAACCAGTGGGGCGGCGAGTTCTGGCCCGTGGGGTTGGTGGGGACCACCATGGCCATACTGTTCTTCGCGGTGAAACCCAAGACCTGAGAAACCCCACCACTCCACACCGCTACTTCGCAAAAACCGCCACGTGCCACACGAACGTGTTCTCGATGGACCGGCGGCGAAGACCATGTTGCAGCAGCAGCGCTTCGATCCGCCGAGGATCGTGCACGTACGTGCGGTGCTCCTGCCCCCGTATTCTGAGTCCCAGGTTGGACAGGGCGTTCCCGATGCGCACCCACCACTTGTCGCGAGGGTAAACCGCCCCGTACAGCTTGACCGCCTTCGCGGCGGAGGCGTCGACCAGTTGCTCCAACCCCTCGTAGCAACAAATCACTCGATCCAGCGTCACGACGTCGGCCGGGTCGGTGAGATCCACCGCATCGACGAAATCCGCGTGGACGAACCGTACCCGGTCCTCGTGCCGCCGACGGCGGGACTCCGCTTTCGCGGCGGCGAGGTAAGCGCTGGAGATGTCGACGTTGGTGGCGCGGGCCTGGTTGCCGGCAAGCAGCTCGTGGTGCAGCACCCCGATGCCCCCTCCAACGTCCAGCAACGTGGACCACTCCAGGTCCTGGGCACGCAACGCAGCGAGGAGCATGCTCGTGGTGCGGTTCGGTCCGCCCTTGCGATATCCCTCGAGCTGGTTGGCGGCGAGCTTTTCGTTGAACCGCGCTTCGGTGGCCCGGCAGCAGTTTCCCCGCACGGCCCTTACTCCCGATCGATCCGGTTGCCCCGCCGCCTGGGGGTCTCCTCCCGGAGAAACCTTCCGGTGGAGGCCTCGTAGAGGACCGTTCGCACGACCTCGCCCGCCCGCGACCGATGCACGTACGCCACCCGCACCAGCCGGCGATTCTCGGCGGAACGGGACAGGATCCACGAGCCGGCCGGCGCCTCTGCTTCGATGCCCTCGCAGTTCCGGACCGGGGCCTGGCGTCCGGGAGCCCGGCCGGGAATCCAGATCCGGCACTGCCCCACGCCGGGAATATGGCCGGGCGGCACGTCCAAATCGGCGGTGGGGTCTCGTTCGGGGCCGCTGGGTTGTTGCGAAGTGAGTGTACACCCACACAGAGACAAGCAGGCCACGAGGACCGAGGCGACGGGAGTATTCATTAGACTCGCTCTCTTTCCCGTGAATGACGGGGTCGCCCAATAATAGCACCGAACCAGAATGAACGATTCTTCATAATGGTTTCAAAAGAGGATAAGGCTTGTCGTATTAAATACGGGCAACGCTCATTAAAGACAGATCCATCACCGAGGGAGGAAAGGTGTTCAACAAAGCAGTTGCCATTGGAGGATCACTGGCCGTAGCAGCGCTCGCCCTTGCGGGGTACCGCGGGGTCGGCAGCCAGGATCTGACCGTCGAGTATACAGATTTCGGGCAAGTCCGTACTCCCACCGCTCCCGCATTCCTCGCCGAGGTTCCGCCGGTGTCGGATGCGCCGATCAAGGAATTTCGCATCCCGATCACCCACGACACCATCGAGATCGCAGCCGGCGTCGAGTACGAGGGTTGGACCTTCGGCGGCACGGTCCCTGGCCCCACCATTCGCGTGCGTGAGGGCGATCTGGTCCGGATTCAGCTGGTCAACGAATCGCCCATGCCCCACTCGATCGACTTTCACGCGGCGAGAATTCCGTGGAACGAGGCCTATCGGTCCATCGGCCCGAACGGCGAGCTGAGCTTCGAGTTCACGGCCCGGGACCCCGGCGTCTATCTGGTCCATTGCGGGACGCCCCCCGTGACGATGCACATCATGCAGGGCATGTACCTCGCGATCATCGTCGATCCCAAGGAGGGCTGGGGAACCGAGGTGGACAGGGAGTTCGTGCTGGTGCAGAGCGAGTTCTATACCCAACCGGGCGACGCCGGCGGCATCCGGCAGCTGGATTGGCCGGCCGCGATGGACAAGCGCGCGAGTCACGTCGTGTTCAACGGCAAGGCGTTTCAGTACAAGGAGCATCCGCTCCAGGTCGAGCTCAACGATCGGGTGCGCCTGTTCGTGGTGTCCGCCGGACCGTCGTTCCGCAGCGATTTCCACGTGGTGGGCACCGTGTTCGACCGCGTCTATCCTGACGGCAATCCTGACAACGTGCTGGAGAGCGTGCAAACGTGGACAGTGCCGGCGGGCGGCGGCGCGGTATTCGAGACCGTGTTCTCGGAAGGCTCCAACGGCGTCGGGCTCTATCCTTTCGTGACCCACGCCTTTGCCGATGCGGAAAAAGGCGCGGTAGGTCTGATCCGGGTGCGCGAGCCCGTGGTTAGCGAGGACGGGTCGGACTGACGCCCGCTGTCACCATGCGCCGAACGGCTGAGACCAGTTTACAAGCGCCCCGGATCGATCGATTCGGGGCGCTCTGCGTTTCGCTACCTCATCGACTCCCATCGCGCCAGCGCCTCGAGCAGCGCCCGCTCAACGTTCCCCATCGCCGCTACCACCTGTGAGGCCGGCGCCACATCCGCACGCTCGACGATGCTCAGAAGCGAGCCGAGATTGCCGTTGAGCCTGGTGAGGTCGGCTGCGAGATCGGCGGCATCGCTGTCGCGTGTCGCATTGCGGGCGTCAGCGCGAAACGCGCGTACCTCGCCGAGCGCCTCGAAGTCCCGACGCAGCAGTTCGAAAAGCTTCATGGACAATTCGTGCTGCCGCACGAGTTCAGCCGGCGGGGTTTGCACACGTGGGTCCATCGTCACCGTGAGGGTTTGCACGAAGGCGTTGCCATCCACCGACAGCTTCACGGTGTATCGTCCCGGCAACACCCACGGACCAACCGGCGCGACCGGCGTGTTCCCGGCCACGGCCGAGATGGGATACCGGAACCGGAGCACCGCCGGCGGCGGGTAGTGGAGATCCCACACGAAGCGGTGGAGCCCGGCTCGCGCCGACAGCGCCTGCGGGGACCTCGGCCAATAGTCCGGCACGTTTTGCCCCTCGAGCGGCGGGGCCGGCACGTCTGCGCTGGAGTATCGGCGCACCAGCTCTCCGCTTTCGGTGTGGATCTCCAGCGTAACCGGCTCCGACGCGTCGGCTCTCAAGAAATAGTTGATGAGGGCACCGTCCGGGGGATTCTCGCCGGCGGGTTCGTCGGGTGGCAAGGGGGTGTCGGTGTACTTGTTCCAGCGGAAACGCCACGCGCCCTGCGGTACCAAGAGCACCGCGTCGCGCTCGAGGGTTGCCGGCGTAATCTGGCGCAGCGGCGTGATGTCATCGAGAATCCAGAATCCTCTCCCGTGTGTACCGATTACGAGATCGTCATCCTTGATTACCAGGTCGCGAATCGAGGTGGCCGGTAGGTTGAGGCGCAACGATTGCCAGTTGTCACCGTCGTCGAACGACACATACACCGTCTGCTCCGTGCCCGCGAACAACAGGCCCCGACGCTGCGGGTCCTCACGCACGACGTTGACGGTGCCCCCATCGGGAATGCCGTTCGTGATGTGGGTCCACGTTGCGCCGCCGTCTCGCGTACGGTAGATGTGGGGACGCAGGTCGTCGAGTCGGAGCGTGTTGACGGCAGCGTACGCCGCATTCACGTCGAAATGGGATGCGTCCATCAGCGACACCTTGGCCCACGGTACGAGCTCGGGCGGGGTCACGTCCGACCATGTGCCACCGCCGTCACGCGTCACGTGGATCAGGCCATCGTCGGTCCCGACCCAGATGACGTCGATATCCGTGTGGGAGGGGGCGATCGTGTAGATGACACCACGCCGAGTGATGCGGGCTGCCGGTGTGCCCCGGTACTTGCCCACGACCTCGGGCACATCCCACGTGGTGCGCGACAGGTCGGGACTGATTTGATCCCAGCTCGACCCACCGTTCGTCGTCTTCCACAACGTATTCGAAGCGAAGTACAATGTATGTGGGTCAACCGGTGAAAAGAGGATGGGCGTAGTCCGAACGGTGCGATAGTCGCCACCTCGTAAGGGTCGCGGGCTCACATCCTGGACCTGTCCGGTGCGACGGTCGAATCGCGTTACCCTGCCCCCATAGACGATGTCCGGGTCCAGCGGATCGGGGGCGACATAGCCGTATTCGGTGACGCCGACGGGGCTCCATTCACGAAACGTGATCTGGCCGTGATCCCCCCGACTCTGGACGCACGCGGAGCCACTTTCTTGTTGTCCGCTGCAAACACGGTACGGAAACGCATTATCGGTCGTGACGTGATAGAACTGCGCCGTCGGCTGGTTATACCAGGAACTCCACGTCTCTCCGCCATTGACCGTGATGATCGCTCCTTGATCGGCCGCGATGAGCATGATGTCGGGGTTGCGGGGGTTGATCCAAATGCGGTGGTAGTCGTCGCCGCCGGGCGCTCCGCGAATCGTCGTGAAGTTCCTCCCGCCGTCGGTCGACTTCCACACCACGATGCTGCCCGTAAACACGATGTCCGGGTTCTGCGGATGGACCTTCACTTCGGCGAAGTCCGAGCCCCGTTGCGTGGTGCGCGGATCGTCGTTGACGAGATACCAACTTTCGCCTGCGTCGTCGGAACGGTACAGGCCCCCGTTTCGCCGAGATTCCACCGTGGCAAAGAGGCGACTCGGCAAGCTGGGTGCCACGGTGATGCCGATGCGGCTGAGACCGTCATCGGCAAACGTCGGGAGCCCTGCGGTCAGGGGTCTCCAGGTGTCGCCCCCGTCGGTCGATTTGAAGAGCCCGCTGCCCGGGCCGCGAAAGACACCGTTCTCCCAGGGGCCTTCACGCGCCTCCCACAAGACCGCGTAGACGGTCTGGGCATCGCCAGGGTCGAAGGCAACGTCGACACCGCCGGTGTTTTCATCCTTGTAAAGAACCTTTTGGAACGAACGTCCGCCATCGGTGGAACGGAAGATGCCCCGTTGCTCGTTCGGGCCATACGGATGGCCGAGCACCGCGACGAAGAGACGGTTCGGGTCGTTCGGATCGACGATGATCTGCGGAATCTGTTGCCCATCCCGCAGACCCAGATGCACCCAGGTCTCCCCCCCGTCGGTGGATTTGTGAACCCCGTCGCCGGTGGACAGGTCGGGTCGTTGGAGCCCCTCACCGCTGCCGACATACATGACGGCGGTATTGGACGGGGCGATGGCGATGGCGCCGATGGACCCGGTGGATTGGTCGTCGAAGATGGGACGCCAGATGCGGCCGTAATCGGTCGTCTTCCAGACTCCCCCGTTGACGACACCGATGTAGAAGACATTTGGCTGACTCGGGATGCCCACCGCCGCCTTGGTGCGTCCTCCGCGAAACGGGCCGATCATGCGCCAGCGCATCTCATCGAACAATCCTGAGTCGTATTGCTGCGCCGTCGCAGCTGGTTGGTACGCGATCAGGGACGCGAGACCGAGAACGGTCAGCAGAACGTGGCGGTTGGACATGCTATTCCCATGCGAGTGGGTGGACACGGCCAGCAGCGGCCGTCGAACTGACGACGCTCTCACGTAACTTGGCATGAAGACGAGGGCCTCGCCACACGATGAAGGAGTCTTGTATCCCCTTTGCGCACACGCCGCCTACATTCCAGATTTGGTGGCATTCATGGATTCCCTGACCAAGCTCGTCCGTCGAGCCATTCCGCGGCCGCTCAGGAACTGGTTGCGCGCGCCATCCCGGTCCTTGCGAGTCATCGGGGAAGAGCTGGCGTATCGGGTCGGGGTGCGCCCGCGCGTCGCGGTCCGAGAGGATTGGTCGTTGCGCTGCCACCCGACGGTTCGTCGAGCACTGCTCCAGCAGCTCGGCGATCCCGCTCAAGTCACCGAGCTCGACGAATTCATCGGTACCTGCGAACCCGAGATGGTGCTGTTCGACATCGGTGCCCACTTCGGAGCGTTCAGTCTTGCCGCCATGCGGTACGGCGGGACCGGGGTTCGCATCTTCGCGGTAGAGCCATCGCCCTTCGCGGTGCGGCTGTTCCGGGTTCAGGCCCGGTTGAGCGGGCAATCCGACGGCGTGACGCTACTCAACGCCGCCGCGGCCGCCGAGCCCGGCTTTCACCGCATGCTGCAGGTCGGCGTGTTGGCAGACGGGTACTTCATCACGCCCGGCGATGATCGGCCCGATGCCGACCTCACCACGGTCGCGGCGGTGAGCATCGACTCGGTGGCTCAGCGCTACGGCGTTCACCCGACGCACGTGAAGATCGACGTGGAGGGATTCGAGACGGCGGTGCTCCAGGGGGGAGAGAACGTGCTGTCGCGCCCCGACGGCCCCACCGTGTTTCTG
The DNA here is from genome assembly GCA_027294455.1 of Gemmatimonadota bacterium. GTDB lineage: Bacteria > Gemmatimonadota > Gemmatimonadetes > Gemmatimonadales > GWC2-71-9 > B3T1B10. The sequence continues at coordinate 25,057 of JAPULZ010000148.1, forward strand.
GAGCTGCACCGCAAGACCCTGCGCGAGCACGGGGTGCCGCCCGGGCTGCCGCTGGAGTTGCTCGAAGACTACGGGTATCGCGACTTCCACGAGGAGGGGCGGCCTGCGTCGCCGGACCGTATCGCCGGATCAGATGCCCCGATGGCGCGGATCGTCGCTCGCAAGGTCAATTGAAGCATGACGGCTCCCGTCTAGCGGGCGGAAGCCCCTTTGTCGCTACCGACATCACACGCGGACGAGCTGCGGCAAGTGATCGAAATGCTGATCCCTCGCGTACAGAACCAGATCATGTTGGAGGACGAGCGCGGCGATCCAAATTTCGTTCGTCGGGATCGGCGTGTCCTGCGCGCGCAGTTGTCGGAAGATCGAGGCGTAGTGGTGTGAAGTCTGCTCGTCGGCGAAGAGGACTTCGACGCCCTCTTTCATCAGGAATCGCCGCAGCACGCGTTCGTTCTGGGGGCCGCGCACCCCAACGGCGAATCCAGCCCGGAGTTCCGCCATCACGACGAACGGCATGTAGATGAAACCCGCGCGCTCGAGCCGCTCGGCGACTCCCTCCTCGCCCCGACACAAATCGACGTAACGATTCGTATCGAGAGCCAATCTCACCGCCACGGGAACTCGTCGATCCGATGCTGCTCGGCGAGGGCTGCGTCGAACTCGTCATCCGGCTGCCACGTTCCGGTCAGCTCCTCGAGCGAGCGGAACCGAATGGGCTCCGCGCCGTAGCCCAGGGCGCGGGCGAGCGCCTCGATCGCCGCCTCGTTGAGGCTCTTGCCGTCGCGCCGGGCCAAGGCTCGAAGAGCTAGATCGACCGCGGTAGGTATGTTGCGTAGCGTATATTGCATGCCTGCAATATAGGCAAGTATTGCCTGCACCTCAATGACTCTCTTGCGCTGAACATCTTGTAAGTGCCTGTCGATCAATGATTTACTGATATCCTCAACCGGGCGATTCCGCCGAATTATCGAGACCGCCGATCCAGAGTCCGATACTGGATCGCCTCACTCACATGTGCCGCCTCGATCTTCCCCGCTCCGGCCAGGTCGGCAATCGTGCGCCCGATCTTGAGCACCCGGTGGTAGGCTCGCGCCGAGAGGTTGAGCTTGACGATGGCGGATTTGAGCAGTGCGTCCGCCGCCGACGACGCGCGGCAGTCGGGAGCCAGGTCCCGGGGGCCCATGTGGGCGTTGGCAAACAATCCCGGCCGATCCGCGAAGCGTTCGAGCTGCCGCCGCCGCGCCGCGGCCACCCGCTCGCGAATCGCCTCCGAGGGACTGCCCGACCGATCGCACGACAGCTCTTGATGCGGGACCGCGGGGACCTCGACGTGGATATCGATGCGGTCCAGCAACGGCCCCGAAATGCGCGACAGATAACGCTCGACGGCCAACGGGGTGCAGGAGCAGCTGCGTCGCGGGTCGCCGTGATACCCGCAGGGACACGGATTCATGGCGGCGGCGAGCGTCAAGCGAGACGGATAGGTGATCGAGACCGCCGCACGCGAGATCGTGACACTGCCGTCCTCCAGCGGTTGCCGCAGGACTTCCAGGACGTTCTTGCGAAACTCCGGCAGCTCATCGAGAAACAGCACCCCGCTGTGGGCCAAGCTCACCTCACCCGGACGCGGATGCGAACCGCCGCCGATGAGTCCCGCATCGCTGATCGTGTGATGCGGTGCCCGGAACGGCCTGGTGGACAACAACCCACAACCGGGCGGAAGCAAGCCGGCCACGCTGTGCAGCTTGGTCGTCTCGATGGCCTCCTCTGGCGTCATCGGAGGGAGGATGGTCGGCAGCCGTCTCGCCAGCATCGTCTTGCCTGACCCCGGTGGACCGACCATGAGTAGGTTGTGGGCCCCCGCGGCGGCCACTTCCAACGCGCGCTTGGCGTGCTCCTGCCCGCGCACGTCGGCGAAATCCACCGTCCGCACCGCCCGCGGGTGCGATGCGGCGGAGTCGGCGGGGCGTGCGCGGGGCAGCGCGGCTCCTCGTGCGAAGAATTCCACGACCTGCCTCAGGGATTCGGCCCCGAGCACCTGCACACCTTCCACCACGCCGGCTTCGGCCATGTTGGCCCGGGGCACGATCACGCCCTTGACCCCCGCACTGCGCGCACCCGCCGCGATGCAGAGGGCACCACGTATAGGGCGCACGTCACCCTCCAATCCCAACTCGCCCACCACGACGTAATCGTCGAGACGTGCCACATCGGACTCGGTCGAGGTCTTGCCGGCCCCGTTCAGCTGTTCGGTGGCTGCGAGAATGCCGATGGCAATCGGCAGATCGAACGCCGAGCCGCCTTTGCGCACGTCTGCCGGGGCAAGGTTGACCGTGATCCGCTTGAGGGGAAACTCGAGCTGCGAGTTGGTGATCGCGGCGTTCACGCGTTCGCGCCCTTCCTTCACGGCGCCGTGGGGCAACCCCACCGTGGCAAACGATGGCAACCCGTTGACGACGTCGGTCTCCACCTCCACCGCGTATGCGTCGATTCCCAGCACGGCCGAGGAACGCACGCGTGCGAGCACAACCAGCCTCCGGTCTGATTACGCAATCACGCTAACCGCGAACCAGAGCATCTTCGGCATCAAACTATTGCGGGGGATATTATTCTTTTGCCGAGGCTTGGCGCTAACAGACCTTGTGCTCCGCCTGCTCCGGCTCCGACTTTGGGAGGGCGGCCGCAAAGACGACGAACGCCTCGCCACCTGCTGCTTGGGCAGTACTGCAGTAGAGAGCCAGTCCCACCACATCATTGAGGGTGCTGATCAGCACGCCTACATGCTGCCTGGGGATCATCTCTGTACGGCTGGAAAAGGGATCCGTGCAAGTCTCGAGCGCGGTTTCACAGAGCGTGACCACCCAGGTGAAGGTTACGCCCTGGCGCCAGTCCGTCACCTCGGCCGAGAACCAGTGCGCTACAGCGTCGGTCGAGTCGTAGGCTACGACGAGGGTCGGATCCGGTAGCGGTGTCAAGACTTCATCGGCAGCAACACAGCCGAGCAAGGCGAGAAGGACAAGCCAGCGTTTCATGGGCACCTACCTTTGGGAATCGACGTCGTCGCGTTATCCGCCCAGGCGCTCCTGGAGCGATCGCACGACCCGGATCGCTTCGCGCAGATCGAGACCGAGATCCGTCAGGAGATGAATCGCGGCGACGGGCGTCTCTTCGACCATCGCGTCTTCCAAGGCCTCCATGAACTTCCGGCCCCGCTCCCCCTCGCCGGAGATGAGCGCTATGATCTTGTGCTCGAGATTCGCCTCGGGAAGCTTGGTCTCAACCAGCGCTCGCAACGTCTCCCGTGACGAACCGGCAACGGGGATCTCGAAGATGAGGGATGCCAACCAGTCGAAATCCAACAACGCAACACTGCGCCCCTTCAACCAGAGTCGCAATCGTCCCGACCGCTTCCAGCGATATGACTTGACGCGGACCCACGGCACGAAGCGCCGAAAATGCAGCATGCCCCGCTCGCCGAACTTCCAGCGAGAGAGGCCCTCGGCCACGAACCCCGGTAGCGTGACCAGCAACAGTCCGAAGAGCGCCCAGTCTCCCGACGACCGGGGAATCCCTACAGTCCTCGCACCCCATGAGAGACCGATGATGCCGATCACGCTCAACAGGAGGAAGACCATTTGTCCGAGGCCCCTCGGCAACTCGTGGAGCACGTTGCCCAGCCGGCGGCGGCGCCTCGGCCACGTGAACAACATGGCGACCTCCACGACGAGGACGATGCCCTCGAGCGCCAACACCAGCGGCGCCACCCAGCTCCGGGGGAACGCCGACATTGCCACCAGCGTGACGGCGCCGAAGAACACCATGACGCCGACGCCCAGGACGAGCAGTCGTCGCGCCGCTCGGGCGCCTTCGACTCTCCGATGGGCCGCGTAGGCCAGCCCCAACGGGATCAGCAGCGCCGCGAGAATCAGTGTGCCGAGCGCAGTGGGGCTCATCCAACTCGCTTGGTGGTAGACGACATCGAGATTCTTTCGAGGAAATGTCGGTCGTGGGCGCGGCTCCCGGACAGCGCCGAATATAGGGCGGCCCTTTTATGTAAGGAATAGGCCGTCCCTCGGGGTAGAGCTGTCGATCGAGGAGTGAGACGCTACCGGGTTTTCGGCGAGAAGACCTGCTGGGTCCACGCCACGACCGCTTTTCCGCCCTTTTTGGCCGGCACGTAGCGAATGGTTTGCGCGAACTCCATGGCCAGGATCGTGAATCTCGGGTCGTCGGACGGCGTCACCGGAAGCACGGTCTCCGGGGTTCCGTCCGCGAGCACCCGAATGGCCAGGACCGCCGGCGAGGGCGTCTCCTCGATCTCCTCGCCGAGCGGCACGAAGGTGACCACGCTGGGGCGGGCCGGCAGATCGAAACACTCCCCGCCCCGGTTGTACGTCTCGCGACGGAATTCGGCGCACTGACTCTCCCGCGCAGCCGGCGAGGAGGTCGGCGCCATCACCTTGGCAACCGCCGACGTGTCGGGGGCCCCCGGCATCGTGTCTGCGCTCGCCACCGCCACGCTCTCGGCGGACGGCGTGCGGTTCGGTGGGGGAGCGGCCGCCGTGAGACCCTCCACCGTGGGCGGGCCGGCCGAAAACAACAGCGCCGCGTACACACGAATCATGGCCGTGCTGAGCACGACCATCAATCCCGTCGGCAGCGCGATACCGGGGTCCCGCAACAGCCTCCAAATCCGGCGAAAGAAGCCGGCCCTCTGAGTCGGCCTTTCGGCTCGATCCACCTGCCACCGCTCGAACTGCCTCAGAAATCGGATGCTCAACAACGCCAGTGCCAGGACGAAAAGCACGGTCGCGGCCAGGAGGTTGCTCTCTACGAGATCGACCAGCGGTTGCAGGATTTCCATCGGGTTCGCTTGCCTGCCTGGCAAATGGTGACCGTTGCACGAGAACGACACATACAATATGTCCATGACAGGTTACGGACCGAAAGCCGACATGCAAGCCGGAATCCAGATTGAGGGATTGATTTCTGTCAGTTAGTCTATATTGTAGTTCACTCTGCAACATAGACTAACATGCAAATCAGACTAATGGTGTCATGCGAACCAAGGCGTTTCTGGGCGAGTTCGAGCACATGGTCCTCCTGGCCGTGCTGCAGCTGAAGGACCAGGCCTATGGTCCGGGAATCAGCAGAATCCTGGAGGAACGGGCCGGCCGGGAGGTCTCCCGGGGAGCCCTCTACGCCACGCTCGACCGGCTGGAGCAAAAAGGCTTTTTGGAGTGGGCCATCGAGGCGGCGACCTCCCGCCACCAAGGGAATCGCCAACGCCGATTCACCGTCACGCCGGCCGGCATCAAGGCGCTGACGGTCTCCCGAGAGGCCCTCGTCAATCTGTGGCAGGGTCTCGAAGACACGCTCACGCAGGCGCACCGATGACGCCGTCGCCGCCGGTCCGCCCGCCCACCTTGTACCAAGCGCTGCTGCGTTGGGCGCTCCCAGCGGGGATCCGGCGGGAAAAGCATCATGGGCGACCTGCTGGAGGAGTTCGCGACCCGAACCGAAAGCGAATCCCTGGCTCAGGCGTGCCGCTGGTATCGGAACGCGGTCCCGCGAACGTGCAGGTGCGGGAAGAACGAGAGAATGCGCCCGGGCCGTGTCGAACGTGTAGACACCGTCCGCCACGGAAATCGGCATCGCCCGGGGGAATCGCCAACTCGCTGTTGTAGGCTCACGCCGTCTCCACCTGCTCGTCGGGCCGGCCGGCGGCGAAATGGAAACCGAGCAGGGACTGGTCTTGCGCCGCCACGCCGTTCGTCGTGTAGTGTATCTGAAATTTCAGCGTTGCTCCGGCTCGGGGCAGCTTGGCCGATCCCTCGGGGAGGGGCTGCCGCTCGACGCGAAGAACTACATCGTCCCGCCCGGGGCGAACGCGATGACCATGCTGGCGAACAATGTCTTGCGCATCGACCTACCTTTGAGCGTGACCCCCTTCCTTATATAAGCGGCGTTGGCACAGCCGGTCCAGTGACATGTTTTATCGAGTCACCGCACCTTGCGCGCCCGAAGGCCCCCAGCGGCCACGAGCTCGGTGACCTCGCCCTCGACCCACGTGAAGTGGAACGGCGTTCCGTCCAGCCGCAGGAAGAAATCAGTTTCCGACTCCGGCAGCAGCTCGCGGGGCCCCTCCCATACCCCCGCGTGTACGAGCAACTGGTCATTGATGAGCGTGATCTGGACCTGGTCGCCGGATTCCAACTCGTAGTCTCCGGTGAGTGCGTCGTACTGCCGTGGCTCGAGAGTGGCCACTACCCGCTCCGGTGGTGCGAACCCCAGCCAGCCGTACTCAGCCGCGATGGTGTAGAGGATCTCATTTGCCAACGGGCTGCCGGCGTCCGAATTCGTCATGACCACCGCGCCCTCGCCGTCCTGGATGAACGCGGTGAACTGGGATCGGAATCCCGCGTTTGCTCCGCCGTGTCCGAACCGCAATCCGTCGCCGGAGATGGCTGGGCCCAAGCCATGGTCGTTCATCCCTGGTGTCAGCATCTGTTGGGTCATTTCCTGCGATAACACGTGACCGTTTCCATGATATGCCTGTTGTATTTCGATGGCAAACTTCGCCACGTCGGTGGGCGTAGTCCACAGTCCCGCGGCTGCACTCTCCGGATAGACGTGCCAATCACCAGCGATCTTGTTGCCTTGGTTGTCGTACGCGGAGGCCGCATCCGCGAGGCGATGCTCGGGGAGGGGTTGCTCATACGTGCTGCTGGTCATCCCCAGCGGGTCGAGTACCAGCTCGGACAAGAGCTCGGGAAAAGGTTTATCGGCGATGTCACTCATCATGAGCTGCATTACCGTGTACCCGCCGCCGGAATACCGCCAACTTTCGCCTGGCTCCTTCCACACCAGAATAGCGTCCGTATTGCCCTCGCCCTCGAGCACGCCCACCGTCGAGGGCACGGCATCACCCCGCTCATACCCCGGAAATCCCCACACCGTGGTGCCCGCGCTGTGGTTCAGCAAACTTCGAAGCGTGACTTTGTGCTCGGTGGTGAACTCGTTGTCGGGAATTTGCCAGCTGGTGAGCTGTTCGTTCACGTTCCGGTCGAGACCGAGCAGGCCGTCCTCCACCATCTTGAGAGCCGCCATGGCGGCGACGGGTTTGCTGATCGACGCGGCCTGAAAAATGGTCTCCGTCGTGACGGGCCGATCGCGCTCTCGATCGGCGTAGCCGTATCCCTTCGCCCACTGGATCTCGCCTCCGCTGATGAGGGCGACACTGACTCCCGGTGCATGGTAGTGCTCCATGCGCTGGGCGATGCTGGCTCTGACAACCGGTTCACCGCGAATGACAAACGTGGGAAGGAGCGCCCCTTCGATGCGGGCGATCCGCTCCTCGACTGGAACCTCCGTACCGCAGGCAGTGAGGATCGCGACGGCAGCGACGATGGATCGTCTCATGGTCATCCTTACTTTGTGGATGGACGCCCGACCCAGCCCGATCGGGCAGCGGGAACATGGGAAAAAATGGAGGTAGTTGTCCTGGGAAACAACCCCACCCGCGGTGCCCCGAAAGCTCCCTTTCGAAACATTGTGTCCCCCGTCACCAAACGCACCGTGTGTGCCTCCTGTCACATCAAATCGGGTCGGGCGGCTCCATTTATGGGGCCTTGTTTTTTGCTGGTTATCACGCCGGAAAGGGAGAGTAGACTCATGAAGGCACGCACATCGGTAATGATGGCACTTCTCTTGGCCTTTGCTCTGCCGCTTGCGGCGCAGGCCCAGTGGAGACTCGGAACCCATGCAGGATACGACGTGGACGTCGCTGACTTCTTGATCGGCGCGAACGCGCAGTTCACGGTCCCCGGTGCGGCGATCTCCGGCGTTCCGCTGCAGTTCAGTCCCGGGTTTGACTTCTACCCCGGCGTCGGTGACGGCGTCAGCTACTGGATTGTCGATCTCGACGCCCACTATCCCATCCAGGCTCGTGGCGTGCAACCGTTCGTCGGCGGCGGGCTCTACATGAGCCGCGCCTCCGTGGATGCCGGCACGCTCGGCAGCTTCAGCGACACCAACGTGGGGCTCAACCTCATTGGTGGCGCGGAGTTCGGTTCGCACGACGTCATTCGCCCTTATGCGGAGGGCAGGTTCCGGGTGGGCAGCGGCTCGACCTTCATCATCAAGGGCGGACTCTCGTTCATCCTGGGTCGCTAGCCTGCATTGACCAATAGACTCCGCGCAGCAGCATGTGCGGAGAGTGACACTACCATAAAGAAGAGGGCGTGAGCATCTCCGCGTGTGCTCGCGCCCTCATTTTTTGATCAACACATTCCCATCTACGAAAACGCGCTCGCCGTCGGGTACCGCATCGGCCCTGGTCGGGATCGCTCTCTTTCTGGGCGTCCACGCGTTGCTCATCGTCCCGGTCTGGCCCACTCCCATGCGCACGATCATCGCTGTCCTGATCGGCGGCACTGCGGCCTGGGCGTTCGAAGAATTGCTCGGAGCGGGGGCGGTGTCCCGTCGTCTCGTTGGCGGCGCGGCTTTCGGCGGAATCCTGTGGCTGATCCTCGTGCCCATGAACGCCTTCGGTGCGTTGCTCCGGCTGACAGGATTGCGGAGCACATTCGGCGTGTGGGAATTGGTCGTCGAGATCACTCTCATCGTCGCGTTGAGCGCGGGCGTCGGCTGGTGGCTCACACGCCGCAGGCGAGGCGCCATGGCACTCGCCATGACGATGGTGCTGTTGACGTTTCTCACGGGCGGTCCGCTGCCCATGACCGCAAGCGGTCCCGCCGTGGGCCTGTTCGTCTCGTTCCTTTTCATCTTCTCGCTCAGCGGCGTCGTACTCGCCGCGACGCGTGCCGCACTGGTGTCACGCTAACAAGAGGTTGCCCCGTGTCGAAGCTCTGGGCGGTATCGTGGATCACGTCGATCGTAGCGAGCACCGTATTGTCCCAAGCCGCAGAGACCCAGACGCCGTCCCGGGTGCTCATGCGAACGGACCTGGGTGACATCATCTTGGAAGTCTACCCCGAACGGGCGCCCATCACCGTCGCGAACTTTTTGCGATACGTCGACGAGGGGCGACTCGACTCAGCGTCGTTCTACCGCGCCGTGACGCTCAACAACCAGCCAAACGACAGCGTGCGGATCCAGGTCATCCAGGGCGGGTTGCGTGGGCATCGCGACATGGTGCTCCCTCCCATCGAACTTGAAACCACCGACGTCACCGGCATGGCCCATCTCGACGGTACACTCTCGATGGCTCGCGCAGCAGTCGGAACCGCGAGCTCCGAGTTCTTCATCTGTATCGGCGCCCAACCCGAGCTCGACTACGGCGGCAAGCGCAACGCCGACGGCCAGGGCTTTGCCGCCTTCGGTCGGGTGGTCGAAGGCATGGAGGTCGTGCGGGCCATTCAGTCCGGTGCCCTGCAGGGGCAAATGTTGCAGGAGCCCGTACGGATCGTTTCGGTATCGAGGCTCTGACACCAGCGGCACATTGCTTATCTTGGTGGAACCCCGACCCCACGATCGACGTTTCGCAGTGCGTCTCCCCTACCCGGCTGAGGTTGAAGCCTGGGTGGAGATCAAGCGCGTCCACTCGTGGCAGGAGACCACCGATGACTCTGAACGAACAGCAGCTCGCCCTGTGCGAGTCCAACTCGACCGACTTCAGCGACCTCACGGCACTTTTCCTCAACTGCACCCTCAAACGTTCGCCGGAACTCTCTCACACCCAGGGCCTCATCGACATCTCGCGGGCGATCATGGAGAAGGGCGGCGTCTCGGTGGAGGTGCTACGCCCCATCGACTACCACATCGCCACCGGCGTCTATCCGGACATGACCGAACAGGGCTGGGAGCAAGACGATTGGCCGCAGATCTACGAGAAGGTGAAGGCCGCCGAGATCCTGGTGATCGGTTCTTCGATTTGGCTGGGAGAGAAGACGTCGGTGTGCACTCAGGTGATCGAGCGCCTTTATTCCACTTCCGGCGACCTCAACAAAGCAGGGCAATACGCGTACTATGGGCGCGTGGGGGGATCGCTGATTACCGGCAACGAGGACGGGGCCAAACACTGCTGCATGAACATCCTCTACTCGCTGCAGCACCTGGGCTACGTGATCCCGCCCCAGGCCGACGCCGGCTGGCTCGGGGAGGCCGGCCCCGGCCCCTCATACCTCGACCCGGGGTCCGGCGGACCGGAAAACGACTTCACCAACCGCAACACCACCTTCATGACCTGGAATCTCATGCACATGGCTCGTATGATCAAAGATGCCGGAGGGATTCCGGCCCACGGCAACCAGCGGTCCAAATGGGTCGCCGGCTGCCGGCCCGACAATCCCAACCCGGAGCATCGCTAGCCATCGGGGGGATGGGACAGCCGAGAAGAAGGAGCATCCGATGGACATCCCAGCACTGACCGAATTCCACCACCAGCTGGCCCGGGGGGCCGGCGTGTGGTCGGGAGAGGAAATCATGGCCCCCTCTTCTTGGGCGCCCGAGGGCGCGACGGCCGTCGGGCACACCGTGGCCCGGATGGCGCTGAACGGCTTCGCCCTCATTTCCGACTACCGACAGGAGCAGGACGGCGAGATCACCTACGAGGGCCACTCGGTCACGACGTACAATCCCGACGAAGAGTGCTATGTGATGTACTGGTTCGACAGCATGGGCTCGCCCGCCAACGTGTTCCTCGGCCACCTGGAAGGCGACAAGCTCGTGATGGTCGGCGTGGGGCCGGACGACAGTCAGATGCGCAACACGAGTGACTACAGCGAGGAGAGCGTGATGACGTTCAAATCCGAGGTGTCGTCCGACGGCAACGAATGGAAGACGCTCCTCGAGGGCCGGTACGTCAAGGCCAAGACATGACCGCTCCCGAGGACCACTCCTTCGATTTGCTGCCCGACGACTTTCGCCGACTCGGCTACAAGGTCATCGATCTGATGGTCGACGCCCTCGAGGCCGAGCGAAACGAGCCCGTACTCCGCCAGATCTCCGGTGCCCACATGCGCGCGATGGTGGACGAGCCGCTTCCCGTCGCGGAGACTCCCGCCGACGACGTCATCGCGACGTGGCAAACGGCCGTGGCACCGTTCGCCCGCCGCAACGGACATCCGCGATTCTTCGGATACGTCTGCACCAGCGCCGACCCGCTGGGCATGCTCGCCGATGCGATGGCGTCCGCCATCAATCAGCCGGTCACGGCCTGGCGATCCGCACCATCCGCCACGGCAATCGAGCGGCTCGTCGTACGCTGGCTCGACGAGCTTGTGGGTTTCGGCGGCAAAGGCAATGGCTTACTCGTGAGCGGGGGATCCGCCGCCAACTTCCACGGCCTCGCCTGTGCCGTCACCATGGCCGAGCAACGCGCCGGCCTCCCGCCGGGATCCCGCCATCGGTTGACGGCGTACATCTCCCAAGAAGGACACATGTCGATGTACAAGGCCCTGCAGCTCCTCGGCCTGTCACCGGATCACGTCCGGGTGATCGGGGTCGACGAGCAACGACGCATGCCGCTCGACAAGCTGCAACGCATTCTCGAGGAAGATCGCGGCAGCGAGCTCGTGCCCGCCGTCGTGTGTGCGTCGGCCGGAACTGCCAACACCGGCGCGATCGATCCGCTGCTCGGCGTGTCCGACGCGTGCAAGGACCACGATGTGTGGCTCCACATCGACGGAAGCTACGGCGCGCCGGCCGCGATCACCGAAGAGTACGAGTGGATGGCCAAGGCCTTTGCCCACGCCGATTCCTTGTCGCTCGACCCGCACAAATGGCTCTTCGCCTCGGCGGACGCCGGCTGTGTTCTCGTGCGAGACGACGAGGCAGCCCGGCGCACCTTCACCTTGCACAGCGACTACACCGCCGTCACCCAAACGGACCCCGTGGAGCGCTATGCGTTCTTCGACCACGGCCTCGAGATGTCCCGGCGCTTCCGCGGCCTCAAGGTGTGGACGATCTTGAAGGCGCGGGGCGTCGATCGCATTCGCGCCGCAATTCAGCACAACATCGCGTTGCGTAAACACCTCGACGCCCGCATTCGCGAGGAACAACGACTCCAGGCGCTGGGATCGGAACTCAGCATCACCTGTTTCCGCTACGTGCCGCGGGGCGAGACGTCGGAAGATCGGCTCAACGCGATCAACAGGACGATCCTCGAGACACTGATCGCGGAGGGCCGATGCTACATGTCGCCGACGGTGTTGGACGGCAAGTACGCCCTGCGCGCCTGCATCGTGAATTTCCGCACGCAGCAATCAGACGTCGATTTCCTCGCCGATGAGGTCATGCGCCTGGGAACCGCGCTGTAGGGGCGAGGCATGCCTCGCTCGTACAATGAGGTCGTAGCCATAGCCTACAAACAACAGGAACACCCCCGTCCGCACCGACAATGGCACCCACCTTGCATCTCCCACATTCTGGAAGGGGTGGCCTGCCGGATCGCTGTTCCCGCCACGGCGTCTCGCTCCGATGTCAACGGGCCACGCCGGCACCACCCCTTTCACTATCGCATCGCCCGGGATGGCGTGGAGACACCACCTGTTTCGGCAATGCATCACCGACGTCGAAGTCGTGCGTGAGATATCGGCGTGGCGGGGGCACCCCGATGAGCGCGGCACGGTCATCCGACAACCGACAACATCGGCGCAACGATCCAGGCATGGCGGTTGAAGCCCTCATCTACGGAACCGTCTCCCACGTGAAAGGCGGGGCGGATCTCCGCGCCCGACCCTCCAACCCTTCCGGCGGCGCAACGACCGCCAAGCGCCAGGCGAAGCCTCGCCGGAGAAAGCCCCGCCTGTAGAGCAGGACCCCGCCCCCATGTTGCGCCGCCCGGCTTCGGTGTAGCTTGGCCCAGCATCACGACCCGGCGATCTCCCCATGGGCGACACGCTGGCATCAACCAAAGACGATCACATGAACCCAACGAGACGCGATTTTCTCAAGACGTCGGCCGCGGCTGGTGGAGCCCTGGGGTTGGGCCTCGCCGCAGCCCCCTTCCGGCCGGCGCGGGGCCAGGCCCAGGCGGGCCCACGCTCGGCGGGCCAGGCGGCACCCATGCGGATCCTCATCCTGGGCGGGACCAGCTTTCTGGGGCCCCATCAGATTCGCTACGCCTTGGAGCGGGGGCACTCGATCACGACGTTTACCCGGGGCCAGACCACTCCCCGGATGTTTCCCGAGGTGTTCGATCGGGTGGAGCAACTCGTGGGCGATCGGGAAAATGACCTCCGTGCCCTGGAAGGCCGGACCTGGGACGCGGTCATCGACAACTCGGGCCAACGGGTGGAGTGGGCGCGAGATTCCGCCCAGCTCCTCGAGAACGCGACCGAGAGCTATCTCTTCGTGTCATCCACCGGTGTGTATCTCCCCTACCTTACCACCGACCTCGAGGAAACCACCCAGCCCCTGCTCGCCGACGATCCACCCCGGGACCAGCCCTCCTACGGCGTGATGAAGGCCTTGTCGGAGATCGAGGTGGAGAAGGCGTACGGTGAGCGCGCGCTGGTCATTCGACCCCAATACATCGTTGGTCCGGGAGACCGGTCGGACCGGTTTCCGTACTGGCCCATGCGCATGGAGCGCGGGGGGGAAATCCTCGTTCCCGGCAAGAAGGACGATCAGGTCATGCTGATCGACGTCCGGGACCTCACCGAGTGGATGATTCACCTCCTGGAGAATCGCGTCACCGGCGTGTACAACGCGGCAGGTCCGGCGTCGCGCCTCTCCATGGCCGAGTTCGTATACGGGGTGCGGGCGTGCTTCTCGACGAGCCTGTCGTTCACGTGGATCGAGGACTACGAGTTCCTCATGGAGCACCGTTTGCGCTATGCCATCCCGTGGGTGATGCCCGTGGAGAATGCCCTGGGCCAAGCCCAGATCAACATCGACAAGGCGCTGGCGGCCGGATTGACCTTTCGGCCCTTGGCAACCACCACCACGGACGTCTTCGACTGGTGGTACTCGGACGCCGTGGACGAAGAGCACCGGCAAAATCCCCGCTTCGTGTTGACCCCCGAGAGGGACGCCGAGATCCTCGCTGCCTGGAAGGCGCGGGCACCCTAGACACGTCTTGGACGCGCTGGCCCGAGAGTTGCTAGGGGGTTCCTACGAGGGCTGGCGCCGCAGGCCATCCTACCCCGTGGATGCCACCAAACGCTCCTTGGCGGGCGTCCGATCCGCGGTTTGCGCATGTAGCGACAGAACGACGACCGAAGGACAGGGACACGATGAGTAAGACGACCGGAGCCATTGGGTTTTTGATGCTGTGCCTCGCCGGCTACTGGACAATGGCCAAGCCTCGGCGCGGCTCCAGCACCACCACCATGGACAGCCCCCCCTACTCGATGCTGTAGCATCCCGGGCTGGGGCGGGTGGAATCGAACCACCAACCTCCCAGTGCAATATGGAGCAGGAAACGGACGAACCGTCCGATTGGGGGGAAGAAACCGGATGACCGGCTCCCAGATTGGGCGGTTTCTGTCTGCCATCTGGCGACGATATGGCGATCCAGTTCGGCGGTTAGATGGTCGCCGTCCCTACGTGGCCGGATCGATCTTCGGTAGCGGGAGCGCAGCGGCAGCCACAGAATGACCGTGCGGGGTTAGGCGAGTCGGCAAAAGCGTAGTCAACACTTCTGTAGGCATTTTGCCTCACTCATACCGCAACGCCTCCATCGGATCCACCCTCGTCGCACGGAGCGCCGGCAGGAATATCGCGAGCAGGCCTGTTACTGACAGGATGACCGCGATGATTGCGAAAATGCTCCCGTCCCACGGCTCCACCTGGTAGAAGATGTCGGCCATTGGTACTGACAGGGCGCCCGCAAGAACGAGCCCTGCCGACAGCCCGACGATGATTTGCTTGAGACCCTGTTTCAACACGAGGAGCACCACGTCGCCGCCCGCGGCACCCAACGCCATGCGCACGCCCCATTCCCTCGTCTTCTGGCTCACTGTGAATGCCATCACTCCATAGAGACCGATCGATGCCAGGAAGAGTGCTGCGAGGCCAAAGAAGAGAAACAGCTTCCCAAAGACGTCGAAGACCAATGTGCCTCGCGCGATGAGCCGGTCGACCCGGTCGACGTCCATGAGTGCGAGCGTGGGATCCAAGGATTCGATTGCGTCTCGGATCTGGGAGGTCAGCGCGACGGGATCCCCCACGGCCCTCACCATTACCTGCATCGAGACGTGTGCGTTCTGCGCGAGCGGCAGATAGATGCCGGGACCGTTGCCGTCTTCTTCCTCGATCCCTCCGGCAAAGAGATCCGGTACGACTCCTACGATGGTCGTCGGCGGTTGATCTGGGGCGTTGCGACCGATGCGTATCGTCCGCCCGACTGGTCGTTGGTCGGGAAAAAAGCGGTGAGCGAAACTCTCGTTGATGAGGACTACCGGCTCGGTTCCGATCCGGTCTTGGTCCCGGAACCCTCGGCCTTCGATGATGGGGGCATCGAGCACGTTCAAGAAGGACGGGGTGACACTCATGCCCCCGACTCGCGGAAGCTCGGCGCCGACCGGTTGATTGCCAACTAGGACGGGCCAACGGAACCCACCAGTCGCCGGGATGTCTGACATCATTGCGACCGCGGCTACGCCAGGGAGGTTCTGGATTCTCCTCTCCAGCTCCCTGAAAAATTGCACTCGTGATTCAGGGGTCCTGTAGACCTGCCGCGGCAACTCGAC
>JAPULZ010000149.1 GCA_027294455.1 Gemmatimonadota bacterium
ACGCTGAGACGGTGTACGCCCCGGTGAATGTTGGCGTTCTGAGACTCGTAGTAGTGGCGGATGGTGTCAATCACCACCTGGGGCTTCTGCGCGGTCGCCGCGTTGTCGAGATACACCAGCGGCTTGCCGCCGATGGTTCGCTTGAGAATGGGAAAATCCCGGCGCGCCCGTTTGGGGTCGAACGACCCGGCCTTGGTGGAACCGGTGCCCGGGTCGGGCGTGGTCGCCGTCGCGGTCATTGGGCCTCCTGCAGCAGCTCCCCGTGTGGCAACCTCTCCAGGAGGATCCGCTGAAGTTGCCTCCGGAGCGGCTGGGGTTGAATCTGCTCAACGCTTTCGCCGGCGAAGCCGTGGATGAGCACGCCCCGGGCGGTCTCCTCGGTGAGCCCGCGCGAGCGTAGATAGAAGATGGCCTCGGCGTCGAGCTGGCCGATGGTTGCTCCGTGCGTGCACTTGACGTCGTTGGCGAATATCTCCAGCTGCGGCTTGGTGTCGACTCGGGCGCCCTCAGCCAGGAGCAGGTTCATGTTGGTCTGCTTCGCATCGGTTTTCTGCGCATCGGGGCGGACGATGATCCGGCCGGTAAAGACTCCCCGGCTGTTGTCGTCGAGGACGCCCTTGAAGAACTCCCGGCTGTCGCAGTGAGGCTTGGCGTGGTCGACTTTCAGGTGGTTGTCGACGTGCTCCCGGCCGCAGGTGACATAGAGCCCGTTCAGCGTGCACTGGGCCCCCTCGCCGTTGAGCACGGCCGTGATGTTGTTTCGCACCAGAGCACCGCCGATCGAGATGGTGTGTGACGACAGGGTGCTGTTGCGGGATAGGTTGATCTGCGTGGCGCCGACGTGATAGGACCGCGGTTCCTCGCGGACGATCTTGTAGTGGTCGATCACGGCATCTTCGCCGACGACGATCTCGGTCACGGCGTTGGTCAGATAGGCGCCGTCGGCGAGGCCGACGTAGCTCTCGATGATCGTTACCTGGCTGCCCGGCTCGACCACGATCAGGGTGCGGGGATGGGAGACGGTCGCGTCACCGTTGCCGCCGGCCGTTGAAACGTAGATCAGGTGAATCGGGTCCTTCAATACCAGGTTCCTGGGAATCACGACGTACGCGCCGTCGTGCAGAAAGGCGGTGTTGAGGGCGGTGAATGCCTCCTGGTCAAAGCTTGCATATTTGGCCAGGTCAGACGGCAGTGCCCGCGGTTCGCCGGCGAGGCGATCCGCCAGCGACTCGATCACGAGAGAATCCTGACGGACTCGGGTGCTGGAGCACGCAGGGGTCGCACGGGCGTTTGTGAAGGCGAGCCGGGGCCAGTCGGGGTCCAGCGTCTCGCCGTTGAGGACTCGATCGTCGATCCGGGCGCCGTTGTCTCGCGCCAGCCTGAACGGGGTGCGGGCGATGGGTGCCACGTTGGTGAACCGCCACTCCTCGTTCCGTGTGGTCGGGAACCCAAGCGCAAGAAAGCGATCCAGTGCCTGGCGGCGGATGGTCGCCAGCTCCGGCGTGACTGCGGATTCGCCGAGTCTGGCGAAGTCCGCCTTGTAGACGTTGTCCTGTGGCTCGTGATCAGTCATGACACACCATGGCCGGAGGTGACCGGCTGGGTGCCGGCGCCGGTACCTTCGATCCCCACATACCCCTTCTCTTCCAGCTCCATCGCCAGATCCTTGTCGCCCGACCGCACGATTCGCCCGTCAAGCAGCACATGCACATAGTCGGGGACGACGTAGTTCAGCAGACGCTGATAGTGGGTGACAATAATGATCGCGCGCTGGGCGTTGCGCATGCTGCTGATACCCTTGGCGACGATCTTCAGCGCGTCGATGTCGAGACCGGAGTCGGTCTCGTCCATGATCGCCAGCGCCGGCTCCAGAACCGCCATCTGAAAGACCTCGCCCCGCTTCTTCTCGCCGCCGGAAAAGCCCTCGTTGATCGCCCGTTTCAGCAGGCGCTCGTCCATGCCGACGAGCTTTATCTTCTCCTTGACGAAGACCAGGAAGTCGACGGCGTCGAGCTCATCGAGCCCGTGGTGTTTTCGTTTGGCATTCAGCGCGGCCCGCAAAAAGTAGGCCGTGTTCACGCCCGGGATCTCCACCGGATACTGGAAGGCCATAAAGACGCCCTCGCGTGCCCGCTCATCCGGGGCCATCTCCAGGAGATCGCGACCCTGATACATCACTTGCCCCTCCGTGACCTCGTAGGTGTCGCGGCCGGCAAGAACCTGGGCCAGCGTGCTCTTGCCGGATCCATTGGGGCCCATGATGGAGTGGAGCTCACCCGCGTTGACGGAGAGGTTGATCCCCTTGAGGATCTCGCGGCCGTTGACGCCTGCATGTAGATTGCGGATTTCGAGCATGATTCTTATCCAACACTCCCTTCGAGGCTGACCTCGAGAAGCTTCTGGGCCTCGACGGCGAACTCCATGGGCAGCTCGCGGAAGACCTCCTTGCAGAAACCGTTGACGATCATGGAGACGGAGTCCTCGATGGACAGGCCGCGCTGGTTGCAGTAGAAGAGCTGGTCCTCCCCGATCTTGGAGGTTGACGCCTCGTGCTCCATGTGGGCCGTCGAGTTGGCAACCTCGATATAGGGGAAGGTGTGGGCGCCGCACTTGTCACCGATCAAGAGCGCATCGCACTGGGTGAAGTTCCGTGCATGCGCCGCGCCCTTGTTGATCTTCACCAGGCCGCGATAGGTGTTCTGCCCGAAGCCCGCCGATATGCCCTTGGTGATGATCGTGCTCCGCGTGTTCTTGCCGATGTGGATCATCTTCG
>JAPULZ010000015.1 GCA_027294455.1 Gemmatimonadota bacterium
GTAGGAGTCTGGGCCGTATCTCAGTCCCAATGTGGCTGATCATCCTCTCAGACCAGCTACGCGTCGTAGCCTTGGTAGGCCGTTACCCCACCAACAAGCTGATACGTCGCGAGCCCCTCTTCCGGCGCGACCTTGCGGCCGCTTTCACATCATGACCATGCGATCTCGATGCTGTACGCGGTATTACCCGGCCGTTGGGCCGGCTATCCCCCACCAGAAGGCAAGTTGCTCACGTGTTACGCACCCGTTCGCCACTCACATTGAAGAGCAAGCTCTTCTCTGTTCGTACGACTTGCATGTGTTAAGCACGCCGCCAGCGTTCGTCCTGAGCCAGGATCAAACTCTCCAAAAAATTCAAAGAATTCAATTAGCTCTCGAACACTTCCATGTCCGATTCACATAATTCGAAGTACTTCCCTCACGGCAGGCCTTCGAAACCCGCCGTTGATAATGGGCCGCACTCTTACCTGAATCTCCAACCATCGATTGTCAAAGAGCGTGCGCCAAAAAGTTCCGGCGCAGTCCAGGAATCTTAGGCGGCCTGCGTACCGGAGTCAAGTGGAGGGAAAGACTTGGGGGACGGGAACTTACGCGATCGCAACACGGTCGTTTCGGGTCCTTTACGGAGATCTGCCGAGGTTCGGGCTGGGCGGCATGTAAACCATTATGGCACAACGACTTAGCCGTAGAGACGAGGCGTGCCTCGCCCTACCGGGTTCTGGCCTCGCCGCCTGTCCTGGATCGTCCGCGCATCAGCCGCCAGGTTTCGGGAATGAACAACATGAGCAAGGTGTAAAACTCGAGCCGCCCCAGCAGCATCAACGCACTCAACACCACGCGGGCAGCCGGATGAAGGTCCCCGTAGTGGCTGGACGGTCCCACCAGCCCCAGAGCCGGCCCGATGCTGGACATGGCGGCCAGGGCGGCGCTGGCGGACGTCACGAAATCGTAACCCAGGGCCGCCAGGAACAGGGTCCCCAACCCGTGGGTCGCCACATACAAGGCAAAGAAACCCACCACCTTGAGCAGCACGTCGGGCCGCACGGGGCGTCGGCCCAAACGGGTCACGATCACGGCCTGGGGATGAAGCACCCGCCGGAATTCCCCCAGCGTCTGCTTGGCCAGGACCACGACCCGCACCACCTTGAACCCGCCGCCCGTAGACCCGCCCATGGCCCCCATGAACATGAGGCCGATCAAGACGACGAGACACACGCTGGGCCATTGGGCAAAATCCGCCGTGGCGAATCCCGTCGTGCTGATCACCGCGATCACGTTGAACAGGGCGTGGCGCAAGATCTCGCCGACCCCCTCCCCCGCATTGCGGTCCGCCTGGGTCAGCAAGGCGACGAAACAGATCGCCGACGCCGCAATCGCCATCCCCACATAGACCCTCCATTCGACGTCTTTGAACCACGCCGTGTCGCCGCCCGTCAGCATCCGGTAGTGCAACGCGAAGTTCGTTCCCGCGATGAGCATGAATGCCATGGTGACCCACTGAATCGCCGGGGAGAAGGCCGCCATGGATTCCGTTCTCGTGGAAAACCCACCGGTGGCGAGGGCCGACATGGCATGGTTCACGGCATCGAACGCCGACATCCCGAGCAACAGATAGATGACCAACAGGACGGTGGTCAGCGCCGCGTACACGCCCCACAGCAATCGGGCCGTGGACGCGATCCGCGGCGTGAGACGGTCACTGGAAATGCCTGGCGCCTCGGCGTGAAAGAGCTGGGCGCCGCCCACGCCGACGAACGGCAGAATCGCCACCCCGAGGACGATGATCCCCATCCCGCCGAGCCATTGGGAGATGCTGCGCCACAGCAAGATGGAACGCGGGAGCGCCTCGATGGACGGGAAGATCGTGGCCCCGGTGGTGGTGAAGCCCGAGACCGATTCGAAAAAGGCGCCGATGACGTTGGGAGCCGTGCCGGTAAAAAGGAACGGAAGGCTGCCCACAAAGACGATCGCCAGCCAGCCCAACCCCACCACCACCAACCCCCCACGGCGATCGATGCGCACCCGGTTCGGCGTGCGAAACCACATGGCGAGGCCAATCGTCACCGTGACGGCCAGGGCGGCAAGCCACCCCACCCAAAGGCCTTCTCCAATGGCCAAGACCAGCGGTGGAAGCATCGCCACCCCCGTCCAGAGCAGGAGGACCCCGACGATCCTGACCACGGCGAGGATGTTCACGCCACGCAGACTGTCGGTACCGGGTATAGGTGTCAAGGTGGTAGGTTGCCACCCTAGGCCGCCGCGCTAGCGTTTCGTCGCGACGTCACGCCTGCGGCGTAACGAGCGGGACTTTCCGACTAAAAAAACGCCGCCGGTACCGAATGACCGGCGGCGTTTTGGGTCCTTCCGCAACCCGGCGCGATGCAACATCGACACCTAACGGCGCGGACAGCTTTCTTGCGATTCGGTCCGGTCAGTAACCGGTGCGGCGATCGCTTGCCCTTACCAGGTTGCAGATGGTACATGGACTAGACAATTGATCACCTCCTTGGTTGGGGTTTTGTTGCCACGGGCGTGCACACGGCCTCCGTCCACCTGCACGCCCCGACGTAACAGCCGGGAAGCCCTATCCCGATCGAGACGCTAAGACGGTGGCTGACGACAAGTTAGGGCATTCGGGGAATTCGCGCCAGACGGGCACCCCGTCCCCGCCCGGCCTCTACATCTCCCAGCCGGCATTTTACATTTCCCCGATGACTCCACCCAAACCACGCTCCGACTCCGACAACCCCCTTCTCACCAGGACCTTCGCCGTGCCGTTCGACCGGATCAAGGCGGAGCACGTCGAACCGGGCATCGACGCCCTGCTGGCCGACGCCCAGGACCGGATCGACGCTATCGCCGGTGACACGGGGGAGCGGACCTACGACAACACGCTCGGTGCGCTGGAACGGGCGACCGAACGGCTGGAGTGGGCCAGCGGCATCGTGAGTCACCTCGAATCGGTGGCAACCTACCCCGAGCTGCGCTCTGCCTACCAGGCCATTCAGCCGAAGCTCAGTGCCTTCTGGTCCAGCGTCCTCTTGAACGAGCGCCTGTGGAAGGCGCTGCAGATCCTGGCGCAAGGCTCCGTGGCGTCTGCGTTGAGGGGTGTCCGCAAGCGCCATCTCCAAAAAGTCGTCGAGGAATTTCGCCGTCAGGGGGCCGAGCTGGACACCGCCGGCAAGGAACGCGTCGCGGCCATCAACGTCGAGCTGGCGGAACTGACCACCACGTTCGCCGAACACGTGCTCGACGCGACCAACGCCTTCGAGCTCGTCGTCGAAGACGAAGCGCGACTGGCCGGCTTGCCGGATTCCGCCAAGGAGTCGGCGCGCGCGAGCGCCGAAGAGAAGGGCTCGACAGGCTGGCGCTTCACGCTCCAGGCCCCGAGCGTGCACCCGGTGCTCACCTACCTGGACGACGCCTCGTTGCGCGAGACCGTCTGGCGCGCCAGCAACCGCCGGGCGGCCGGCGGGGATTTCGACAACGGCCCTCTCATCACGCGCATTCTCGAACTCCGCCGCGAGAAGGCGGTGCTGTTGGGCTACGTGGATTTCTCGGACCTGGTCCTGGAAGACCGCATGGCCGGCACCGGCACGGTCGCCGCCGAGTTCGTCGGTGATCTGCGGGAGAAGACCGTCAAGTACGTCGAGCGCGAGAACACATGCCTGGAGGCGTTCCGCGCTGAGACCAATACGCAACCCGGGACGATGCGCCCGTGGGACGTCGGGTACTACGCCGAGAAACAGCGTGCGGCCCTCTACGATTTCGACGAGGAAAAGCTCCGGCCGTACTTCCCGGTAGACCACGTCCTCGAGGGTCTGGCCGAGACCGTCCGGCAATTGTACGGCATCCAGGTCACGCCGGCGACGGACCTTCCCGTCTGGGACAAAGACGTGCGCACATACAAGCTTCTCGACGCCGATGGCACCCACCTGGCATCGTACTACGTGGACCTGTACCCCAGGGAGAACAAACGCCCGGGTGCATGGATGGATTCGTTGATGCTCAACGCGCCGGCGGGGCCGCACCTGGGATTGATCTGCGCGAACGTGAACCCGCCCGTTGGGGACAAACCGGCTCTACTCACGCACCGTGAAGTGGAGACGTTGTTTCACGAGTTCGGCCACCTCATGCACCATTGTCTCAGTCGCGTCACCGTGCGGAGCCTGGGGGGCACCAACGTCGCGTGGGATTTCGTCGAGCTTCCGTCACAGATCATGGAGAACTGGTGCTGGGAGCGCGAGGCCCTGGATCTCTTCGCCAGGCACTACGAGACGGGGCAACCGATTCCCGGCGATCTCTTCACGAGCATGACACGCACGCGGGCGTACCGCGCCGCCAACTCGCAGATGCGGCAGTTGGGATACGCCGCCGTCGACCTCGCGCTCCACCGCACGTACGATCCGGCGACCGATGGCGAGGTCACCGAGTACGTGCGGCGCATGCTCCAACCCTTTTCCCCCGTCGAGCTTCCGGAAGACTTCGGCTTCATCACGAGCTTCTTGCACCTCTTCGCGAACGCGGTCGGGTACGCGGCCGGATACTATTCCTACAAGTGGGCCGAAGTATTGGAAGCCGACGCCTTCACCCGCTTTCGCGACGAAGGTGTGTTCGGCCAGTCGGTGGGGAGGGATTTTCGCGAGCAGATCCTGGCACTCGGCGACAGCAAACCGCCCGGCGAGCTGTACCGGGCCTTCATGGGCCGGGAACCCCGGCTCGAACCCTTGCTCGAGCGGCAGGGGCTCACCGAACCGGTGTCATCCTAGAGAATCCCTCGCCTGGGGGGCGAGGCACGTTTCTAACGACTGCGCAGCTGCACCGATCCGTTCACGGTATGCAGCTCGATCGTGGCACCTCCGACGCCCACGACGCCATACATCTCGCGTCCGCGCCGGCCCACCATGAGCGGGAAATCCGTCGAGACCCGTCCCCCGACCGTCGAGGCATCGATCTCGGCGTTGAGCCCGTGCGGCACCACGACGGTGATGCTCCCGTTCACTGTGTTGAATTCCAGATCGTCCAGCAACGTGATGGCGCCGATCTCCACCTTGATGGATCCGTTCACCGTGTTCGCCTTGGCAGCGCCGGTGGTGGAGAGATCGATGCTCCCATTGACGGTCTGCGCGAAAAGATCTCCCTGGAGTGCGGCGGCCTTGATGGACCCGTTGACGGTCCTGGCCGCCAGGTTCACGCCTGCCGGCACCCGAATCGTGAACCGCACCTGCACGTCGTTGTTGCGGGTGTTCATCCGGCCCCCGTCTCCCGGCGTGCACGAGTTGGCCCGGCGGCCGCTCGGGCTTGGGTACACCGCGCACACGGTGACCCCCCCCGCGTGTTCCACGGTGGCGATCTCGACCAGGCTGGGATCGCTGCGCCGCCCGACCTTCACTGCCAGCACCTCCACCCGATCGCCGGAGCTGCGCTCGGCCGTCACCGATCCGTTGATCCCCTTGATCTCGATGGTCATGCCGGGGGCCAACACGCCGCTCCAGCGGAATTCCTGCTGCCGCGGCTCGGTGGTGCGCCCGAGATGTAACCTCGGCAGGCCGACCTGGTCGCCGAACTGTCCCCATAACACCACCAATGCCAGAACGCCGCCGATCGCAGTCGGGACGCGAAAATGCCAGTCTTTCATGCCAGCACCCCTCTAATCTGGAGACCCGTCGGGAAAATCTTCTCTCATATAACACCTTAGACGCCCCGAAGTCCCCGAGGGTTTACTCAGGGCGCAATTGTCAGCGTCCAGCGGTCGCAAGCCATCGACCACCGGCCACTGCCCACTCGATCTGGCAGTAGAGGAATTAGGGAATCAAGCGGGGAAAGAGGGGGGAGTCCCCCCGAGGTCTACAACAGGCCGCTTTTGGCGAGGTCACAGAGCTTGGTCATCCGCTCGAAGCCTTCTTGCAGCAACTCGGCAGACATCTGGTCGCCCGGGCCGTTCAGCGTCCGCTCCATTTCGACGGCGATCTTGGGAAACTCGCGGCGCATGCGGACGGTGGGGTCTCGCTGGATCGCACTGACCATTCGCTTGAGCTTCCGCCGCTCGCCATCGTCGTCGGGGACCTGCATCAGATATCGGGCGATATCCAGGCCGTCGGCGCAGATCTGGCCCAGCGTCGGATTTCCACTCATGTCGGCTCCTCGTAGATCGGTTTGCCACACGTCCAGCCAATTTGCGGGGTGGACGCCTCATTATCTGTAATCTGGAGCCGTCCGTCTCGGTGACGTTTGACCCCGCCAGGGCAGCGTGTTACTATGGACCGTAGGTCTACAGACTATTGGTCCAGTGCGCCCGCCGCGGCAATTCAACCCGGGAATCCTCACATGGGTGCTCACGGAAGGACAGATCCCGCGGCCCACCTGCCGCTCAAGCCCGATCTTTTTCAGATCTTGCTGGCCCTGGAGAGTGGCGAGCGACACGGCTACGGGATCCTCAAGGAGGTCGAGCGGGCCACCGACGGTCAGATCCGCCTGGAGCCGAGCCCCCTCTACCGCCGGCTCAAGCGCCTCCTCGACGCGAGCGTCGTGGTGGAAACCGACAAGCGGCCCGTGCCCGAGCTCGACGACGAGCGGCGCCGGTACTATGCCCTCACCGACCACGGTCGCCGTATTTTGGCCGCCGACGCCCAGCGGGTCGTGGCCCTGGCCGGCAGCGACCGGATCCGCCAGCTCGCCGAGTCCGCTCCCAAGAATGCCTGACTGCTGGATCGTCCGGACCGCCGACCGCCTGCTGCGCGTTTTCCTGTTGGCTTATCCTCCGGCGTTTCGCCGCGCGTTCGGCGACGACATGATGGAGGTCCACCGCGACCGCTGCAGGGAAGAATGGCGTCGCGGCCGGTGGTGGGGCCTCACCACCTACTGGGTATCCACGGCGCTCGACTTGATCGAGGACGGACTCGCCGAGCGCTTCGCAAGCCGTCGCACACCCAAACGCCAGCGACGACGAGAAATCATGTCCACCATCGTGCAGGACCTGCACTACGCCATCCGCTCGCTGAAACGACAGCCCGCGTTCACGGCCGTCGTGATCTTGACCCTGGCACTGGGTATCGGTGCCAACGCCGCGATCTTCAGCGTCGTGGACGGCATCTTGTTGCGGTCTCTTCCGTATCACGAACCGGACCGGCTCGTGCGCATTTGGGGCGCCGACCAGACGGGAGAGGAACGCTTTCTCGAAGTGGCCTATCAGGACTTCGAAGCCTTCCGAGACGACAGCCGTTCGTTCTCCGGCATCGGTGCCTTCTCCGAAGCCCCGCACGACCTCGTCGACGCGTTCGGCAACCCCACGGAGGTCCGCGTGGCCCGGGTGACCGCCGGGTTGTTCGCGACGCTCGGCGTGCAGCCGGCGCTGGGCCGGCCGTTCCTCCCCGACGACGCGAGACGTCAGATCCGCGTCCTCATTCTCAGCCACGCCCTTTGGCAGTCCCGCTATGGCGCCGATGCCGCCGTGCTGGGACGCACGATCACCATTCGAGGCCGGGGGTTCGAGATCGTGGGCGTAATGCCCCCCGGGTTCCGCTATCCCGATTCCGCCGACCTGTGGTTGCCGCTGGTGCCGCAAGACCAGGATGACGACCGGGAGTTTCACGTCATCGGACGCTTGGCGCCGGGCCGCACCGTGGCACAGGCGTCGTCGGATGTGGAACGCATCGCCGCGCGCCTCGCCGAGACCACTCCCGCCACCAATGAAGACCTGACGGCTTGGGTGCAGCCGATGCACGACATGTTGGTGCGCGAGGTGCGCACGCCGTTGCTGGTCTTGCTCGGCGCGGTGGGATTCGTGTTGCTCATCGTGTGTGCCAATGTCGCCAACCTACTACTGGCGCGCGGTGCGTCGCGGGAACACGAGTTGGCGATTCGAACGGCCATCGGCGCCTCGCGGGGACGTATCCTTCGCCAGCTGCTCACCGAGAGCGTGCTGCTGGCGGGAATCGGCGGCGCGGTGGGCATCCTCTTGGGCCTGTGGACATTGCAGGGCATCGTGGCCATCAGCCCGGAGAACACGCCGCGACTTGCCGAGGTCGCGCTGGACATGCGCGTCTTGGGCGTCATGGCAGGTGTCACGATACTCACGGGGTTCGCACTCGGGCTCGTTCCGGGCATTGTCGCATCCCGGCCCGAGGTGCTCACCGCCGTCAGGGGTCAAGGCCCCGGAAACACGGCACGCCAGGAACGCCACCGCCTGCAGCGCGGTCTCATCGTCGCCGAGATCGCGTTGGCCACGGTGCTCGTCATCGGCGCCGGCCTCTTGATCACGAGCTTCAACCGCCTACTCGAATGGGACCGGGGGTTCGTCACGGAGAACGTCTTGTTGGTGCCTATCCACCCGGGCGGGCGGTTTGAGTCCCGAGGGCACGTAATCGCCTTCTTCGAAGAGATCCTGGAGCGGGTCGGGGCACTTCCGGGTGTCCGTTCCGCCGCATTGTCCGCCACCGACCCCATGAGGGCCCGGGGCATCCGCGCAGCGATCGACGTGGGGCCGGAGCCGGCTCCCGACCCGGACGACTTGCCGGTGGTCGCGTGGCACGTGGCCACCCCGGACTATTTCCGCACGCTCGGGATTCCGCTCTTGGCCGGACGGGGGCTGGGCGACGGGGACAACGAGACGAGCCCGCGGGTCGTCGTCATCAACGAGGCCTTTGCCGCGGCGTTCTTCCCCGACACGGATCCCGTGGGGCGACGGCTGCGCGATCCGGCCTTCGAGATCGTGGGCGTCGTGCGCAACGTCAGCCCCCAGATCGAGTCCGTGCCCCGGCCGGTGATGACGTCGCCGTTTCGCCAGGCGGCCTTTCCCGGCATGACGCTCATCGTGCGCGCCGCCGGAGATCCGTTAGTCCTGGCTCCACGGATCCGGGAGCACGTATGGGCGATGGATCCCACGATTCCCCTGGACAACATCGCCACCATCGAACAGAGGATCGCTGGCTCGGTCGCGTCGCCCCGGTTCAACATGCTGCTGGTCGGCTCGTTCGGCGCCTTGGCCTTGCTCTTGGCCGCGGTGGGAGTCCACGGGGTGATGTCGTACACCGTGGGGCAACGCGCGAAGGAACTGGGATTGCGACGAGCGTTGGGTGCCGGCAAGAACGAGATCCTCACGATGATCATGCGGCAGGGGCTCGCTCTCGCCGGCATGGGTGTGGCGATGGGATTGCTCGCCGCGGTGTGGGTCACCCGTCTGCTCGAATCGCTACTCTACGATGTGGCCCCCAGCGACCCGCTCAACTTTGCAGGCGTCGCCGGCGTGCTGGTCGTCGTGGCCGCCGCCGCATGCTACCTTCCGGCCCGGCGCGCGGCGCGCGTGGATCCGATGACTACGTTGAGAAATGGATGATTGCAGATTGTCACTGATTCATCGGCTCGATCCGCACCACGTCGCTCTGGAATAACGGAATCATGATTCGATTCCGCATCGCATCGTAGCCGATGTCCGCAGGCGCCTCCACACCCGACACCATCACCTCGAACGGTCCGCCCACGGGCCCGTGATACACGGACTGGGCATTCCAACTGGAGACCACCACCGAGCCGTCCTCCAGGATGACGAGCCCGTCGAGGCCGCCATCGGGAAGCTCCGCCCGGTCGGTCTGGCTGCCGCCGTCGAGACGGTAGAGGGCGTTGGCGCCGAACGTGACGATCCACAGGCCCCGCGCGTCCATGGCGATACCGTTCGGCCGGCCGAGGTCATCCCCCACGGCGAGGGTCTCCACCACCCCGCCATCGTTGAGCCGGTACACGGCGTCCGTGCCGGAGGGCTCGAACCCGCGCTCGAAGCCGCTATCGGTGAAATAGATTTCTCCGTCCGGCCCGGCGGCCACACCGTTCAGGAATGTGCTGCCTTCCACGGGCACCGCACCGATGGGCTCCCCCGCGGCCCGGTCGAACAGGCGGATGGTGTTGATGTCGGCGACGAAGAGCGAGCCGCCGGCGATGGCCATGCCTTTGGGCGCGTTGAGCGTGACCCCGTCGTCGGCGCCGTCGATCCACTTGAGCTCGAGAATCTCCCCGTCCGGCGAGATTCGGGAGATGAACCCGTTGTCATCTTCGTCGAAGGGGACACCGTTGATGTTGCTCACGAGATAGACGTCGGCCACCACATCGTGCAGCACCGACTCGGGGGTCATGAACCCCACGTCTTGCAACACGATCGGCTCGTCGGCGGGCGCGTCGCCGCAAGCCAGCGCCGATGTCACCACGGCCATGATACCGACAGCCCGCACTCGTCGAGGCACCACGACTACACGACTCCAAGTCGCTTCTCGAGGTGGACTTTCACCGAATCGGTGATGACACCGCGGTCGTGGGCGCTATCGAGAGCCGCGATCACGTCCTTCCGATCACCTTCGATCCCCCGTTTGCGCAATTCCTGTAGCGTGCGTGCCAGCCGCTGATCGTACTCGCCCGGCTTGTACCCGCCCCCGGTCATGCCTGCGTGCAGCTTCTCGAGCTCTTTGACAAAGCGTTCGATGGTGACGGCCGACGCCATGGATCCTCCTGCGAAACGAAGCGTGGTGAGTATGGAGCCATAATGTATCCGGAGAACGCGGCGAGGTAATGCCCCTCAAAGGTTATTCCTTATATATGGTATTCCTTATATAAGGAAGGAATAGCAGTTGTTGCTCGGACCGGTGCGGGTCCAGAACGCGCTCCCCACCAGTAACCCATTGGTATGCATCAGGTTAAGATTTCGGCGGGTGGAGAGCACGCGCTTCGGTGTGCTACTGCTGGCAGGGGGCGTCGGGATTGGGCTTCGGCTTGTCCACCACCACCCGATGGTCGAGGTTGGCCACCGCCTCGGCCAACGCCTGAATGAAGCTGCCCACTCGGGCCATCTTGGGATAGTCGATGTACTGGGCTTCGTCGGTCACCTGATGGTAGTCCCGGTGGCCACCCGTCGAGAAGAACACGATGGGGATGCCGTGACGGGCGTACATGTAATGATCACTGCGGCAATAGAAGTTATCCGGGTGTCCATCGGCGTCGTACTCGTAGTCGAAGGTGAAGTAGTGGTTGCCTTTGGTGTTGATCGTCTCGACGAGGTCGCCCAATTCCGTCGATACGCGCCGTGACCCGATGAGCTGAAGGTAGCCAGGTCCGCCCTCAGGCAAATCGTCGGTGCCGCCCCGTCCGATCATGTCGATATTGAGTTGCGCCACGATGTCGTCTCGCGGCACGGTGGGGTTGTCGGTGAAGTACTTGGCGCCGAAGAGCCCTTTCTCCTCTGCCGTGTGCCACACGAACAGCATCGACCGGCGCGTGCGCTCGGTGGACGTCGCCATGGCTTCTGCCATACCCAAGAGGGTCACCGACCCCGAGCCATCGTCGTCGGCTCCGTTGGAAATGGAATCGAGTCGGGACTGGGGCCGCACGCCACGCAAGCTGTCGAGGGTCGCGCGAACGCGGGCTATCTCCTCGTCGGTGGCCGGACGTTCCTCGCTATCGGCACCCCTCGGCCGCACCACGCCGAGATACGCGCGGAGTGAATCGTGATCCACCGCGTGGTCGTTGACGCCCACGTGGTCATTGTGGGCGCCGATGGCGACGTACCGGTTGCGGAGCGCCGGATCGATTCCGCGGAGGATCCCGATCACATTGCGGGCGGGTGCCTCCGGTTCGCGATCTTCGAATCCGAAGCTTCCTTGCACTGCCGGGCCGGTGGTTCCCGGCTGCAAGTTCTCGATGGACTCGCCGAACCAGCGTTCCACCACGGAGTTCGAAACGAACGCCGTCAGGGGGATGGCCCCGGCGGGGGCCGCTCCCTCGTCCAGGAACCCCGTCGGCGCGCCCAGGAACGCCACGACATCCGAAGTGGCGTAATCGAGATTGGCGATGGCGAGTCCCGCCGCCCCGCCGAACTTCATGATGCTCGGTCCGAGCGCGAAACCCGGTTCTCCGTCGGGACCCAACGCGGCGCCGAGCACGACCAGCTTGCCCTGCGCCGCCTCGGCGCCGATCTCATCGGCGGCGCCCATCCGGCCGCCATAGATCACCTCCACGCCATTCAGATCTCCCGTGATGCGGACGGGGATGTTCTCGACAGGCGGCAGCGGCAAGATATCGGTCCCCAGCTCCAGCGGCCGACCGGCCGCCTCGATCGTGATCACAGGGACCCTGGTCATCATGGGGATTGTTTGAAAGTAGGTGCCGTTTTCCCCCCCCGGCTCCAATCCTATCTTCCGGAGCTCGCCCGCGATGTATTCCGTGGCCCGGTAGTTCCCGATCGTCCCGGCTTCACGTCCCATCATGGAGTCGTGGGCGTAGTCGGCCATCCGGCTCCGCAGGGCGGCCTCGGACACGGTCACCGGCGCCTCCCGCGCCGGGGGCGTAGGTCCGGGTACGGGATCCGGCGTGATGGCCGTGGAGGACGCGCACGCCAGGGTGGGCAGGACCAGCATCAAGCTCGCGACTGAGGATCGAGCGACAGGATTCATCAAACCGCTCCAGGGTTCTCGTTGGTGAAGAAACCCTAAGCTAATAACTGTGGCGCCAGTGAGGTACCGCGACCTGGGGCGTGATGCGCGACCCTACTCCTGGCGCAACGCGATGAGCGGATCCACCTTGCTCGCGCGATGGGCCGGGACGAAGCTCGCCAAGGCCGCGACGGCCACCAGCACGACGGACACGAACCCGTACACGACGGGATCCGTCGTGCTCGTTTCGAAGAGCACCGACGCGATCAGG
The DNA here is from genome assembly GCA_027294455.1 of Gemmatimonadota bacterium. Classification (GTDB taxonomy): domain Bacteria; phylum Gemmatimonadota; class Gemmatimonadetes; order Gemmatimonadales; family GWC2-71-9; genus B3T1B10. The sequence goes on from JAPULZ010000015.1 coordinate 12,682, forward strand.
CGCGTGAGGCCGAACGCACCAGCCAATCCGATGGCCACCCCGAGGAGACTCAGCCGCACCCCACCGCCCATCACGTACCGCCGTACGTGGGCCCGATTACCGCCGACCGCCATGCGCACGCCGATTTCTTTGGTGCGCTGGGCCGCGCCGAACGAGATCACGCCGTAGATCCCGAGGCTCGCCAGTGTCACGGCCGTCAAGGTGAAGATGCCGAGCAGCGCGGCGTTGAACCGGGGTTCCGCCATCAAACTGCCGACGCGCGCCTCCAGGGACTCCATCCGTGCCACAGGCGGGTCGTCGTCGAGCCTTCGCAGAGCCGCACGCACCGTACCGACGTGCCCGAGAGGGTCGTCTTCGGTCCGCAGTACCAAGGTCAGCGAATAGGGCCAGCCGGACTGCGCATATGCCCGGTAGAACTTGGGTTGGGCCAATGTGGTCAACCCGTGATGCTTCACGTCCCCCACGACGCCGATCACCGTCCGATAAGTCGGATTGCCCCGACTACCCTGGCCGATGCGCTTGCCGATCGGATCTTCTCCGGGCCAGAACTGTTCGGCCATGGTGCGATTGATGACGATGACGGACGCGGCGCCCCGCCGGTCTTCGTCCGTGAACGTACGTCCCGCCAAGACGGGAATGCCCATGGCGGCGAAGTAGCCTGGTGTCACCGGTGCATACTCGGCGGAATCGAACTGCCCGGCCTCGTACGTCTTGCCCTCGACGCCGAAGCCGCTGCTCGACCAGCCGCCAAATGGCAGGAACGATATCGCTCCAACGGCGCGGACGCCGGGCGCCGCTTCGAGTTCCCGCTCGAGTTGATCGTAATAGATTACCCGCTGCGCGAATTGGGGAAACTCGCTGCTGGGCAGGCTCACGCCGGCAGTTAGCGCGTTCGCAGCGACAAATCCGGGATCGACCCCCTGCAGTTTCCACAGGCTCTTGGCCAACAGTCCCGTACCCACCAAGAGCACGAGCGCCACAGCCATCTGCACCACGGTGAACGCCCCTTGCAGCTTCTGGCCGGAGCCCGTCCTGCCGCCTTGGCGAAGGTCGTTCACGATGTTGGCACGCATGACCCGCAAAGCCGGCGCGATCCCGACGATCATGCCGACCACGAGCGAAGCCAGTACCGCAAAGCCGAGCACCCGGCCGTCCATGGCGATCTCGTTGCGCCGCGGGAGAAAATCAGGCGCCGCGCCGACGAATGCCTGTGTTGCAGCAAACGCCACCACGATCCCCATCGCCCCCCCGACGAGCGCCAACACCATACTCTCAGCCAGGAACATTTGCGCCACGCGTCGCGCGCTCGACCCCAGGGCCGTGCGGATCGCGATTTCTTTTTGCCTCACCGTGGAGCGGGCCAGCAAGAGGTTGGCGAGATTGGCACACGCGATGGTCAAGACGAAGACGACCGTGACGGCCAGGATCCCAAGCATGGGTCCCGAGTTTTCGACCATTCGGTCACGCAACAGGACGACCGCCGTCCCGTCTCCGTTCTTGGCGGTCGCGTTGTCGGTCTGCAAGCGTTCGCCGACAGTCACCACATCGCTCCGCGCCTGCTCAATCGACACGCCGTCGGCGAGGCGGCCCAGAAGCTGCAATCCATGGGTGTTGGCGGCGCGATTCGCGGTGGCCATCGGAACCCAGTACTGCGGATCATCGCCCGGAAACCGGAAGTCTGCCGGCATGACACCAACGATGGTGCGGACGTGATCGCCGAGTCGTATCGTCTTACCGATCGCAGCGGGATCACCGGAGAACAGGCGCTGCCACAAACCGTGAGCCAGCACGACGACCGGTTCGGCACCGGCGACGTCTTCTTCCGGAGAAAAACCGCGGCCGACCAGCGGACTCACGCCGAGGAGTCCAAACAGACTCGCGCTCACCTGGCCACCGGCAATTCGTTCCGGATCTTCCCCCCACCGCAACGCGAGCGTCGTCCGGCTCGACGCGGCGAAACGGTCGAAGACCCGTGTGTTGTCTCGCCAGTATTCGAATGCCGGATACGATGCGGGTCGTTCCTGTCCGCCGGCGACCTCCGTCGTCTGGTAGACGACCAGCAATCGATCTGGCTCGGCGTAGGGGAGTGCACGCAAGAATACGCTGTTCAGCACGGTGAACATCGCCGTATTCGCGCCGATGCCCAGGGCCAACGTCAGCAGCGCGACGATCGTGAAGCCCGGAGTCCTTCTCAAGCGGCGAGTCGCATATTTGATGTCCTGCACTAATCCTGGCATGCCGATCCCCTCCTCGAAGACGCTGCGCAACCGCAACGGCCTGTGTCGTCCACCACGCAACCTGGCCCACAGATACCATCCGCCCAGACGAATGGCCCTGTTCCAGTACCACATTTGCAAAGAGGGGAATCGTCTCGACCTGCCCTCCTCGCGAAACTCCTGGTGGAGATCGCCGACGATGCTCATCCCGACCACGCCGCCGGGAAGACACCGCCGCAACAACAGCTCGGCGAGGCGTGGCGGGTGCGGGCTCACGATGCGCCCAGAACCTCGTCCAGGCCGCGCCAGAGATTGGTGAGCGCCTTGCGCGAGTGCCGCAGGGCCCGCACCCCGGCCGCCGTTACCCTGAACAACCGTTGGGGCATCCCACCCCGGTCACCGTCGGAGCGGGCCTTCTTCCACGTCACGTAGCCTTTTGCCTCCATGCGGTCGAGGGTCGTGTAAAATGCACCCCTGGAGACTTCCCGTCCGGCACTGCGCTCCAATTCCTGTCGCACCTCGAGGCCGTAGGCGTTGTCGTTCCGCTGCAAGATGGCCAGCAGCACCATCTGCTCGAACTCTCCCAAGAAAACCTTCGGTGGCATGGCGCACCCCGTGGTCACATTGTAGACTCGTATAGTCTACAATGTGATCGCCGAGACCGCAAGGCGAGACTGTAGGGGCGAGGGCCGGTGTCACCCAACGCCGGTTCCCACGCAATCGAACCGCAGCCGGTCCGCCGTCTGCACAACTAGCGGCGGGCCGCCTCAATGGGCATACTCTGCCCATGCTTCGCCTCAAGAACTCGCTTCTGCTCGTCCCGCTCGTGGTGTGGGCGTCCATACCGCGTCAAGCCGAACTTCTCGCGGCCATTTTGGCGGCTGAGGACGCCCGCAGGGCGACTCCCGAGGGATTGGCCCCGGTATTCGACGGACTCGACTCGCCGGATTCGCTCGCGCAACGTATCGCCGTCCGGGCCCTTGGCCGGATGGAACGCCCGTCCCTCGTTCCGCGCATCCTTCCTGCACTCGCGGCGGGATCGCCGGCCGTGCGTATGGAGGCAGTCAACGCGCTTGGGCAAGCCGTGCTGAACGGCGGCGGGGAACAAATCACCGACGCCCTCATCGCACGCCTCGACACCGAAACCGACGCCGGCGTGCGCGGAGTCATTCTCCACACGCTCGGGCGCTTGCCGTTCACGGCCGGCGAGACGATCACGAGGGTGGAAGATCTGCTCACCAACGCGCTGGCGTCCACCGGCGGCACCAGCGTCACCGCCGGGGCCGCCCGCGGACTCGAATGGCTGTACCGGAATCACTCCGGCCGGCACACGCCGGCCGCGCGGTCGACGGCGGTATTGTACGAGGCCGCGGGATACGGATTGCCCGCCGCCCAACGCTCCGGCACACCCGACGGCATCGCCACCCGCCGATTCGCAGTCGCCGCGCTTCTCGCCGCCCGGCGCACCGACGCCGACTTTCTGATGCAGATGTTGAGCGATCCCGACCAGGAAGTGCGGCGCCTCGCCGCACTGGCGACGCGCGTTCAGGGCGACCTGGCCGGTCGAAGCGGCGTCATCGCGGTGGCGCGCCTGGACGGTGTCGCGCAGGTCCGCTACGAGGCATTGAACGCCTACGGCCGCCACATGCAGTCGGACCTCGGATGCGAGGTCGTGCGATCCGCCATCCTCGATCCCGACACGCATGTGGCGCTCCTGGCCATCGATCTCTTCGGCAACGGCTGCGCCGCCGGTGAACCGACGGACCAGATCCTGGCCGGCCTGGCCCTCTCCCCCGCCGAGGCTGACTCGTGGCATCGGGCGGGCCACGCGCTGGTCTCCCTGGCGCGCGTGAATCCGTCCATGGGCGCCTCGCTCTTGTCGGCCTTCGTGTCGCACGCGGTGTGGCAGGTGCAGATGTATGCCGCCCGGGCGGCAACGCTGCTGCGGGACCTCCCGCAGCTCCGCGCGCTGGCCGCCGCCGACCACCCCAATGTGCGAGAAGCTGCGATCTCGGGGCTGGGACAACTGGGGATTGCGGGCGACGACCCCGTCATCGTCGCTGCTCTCGCATCACCTGACTATCAATTGGTTCGCACCGCAGCCGCCGCGATGGGCGGCGGCGCAGACGGACCCACGGTCCTCCCCGCCCTGCGCGACGCCTTGCAACGCATCACGGCAGAGCGTCGGGAAACCTCGCGTGACACGCGCATGGCAGTGTTGAACGCCATCCTGCAATTCGACGATGACGTTCCCCTCGACGAGCTCACCCCGTACCTGCGGGACTTCGATGTGGCCATCGCCACCCGCGTAGCGGAAGCGCTCTCACTGCGCACGGCACAGCTGCTCACGGTCGCACCCGAACCATTACCGCGCTCGCCGTTGCCAAGCATTGATGAGCTGCGCGCGCTGGGGCAAACCCACGTGACGCTCCACATGCGCGGCGCCGGGGCGATCGAGATCCGACTGTTCCCCATGGAGGCACCGACCAACGCCGCGCGCTTCGCCCGTCTCGCGGGGGAGGGATACTTCGACGGGCTGACCTTTCACCGGGTGGCGCCCAATTTCGTCATTCAAGGCGGAAGTCCCGGCGCCAACGAATTCGTCGGGGACGGCCCTTACACCCGCGACGAAGTGACGATGCGCAGCCACCGCCGTGGCACCGTGGGAATCTCGACCCGGGGCCGCGATACGGGCGATGCCCAGATCTTCGTCAATCTCGTAGACAACGTTCGTCTCGACCATAACTACACCATTATCGGCGAGGTCGTGCGGGGAATGGACGTGGTGGACGGCGTCCTCGAGGGAGCAACGATCCAACGCGCGACGCTCGATCGACAGTAACATCGCCATCGTTCCGCACATTGGAGGACCAATGATGTTGCCAAGAGCCGTCACCACGATCATCGTGTTCGCCTTCGCCGTCGGCTGTACTACCGGGGGAGACGCCCCGGCCAAGGCATTCGTCGGTGCGACGATCATCGACGGCAGCGGCGCGCCGCCCATCGAAAACGGCGTCTTGCTCGTACGCGCGGGACGAATCGAAGCCGTGGGTCCTGACGCGTCGATAACGGTGCCGGAGTCGGCCGAGCGTATCGACGTCGCAGGACGCACCATCATCCCCGGCCTCATCAACGCCCACGGCCACATCGGCGACACGCGCGGTCTCGAAGGCGATCAATACTCCGAGGCCAACGTGTTGTACCAGCTGCGGCTGAACGCGCGCTATGGGGTCACGACCGTCAACAGTTTGGGAGGCGACGGAGCGGAGGGCGTGCGGGTGCGCGACGCCCAGTCCGCGCCCGGATTGGACCGCGCGCGGCTGCTGGTCGCCGGCGCCGTCGTCACCGGCGAGACACCCGAAGAAGTGCGCCACGCGGTTGACGAGAACATCGCGATGGAGGTGAACTTCATCAAGATCCGGGTGGACGACAACCTGGGCACAAGTACGAAGATGGCTCCCGCGGTCTTTCAAGCCGTGATCGACCGCGCGCACGAGCAGGGCGTTCGTGTCGCCTCGCACTTGTACTACCTCGAAGATGCCAAGGCCCTCCTCCGCGCGGGAACCGACTTCGTCGCGCACAGCGTGCGGGATCTACCCGTGGATGCCGAGTTCATCGCGCTGATGAACGAACGGGATATCTGCTACAGCCCCACGCTCACGAGGGAGGTCTCGACCTTCGTGTACGAGGACGTCCCGGACTTCTTCGAGGATCCGTTTTTTCTGCGCGAGGTGGACCCGGCCGTGCTCGAGGCTCTCAAGGACCCCGACCGGCAGCGCAGCGTGCGCGAAAGCCGCGGCGCGCAGCAGTACAAGCAAGCGCTCCAGATCGCCTTGGCCAACCTCCGGCCGCTGGCGGACGGAGGCGTGCGCATCGCGATGGGGACGGACGCCGGCCCGCCGGCACGGTTCCAGGGATACTTCGAGCACATGGAGCTGGCGCTCATGGCCGAAGCCGGCCTGACACCCATGGAGATCATCAAGTCGGCCACCGGTGACGCGGCCGCCTGTCTCGGCCTCGGGGACGTCGGCACCCTCGAGGCCCGGAAATGGGCGGACTTCGTGGTGTTGAGAGAGAATCCGCTGGAGAACATCGAGAACACCCGTAGTATCGAATCGGTGTGGATCGCGGGGAATCGCGTGCCGGAACGCCGGTAAGCGTGCATCCGTATTTACCGCAATATTTGGGGGCGAGGCGTGGCCTAGCCCCTACAACAATACCAGGAGAAGGGAATGTTGACGTTACGACGCGTTAGCCGACTCACCATGGCATTGATCGCCGTTACGATTGGGACGGCGCGGGCTCAGTCCATCCCGACGCCCGAGTCCGTGTTGGGATCCCGCGTCGGGACGGACTTCTTCCTGGCCACGTACGATGAGTCCCTGGAGTACTTCCGCCGGTTGGCCCAGGCGAGCGACCGGGTGGAGCTCAGGGAAATCGGCAGGACCTCCGAGGGCAATCCATGGTACATCGCGCTGATCTCGACAGCCGAGAACCTCACGAACGTGGAGCGTTATCGCGAAATCGCCCACCGTCTCGCCCATCCAGAAGGGTTGACGGACGCTGAGGCCCGGGCGCTCACGGAAGAGGGCAAAGCCATTGTCCACATCGACGGCGGGTTGCACGCGACCGAAGTCGCCCACGCACAGCACACGATGCAACTGGCGTACGACCTCGTGACCGGCGATGCGGATCCCGAAATACGGGCTATTCTCGAGAACGTGATCTTGCTGCTCTGGCCGTCCATCAATCCCGATGGGCAGACCATCGTGGCCGATTGGTATCGCTCCAACCTGGGCACGCCCTACGAGGTCGCGCCGCTGCCGCGCCTCTATCAGAAGTACGTCGGCCACGACAATAATCGCGACGGCTACATGCTCAACATGCTCGAGTCGCGCGTCGTCACGCGGGTCCTGCGGGAGTGGGAACCGCAAATCCTATACAATCACCACCAGACGGCCCCGTTTCCCGCGCGGATCTGGATTCCGCCGTTTGCCGAGCCCATCTCCGAGTTCGCCCATCCCCTCATGTGGCGGACGGTGAATTTGCTGGGGATGTCCATGGCCCAAGCCTTGGAGGAGCGTGGCCAGAAGGGCGCCGTGCACATGGGGACCGGATTCGACAACTGGTATCCTGGCTTCATGGACCACGCCAACAATTTTCACAACGTCGCGGCGTTTCTCACCGAAACCGGCTTGTACCGGTACGCCACGCCGCACTTCTATACGATCAGCGACTTCCCGGCGCGGTCCCGGGATCTGCGGCCCCAGTCCCTGTATTCGAGTCCATGGCCCGGCGGATGGTGGCGGCTGCGCGACGCAGTCGACTACATGCTCACCGCCTCGTTCTCGGTGCTCGACGTCGCCGCGAAATACAAGCACGACTTGTTGTACAATCGCTACCAGGCCGGGCGCGACGTCATCGCAGCCTATCGCGACGGCCCACCTTATGCCTACTTCATTCCGCAAGATCAACGCGATCCGGTCGCCGCAGTGGAGTTGCTTCGCAGGCTGGCGTTCAATGGCATAGAGATCTACCAACTCTCGCAATCAACCCAGTTCGAGGGCATGCCGCTGGCGGCGAACACCTGGGTCATTCCCATGCAGCAGGAATTCGGCAACTTCGTGCGGCAGCTCTTCGCCGTGCAGAACTACCCGGACCTCCGCGAGTATCCAGAGGGTCCACCCGACCAACCATACGATGTCGCCGGATGGACGCTGCCGTTCCAGATGGACGTGCGGGTAATCGAAGCCGCCGCGCCGCTCACCGAGACCTTGCTGAGCGCCATGGAGCCCGTCCGTGGAGATGTGTTACCCTGGAACAGCGATGTCGACGACGCCGCACCCTTCGACTCTCCCCGCGGGGTCGGGTTCAACAGTCACCCCGTCGCCGCCGGCATCGTGCCTCCGGCCGGGTCCACCACGGGGAGTGGCCCCGCGTTACTCGTCGACCCCGCGCAAAACAACGCCTTCCGGGCCATCAATCAAGCCTGGCAACAAGGTGGCGAGGTACGCTTCGTTCCCGGCGTGGCGGGCGACTCGGGCGTTGCCGGGTCCAGCGGGCGATACGCCATCACCAACCTGGACCGCTCCGTCCTGAGCGACATGGTGCGCGATCTCGCGCTCCGGGCCGCGTGGGGCCGTGCCGACGGCGTGCCGATCGCCGTCCCCCGGGTCGCGCTCTACCGTCCCTGGCAAGCCAGCATGGACGAGGGATGGACGCGCTGGTTGATGGAGCGCTACGACTTCGCCTTCACCAACGTGTACAACGCCGACATCATCGCCGGGGCGCTCCGGCAGCGCTACGACGTCTTGGTGATCGCCGATATCGGATCGAGCACCATCCTCCAAGGCTACGCCAAGGGCACCCTACCCCCACGCTACGCCGGCGGCATCGGCCGCGAAGGCGTGCGTGCGCTCGACACCTTCGTGCGCGCGGGTGGGACGCTCGTCACGATGAACCGCAGCACGCTCTTCGCCATCGACGCACTGTATCTCCCCGTCGAAAACGTCGTCGCCGACATCGAGCGGGATGAGTTCTTCATGAGCGGCTCCATCGTGTCGATGCAGATCGATCCTTCGCACCCCGTCATGTCCGGCATGCCGGAAGACGGAAAGATCTCCGTCGGCGGCAGCCCCGTGTTCACCGTGACGGACGAATACGAAGGATCGGTGCTCGCCAAGTATCCCAAGGTCGGATCGCCACTCCTCTCCGGCTATCTCCTGGGCGAGGAACACCTCCAGGGCTACGCGGCGGCGTTGGATGTCCACCACGGCGAAGGGCACGTCATCTTGTTGGCGATGCGGCCCCAGTGGCGCGGCCAGCCGTTTGGCAATTTCAGGATCCTCTTCAACGCGGCGCTCTACTCGGCGCAGCTCGCCGCCGCGGCACCGGACAATGCGGCGTTCTGGACGAAGCCGGAACCGGAGGAAGAAGAAGAAGAGACGACCGAGGGACGGTGACAATCACTCAAAACCGAACATAGTGTCCCACCCACAACGTGAGAAACCGTAGGTTTCCATCGTCGATGCCAACTTCGGTACCGGGACCGCCGGTGGCATGATACCGTAGGCCCACATCGAGCGCCACGCGGGGACGCAGGTAGTACTCGACACCCACACTCGCCGTGAGGCCCACGTCCCATCCCGACCAGACCAATTGCGCCTGTTGGGGATCCACCGGGGACCCACCGGTATCGAACATCGACGTCGCCGGGTCCACCTTCACCCGGGCTTCCCAGCCGTACGCGCCGCCGCCGAGACTCGCGTACGGGCGAAAGAGGGCGTCCGGCGCCCGAAGCACGAGGTTGGCGGTGAAGGGATAGACGAAGAGGGATCCCCCCAGGCCGTCGCTTCGGGGGAACTTCTGGTAGCCGCCCAGAAATTCGAGCGCGCCGAAACGCATCTTCACCCAGAGGTTGCGCCACACCAAAAAACCGTTGGAGGTGCCGTAGACGTCGCCGAACCTCTGCTGGGGATACGCGAATTGCAGTCCGAGAATGGTCGTTCCAAAGCCCCTTTCGGCGCCGCCGCCGGCGGGCGCCAGCCCGAGTCGCACGAGCCTTTCCCGCTCTCGGCCGTCGCGCGTGTCATGGACATATCGCGGGGTGCGGAAGATATAGAGGTAATACCAAGGCTGCAGCAGATCCTCGACAAACGAACGCACTTTGGGGATCTTCTTGATCTGATATGCCATGTACTGCATGCCGGGCGCGGTGCGGTTCCACGCCGCGTTATACGACGGCCCGAACGGTGCCCGGTTGCCCACGTCGGCGCGAATCACGTCTCCCAAGGACGGCGCACTCGGGAAGCCCCATCGGACCGGAAGCAGGAACGGCATCCACTCTTCGAGGATTTCCGGCCTGCTCAGGTAGTCGATGCGGTTCGGTTCCGGTGTGAGGACTACCCGAAACCGATCGTGGGACACCACCCGGGTCGAGTCCTTGTCGGGCGGCCGAACGCTCTCGGTGGAGCCGAGCCCCGCCGCGGCCTCCCATTCACCCGCGTACGGATAACTGCCGTGGGATCCCTCGTTCTTCTCCCCGGCAAAGATACGCACCGGGTAGTCGAAGATGTTGTACGCTCTGCCGCCCACGTAGATGACCGGGTGCGTGCCGTCCACCACCTCCGGCTCGAATCCTCCCTGGGGCAGCTTGATGCTCCGCGCGTGGAAATAGTAGTGCACCTCCTCCATGGTCGTCCAATCGGGCGCCAAGACGACGTTGATGTGCTCCCAGTCGCCCTCGTGGTTGCCGATGAAGTCGTTGAACGGGTAGAGATACCAGTACTGGATGACGATCCTGCCGTCCGGCGCGAGGAAGGGATGCGCATACACCGTGGGCTGGGCCCAGCGCGTGCTGTCCGGACCGGTGCGATACCGGCCGTACGCCTCCCACCACTCCCGGGGATTCTCTCCCGGCCAATCGAAATACCACGCCGCCACCAGATTGGGATCGCTCTCGTACAGCAGCGCGTTTTGGGTGAGCGTCACGAGGGAATCGTGGCTCAAGCTGCCGATGGCAATGTTGATGGAATCCTGGAACATGTAGGGCGCCGCTTGCATCAGGTCGAGCCGCAGCGTGTCGGTGAACAGCCGCATGTCCGTGGGCAGCAGTTGGTATCTACGTCCGTCCACCGCGGCATAGTCGTTGTTGGGCATGACCAGCGTGGGAACGAATCGCTCCACTAGGCGTTGCAACTCCCCGCGTCGCGATTCCGCAATTCCGTCGCCCCGCGCACTCTCATCCGCTGGTCCCCACAACGAATCGGCGATGGCCATCGTGCCGATCAACGGCGGCCGCTGATCGGGACGAATGAAGTCCATGTAGATGCCGCGCCGGCCGTGCGCCGTCCCACACCCCGCCAACACGATCGAGGCACTCAGTGCCGCGATCAGGACCTTCGGCTGGGCTATCCGCATCTTGTGGCCCTCCACGAAAAACCAGCTACATCATGAAACCCAGGGAGATATACAACCCCAACCGTTCTACGCTCTGCGCCAGTCCCACGCTGATGGTGCTGTTGCGATCCAGAAACGCGAACCAGACCCCACCACCCGCCGCCATGTGCCACTCGTCCGAGTCTTCACCTTCGAGATACACGCGGCCGATATCCGCCAATCCGAACACGCCCAGATCCACGGGCAACAACAGGCGAAAATTGGTGAGGAACAAGCGGAGCTCGGCGTTTGCGTGCACCAGCGCGTCTCCCGCGAAGCGTTGCTCGTTGAATCCCCGGAGATTGGCGGCGCCGCCCAGGAACGCGGCCTCGAAAAAGGGGAATTCCCCCCATATCTTCTTGCCACCGACGCGCAGGGCCAGGGTGGGTTCGAGCGGGACGGCGGCGCTCAGGTACGCCGCGAACGACCCCTCGACCGAGCCATAGGGCGTGGCGGGGTCGAGCATGTCGGTCACGACGGTCCCCCGCCCCGTCAAATGAATGCCACGGGTCGCCGCGACGGGACGGTCTCTGGTATCCACCTCCACGAAGGCACTGCCACCAATCTGCTTGAAGGGTGCCGATCCATACGGGCGTTCCGCGTCCACGAGATTGCCACGACCCAAGCGCGTGTGGTTCAATTTGAAGAACGCCTGCAATGCGAAGCGAGACACGCCACCGAAGAAGGCGTCTACCGACGGGGCAAACGTCACCTGCCGTTGCGTCAACTTGTAGAATTCGCTTGGCTGCGTGATTTCCGTTTCGTTCCCGAATCCGTGGAACCGGAGCACGTCGATACCGGAGTATCGCACGTCCAACGACAAGCCGAAGCGCCCGGCCACGTCTCTCGTGGAGGTGACCACCTGTGCTCGACCCCGCATTGGCTTGCTGGCAATCGCACCGAAGACCTCGAGGTAGTTGTCGTAAGGCTGCTTGCGAAATCCGTAGCCGAATCGCCGCGCGCCATAGCCCACGAAGAGACCCAAGTCGGGGTTGTAGCTGATCGCGGGAGTGGGAAACCAATCGGCCCCCCAGTCGCGGAAGGGATCTGCCAAGTCGCGCGGCGGAACGGCGGGAATGGAATCTCCGCAGGCGCCCGGTCGTCTTTCGAGTTGCACGACCGTGCGGGGGGAACGCCGAAACCGCTGGCGATCGGTCACCGTGCCCTGATGTCCCTCGAACACGTTGTCGCCACGGGCGTCGTACAGGCGCGTGGGTATCTCCGCCCCCGCCACCCGCGACGAGTCGGCTAGAAAATCGTCACCACCCCCGCCGATCACACGAATCAGGATACTCCGCCGCACGTTCCCGCGAACCACCGCCGTGTCCCGTCCCCCGTGGAGGTACAGCCGAATCTCCTTGGTCTCCCGGCCGGTAAACGTGCGCCGGTAGTACGGAGCCGTGTCGGCGTCCCGTCCTTCCGCAAACAATGCTACCGCGACGAGATTACTGTCCAACCGCACGACCTCGGCGTAGTCCCGCTCGTCAGTGGCGTGGATGTCCACAATTTCCGCCAGGAGCTCGTAGAAGCTGGTGGCCGCGTTGGGAAGGTCGGCACGGCGGCGTTGCAACGCGTGCAGGAGCCACTCGCCGTCGGCGCGCCCAATCGCGGCTGGCATTGCGGCCACGGCCGCAGCGAGCACGTCGTCCGTCAGGCGCGCTTGCACCGAGAGCGCGACCGAGTCCCACACGGCGCGGTCCAACCCGACCAGGAAGCGACGATCGAGCGCCCTCCCCGTCCACGTCAACCCGAATATGCTCGGATACTCCGGTCCAAAACTGACCAACTCGCGCACGTAGTGCCGGGCCAAGCTCAAGACCACGCCATCCAGGCTGGCAAACACCTGATCCCGGTCTCGCGGGATCGGTCGCCACACGTACCCGTCGCCTGCCGGATATCTGGCCCAGCGCCATTGATCGTAGTGGCGATCCCAGTCCCCCAAGTACACGTCCATGAGTCGCGCGGTGAGGAAGGCCCGGGCATCGACGCGATCACGAGACGACTCCTCGATGGCATCCCACACGTCGTCCGTTCCCTCGATTCGGCGGGATCCCGCAAACCCGGGGGCGCCGTCCGGCCCGTCCCGGGGACGTTCCTCGAGGAGGCCCAGCACGTCCGCGAAGTCGGCGGCGAAATCCCCGAGTCTGGAATCCCGCGGCATGATCGCCATCTGGGGTGGCGCGTGGAGCACGCCGACCGCCTCGAGCAGCGGTGACGCGGCCAGGGCACCGGCGGGATGATGTGAGCTGATCTGGTCCTGGAGGATGTCGGCGACGAAGGTCTGTCGCAATTCGGGGGCGAGTTTGACCGACGGATCCTTGTCGACCGATCGGAAGACGAACTGCCGTCCGTCGGGATTGACGAACCGCAAGGACCGGGTTTGAAACCCGCCGCCCCGGCACACCGCCGTGAGTCCTCCGTGGGCGCTGAGATCCAACACGGCGACCGTGATTGGCCGGGTCCAAAGATCGCGGTGGTGATCCCCCAACAGGAACCGGCGGAACCAACCGGCCTCGTAGTGAGGGCCCGGCACGAGGACCACGCTATCCGGCCCCACCGTGCGTTGCCGGCTCGATGCAGGAGTGACGGTGCTGATGTGGGCGCAAACGAGCAGACCGAGCCACGCTCCGGCACGCGGAATGGCCCGTGGGGCTGCATGGAGAAACAGCTCGATGAAACGTTCGCAGGTTTTGATACACATCGCACTGAGCCAGCGCGTGAGTTTGAGTACAACATGACCTCAGTGCGGCCATCCTGCAACCTGGTACTCCGGTGCAGCGTCAGCGCATGATGTCCTGAAACCGCGGGTCGGACCGCAGCGGCTCCCAGATCGGATCGAGTCCCAAGGGCGGCACGTCGATCCTGAGGGGGCCCGCCGCGAGCGTCGTCAATTCCTCCAGCGCGTCGTCGGTCTGCCCCAGGAGCATGTAGACCACCGCCAGGTTCCAGACCATGGTCGGCCCGGTGAAGGCGTCCCTCGCCGTCGGTCGCAACGACGCCCCCCGCACCCCCAGCGTCTCTGCTTCGTCCTCATTGCCCAGGAAAGCGTGTACCGCTCCCAGGTACGCTTGCAGTTGTGGCTCGACGGGCTGGCTCACAACGAGGGTCTCGTAGTGGACGCGGGCGGAATCGGCGTACGCCCTCGCCACGGCGTCGCGTCCCGCCATGTGATGCACGAACCACGCTCCGCGGACCGGCGCTTCGGCGACCGGCGCCACGACGGCGTATTCGGCCGCCGTGTCGAAGTCACTGTCCAGGACGTGGAGCCACATGCGGATGGGGGCGAGATCGGCGGAATCCACTCGTACCGCCGCGTCATCGACGACGCGCCATGCATCGGCGGTACCGCCGTCCCGGTGGACGGCCAGCCACGCCTTCTCGACATACGCCTGCGGCAGCTCGGGCCCTACGGTGATCGCACGGTCCAGGAACCTTTCGGCGTCCTCGAAGCGCCGCATCGCCGCATAGCTCTGTCCGGCGAGGAACGCGGCGAAGTAATCCTGCGGTCCGAGCGTGAAGGCTTCTTCAAAATGGCGGACCGCCTCCTCCCACTGCCCCTGGCGACGCCGAATGAGTCCGATGGCCGTAATGACGTCGGTGTTGTTCGGCTCGCGCGCGCGCACGGCGTCGAACTGCGAGAGGGCCCGTTCATAATCCAGCAGGCCGTAGTACGCATAGTAGCCGGCGGCGATCTGCACTTCGGATCGGTCGGGGGCCAGTTGCAGCGCACGGGCGATGGCCGCTTCCGCCTCGGGGAGGCGCTCGGCACCATCCCAGTCCCACGCCAGCCAGGCGTAGGCGTGAGAGAGCGCTGCCAGCGCTTCGGCGAAATTGGAGTCCGCCTCGACGGCCCGCTCGAACATGGCTACGGCGTTCCGCGCCTCACTCTCGGCCACCCGACGCGTGAAGTGATCGCGACCCCGGAGGTAGGCGTCGTAGGCTTCCTCGCTGTCCGTCGCCCGTGCCGCAAGGGCCTCCCGCGCGGGCCCGAGGAGTGTGAGGTCCAGCTGGCGAGCCACTTCCTCGCCGATTTCCGTATACACGGTAAAGATCTCGGTGAGGTCCTCGATGTTGAAGCTACCTCCCCACAAGTTGGTGTCGTCCGAAACGCGAATCAGTTGCGGGCTGATGAGCACGCGACTCGTCGGATCGGCCGGTCGCTCCCGGCGCAACGTGCCCACGAGCAGATACTGTACGCCCAGAGCGTCCGCGATCTCCTGCGTGGTCCTGTCCGTATTCTTGTACCGTGTGGCACTCTGACGGGAAATCACGCCGAGGTCCCCGATCGTACTGAGCCGGGTCGTGATGGCTTCGGTGATGCCGTCCGCCACGTATTCGTCGCCACTGGCCCCGCGATTCTCGAAGGGTAGGACGGCGAGTCGCGGCACCGCGGTCGGCTGGCTGCTCGAGCGGGACCGAAACGTGACCGTGAGGGCCAGGGCGAGCAGCGCTACACCGAGGACGGCCAAGCCGCGGGACGCCATGATGCTCTGCGAGCTCGAGACACCGACGAACGCCCGCCCCGCCAGCGCCTCGGCGAATCCGGCGGCGCGTTCGAAGCGGTCAGCCGGATCCTTGGCGAGCGCTTTCCGGATGGCCGCCGATACGCCGCGGGGTACGTCCGACCGGACCCGCTCTACCGAGGGAATCTCTCCCGAGAAGTGCTGGTGAAAGACGGACTCCATGGTGTCGCCCACGTAAGGCGGCTGGCCGGTGATCATCTCGTACACCACGCACCCCAACGCGTACTGATCCGTGCGGCCGTCGACGCTCTCCGACCCCTCGATTTGTTCGGGACTCATATAGGTCGGTGTGCCGATCCGCACCCCCGCGACGGTGAGGGGATTGTCGGTGGCCGCCTTGACGGCGCGGGCGATGCCGAAATCGGCTACGACGGCGTGCCCCTGCGACAGGAGCACGTTCTCCGGCTTGATATCCCGGTGGATGACTCCTTCGTTGTGGGCGTAATCGAGGGCGTCGGCCACCTCCCGCCCGTACCGCAGAGCCTCGTCCAACGGCAGCCGGTCGCCCTGAGCGATGCGCGTCCGCAGGGTCTGCCCATCGACGTACGGCATGACGTAGAAGAGGAGCCCGTCGGCGTTGCCGGAATCGTAGAGAGGGAGAATGTGGGGATGTTGGAGCCCGGCCGCTATCTCGATCTCGCGGAGAAAGCGATCTACCCCGATTGAGGCCGACAGCTCGGGCCGCAGCACCTTGACCGCCACTCGGCGGTGGTGGCGTAGGTCCTGGGCGAGGAATACGACCGCCATGCCGCCGAGTCCGACCTCGCGCTCCACATGGTACCGGTCACCCAGCTCGGCGTTGAGACGCTCGATCAGGTCGTCCATGACGAGATTCCGTTAGCCATGGCTATAGAATATCGCCTAGACGCGCCGGCGGCGAGGCCGCTGCGCGATTCTAGATTCGAGATTCTAGGTTGGTGATTACAGATTGCTCCACTGCCGCCACACACACCTGTGCACGGCGTCCAAACAACTGCAATCACCGATCTAGAATCACTCTTATTCGTATCGCAGCGCGACCATCGGATCCACACGCGCCGCCCGGCGGGCCGGCACATAGCTGGCGAGAAGGGCGACCGCGCTCAACATCACCGACACGGTGGCAAACGTCAGCCCATCGGTGGCTCCCACGCCGATCACAAAACGGGAAACCGGTTGCATAGCCGCGGCGCTCAGCAACAGTCCGAGGACGACGCCGGTGCCCACCAAGGCCATTCCTTCCCCGATCACCATCTTGACGACCCGCCCGCTGTCGGCCCCGAGGGCGACCCGAATTCCGACCTCGCGGGTGCGCTGGACAACGGAGAATGCCACCACGCCGTACAGGCCAACGGCGGCGAGGACCATCGCCAACGCGCCAAAGCCCGCGAGCAAGAACGCACCCATCCGTGGGGCGAACAGCGCCACGCCGAGGTGTTCCTCCATGGTCTTGGCTTCGAGCAGGGGGATGTTGCTGTTGATGGCCTTGACCTCGCGGCGAAAGATCTCCGGTACGGCACTCGGATCGCCC
This sequence comes from Gemmatimonadota bacterium, assembly GCA_027294455.1. GTDB lineage: Bacteria > Gemmatimonadota > Gemmatimonadetes > Gemmatimonadales > GWC2-71-9 > B3T1B10. The sequence continues at coordinate 29,868 of JAPULZ010000015.1, forward strand.
GATGTTGCCGCGATCATGGACATGAAGCGTGGGTACTCCTGCGCGAACGACACATACAGCAGCGGTCGGGCGTCGCCGAGGGTTCGCACCTTCGTATCGGCGGCAACGCCGATCACCTCGATTTCCGGTCCGTCCGTCGTGCGGCCGAGCCGGAAGCGCTGGCCCACGACGTCTTCCGTCACCCAGTACCGCCGCGCCATGATGGCGCTCACGATGGCCACCCGCGGAGACGTCTCGGTATCCGCCGCGCCAAATGGGCGTCCACGAATGATCGGTACGTCGAGAACGCGGAAGTAGTCCGCACTCACGACCCTATAGTCCACGCCGAACCGATCCGTCTCCGGCGGGGGTTCGTACCCGGGCACGACGATCTCTCGAGTTTGGATTCCCACGCCCAGGGGAAGCATGTCGGCCAGCGCCACCGATTCCACATCGGGATGGGCCAACATCCGGCGCGACAGTTCGTCGAAGAACAGCCGGCCTTCGGCTTCGTCGTATCCGCCCAGTGACACATCGAGTGTGGCCAGAGCGGCATTGCGCGTTTCGAAGCCGGGATCCACGCCCTGGGCGTTCACCAGGCTTCGCACAAAGAGCCCCGCGCCGATCAGCAGCACCATGGACACGGCCACCTGCGACACCACCAGGATGTTGCGCAAGCTGAGTCGGCGCCCGCCTCCACCGACCGACAGGACTTCGTCTTTCAACGTGGGCACGAGATCGGGACGTGAGGCTCGTAATGCCGGGACCAAACCGAAGAGCATCCCGGTTCCCACCGACAGCAGGACGGTGAACCCGAGGACCGTGCCGTCCAGCCGCAGATCGATGGCGACGGGTATGGCAATGGGTGGCTGGAACGACACGATGGCCTTGGCGGTGACGAAGGCGATCGCCAGGCCCAACATTCCACCCAGGACTCCCAGCAGCGTGCTCTCCGTCAGGAGCTGGGCGATGAGTCGCCGGCGCGATGCGCCCATGGCCACGCGAACCGCCACTTCTTTTCTTCGGGAAGAGGCGCGCACCAGGAGCAGGTTGGCCAGGTTGGTGCAAGCCACGATCAACACGAGGCCCACCACCGCCATCAGCAACCCCGCAACCGGATACAACACGCTGTCCAGCACTGGATGGAGTCGCACGTCATTGGTGGGCATGACCACCATGGTGCGCTCGGCGTTACTCTCGGGAAACTTCTCTGCCAGCTCGGCGGCGAAGACCGTGAGGGCGGCCGCCGCCTGCTCCAGTGTGACCCCCGGTTGCAGTCGGGCGTTGATGAACGACCCACGCCGGCCGGTGCGAGCCTCCAGCTGGGCCCGTTGCCCCGGCTCGATGACCGCCGCAGTCCCCCACGGCATCCAGTAGTCCGACGTAAACCCGACCATCGTGCCGGCGAACCCCTTGGGCCCGACGCCCACGATCGTCACCGGCCGGCCGTTCAGCCGCACGGTCGAGCCGAGCACCCCGGGATCGCCATCGTGTCGACGCTGCCACGCCTGGTAACTCACCATGGCGACGAGCTCGGCCACGCCGGGGAGGTCCTCCTCGGGGGCGAACGACCTGCCCAGGGAGGGCGACAGGCCGAGCACGGGAAAGAAATCGGCCGACAAGTACTCGCAGAACACCATCTCCGACCCGTCGTCGTCGATCAGACTCACGAGGGCCGTCGTGTTGATCGCCGAACCCGAAAACAGATCGGTGCGCTCACGGATGTCGAGGTAGTCGTGATACGAAACAGCGCTGGGATCGTCCGTGCCACGCTCACTGAGAAACACGCGCACCAGTTCCGAGGGATTGTCGTACGGCAACGGCCGGAACAGCACGGCGTTCACGATGCTGAAGATGGCGGTGTTCGCCCCGATGCCGAGCCCCATGATGACCACCGCCAGCGCGGTGAAGGCCGGGCTCTTGCCGAGGCGACGCACGGCGTAGCGCAAGTCGTGGAGGAAGACGTCCATGGGACTCGTTGCTTTCGTCGAAGGTTCTTGGCGCCGCACCCACAACGCATGGCGGAACGCGCCGCGGGCTCTGAGAAAGAGATCCACCCGTATGGCCAGCGGAGAGCGGCCCTCCCGGCGCATGGCGTCCAGTCGATGCCACAGCTCGCCTTCCCACTCCATCAACCACGTGGCCCGCAACCGGAGCGGAACCAGCCGCGACGCGGTGCGGACGAGCGCG
>JAPULZ010000150.1 GCA_027294455.1 Gemmatimonadota bacterium
GGCTTCGAGTGGTTTCACCGGAAGGGGGCGATCCTCGCACCTTAGTGGAAAGCGATGGGAGAGAGGGCAGGCCGGCACCGGTCTTTGCTGGATGGTCATCTGACGGAACGCAAGTGTATTACAAGGCGAGTGGTGCAGAAGGGACCGCCAGCTTCTGGACGGTTCCTGTCTCTGGCGAGACGCCCCGACCGCTCGTGCAGTTTGATAACCCGTCAAGGCCATCGGATTACCCCGAGTTCTCGACCGACGGCGAGCATTTCTTTTTCACAGTTGGGACGAAAGAGAGCAATATCTGGCTGATGGAGCTGTTTCCGCCGCGGTGAAGCGGCCGCAGATGACGCTGAAGCTTTGAGGACACGGATCCCCCCACCCCCAAATCGAGCACGAACTTGGCGCCGGGGGCACGTGGATGAAAATCGAATATCCAATATCCAATATCCAACAGGGAATATCGAAACCGAGGTGTCCACCACCACTTCAATATTCCTTGTTCATATTCAATATTCATTATCCCCCCAATCTCACCCGGAGAATCCCATGCATCGCCTGAGACGCCTTTTGCTCTTCGTGCCCGCCTTGCTGCTGGCATCCTCCGCCGGGCTGGCGGCCCAAATCAAAGGGGCTCCGGACCGGCGGCCCGATGAGGGGGAGGGGCCGTTCGACCGGTTGATCATCCGCGGCGTCTACGTGATCGACGGCACCGGCGCGCCCCCGGTGGGTCCGGCTGACATCGTCATCGAGGGTAACCGGATCGAGTCGATCACCGTGGTGGGGACGCCCAACGTGCCCATCGACGAGGACGGGCGGCCCACCGGGGCCACTCGGGTCATCGATGCCGAGGGATCGTTCGTGCTGCCCGGGTTCGTCAACCTGCACGCCCACGCCGGCGATCCGCGCAAGGCGCCGGATGCCGAGTACACCTACAAGCTGTGGCTGGCCAACGGGGTCACCACGGTGCGGGGCGTGGCGCTGGGTGAGATGGACTGGACCATCAATGAGCAGCAGCGGAGTGCCCGGAACGAGATCGTCGCGCCCCGGATCTTCAACTATCAGCGCCCGGGGTCGGGCAGAGAATGGCGTGAGCAAGGGCGCCGTATCTCGACGCCCCAGGACGCCCGGGATTGGGTGCGCTACGCCGCGGGCAAAGGCATCGACGGCATGAAGCTCGGATCCTTCCGGCCTGAGATCATGGAAGCGTTGCTGGACGAAGCGAGGCAACACGGCTTGGGCTCCACCGCCCACCTCGCCCAGACCGGAGTGGCCCAGATGAACGCCATCGACGCGGCACGATTGGGACTCGGCACCGTCACACACTTCTACGGCATCTTCGAGGCGTTGTACAAGGACAACGATGTGCAGCCGTGGCCGCCGGACTTCATCTACAACGAAGAGCAAAACCGCTTTTCTCAGGTGGCCTATCAGTGGAACCTTATCCACGAGCAGGGGAGCGACGAGTGGAACGCGCTCCTCGAAGAGTTTCTCGAGCTGGGCACGATCCTCGACCCCACCATGGTGGCCTACCTCGCAAGCCGCGACGTCATGCGGGCCCGCAACGCCGACTGGCACGCCAAGTACACGCTGCCGTCGCTGTGGGACTTCTACACCGCGAGCCGCACCGATCACGGGTCGTACTACTACGACTGGACGCCGTGGGAGGAGAACGCGTGGAAGCAGTTCTATCTCAAATGGTTCGCGCTGCTCGACGACTACAAGGACATGGGCGGCCGCGTCACCGTGAGCGACGACGCCGCATACATCTACAATCTCTGGGGATTCGGGGTGATTACCGAGATGGAATTGTTGCAGGAAGCCGGCTTCCATCCCCTCGAGGTTTTCCGGGGTGCCACCATGCACGGTGCGGAGGCCCTGTTCGAGCCGAAGGGTGAGGAAATCCAGTTCGGTGTGCTGCGCGAAGGGATGCTTGCGGATCTGGTGATCGTCGACGAGAACCCGGTCCAGAACATCAAGATGTTGTATGGCACGGGTTGGGATCGCTTGAATGACGCTACGGGACAGGTAGAGCGCATAGGTGGCATCCGCTACACGATCAAGGACGGGATCGTGTACGACGCGAGAGCGTTGCTCGCCGATGTGGAACGGATGGTCGAGGAACAGAAGACCCAGCGGGGGATCAGTGACGGGAGCTAGCTTGTTACGGTGATCCAGCTCATTCAGGCGATTCCCGCCTGGCCGTTCCTGGGCTTGCTCATCCTCGTGGTTGGATGGTACGGGTGGCACGTGCGCCGCCGGCTGTACTTCCTGCCATGGGAGAATCTCTCCACCGATGACAACCTCAACATCGGCGCGAGCCTGTCGGAGATCTTCATCGCCGAGATCGAGCGCGTCCGGAAAATTCACGAGGCCGCCTATCGCAATCCCGGGCTCTGGACCGATCGAGTGAAACTGCCTTTCCTCGAGCGCAGCGCCGACGGATTTCCCGCCGCGATTCGTCACGTGGAACAACTCGGCGGTCCCGGATGGTTCGTGAAGGCCGTTGGTATTCTGCCGCTGTTCGCGCCCCCGGCGACCGTGCGGGGAAGCATTCATCGGTTTGGGAACACGATGCGGCTTCAAGTTACCGTGGAGAACGCCCGGAAGCCATGGGTCGGTGTGCGACCGATCATTATCGTGCCGTTCGACCGGCCCGTCGATGACCCCGAACAGTATCCGAGCTACGTAAACCTCTTCGCGCACAAGGTGTTTCTCAAGGTCGCCGGCGTCGAAACCTTCAAGTCCACCAAGAGCTTCGTGCACTTCACCCAGGCGCTCGATCGCCACCTCCAATGGGAAACCGGACGAGAGCCGGACCAAGCAATTGCCGCAATCGACAAATACGAGCGCGTGCTCAAGAAAGACAAGGAGAACGCGGCATCCTTGTTCAACAAGGCGGTCATTCTCTACACACAGTACGAGCCCAAGGCCAACAACGATGCCATCTCCGTATTCGAAGCGGCGGTGGACTGCCAATCGGCGGACGTGGCGCTCAGAGCACAAGCGTTCGGCGGGATCGCCAACGCCTTCTGTCAGAAGCGCCAGCGCCACAAACAGGGGAACGACGAGACACTCGTGGAGGCGCTTCACTGGGCCCAGCGGGCCTACGACACCGAGTTCGGTACGGACGCGCCGGTCGTGGTAGGACACTTCGTTGCTCGAATCCGCTCACTGGGGTCCCATGTTGGCCAATGGTTTGCGCCGGCTCGCGCCCGCGCTTCGGTCGTCAAGGCCCTCGCGTACGCCAACCAGGTGCAGGCCGAGAACCGAGCCGACCTGGCAAACAACGAACAAGGGCGACTGGCATACGAAAATCGAGCGATCGAGCTGTACGTCGAAGCCACCAAGCTCAATCGGCAATTCACCGTGGCTTTTAACAATCTCGGCTACCTGTATCTGAAGCGAGCGGAACAAGCTACGGAGGGAGTGGCCGCGTACGCCGATCTGCGGACCGCTAGGCGGTACCTTAAAAAGGCGATCCGCAGCGATCCGTCGTATCAACATGCCTATGACAACCTGGGGAACGTCGAAGTGCAGTATGCCAGGCACACTCGTGCGAAGGGCGCACTCAAGCGACTGCGTCGTTCCATTCGATATTACCGCCTCGCGCTGTCCCAAAAACCGAATTATACCGAGGCCCTCAACGATCTTGCAAAGGCCTACGTCGGGTTGGCATTGTGCAGGATGATTAGTGCGGACGAAACACTTCGGGAGGACGAAGCCAGCCAGTATGTTGCCGAGGCGAGGCGGTTCCGTGACGAATCAATCGCGAGGGGCGCCGAGGGCGACAATCGCGGCGAGCCCACTCTGCTTCAACAGGCCTTGGACGACGGCATGAAACAATTTGCGTGCGTGCCGGACGACTGCCGGATGGAGACCATCTTCCCCGTGTTCGAGCCAATCCTTCAACCCCACACAGCATGACCACTGCGATTCCCTTGGTATCGTCGGCAGTTACGTGCGTCGTCGGCCACGATCCGATCGTCACGCTCCGCCGCGAAGACGTCGGCGATTCTCCTGAACTGTGCATAGAGGTCGGACGAGACTGCATGATCGTACGTGCGCTGACGCGGCATCGCGACCCGATTGCGGATCTCACCCGGTATCACGGCAAGATCAGTCGGCGAGGCCGCTCGACGGCCATGATCATCACTGTGAACTGCGGGACACCGCAACCTTACCTCGAACTTTGCCACGAACAGTCATCGGACATGACCACATATCGAGTTACGGTGCCGATCACCCACGAGCAGCAGGATCGCATTCTCGCACTCGCGGACCCTCTGTCGCAGGTTGTCCGGTGGGCAACGCACGACCACCTCTAGCTAGAAAACGGGCCGGTCCCGCAATTTCAACACGAACAGACCCTCCTGGAGACTCGTCACAATCACCGTGCCGCTCTCGAAGAATGGAAACGTGCTCCACGCTCCGCTAAAGCCCGGACCCGTGTGATGCGGTGACGTATCGAAGAAGCCGACCTCCAGCGGATTTTCAGGATCGGTGATGTCCAGCACGTGGAGGCCGTACCGATAGTTGGCCTGATACGCGTAGTTTCCCTTCACATACAAGTTGTGCGCGCTGGCGGGCAGCGAGCCCATGAACTCGGTGGCCAAGAGCGGATCTTCCACGTCGCTGACATCCCAGACGAGCGTACGGGTGGTCGGCACGTTGCCCGCGATGACATCACTCTCATCGTCCATGAAGAAGTAGCGGTGATCGGTCGTGAGCCACCCCTGGTGCATGTATGCGGCATTGGGCGACGTCGCCCGGGAGAGCGCCACCGGATTCTCCTTGTCCGTCACGTCGGAGATGCCGAAGAAACGACCGTTCGAATTGAAACACAGCTCCCGACCCTGGTAATCTCGATCGGGACCTCGGTAGATGACGCACTGCGAATCGTGCGTCCCCCGCTCGTCCAGGTGACAACCCGCAAACTGGGGGTTGCGCGGGTCCCGGATGTCGATCATGTGTAACCCACCGCCACACGTCTCGCCGCCGGAACGGTTCCCCACCGCGTAGGCGAAGCCGGTCTCCTCGTTGATGACGATGTTGTGTGAGCTGGCGATTTTCGTGTAGTGCACGTCCGGCTCGAATATCGTCGGCGGCGCGGACACATCGCGCAGCCGGGTGAGGTCGAAGATCTGCATGCCGTGGGAGCCGGCTCCGTCCGCGACGATGAAGGCGTGGTCCCGATACGTCTTGATATCGCGCCAGAGTTGTGAGGGCGGTGTGTCCACCGGTTTCGGCAGATCGCCCACGAGCACGGGATTCACCGGGTCGGTGATGTCGATGAACGAGGTGCCGTCATTGCGGCCCACCAAGGCATATTCGCGACCGGTTTGCGAGTCGGTCCAGCCCCAGTTGTCGTTGGTCCGCACGCCTCGGGCGCGCTCGGGCGCCGTGAGCATCGAGTTGGGAATGAAGGCCAGGAGCTCGACCTCGTTGCAGTCGAACGGACCCACCTTGCCGTCGGTGCACACACGCTCCTCACCCACCAGGGGTGCCAGGGCGTCGGGCGCGCTCACGAGCATGCCGTTGTCGTGCCACTCACCCGTCGCATCACGCTCATAGACGAGCACCGCGCCGGACTGGTGGTGCATGCCCGAAGCCCACACTGCGGCCACACCCTCCCCTGCCACGATCCGATCCCCGAATGCGTCGCGGGTGACCGTCTCCGTGAGACGAATCCGGCGCGGCGTTTGGGCGTCGGCACCACCGCGGTAGACGTACGCCATCCCGGTGGCGGTGCCGCGGGGAGCCGGTGCGCCGATCCAGACATCGTCGCCGGCGAACGCGGCGGCGGTACCAAAGCGGTCGCCGGCTACACCATTGAACGCCGCGAGGCGCGACTGCTCGGTCCACACCCCGGTGCCCGGGTCGCGGCGGTGAACGTAGGCAGCGCCGTGACCGTCGCTGCTGCCCGGAGCGCCGATTACCGCTGCATCGCCCTGCATCGCGATGGTGGCGCCGAAATTGGCATTCGCCTCGAGCTTGGAATCGAGGATTCCGGTTTCCCGCCATTGGTCCTCCTCGAAACGGAACTCGTAGACGCGGCCCGCGCCGTCGGTCGGGGTCTCGCCCGTTGTCTTCCAGCTGGGCGCGCCAATGAGGGCGCGGTTGCCGGCGAAAGCGATGGTCATCCCGAATCGGTCGCCGGGCAGGGAATCGGCGGGCTGCAAGCGGGCCTGTTGGGTCCACGTGCCATCGGCGCCCCGCCGAAACGCGTAGACCGCGCCGCTCGCACTCTCCGGCAGGGTCTCCCCTCTTCTCGCGCGCCGGGGCGCCGCACCCGGCGCGCCGACCAGCAGCCAGTCGTCGGTGGCGGCGAGGGCGATGCCGAAGTCGGTCCCACAGTAGCCGTACTGATTGCACGCGTTGTCTGCACCGGCCACGCCCTCGCTGGAGACGACACCACTGTGTCGCCACCCCGTGCCCTCCCGCTCGAAAGTATGCAGGGGTCCTTCGCGCTGGCCCACGAAGAGCGTGTTGCCCGAGACGGCCAGCACCGTCCCAAACCCGTCCGCCCGCTCCGCGTCGGGCGCGTGCAGTTGGGCCGTCTCCTGCCACATTTCCCCGCGCTTGCGGTAGATGTAGACCGCGCCAGGGCGGAAGTTTGTGTTGGGCTCGCCAATGATGAGCTCATCGGCCGAGACGACAACGGCATTCCCGAACGACCCGGACTGGGCGAGGCCGGGCACGCCGGTGGCCGAAAGCAAAGCCAGGGACAGCAAGACTGGACGCAGGGGGCGCATGATCCCTCCAGAGGCAGAGTGCGGTGTTGGAATAGACTGCATCGGACGCGACGGTTTGGAAAGAGGGCGGTACGGCAGTCGATTATGGGGGCGAGGCATGCCTCACCCGAACGCCTGGCTCGTAGGGGCGACGCAGCGCGTCGCCCACCGAGTCTTAGAACGCCCACTCCACCCGGACGTCCTTGCCAAAGTGCTGGAGCGCGTCGCGGCTGACCTGCGGGCAGTGCAACACGCTGATCACACCCAGGTGCGGCAGGGTCGCCAGGGCCTCGATCCCCCGGTTGGTGACGTGCTGGCACCCCTCGAATTGCAGGTCCTCCATGCTTTCCATCTTGGCAAGCAGCTCCAATGATGTGTCGGTGATCTCTCGACCCCAGATGCGAAACCGTTTGAGGTTTTTCAGTTCGGTGATCTGCTCGATGGCCCGGTCGGATACGCGCTCACAGAACATGCAGTCCAGAATCTCGAGCGACTGCATCGTGCCGATCACCCCGAAGGCGTGATCCCCTGCCCCGACCGGAATGAGTTGCTGCAGATGACGGAACTGGCCGAGAACGTTCAGGTCCCCGTCACGAACGCCCGGACCACCGATGGCCAGGGCTCGGAGGCCGGGGGAGTGCGACAGCGCATCCAGCGCCTTCGCCGTGATGTTGGAACATCCCTCGGCAAACAGGTGCTCGAGTGAACCGGAGTTGGCCAAGGCCTCGAATCCCGCGTCGGTCGCCAGGGATGATTGCACGCTGACATACCGAAGCCGCGGCAATGCAGTAAGCGACGCCAGCTCGTCATCACCCGACTTAGGCGCGCCGGCGCCAAAGCCCACCAGATTGGGGAGCTTCGCGAGCGCGCGAATTCCAGCCGCCGTGATCGGATTCTGCCGGGCATCGAACGCGCGGTGCTCGACGGAGCCGATGAGCTTCAAGTATCCCAGCCCCTCGAGCCCAGCCAAATTTTCCAGTCCGCGATCGCTCACCGATGCACGCAGATTGATCTGTATCCAGGGAACGCCGGTGGTATCGTCGAGAATATCTATGCGTGGCTCCTGTCCCTGCCATTCCTTGTACGCGGGAAAATCGTGCAACAGCGCGAGTCCGCGATCGGTGATGCCGTTGCCCGTCCGAAGTCCGTCGAGGTCGGTGTTGTTGGAGATGGCGCGCAACGACCCGTCCCCCGTGCTCGTCCCGAGAAGTTCCACCGTCTGCAGGTGACGATGCTCGGCGAGGTTCTCGATGCCCCGATCGGTGATTGACGTCTGATGCTCGATGCCGAACCGCGTGAGGTTGGGAAACTCGCGCAACACCGCGAGGCCGGCATCGGTCAGTCCCCGGCACTGCCCGAGATCCAACTCCGTCAATTCGGTGAGGCTCGCCAGCTGGCGCAGACCGTCGTCGGTGATGGGACTCCGCCAAAGGGTCAGCCGCTTCAACCGCCGCAGCCGGGCGAGCTTCTTCAATACGTCGTCCGTCGCCAACCCTCTCGCGTCGAACGCGATGGACCCCGTCTCCTCGGCGCGGTCGATCAACGCATTCCACTCGGCGGAGGACAGTGTGGCGGCCGCGGGCTGCGCGACTGGCTGCAAGGAGTCGATGTGCGCTCGGAAACGCGGCCAACTCGCGAATCCGTACTCACGGGCAACCGCGCGCTGCGCGTCGGCGAGACGCCATGTAGTACGGTCTTGATCGTTGACCGAACGGCGAGACCCACGCTGCAGGCGGCCGAGTGCCGCCTCGTCGCCGCGCTTCGCCGCTTTGAGCAAGCTCTTCGCCTGCTTCTTGTGATACTCGAGACTGGGGCGGGCAGGAAGGGACTGGTACGGCGAGCCGGATGTGTTCATGATAACCCTCTTTCATACGCACCCGGTGTCCGCGTGTACGGGTTGAAAGAAGGCAATTCTGTAGAACTGCAATAGCAGGTGGGTGAAACCCTTTCCGCGGACCGGATGCGCCCTGGAGCGCAGGAGGGCAAGGTACGCGAAATCAGCGGAGGGTCAAGTGATTGCAGATTGCAAACCTATCACCCCTTTGGCCGTAACAACTCCTGAAACGGTGGATAACCTCGCAGCGAATCAAACGCCGGTTCCTGATGCAGCCAGATGCCGTAGGGCACCCCCTCGCTGAAAGCGTCCCTGAGCAGGTTCACCGCTCGCTCCCGATCGCCCAGAGCCGCGGCGAGCATGGCCCGCGCCCGCGTTGGCCTTCCCAGTTGGTACGGCAAGTTGCGCTGCGCGGCGGCCAGCAACGAGTCCAGGACACTTTCTTCGTCACGATCACCCGCGTATAGCGCCAACAGCTCCAGCTGCAACTGATATTCCAGGTCGTTCGGAGACTCGAGCGCAAGCCGCCGGTACGCCTGCCGTGCTTCGTCCCACCGTCCGGCAACGAAAAGGGTCAACGCCAGGTACGGGTCCCAATCACCTGGCCGAGCGTTGTACCAATCGATAGCACGATCGAGGACTTGCGCCGCGGCTTCCTCGTGACCGTGAGCCATCAACTCCAACGCCGCGTTCCGCATGACACCGGCCGGCGTTCCCGATTCTACCCGCAAAGTGAGCGCCTCGTCCAACCCCTTGTTGACCGCGTCGATCCGCCCCAATGCGGCCAAAACACGAAGCTCATATCCGAGCGCGTTCAAATCGTTGGGGAATTGCTCCCGCCCACGCTGCGCCGCCTCCAATTCGGCCTCGTGCTCGCCCAACATGTGGTACGCCTCGGTCATGTCCGCCCACAGCATCGGTTGTCCCGAATACACTCCGCGTTCGGGAGGCAGTACCGTCAAATACTCCAGGCCCTCCCGGGGACGATTGAGCGCCGTGGCCGCCTGCCCGGCGGCCCATCCCGGTTCCGGCAGCGTGGGCAACAGGTCGCGCACCTGAAGGATGGCGCGATACGCAGCCGCCTGATCCCCACGCAGCTCGGCTCGTATCCAATCCACGGTCAGTCGTTCGGTCTCGGTCAAGCGCTCACGCGATGCGTTCAATGCCGTGGTGATGGAATCGGCGGCGGCCGGTTGGCCGGCGTCGGCGTAGACGATGGCCAGGTAGACGGCCGCGCCGACGTACTCCGGATCTATCGCCGTTGCCCGGTAGAAGTGCCGGGCGGCCTCGGCGAGGTTGCCCTGCGAAAACAATTCGGTGCCCGTGATGAACTCGCGATATGAGTCGTAGCTCGCCGGCAATCGGATCGCATCCGCGAGGTCCGCGAGATCCGGGGAGAACTGCGACGCCACAGCCGCCATGACGCGTTGATTGACTTGTTGCATGCCATCCATGGGATCGCTCGCCGCGGCAGCAATCGGATCCAGCGACTGGATCAACCGCCCGGACGCGGTCTCGGTGATCTGCACCTGGAAGGTCAGGGAGTCTCTGAGACGGTAGTACTCTCCCGAGACGAAAATCGCCGCGCCCACCTGCTCGGCCAGGGTTCGGGCCGCGGTGCCCACGGCGTCCGACGTAAACGTGAGCGCGGCTCTCGGATCGACCACCTCGACCAACCGGATCTCCTGAAGGCCGCGGGCCAGCAGATCCGCCGCGATCTTGCCCACCTGGTCGAGTGTCTGATCGCCCGTCGCGTTGTCGAAGACCGCGACGAGCACCCGGTTCTCGACGAGGTCCGACCCACCGGGGATGACGAATACCAACACGCCGATCGCGGCCGCCAAGGCAACCGCCCCGCCAATGGCCAAGGGCTTGCGGCCAGCGGCTTTGCTCGCCGCCACGGGCTGCATGGTGGTCGGCGTAATCCCGCCGGTCGGCGTCGCAAACGCGTCGAGATGCGGAAGCAATTCCTCCGCCGTTTGCCACCGGTCGGCCGCGTTCTTCTCGAGACACTTCATCACGACATTGTTCAACATCGCCGGCACCGCGGGACGGTGCTTGCTGACGGGCGCCGGAGTCTCCGTCAGGTGCCCAGCGAGGACCTGGTGGGACGTCGCACCGGTAAACGGAGGCCGTCCGGCCAGCAACTCATAGGCCATCGCACCGACGGCGTATATGTCGGCGCGATGATCGATGTTGGGATCGGCCGAGGCTTGCTCCGGCGACATGTACATGGGTGTGCCGAGTGCTATGCCAGCCGTCGTGAGCCGCGCCCCACCAGCGGCCTCGCTCACGGCCTTGGCCACGCCGAAATCCATCACCATGGCGTGGCGTCCGGAGATCATCACGTTGTCTGGTTTGATATCGCGGTGCACGACCCCCCGGCCGTGGGCGTGGGACAACGCATCCACGATCTGGCGGACGATGCGCACCGCCTCGTCGACGGGAAGCTCGCCCTCTCGTTTGAGCTTCTCCCCCAGGGATTCTCCTTCGATGTAGGGCATCACATAAAAGAGGAATCCACCTGCCTCGCCGGAATCGTGCACCGGGAGGATGTGGGGGTGGGTGAGCCCCGCGGCGACCTCGATCTCGCGGAGGAACCGTTCGGCCCCCAATGTGGCCGCCAGCTCCGGGCGCAGAACCTTGACGGCCACTTTTCGGCGGTGCTTGAGATCGTCCGCGAGGTACACGGTGGCCATCCCGCCGGCCCCTATTTCGCGGGAGATGGCGTAGCGATCGGCGAGGGCGGCGGAGAGCCGGGACATGACATCAGCCATTATCCGCTAAGATAGAGCGTGCCGTGGAAACCCGCGAGCCTTCCGCTTTCGCCTCACCCCACACCACGCTATCCCACCCGTGGAACTTTCGTCGTTCGGGCCCGAGGCTCAGTCGATCACGCCTCGCCAAGCCCGTCGACATCCCGTACTTTCGGAGCAACTCCACACGGCAGGCACCAGTGATCCGCATCCTCATTGTCGCTGGCTCGATGTCCCTCCTATCGGCCGTCCCGGCCGCCGCACAGAACACCCCATTCTCTGATCTGGATGTCTTTCAGGTCGAGTACGCGTCCGACGTCCAGATCTCGCCGGATGGCGGTTGGGTGGTTTACGTGCGCACCGCCATGAGTATCATGCGCGACCGCCGAGAGGGCCGGCTCTGGATGGTGCGCACCGATGGCTCCCGGCATCGCCAGCTCACCAGCAGCGATCGGTCACAATCCTCGCCGCGCTGGTCTCCCGACGGATCCCGCATCGCCTTCGTTTCCGGAGGCGACGACGGGACGGAGATCTATCTCTACTGGGTGGAGACCGGGGAATCCGCCCGGCTGACACAGCTCGAACGGTCGCCACGCGACATCGCCTGGTCACCCGACGGAAGCCGGATCGCCTTTTCTATGCTCGTGCCCGAGGCGCCGCCGCACCTGGCATCCATGCCACCCCGACCCGAAGGCGCGCAGTGGGCAGAGGCCCCCCGCGTGGAAACACGCGTGCGCCACGAGGCGGACGGCAGCGGATTCATCGAGCCGGGCTACAACCACATCTTCGTCATCCCGGCCGACGGTGGCACGCCGCGGCAAATCACATCGGGCGCTTTCCACCACAGGGGTCCCGCCTGGATGCCTGACGGCCGGTCGATTTTCTTCTCCACGAATCGCAGTCCGGATTGGGAATACCAGCGGCGGGAGAGCGAGGTCTACGCCGTCTCGGTCGACGACGGCCGCATCACCCAGTTGACGGACCGGCGCGGACCGGACTGCAGTCCCGCCGTTGCGCCGGACGGCTCGTGGGTGGCCTACGTCGGCTTCGATGACCGAATCCAGACCTATCAAACGACCAACCTGTACTTCATGCGGCCCGATGGATCCGGATCCCGGACCATGTTGGACCAGTTCGACCGGTCCGTCGGCACGCCGGTGTGGGCGGCGGACGGCAGCGGCGTCTACTTCGGCTACGATGATGAAGGCATCTCCAAGGTGGGCTTCGTGACACCGAGCGGAGAATTTCGCGTCGTGGCCGACAGCCTGGGCGGCACTGCCGTGGGGCGTCCATACGGGGGAGGCAATTTCTCCGTGGCCCGGGATGGGAGCGTCGCGATAACCCATACCACCTCGGCCGATCCCAGCGAAGTGGCCGTCATCGCACCCGACGGGACCAGGCGCATCCTCACCGCGCTCAATGCCGATCTCAAATCACAACGCACCATCGCCGCGGCCGAGATGTTCTGGACCGAATCCTCGCACGACGGCAGGCGCCTCCAATCCTGGGTGGTCCACCCACCGGACTTCGACCAGTCCAGACAGTATCCCCTGCTATTGGAGATTCACGGCGGGCCGATCTCCAACTACGGAGACCGTTTTTCGGCGGAAGTACAACTCTACGCTACCGCGGGCTACGTCGTCGTGTACTCGAACCCCCGCGGGAGCACGGGCTACGGCGAAGAATTCGGCAACCTGCTGTACCACGATTACCCGGGGAATGATTACGACGACCTGATGTCCGTCGTCGACGCAATGATCGAGCGGGGGTATGTGGACGACGACCGGCTGTACGTCACCGGTGGCAGCGCCGGCGGTATCATGACCGCGTGGATCGTAGGGAACACCAATCGGTTCCGCGCCGCCGTGGTGACCAAGCCCGTCGTCAACTGGATCAGCAAGACCCTCGTGGCGGACAACTACGACGGGTACATGCACTATCGGTATCCCGGCACGCCGTGGGAGAATCCGATGGGCTACTGGGAGTTCTCGCCCCTGTCCGTCGTGCAAAACGTCGAGACACCGACGATGGTGATGGTGGGGACCGCGGACCTGCGCACACCGGTGTCGGAGGCCAAACAACTCTACCACGCGCTCAAGCTCAGGCGGATCCCGACCGCGTTGGTCACGATTCCCGGCGCGTACCACAACATCTCGAACCGGCCCAGCCAGCTCATCGCAAAGGTGCGGCACACGATCGCGTGGTTCGAGCGGTACACGGGGCGCGAGACGCTCTACGAATTCTAGAGGACAATGAAAGGGCGAGGCATACCTCGCCCGAACGCTGGGCTTGTGGGGCAACGCACCGCGTCGGCCACCCGGAGCCACGGTACACCCGTTCAATAGCTCAAACAGGTACTCGCCTCGCCGCGCACCCAGGCCGCGAGCATTTGCCACTCCGGGTCGTCCCGCGAGAACCAGCGCCTTCCCCCGCTGTGAAAGTGGTCGCCGCCGGCCTCCGGCGCCAGCGGGTGCGTCAAGAACCGGCTGCTCAGGGGATAGCCCGGGTCCACGTATCGCCTGAGCACCTCGAAGTTTCGACGGGACTCCTCGAGGTTCCAAAACGCTCGCCCTTCGGGCAGCGTCCTCGCAAAACCACGGCTGCCTCCACCATGGCAGTGCACGCACTCCATACGGCCTTGGCGCTTGTTCAGGAACACCTGCTGCACACACGTCCGGAAGAACTCGAAGTCCAGCGGCGGCGGAGAGGTTTCCGCGGCCGCCGGGTCGGGCGAGGTGCCGGCCGCGCGCACCCAGTTGGCCATGATCTGCCACTCCGGATCCGCCTGCGATTCGAAGAACTTTCCGCCCACGTGGAAGGGAGCACCGCCCGCTTGTACCGCGAGCGCTTTGCGCAACAGTCGGCTGCGCTCCGGCTGACCGGGTACGACCAAGCGCGAAACAACGTCGAAGTTCCGGCGGGACTGCTCTTCCGACCAGAACACGCCGCCGGACCCATCCTCCTGCAGCGGCTGGAGCCTGAGCGGCGTACCGCTGGATACATGGCACGTGGCGCACGGAGACATGCCCGGCCCGTGTCCGCCCCGGGGCGCGATGAAGATCGGTTCGACCCGGGCGCGGTATTGTGCGAAGCTGAGCCCCTCCTGCCTCGTGGGCGAAACCTGGGAGACCAGAACCATGCCGGCGGCGAACCCGATCGGCGCCACCAGCCACCGCCGCCGCGGCCTCATCGGATCACCGCCGTGTGATTCCTCTTCGGCACCTGTCCCACCGGTATCCTCGCGACCTCCGCCATCGCCTGTGTGTCGATGACGGACACGTCGTTCGAGCCGGCGTTGGCGCTGTAGAGGTAGCGGCTGTCGGGCGTCATGGTGAGCCAGTCCGGGTGGTGACCCACGGGCACCCCGCCGAGGTACTCGAGGTCGGGAAGGGACCACGCGTACACGTGGCTGTTCGGCTTGCTGGTGGACCAGAGCTGCCTGCCGTCGGGGGAGACCGCCAGTCCATGGCCAGGGGAGCCCTGAAGTCCGTCGTTGTCCACCTGCGAGAGGGGTAGCTCGGGCATCGCCACTTTCTGGACGACGACCCGCTTCTCGAAATCCACGACGTAGAAACCGTGGTAGTTGGAGATCTGCACGAAGATCCGCCTGGTCGACCCGTCGGGGTTCCGCTCGAACGCCATGGGTCGCACACCGCCATCGAAGTGTAGCGACCATTCCGGCCGATCGGTGTCGGTGTCGATCACGGTCAAGGTCCTGGCGCCGATCATGCCGGCGACCACGTACTCCCCGTCCGGCGTGACGTACACGTTGTGCACGCCGCCGAGCGTGGGAATCCTCCCCACCCTTCTTTGCTCCCGCGTGTCGATGACGTCGACGAACGCGTCCCCTCCGGTGATGGCGACGTACACCTTACGGCCGTCTGGCGTGATCGAGATGTTGTTCGGACGCCCCGTGAGCGGGATCTGGGCCGATACGCGGAGGGTCGCCGTCGGGACCACGTCGAGGGTGTGGTCTACCTCATTGCTGAAATAGAAGGCGCTCCCGTCGGGATGGGACGTGACCCCGTGAGGCATGGGAATCCCCATGATCACGTCCACGACCACGTTGGTGGTGGGGTCGATGATGTGGACGTTATCTCCCGCGGCGTTCGTCTGGATGATGCGGACCTTGCCAGACTGGGCCCTCAACGGAACCGCAAAGACCACGACTCCCAATGCCAGGATGAGAACTCTCAAAAAGCGGGTGCTCGTCATAGTGCACCTCTCATATCGTAGTCGGGGGACGATGACAATTAGCACCAACGGCGGTAGGGCGGCAAGAAGGTCACGCTGGCGGGAATCTCGCGTCCGGCCCAAATTGGGCCTCCGAGGTCATGCCATGCCGCCGACGATAGACCCACAATTCTTCGCGCTACAAGAAGCGCTGGCGGGAACATACTCCCTGGACGTCGAATTGGGCCGGGGCGGCATGGGCGTCATCTACCTCGCCCGGGACGTGCGCCTCGACCGGCCCGTGGCGCTCAAGGTGTTGCCGGAACACCTGGCACAACGCGAGAACCTGCGTGAGCGGTTTCTGCGCGAGGCCCGGACGGCCGCCAAGCTTTCTCATCCGAACATCATTTCCATCCACTCGGTGGATGAGGTGGGCGACTTCGTCTTCTTCGCCATGGCCTATATCGACGGAGAGACGTTGGGTGAACGGATTCAGCGGCGGGGACCCGTGGCACCATCCGTCTGCATGCAAATACTCCGCGAGGTTGGCCTTGCGCTGAATTACGCGCACTCGCAGGGAGTCATCCATCGGGATATAAAACCGGATAACATCCTGCTGGAGAACGGGAGCGGCCGCGCCCTGGTGGCGGATTTCGGCATTGCCGGGATCATGGACGATTCGCAACGCACCGGCGCGGGGGAGGTCATTGGCACGGTGGAGTTCATGAGTCCCGAGCAAGCCGCAGGGCGCGGCGTCGACCAGCGGAGTGACTTGTATTCCCTCGGCATGGTGGCCTACTACGCGCTCTCCGGAAAACTCCCCTTCGATCGAGGCTCAGCCAGAGTGGCGGACACGCTCCAACAGGTACAATCTGCACCCGTCCCGTCCGTTCGAGCAGTGGCCCAGAACGTTCCGCGGCGCCTCGCCCGGATCGTCGATACGTGCCTGCACAAGGATCCCGACGAGCGTTTCGACTCGGCGGAAGCCTTGGCCGATGCCGTGGAGGCCGTGACCGCATCCAGGCAGCAGGTGCCCGTAGCGGTCCGCACGTTTCTGTACGATCCCATCGACCTCGGCGGCGATGCGCCGGCGTACTTCACCGTGGGCGCGCTGACGGCGCTTCCGTTGATCGTGGGCGTCACGCAGGAGCCCGCAGTCGCGCTTATGCTCGTTCTCTACGGAGCCGTCCTGCTGGCGCCGCCAACCCTCTTGATCCCGCCGCGGGTGCGCGACCTCCTCGCTTCCGGCAACACGCTCGCCGATCTGGAATTGGGACTGCGCCAGGATGTGGAGCAGCGTCGTGAAGAGGCTCCGCACGCCCGGGAGAGCGTCTCCGACCGGCTGGGAGGCTGGTTGCGCAAGGCGTCAATCGGCGGGATCGCAGGGTCGTGGACGCTCTTCTGGCTGATCGCGATGATCTTGGGTGTCAGACTTGATGACATCGCGGCACTCAACATACCGCTCAACCACATACTGACCTACCTGGCGGGACTTGGCGGCCTCTCCGCGGTAGGATACGTGGCGGGGTCCCTCACTGCCGGGCGGCAAAAGGAGCGGGCGGCTCTGAAAAAAGCCGAACGCCGCCTACGCTTCTGGAAGAGCCGGGTGGGGCGATTCATCTTCAAGGTGAGCGGGATGGGCCTCACCAAGCAGGTGACCTCCGCGCGGGCCACGCACCGACCCACCGAACTGCAAATTGGTCTCGCCGCGGAAGGACTGTTCGAGGATCTTCCCAAGGAGATCCGCAAATCGCTGGGAGACGTTCCGGCGGTGCTGGTACGCCTCGAAAAGGACGCGCAACAACTGCGCGAGTCCATCGAAAAGCTGGACGACGCCAAGGCGGCCGGGCTGCCGCGGAACGTGAGCTTGCCGGCCGATCTCAACGAGACGCGGGAACTAGCCGAACAACAGCTCACCAGCGTGGTTGCCGCCCTCGAAACGATTCGTCTAGGGTTGCTGCGTTTGTCGACCGGCGGCGGGAGCGTCGATGGCCTCACGACCAACCTGCTCGCCGCGGGCGAGATCGGCGATAACGTGGAGCGCGTGGTGGCGGGAATCGAGGAGGTCGAGTCACTCCTCGATTCGACGGAACCCGGATGAGGACAGCGCGGAAAGGTTACCGCCGAAAGACAGTCACCCCATAGCTAAAGGGATCGTGGGGTGCCGCGGAGTTCCAATCGTCGAACGAATGTGAGTCGTCCGTCCGATACACGAGGTGGTACACCCCGGCCTCGAGGCGGATCACGCCGTCGAACAGCCGATTCTTCTGCGCGCCACCGGCGTGCTCCGTTTGCCGGTACGTCATACTCCACACCACGTCCCCGGTCGCAGCATCCTCGAGCGTGGCATAATCGTACATGTCGCTTTGGTCCCCTTCCCCGATGGCGTAGATCCGCACGTCGGCGGCGCTAGCCATGGTGAACCGCTCGACGCGATGCTGGCCGTCGGCCACCTCGACGATACGCGCCAGCACGGCGGCGTTGTCCCGATCGTCGTAGGGACGCACCGCACCACGAGCCGGAGAACCGTGCGCGCCCATGAGCGTGATGCCCCAGAGTTCCGGGGAAGAGGGGGCACCCGTGTTCCAGCCGTCGAACGAGTGAGAGCCGTCGCTTATGTAGTAGACCAGATAGTCGCCCGCCTCCAGCGAAATCATCTCGTCGACCATGCGGTTCTTCTCCCCACCGCCGGCGTGATGGGTGCGATCGGCTTCCATCGCCCACACCGCCCGCCGCGACGTGGCCTCCAGAATGGCGCCGTAGTCGTGCATCTCCCCGCCGGTACTCTCGCCCAATGCTACGACCCGGACGTCCAGGGGCCGCGTGAGGGTAAACCCTTCGACCCGGCTCTCGTCATCGCCCACCCTGGTGATGGCCACGATGACGTCTTCCGGCTCGACACCAGCTTCCGGGACCGGCCGCGGCGCCTCGCGAACCTCGACCCCCACGACGACCTGACGCGACGAGATCGCGGCGCCGTCGTCGTCATCCCGCAACTTGTTGGAGATCATGACCACCGCCAGGGCGGCGGAAGCGAACCATGCGACGCGAACGATCAAGCCGTGCGGAAATGCCATATCGAGCCTCAGCCTGTTCCTGGAAGAATCATGGGGCGACCATGCCTCGGAATATCATGGTCCAACCCACTACGGCGGGCAAGTGTTCCCCGCTGCGGCCCCTCGAGATGCCCTACGCGCTCACCCCCCGCCGGGTTTCCCCTTGCGCGGAATCCTCGTGTCGCTCATGGCCGCGTGGTACACGAACGAGGCCATGATGACGGCGTTCTTCATCAGGTCCTCGATCGGCAGGGTGTCGAAGAAACCCAGGTTGGTGTGGCCGCCGGTGCCGCCGACCCGGGCCTGAAGGAACTGGAAGGCCGGCAACCCCACGTCGTCGAACGCCACGTGATCGGTGCTGCCGACACCGAGGAGCGAGATCGTCGTCATCCCCATGTCCCTGAATGGCTCCATCCAGGCCGCAAATGTCTGCCGGACGTGCTCGTTCTCCTGCAACCAGATGCCGCGATACTGCCCCGGACCGTAGTCCTGGTTGAAGTACGCCGAAAACCGCTCATAGTCGGGCGTGACACCCACGGTGGCATCATCGGGATCGCCGAAGTGCTTTCTCACATACGCGCGGGAGCCCCAGAGGCCCTGCTCCTCACCCGACCAGAGTGCCACGCGAATGGTCCGCCGCGGGACAGCCCCGACCGCCAGGAGAATTCGAGCGGCCTCGAGCATCACTGCCACGCCAGACGTGTTGTCGCTGGCGTTGGGGCTCGCGTGCCAGGTGTCGAAGTGGGCACCCAGCATCACCAGCTCGTCGGCCAGGTCGGCACCGGCGATCTCGCCCAGCACGTTGCTCGCTTGCTCGACCGTTTCCCCGATCCGGTTGCGGATCTCGACCTCGATGGTGACGGGGATGTCGCGCGCCAAGATGCGGTACATGCGGTTGTAGTGCTCGGGCGTCACGGCCACGATCGGCGGCGAGGCGAGC
>JAPULZ010000151.1 GCA_027294455.1 Gemmatimonadota bacterium
CTCCGATACGGTCGGCTTCCACCAACGCCACCCGCGCCCCGAGGGTGGCGGCGAAGTCGGCGCCCACCAGCCCGCCGGAACCCGCGCCGATCACCACCAGATCGTATTGGTCCTTGCTCCGAGACACCCCCATCACACCTCCTTCTCGGCAATCAACACGCCGTAGCCAATGGCCCCCGACGCCACGGCACGCTCGGCTTCCCGCAGGAGGTCGCGCCCGGCCCGCACGTCGAACGGCGCATCCCCCGCACCACCCACGGCCGAGGCGAGGGCGGCGCCCACGAGCTTGCGCTTGATCTGGCGCAGGAGCTCCTGCAACGCATCGGAGGCGTCCCACTGCTCGCGGACGCGCAGGCCCGCATCCGTCAGAAGACTCGCGTATCCCTCGAGCGTCTGCGCTCCCGACAGACACGTACCCGCGTGGACCCAGTCGCGCAACGACTCCGGGATCGGGCCGGCCACGATCATGTCACTGACCGCCACCCGGCCACCCGGACGCAATACCCGATGGATCTCGCTCAGCGCGCGCGCCTGATCAGCAAACGTGCTCAACGCACACTCGCACATCACGGCTGCAAAGGAATCGTCAACCGTCGGCACCGCGTGGGCATCTCCACGCAAGATCGTGAGCCGCTCTTCCACGACGGGCGTCGCCCCCACATCTAGGCCGAGACCTTGCACAGGATGCGCATCGAGCACTGCCCGCAAACTCGTCCCCCGCCCGCAGGCCACGTCGAGCACCCGGTCGCCGGGTGCCAACGACAGCTGCTCGGCCGCCCGAAGCGTCAGGTCCACACCGCCCGGGTGGAGCGAATCGCCGAGGAAGTAGCGCACGTCGGGCCGATCGTAGAACGCGGCGCAACACGAAGCATCGTCGCCGGTGCCGCAACGAAAAGCGTAACGGTGTGTCGGCTCCGGACGTCCGGGCCGGAAGCTTTCCATCTCTTCCCACTCCACGGTGGCGTCGCCGGCCGCCCGGCTCAGCGCGTCGCGGAGGCGAAGGGAGAGCTGATCCGGTTCCAGGGCGACTCGCGCGTTGACCAGCCAACGGGATTCGCGACACCGCATGGGAGTCGGCGGCGTGGTGGCCACCGCGTCGCCGCCGCGGCGCACCAGGGTGGCGGTGAAGCCGGGCGGCTCGAGGCTCGTCACTTTCACGTGCGCCACCGGCGTGTCGCGAAGCTCGGCGAGAAACTGCTCGATGGCCGCACCCACGTCGAACGGCTCGCGACCGGTGAGCCGTACTCGTGCATTGTTCCACCCCAGCTCCGCCTCGGCGGCCGCGTAGCGGTCGTAGTCGATGGTGAGCGGGGGAGCCGGGTGCGGCGTCACCGCGAGCCATTCTCCAAGCCCGTCCCCGGTCTTGGCGGAGAGCGAGACGATGGGCACGTCCGCGCGCATGGCGCGGATCGCCGGAACCACGTACGGGGGATCGAGATCGCGGCGGCTCAACACCACGACGTCGGCCTCTTCGATCTGCTTGCGAAACAAATACGCCACCTCCTCGCTGAAACCGCCACCGTTCATCTCCGCCACACGCCAGGGATCGACGACCACGGCGAGCGGAGCGAGGACAAACCGTCCGGGATGACGGTCGGCCAGCGGTGACAGAACCGTGGCCACCAGATCCGTGCAGCTTCCCACCGCCTCCGCAATGACCACGGTCGCGTGCGCGTCGGCCGCCGCTTCGAGCGCCGCCTCCAGCTCGTCGTATTTGCAGCAAAAGCAGCCGCCGACGATCTCACGGACGTCGCTCGCGTCCTGCCGACACAGCACGGTGTCCACCAGCGACTTTCCCTGGTCGTTGGTGATGATGGCGACGCGCTCACCTTGCCCGGTCAGACGCCGGGCCAGCGCCCGGGCGAGCGTCGTCTTGCCCGCACCCAGGAACCCGCCCAAGAGCTGAAGTTTCACAAGAGCCCCCGAGGGCGCCGCAGCGTGTTGTACTCGCACAGGGAAACCGGCACGCCCTCGCGGTCCACCACGTGAACGCAGCAGCGGTCTACCCGATCCTGATCGTATGTTTCGGCGTCCATGAAGGGCTTGATGCCGATCATGAAGAAATTACGATAGTCGGCCCAGTTGGCGCGATCTTCGTCCTGGCTCAGCAGGTCGAGCAACGCATCCAGCGACTCATCCCCCGCCATCGACTCGAGCATGTGCTGGGGCATCTTGTCCGCCATGCGAGACAGCAGCGGAGCCACGTCGGGATCCTCCCACCGCTCGAAGCGCGGAAAGTAGCGCGAGATGGGCACTACCCGGTCGTCTTGCATGAGTCCCACCGCCAGCGCGAAGCAATTGGGGTGGGAACACGGAATCGGCGAGAAGTCCGCGGCAGCGAACAACCCGTCGGTCTGCCGTTCCACCTCGTGGGCGAGCTCCGGCATGGTGAGGCGCCGGCCCTCGCGCCGGGTATCGTAGCGGCCGGCGTAGAACGCGGGCTGCAGCATGAGGGTGTTCATACGAGGATGGTGGCGCAACACGAACCGTACCACCTCGCCGATCTTATCGAGATTGATACCGCGGGTCACGGCCATGACCGGCAGCACGAACAACCCGGCGTCTGTGGCGTTCGCGATGGCGGCCTCTTTCAGCGCAAACAACCCTCGCGCGCCACGGATCTCTTCATGCGTACGCTCGTCGAGCCCGTCGAACTGGAGGTAAAATTGCAACCGGTCACGCCCGGCGTCGATGGCCGCAAGGCGCTGCGCGAACTCGGGCTCCTTGGCGAGGCGAATCCCGTTGGTGTTGATGTAGACCTTGCGCACGCCGCGTGCGAAGCAGATCTCCACCATTTCCTCGATGTCGGAATGAATGGTGGGTTCGCCACCGGAGAACTGGATCATGTCGCTGTCGTGCTTACCCTGGGCGAGAAGCCGGTCCAACTTGCCCGTGAAGTCGTCCACGGACATCTGCCAGCTCAGGTGGGGCGAGGAGCCGGCGAAACACGTGGGGCACGACAGGTTGCACCGCTCGGTGATCTCGAAGACCAAGCTGCAGCTGTGATTGAGCAGACCACCGCACCCATCGCCACACGCGCCGCCCGACCCAGCCGTCCAATAGAACCGCTGGTCGCTGGCGATGAGCGCCTCCTGGATGCCGTGCTCCGGGCACTCCTTGCGCAGCAACACGTCGTCCCCGTCGGTGACGACCTCGGCAGGCACCTTGGTGAGACAGGTGGAACACACACTGGTGGTGGTCTTGAGGATCGGCATCGGATCCATGGTGGTCTCGAGGGGCGGCATCGGCTCTCCGGGTGAGTAAACCGTGATGGCAACGCTCCCAGGGGGAGCCCGGTTCTCGCCGGGCCCAGGCCAACCCAAGGGACTCGGGCGTCGCGAGCAATTCCTTATATAAATGATGGGGTAGGTGTAGTTGTTCCGGAATACCCCTGCTGTGGCTTCCTGGGTGGCGCCACTGGAGAAAAAGTGGTTTTCAGATTGGAGATTTCGTTGCGACTCAGCTCTCGATATTGGCGAACAACGATGGCAGATCGATGGTGCCGAGATTCTCCTCTTCGACCCGCCACTCGAGGGATTCGCGAATGATCTCCGGCCGTTGATCGCTGGGCGACCACTGCTCGACGAGACGGGCGTCGACATCGACGACCCAGTAGGACGACACGGCCGCCCGCTGGTAGATGTCGCGCTTGCGCCCGCGATCCCTGGCAGCCGTGCCGGGGGAAAGGATTTCGATCACGAGGACCGGCACACCCACGTCGGTCCATTCACGGATCGCCTCATGGGGATCCCGCTGGACCACAAACAGGTCGGGTTGAACGAGGGTCGTTGGGCTCAACCTCACGTCGGCCGGGCTGGCAAACAACACCAAGTCTTGTCGATCACCCAGGAGACGCTCCAGCTCCCGCAGGAGGTATCGCACGGCGATCTGGTGCCTGGGAACGGGCGACGGTGTCACAACGTGAAGCCCGTCGAGCAGCTCGTGTCGCCGCGTGTCGTCCGGCAGGGCGAGCAATTCTTCGATGGTCGAGACCGGCTCGGCAGCTGGCATGCCCATAACATCGCCTCCGGGGACCGAGGGAAACAAGTGGCCATGCGACCACGTTAGCCGTCGCTTGTCGCGATGCGTTCTCATTGCTACGCAGGAACCCGCCCGCCTGACCCTAATCGACGAGCGGAAGGATGTGCGGGTGCTGCAGGTTCGCGGTGGCTTCGTGGCGGCGATTCTCCCAACCAGAGCACTTCCGGCACCGAGCCGGTCTCGGCCATGTCGAAGTAACCGAACTCAAAGGC
>JAPULZ010000152.1 GCA_027294455.1 Gemmatimonadota bacterium
GAGACCATGGAGATCGTGGGCGACACCATCACCGAGCAGACGAACCAGGTTTTCATGAACCTCGCCGGCCTGCTCGAAGCCGCCGGGAGCGGGTTGCAGAAAGTGGTGAAGACGACGGTCTATCTCAAGGACATGTCGGAATTCGCCGCGATGAACGAAGAGTACGCGCGCCATTTCGGCGATCACCGCCCGGCACGGGCGGCAGTGGAGGTGGCGCGCTTGCCGAAGGACGTACGCATCGAGATTGACGCCATCGCGCTCACAGAGTAGCCTGGCCCGGGGGGGCGGATTTGGCCTGGTGGCTTGCACGGTCTTCAAAACCGCTGGGAGGTGCCTTCGGCGGCTCCGGTGGGTTCGATTCCCACACGCTCCCGCCACAACGACTTACGGCGTCTCGCACACCCATGTGAGGCGCCGTTTTTCGCTTCCCGGTGACAAACTGTTGGTGATCTTGGCACGCTTGAGGATCAGGTCGAGCTGCCACCGCACGTCATCCAACATTCCGCCGTGTCTCGGTGACGCGAACAACAAGCCCGTGTCACGCCCCAGGCCGGCAATGTACGGTTTGAGAATCCCGCTGAGCTGCGGCCAGAGGGTGACCGTCCGCTTGTGCCGCGCACCTCTATGTTCCCTAAGACAAGGAGCCGCCGTGCCAGCGTTCCGCCTGACCTATCCGACCGCCACCGTCCTTCTTGCCGTCCAGGCAGGACACCGCTACGGCTTCGACGTGATGGATGCAACCGGCCTTCCCGACGGTACCGTCTACCCCATCCTGCGACGCTTGGAGCAGAAGGGCGCCATCACGGGCCGCTGGGAACTCGAGGAAGAGGCCCGGGCGGACCGCCGACCTCCCCGGCGCTACTACCAACTTACTCCACAAGGAGTCGAGGCCGTAGAACTGGCTATGGCGCGGTTCCCGATGCTTGGCCGGCTTATGGGCCTGGCCGGAGATCCGGTGCCCGAATGAGGGGCGGCGCAACGAACGCCGGTGGCCCGAACGACACCGGCGCCGACGGACAGTTACCTGCCGCGTACCGCCGGCTCATCTCTTTCGGCTCGCGAATCACCCCTCCTGCGCGTCGCGCAACGTGGCGCAAGGAGTGGACGGGTGAGGTCTGGTTTGCGCTGCGATCGGGACGGAGCCGGTTCGGCCTGCTCGTCCGCACGACATGGTGTCTCATCGACGCCGTATGGTTATGGAAAGGCGAGATGACGGTGACAATGAACGGATGGACAGGGGACCTGAGAAGTGCACTGCGCTCGTTCACACGGGCGCCGGGCCTCACCGCGATCATTGTGCTCACGGTGGCGTTGGGCATCGGCGCCAACTTCGGCAATTTTCAGCATCGTCGACGGGGTGCTGCTTCGGGACCTCCCGGTAACAAATCCCGACCAACTGGCGTGGTTTTCCCAGGAAAGGCCGTCGACCGGAATCACGGGTTGGCAGTATTCGTATGCCCAATACCGGGCCCTCGGCGAGGCCATGCAGACGGCGGATCTGACCGTCTTTTCAAACTCCGCCTTCAACGTGGTCGGGCCCGATGGTCCGATCCGCGTCACTGCGATTCGTGCCTCCGACACGTTCTTCCCCGTGTTTGGCCTCGACCCAAGCCAAGGGCGACCCTTCACACGCGCCCTTTGGGCACATCGCGGGCCAACAGCCACCGCCCCGCCCGAGTCTGGTAAGTGGGTACGGGTGACACCACCGCCCAGTGGTGTCAACTGACTGGTAGCAACGTGCGGGAGGCACCCATGCGTCAAGCTCTGACCGTTGCCCTTGCGGTCCGGCTTGCTTACCAGGTGTGGTGGGCCGCTAGGGCCCGAGGACATCGACGGCACCTACATTCTCCGCATGATCAACGGGCAGCACCTGCCTTTCGCTCTAACCCCAATCGACCCGAGGACCACGATTGAAATCATCGCCGGCTCGGTTCGGCTCAATAGCGATAACACGTTCAGTGCAAGCCAAACCATCGAAATCACAGAGGGTGGGACGACGACTAGCACGGCCGTGACATCCGCTGTCACGGTATACGTTGAACGGGACGGCCATCGCCTTTGTTGTTGACGTAAGGATTGGGTCCCCTTCCGGGCACTGCTGGCTCAATCACAGGGGACACGCTCACCATCGTCCAGGGTCATACGTTCGTGTCCCGCACACCACCTTAGCCCGCCAGTGGCCGATGGCTGGCCGCCGGCTACAGCCCGCCCAGCTCCCACGGCCCCCATATCGCGTACGACGCGCCGGGGCTCCTCTGAATGTTCACGAAGAGCGTATTGCCATCTGGACTGAACGTGGGTCCGGCAAGCTCCGAACGGCTCCCGATGTTCTCGGCGAATTCGAACACCTTGCCGTCGGCCGTGAGGCCTCGGATGAAGTTCCGGAAAGCGCCGTCTTCGGTCATCACGACGCCGCCCCGCGGGCTGACACAAACGTTGTCCGGATAGTCCAGGATCTCGGCGCTGGGCGATTCGAACAGGAGCGTCAACACGCCATCCGATTCCCCCACGGGTCGGTAGTGCCAGATCTGCCCGCGGTCCGCATCGCCTCCGTCCGTGCAGCTGAAGTAGACGGCACCGTCGGCGTAGAAGCAGCCCTCGACTCGGCTGAACTCGGCCGCCCCCTGACGCCATCCCTGATCGAAAACCGCGTGGAC
>JAPULZ010000153.1 GCA_027294455.1 Gemmatimonadota bacterium
TCTGTGCGCGGCGCCAAGCCGCGGGAGGACGCTTACCGTGGATCAATGCACCGGGGGGGTTGAATAGCTGAAGTAAACCAGCACGTCGACTGAGTGACCACCTGACTGCACCGTCACTTGTTTAGCTGTTGTGGTGCCCGGCTGATCTTCCAGCAGCCCATAGCAGTGGTAACAGATGACGCGAGCGTCCACGACAATGTAGCACAAGTCGACTTGGTAACCTGCGGCAAATTCGTCGCCGAGGTTTGGCACCTCGATATCGAGCTGGCCCTTGATGTAGTCCTCCTCTACGTGACCACTTGGGGGGTGATAATGGGCCATGTGCTCCTTGGCGTCCCGCCACACGTGACCCGGGTCGATCCTGTCAATCTCCTTCTCGACGTCCGCCTTGACGTACTTCCGCTCGTTTACCGGAATGCCCAATGATGGAAAGTACGTGAATCCCATCTGTGGATGAATGTGTGCCACAACAATTTCCTCCGTTTGTTACTGTGAGTTTGCACTTTTAGCGCAGCGAAAGCCGTAGGCGGTTCCCTTGACATGCATGGGATGCATGCGGAAATCCGCCAGGTTCAGCATCTCGCCGATTTCATTTATCCAGTTGTCACCCTTGATGATCCGCCAGCCGAGCATGGGGTTGAGCCCGGTTCGGTCGGTGGTGTACGGAATGGACTCGGTCCACTCCGCCACGTTGCCGAGCACGTGCAACAGGCCCGAGGGGCTGATGTCGCGGTTGCCCTCCGGCAGCCTGTCGGCCGGCAACACAAACGCCTCGTAGGTCGCGCGCGCTACTTCCGGATCTTCTTTCGGCGTGCCGTGCTCAACGCGGTTGACGTTCGCCAACTCCGGGTTTTCCTCTGCTCCCCACGGGTACGGGCGGCGGTCGGTGCCGCGGGCGGCGCGCTCCCATTCCAGGTCGGTCGGCAGACGCTTGCCCGCCCACGCCGCGTAGGCCTGCGCGTCGAACCATTCGACACCCACCACCGGAAGGTTCGCCCACCGGGGACGCCAGGTGTCCCCCCAGAACGCCGGCTGCGGATGGCCGGTCGCCGTGAGGAACACCTGGTACTGCGCGTTGGTCACCTCCGTGCGGTCGATCCAGAATGCGTCGAGGGTGACCTTGCGCACCTTGAATCCCGTGAAGCCGTCGGCCGGTGACATGCCGACCGTCGCCGGCCCTGCGGTGATGGACACCATCCCGACCACGACTTCGGCGGTCGGCCGCAGCACCACGGACACTTCGTACTTCTCGGAAGGATGCAGGTATTGGATCTGCTCGGCGAAGCCCTCCGGGCCGGCGTCGACGATGATGCGGTAGTAGCCAGGGGCTATGGAGACATCCGACAGCGGTGTTCGGCCGAGCCTGCGCGCCGGGTGGAGTTGCCGTGTCTGGATATTCACCTTGCGAAGCAGGACAAGCGCGCCGGTGTAGGGCTCCATGGTCGCCGCGCCGCCAGACACTACCTTGGCGGTCACCACCAGCGTTGCATCCTGCCGGAGGCCCTGACGCGCAACCATCACGCCCACCGCCAGCGCGGCGACCGCGAACGCCGCCGCCGCCAACCCGCGGCGGTGGTTGTGCGCGATCCGTTCGATTTGACGGAGCATGCTCGGCGGGCGGGCGAGGATCGGCTCGTCCTTGAGGTAGTGCTGGATGTCTTCGCCGAACTGCCCGGCCGTCTGATAGCGGCGTGTGCGGTCCTTCTCGAGGGCCTTGAGCGTGATTGTCTCGACGTCACCGCGGAGCAGGCGGTTGACCGAGCTGGGTCGGGCCGGCAGCTGCTCGCGAATGACGCGGGCCGCCTCGTGCAATGCCACACGCTGAACGTCGTAGGGGAGCTGGTCGCACAGCAGTTCGTAGAGCAGCACGCCGAGGCTGTAGACGTCGCTGCGGGTGTCCAACGCGTGCGGGTCGGCCTCGCATTGCTCCGGGCTCATGTATTGCAGCGTGCCGATCAGCTGCCCGACGTTGGTCTGCATCGTGGTCATCGCGAGGTCGGAATCGGTCGCGCGGGCCACGCCGAAGTCGATGATCTTCGGCTCGCCGTTGGAATCGACGAGGACGTTGGAGGGCTTGAGATCCCGATGAATGATGCCGCGCTGGTTCGCGTGATCCACGGCATCGCAGATCTTCGTGAAGAGCGCCAACCGCTCGCGGACCCCCAGCTTCTTGACGTTGGCGTACTCGATCAGCGGGCGTGCGTTGGGTACGTACTCCATGGCGAAGTACGGCACCGACTGGCTTGGGGCCGACGGGTCCGTGTGCGTCCCCGCCTCGTAGATCTGGGCGATGTTGGCGTGTGGAAGCCGGGCCAGCGTCTGCACCTCGTACTCGAAGCGACGCATGGCCGATTTCGAGGTCACCCCCACCCGCATGACCTTCAGGGCCACCGTGCGATGGGGATGCTCCTGCACCGCCTCGTACACGATGCCCATCCCCCCCATCGCGATGATGCGGCGGATGTGGTAGTTGCCGATGCGTGTGCCCTCGACGACCGTGGGCTCGGACGGATGCGGCATGGGGGACGTCGGGGTCCCCGTGGGGCTGACCATGAACGGACCGGCCGCCTCGTGCGCCGCCACGAGCGTCCGGACGTTCGCCTCAAGCGCAGCGTCGTCGACGCAGGCGCGCTCGATGAACTCACGTCGCTCAGCCACTGGCAGTCTGATCGCCGCGAGGAAGATCTTC
>JAPULZ010000154.1 GCA_027294455.1 Gemmatimonadota bacterium
ACGTGTGACACACGCCACAACGGGGATGCAACGAAGGACACCGACACTTCGGCGACCCCGATCACATGATTCCGCCATGGCTATTCTCATCGTGGAAGACGATGCCGCGGTACGGCGAGGTCATCAGAAGCTGCTGGAGCAGGCGGGGTTCGAAGTCTTGTCGGTGGAGGACGGGCTCGAGGCGTTCGAGGAGCTGAGCAAATCAGGATTCGACGCCATCGTGTGTGACGTCGATATGCCCGCACTCGATGGCACGGGGTTCTTCGAACAGCTCGAAGAGATCCTACCGCACATGGCAAGCCGCGTGTTGTTCGTCACCGGTCTTGCCGATCAGCCGGAAACTCACCGGTTCTTGAAAGAGACCGGGCAGCCCTTCCTCTCCAAGCCCACCCCGGGTGAAGAGCTCGTGAGCACGGTGCGCCGGCTCATCGAATTGCGCGAGTCAGGCGCGTTCGACGTACTGGGAAACACCCCGCGGAGAACGGCGCGAACCTAGAGCACGTCCTTTCGCCAGGTCATCTCCGGTTGATTCTTGAACTGGATCGTGGTGTCGGCCTGTTCGTAGTGGAATGAGAACTCGTACTCCGTTCCATACAAGCTGTGGAAGATCGTGTACGAGAACTTCCCGGGAAAATCCTCCTCGCCTACCACGCGCTCGATTTGATGCAGTATCGAGTCTTGGGTGCCGGTGTAGAGTGTCAACGTGGAGTCGGTAAGCCGGAACCCCCGATCCGCGTAGCGCTGGTCCGTGGTAGTCCACGTCCCTAAGATCTCCGGCCGCAGGTCGATGGTCCTGGGACGCAGGATGATGAACATGGGTACGACGATCAACGCCACGGCGGAAATCGCGGCGATGGCGAGGTGCCTGGGGGTGATTC
This sequence comes from Gemmatimonadota bacterium, assembly GCA_027294455.1. GTDB lineage: Bacteria > Gemmatimonadota > Gemmatimonadetes > Gemmatimonadales > GWC2-71-9 > B3T1B10. The sequence continues at coordinate 879 of JAPULZ010000154.1, forward strand.
CGAAATCGCTGACCTGGAGGTCCTGCAGGAGGCCGCCGAGCATAGACGTGGGCCGGTACCCCCGTCGGCGGTCGGCGTCTTCGAGGACCTCGGTCACGATCTCGCGTACGACGACTCGAAGCTCGCGCTCCGTCATGGGGAGCGGTTTCTGCTCGAGCTTGTCGGACGACGGCGGTGAGTCGCCGGCGTCTCCGGGCGTCGGCGGTCCCCTTTCGTCGGAATCGTTTGTCATGAGTAGTCTCCGTGGCAAACAGGCGTCATCACGACGCGGCCGACCGTGACACCGGTTCGGATGCTTCGAGTGCGTCGGGATGGGTCTTCTTCATCAGGGATACGAACGCGTCCACGACTCGTGGATCGAAGTGGCTTCCGGAGCTCTCCCGAATTATCGAGATGACCTTGGTCAGCCCCATGCCTTCCCGGTAGGGCCGGTCGGACGACATGGCGTCGAACACGTCGGGCACCGCGAGGACTCGGGCGAGGAAATGGATCTCCTCGCCGGCCAGGCCGTGGGGGTATCCTTGGCCGTCGTAGTGTTCGTGGTGGCTCAGCACGATGGGAATCACGTCGGCGTAGGCGCCGATGGGTTCCAGAATGCGGGCGCCCACCGTGACGTGAGAACGCATGGTCGCGGTCTCCTCTTCGTCGAGGCGGCCCGGCTTGTCGAGCACCTCCGCGGGGATCCCGATCTTGCCGATGTCGTGGAGCAATCCGCCGCGGTTGAGACGCTCGATGTCTTCTTCCGGAAGCTCCATCTCCTGTCCGATGGCCACGGCCATGCTGGTGACGCGTTCGGAGTGGCCCGCCGTCCACGCGGACTTGGCGTCGATCGTGCGCGCGAGGGCAGTCATGGCGCCGATGCTCAACGCATCGAGTTCCTCGATGAGCCGGGCGTTGGAGAGGGCCACCGCTACCTGATCGGCCAATTGGCGCGCCTGGACGAGATCTTCTTCGCTGAGCTCCGGAGGGGATGCGTACCCCAGGGCGATGATCCCCGACAATTGCTGCTGCACGAAGATGGGCAACACCACGAACGCGTCGATCTTCCGCTCGAGGAAGCCCGGCACGTCGAGGTAGGCACGCAGGCCGTCGGCACCGTTTACCGCGAAGTGATCAGGATGGGCCAGGAGCTCTTGCTCTTCCTCGGGCGTGATCAAGATCTGTTGTGCGATCTTGGCGTTGGGTGAGCCGTCCACCGCCACCATATTCCAATGCGGGCCGGCCCCGGCGGCGGGAGCCAGGCTGACGCTGACCCCGTCGCACGCGAGGGCGTTGCGCGTGCCCGACAGCACCGAGTCGATGATCTTGTCGGTGTCGAGGGCGGAGAGCACGGCGCGGTCGATATCGTTGATGGCCGCCAGGGCGTGGAGCTGCTTGTTCAATCGGCTGGACATGGAATTGAACGAGGCCGCGAGATCCTGGAACTCGTCCTTGCTCGTGACCTTCACGGGCGTGCTGAAGTCCCGCTTGGCGATGCGGCGCGTGCCGGCCTGCAACTCGACGAGGGGATCCATGCTCTTGCGGATCTGCACGTTGCTCAAGAACCCCACGACGAAGAGCGCGAGACCGATCACCGGGATGAATCGCGTGCTGAAATCGGTGATCTCTTTGACCACGGAAGACTGGGACTCGCTCACCACCACGGTCCATCCCGGCGGCGGCACTTCCCAGGCCTTCATGTTTACCGATTGGAACCGCGCCAGGTATTCCTCTTCGTCGCTCTGCGTCCACTCGAAGAACCCGCGGTCCGGGGATCCTTGCTCGGTCTGGGCGATGGTGGCGTCGTCCCGCATGAGGGACCGAATCGTGGCCTCGGCAGGCACGGAGCAGTAGAGCGGCCGGTCGAGGACATCGAACGCGCAGAGCTCGGTATCGCGAGGCAACACACCGGCCCCCATCACGTACGCCGCATCGACCTGGGCCCAGATCAGCCCGCCTGCCAGATCATCCGGATCGAGCGCCCTGACCATGAGAATGACGGCACGCGTCGACTCGGCCGTCGTCATCACGAAGGCCCGGCCCGAGCGCAACTGTGCCTCTCCCGCCCCCGTGAGGCTGGGCGGGTCGGGCACCTCGCCGAACAGCTGACGCATTTCCTGAGACCGCTGAATCGCGAGGCCTCCGAACCGGGATCGCATGGACGAATCGGGTGCTTCAGGCAGCGCCAGGCCACCGTCGCGCGTCACGAGGCCACTCGCCACGACCTCGAGCTTCTCATCCAGCACGGCCAGGCGCTCGAGGATGGCGTCGTGGGTGAACTTCCCGATGCGTTGGAGGTTCTCCCGGCTCTGTTCGTCGAGCTGGTTCGTGACGTAGGCGAACGCGATGATCGCCAGCAAGCTCGACGGCACGAGCGCGCTCAAGATGAAATACCCGACGACTCGCCGGGCGACCTTGGTTCGGAAGAACTTCGTCTCGATCTTCATCCCACTAGCCGATCAATACTTCGCGCCGAGACCGATGAACCCGCCATCGTTGGCCCGGACGATGTCGTCCTTGCTGACGGCGGCCGTGAGGGCGGGGGCCGTCTTGCCGTCCTGCCCCATGCTGTACAGATCGTAGAACGAGTTGATAGGGACCAGGAATCGGTCCTTCCGGGCGCCTGGGGGGTGGCTGCCACCCCCGCCCCCGCCCCCTTTGCCCTTGCCGTCGCCGCCGCTGGCTGCGTCCAGGGGGAAGTTGAGGTACTGATACGGATTACCCCAGGGATCCAACAGGGTGGCGCGGTCGACGTCGGCCAGCGTCTCCGGAAGGCCGTTTCCATCGGTCTCGAAGGCGGTGACGTCGACCTGGAGGCGGCTGATTTCGGTGATGGCCCGCGCGACCCGGGCTTGATAGACACTCGTTTGGAGCGAGGGGAACGCGATGGCGCTGATCATCCCCATGATGGAGATGGCCATGAGCATCTCGATGAGGGTCCAGCCGATCCGCCGCCACGTGGTCTTGCGCCGGGCGGCCAGATACCGCTCGGCGAAGCTCGGCCGTCCCGTCGGGGACGTGCGCTTGGGGCTGGAGGGTCGGTCAGGCTGGGTCATGGGCGGCTCGTGGGTTCCCGATTGAGTGGCTGCTTGCTAGCACACGGCGTCTTGGACATCCCGGCCAGTGTACCTCGCGGCGGGGGTCCGCGCAACGCGTGGTTTGCCACGATCATAGCACTTTGGCCACTGCGGACACCGTAACCCCGCTCACACGGGCCAGGCGCGTAGGACGCCGGCGTCGGTAACGGTCCTACCTCGCAGAATCCGCGCCGTTCTCCGTTTTCCTTAAGATAGGGTGTAAGATTGAGGATGCCGGATCGACGATTTGCGACCGTGGCCATCGTGGGGAAGCCGAACGTGGGCAAGTCGACCCTCCTGAACGCGCTGGTCGGCGAGAAGCTGGCCATCACCAGCGACAAACCCCAGGCCACGCGTGAACCGGTGGTGGGCATCCTCACCCGAGGCGACGCGCAATTCGTCTTCGTCGACCAACCCGGCCTGATGGACCCGTCCTACCTGCTGCACGAAGCCATGCGCCGGGCGGCGATCTCCTGGGTCAAACAATCGGACATGATTCTCTATTTGCATCCCGCCGGTATTGACGAACCGCCGGCGTTCCCGTCGCTGGTCCCGGAGTTGCGGTCGGTGCGGCAGCCGGTGGCACTCGTGCGGAGCATGGCGGACAAGATGGCGGACGAGACGGCCGACCCGGAGGGGGACCCGCCGGTGTTTTGGGTGTCGGCGCGGACTCGGGCCGGTATCGAGGACATCCTGGAATGGTGTCACGCGCAAGCGCCGGTCCGGCCGTGGGTCTATGACGACGACGACATCACGTCGCAGCCTCAGCGGTTCTTCGTGACCGAGTTCGTGCGGGAGGCGGCGTTCGAACTGCTGGGCCAGGAGCTGCCCTACTCGCTGGCCGCCGAAGTGGACGAATTTCGCGAGGGAAGCGACCCGTTATACATTCGAGTGACTATTTATGTGGAGCGGGAGACGCAAAAGCGGATGGTGATCGGCAAGAACGGCCGCAAGATCAAGATGCTGGGGGCCAGTGCCAGGGCCAAGATCGAGGAACTCTTCGAGCAGCGAGTGTATTTGGACTTATGGGTGAAGACGCTGCCGAAGTGGCGGTCCAAGCCGGGCGCCGTGGCCCGCTTCGGATTTGCGGGACCGGACGCTTCCTCGATATGATGCAGTCATGACGGATGGGAGACCCCGGATGCCGGCTGTGATGCGTGTCGTGGCGACGGCGCTGGCCGCAGTGCTCATGGCCACGCCCACGCTGGCCCAGAGTTCCGGGAACCCGGAAACCGGCGGAGCGGCGTTCCTCCTCGTGCCGGTGGGGGGCCGGGCCGCGGCGCTGGGGCAGGCGGCCATCGCCGACGGAGGCAGTAGCGAGGCCGCGTTCTGGAACCCGGCCGGGTTGGCCTGGATGCAAAGTGGCGAGGTCGCCGCCCATCACGCCGCCACGTTCATCTCCAACAACACGGCCTTGTCGGCGTACTTTCGTGCCCCGGGTGTCGGCGTGCTGGGCGTCTCGGCCTACCTGGTCGACTACGGGTCGCAGGAAGTCATCACGATCCCCGGCGGTCCCATTTCCGGCAAGTTTCAGCCCAAGAATGTGCTGCTCCTGGCGTCCTTCGCCACGGTGCTGTCAGACGTCCTGGCTCTGGGTGTCAACTACAAGATGATCCAGTTCAGGCAGGACTGCTCGGGTGACTGCGGCGTGTTTCCGTCGGTGGTGGGCACGACGCATGGTGTGGACATTGGGGCCCAGTTCGGCGGGGTGGATTCGCCGATTCGCATTGGGGCGGCCATCCGGCATGCGGGCTTCCCCCTTCAGGTGGAGGACCGTGATCAGGCCGACCCGCTCCCCACGCGCCTCGAGTTCGGCCTCTCCTACCGCGTCAATCTCCCGCCCCCCGCTCCCGACGCCCAGCCCCTGGACGCCCGGTTCCTGCTGGACATCGAAAACCGGTGGGGAGAATTCGACGATCCGCGCATGCGCTTCGGGATGGAGCTGGGGTACGTCGATTTGATTCGGCTCCGTACCGGGTACGCGTTCATCAATTCCGAGACGCGCGGTCCTTCCGTGGGGCTCGGTGTGCGTCTCGGGTTGTTGTCCGTCGACTTCTCTCGGGTGTTTTATGACTCGTCCAACTTCGACGAGCCGGTGTACATCAGCATCCGGGCCGGTATTTGACCTTGGGTCGTTTGGCCCCAGAGAACACAGAGAACAAAAAAAAGGGGGGTTGGGTTGTCCTCTGTGTCCTCTGTGTCCTCTGTGGCTCAATTCCCATCTCAGTTTTACCATCCAATGCCGCAGCGCAGGCGGCAGCCGAAACAGCTTCCGTGGTGTTCTCCACTCCACCTCGGTTCCAGATGTCGTCTCCACCCACCTGGCTCCCTCCCGTGGCGTCACTCATTGTTCCCGGAACGGGCCAGCTGCTCACCAAAAAAACCCGCGGTTGGGCCTATCTTGCGGCGGAGGGGTTGCTGGTCGCCGGCTACATGACGTTCCAGAGTACCGGAAACAGCCAAGGGAATTTGTTTCGGGACATCGCCTTCAGCGTGGCTCGGGCGCCGTTCTCACCCACCGTTCGGGACACGGCGTTTCAGTACTTCGAGCACATGGAGAAGTTCGTCGCCAGCGGGGCGTTCGATACCGATCCCGGAGACGCGTTCGTTCCGCCCACCGACGAGAGCACGTTCAACGGCAGTATCTGGGCCCTGGCCCGCAGGACGTTCCTGTCGGACCCGGACGCGCCGGATCCGAGCTCGCCGGATTACCAGCGGGCCATCGAGTTCTACCGGCGGCGGGCGGTGGGGCCGAATTTCCTTTGGACGTGGGACGGGGCGGCGGCGGCGCACAACGAGTTCCGCGACGCCGTAGGCAGAAGCAACGACGGCTACCGACGGGCGTCCCTGGCCTTGGGGTTTCTCCTGGCCAACCACCTGACCAGCTTCCTCGACGCCTTCGTCTCCGCGCGGCTGGGCGGCCCCGAGACTGCCGCCAGCTTCTCCACCTCGTTGCAGAACGGTGGAATCGGGCGGCTTGCCCCTCAATTTCGGTTTATGTTCGGTATGGACTTCTAGTCGCTCATCCCCGGCCTGGGAATCCACCACCACGGGTGATGTACCTAATTGACTTCTTGAATGGAGGCTTCTAAGTTAGTCCTCCTTCTAATCTTACGTGCGGAGTCAGGTGCGGAATCGTCCCACGGTGCTCTACTTTTCACCGGCCGCCAGGCCGGTGCCTGAGCTAATAATGACCTGGATCGAGGCAAGGCAGTTCGTCCTGGTCAAGCACGACAACCGGGAGGTGGCGGAGGCCCACGCGGTCCGGAGTCCGCCCATGCTGGTCGTGGTCGATGCCGATGAACAGGCTCTCGAGGGGTCCGCCTTTTGCCGAAATCTCAAGGCCGATCCCTATACGTCCATCGTCCCCGTGGCCTTCATCGCCAACGGCCACGCCACGAAGACCGTAGGTGAGTGGTTCGATGCCGGCGCCGACGAGGTCATCACACCGCTGTTCGAAACCAGCGAGCAACGCAGCCGGCTGGACGGCCTGTTGGTGCGGACCGAGCGCAATGTCTCGATTCACCCGTCCACACGCCTGCCCGGCACGACGGAGATCGAGCGGGAGCTCCGTACGCGCATCGATGCCGGCGAGACGTTCGCGGTGTGCTACGCCGACCTCGACCACTTCAAGGAGTTCAACGACCGCTACAGCTATCGCGACGGGGATCGTGTCATCTTCCTGGTGTCGCGTATCCTGAGCGACGTGTCCAAGGGGTTGTGCCAGGGGCGGGGGTTCGTGGGCCACATCGGCGGCGATGACTTTATCATGATTCTTGCGGTGGACGACGTCCAGAAGGTGTGCGGGGAGATCGTGTCGGTGTTCGACGCGCTCATTCCCTTCCAGTACAATGCCCAGGACCGGAACGCGTCGTACTTCTTCGGCCGCGACCGGCGGGGCCAACTGTATCGTGTGCCGCTCATGACGCTCTCCATCGGGATCGTGACCAACCAGCACCGCCGATTCGGACATCCGGCTCGGGCCAGTGCGCTGGCGACCGAGATGAAGAGCTACGCCAAGACGCTACCCGGTTCCGTGTTCGTCATTGACCGACGCCGCGAGGCTGAGGATGATGACATGGGAGGGGGCACACCAGGTCATCCATGAACCTCTCCTGTTCTTCGTGTAATACCGTCTATCGCATCGACCCGGCCAAGGTTCCTGCGGCCGGGGTGCGTGCGCGTTGCACCGTGTGCTCCAACGTCATCGCGGTGAGCCGGGAGGCTGCGGCGGAGTCCGCGGTTGCGCCGGTTGCTTCCGCCGCGGTCGCTGCCGCCCCTAGGCCCAGCGCGGCCGATATCGCGGCGGGGAGCTTGGGAGACGCCTTCATTGCGGCGCCGGAGGAGTCGCAGGCTCCGCCCGCGGAGCCTCGCCCGGCGCGGGTGATGGACAAGACCCCGGTGATCGGGGTCCCCATCGCGCCGCCGCCGGCACAACTGATCGTTCCCAAGACTGCGGACAAGACGCCGGTGAGGGGGATACCCATCGCCCAGCCACCGGCGGCCCCTGCCGATGGGGAAATCCGCCTGTCACGCCCGTTTTCCGGCGGTGGTGGGGCGGCGGCAGCGCCCCCGGCTCCGGCTGCGCCGGCGCGGCCCGTGGCACCCGTGTTCCGGCCCACGCCGGAGCAGCCGGTGCAGCCGACCGCGCCGGTTCCGCCGCAACAGCCGGCGCCACCCACTCAGGAGCCACCCCAGCAGCCGGCCGCGACGCCGGCGCCTGCTCCCGCCGCGCCTGCGGCCTCCGAGGGGTCGGTGACACAGGGCTTCAAGCGCAAACCCATCAACCCCTTCCTGTCCCGGGATCCCACGCAGAAGGCCCGGCGGCTGGCCCGGGCCCTCATCTCCGACATGATCGTCTACCAGCCGGACAAGCGGCAAAAGGCCTTGCAGGAAGGCAATCTCAAGGACGTTTTCGGCGAGGAGGTCAAGAAGAGCTGGGAGGAGTACATGCAGCAGGTTGGCGAAGAGCTGGCCAACTCCACGCCGTTTTTCCGCGACGCCCTGAACGAGATCTTGGCCGGCGGGCAAGCCGTGTTCTAGGCTGTTGTCGGCAGCAAGCAACCCGCTAAATTGTTGTGATGCAGAGCCGTTGGCCGCCTCGGGACCGACGGCTCGTAGTATTTTTTGGGAGGACCGATTTGTGACCCAGATCCTAGAGACGTTGAGTGACATCGACCGAAGATTGCTTGAGCTGCGAGGTTACCTTTGACCTCGATGCGAAAAATTCCCGCCTAGAGAAACTCCAGGCCGCGATGGCCGCGCCGGGTTTCTGGGACAATCCGGACACAGCCCGGTCGGCGGTCGAGGAATTGAAAACACTCAAGCGGTGGGCCGAGCCCTTTGCCGATCTGACCGCCCGCTCGCTGGAAGCCCGAGAAATGGCCGAGCTCCTGGCCGACGATCCCGATCCCGAACTGCAAGAGGGGTTGGAGGAAGAAGTGCCGCAGCTCGTAACGTCGCTCGAAGATCTCGAGTTGCGGAACATGCTTCAAGGCACGGACGACCACCTGTGGGCCTTGGTCACGATCCACCCGGGGGCCGGCGGAACGGAGTCGCAGGATTGGGCGCAGATGCTCATGCGGATGTACACCCGATGGGCGGAGCGGCGCTCTTACGAGGTGGTCGTGCTTGATCTGATCTCCGGGGAAGAGGCGGGAATCAAATCGGCGTCGCTGGAGATCCGGGGCGACTACGCCTACGGCTATCTCAAAGCGGAGAAGGGGGTGCACCGGCTGGTGCGGATTTCACCGTTCGACGCCCAATCGCGCCGCCATACATCATTTGCGTCGGTGTTCGTGTATCCCGTGGTGGATGATTCCATCGAGATCGACGTGCGTGACGATGACATCGAGATGGAGGTGTTCCGGGCGTCGGGGGCCGGAGGCCAGCACGTCAACAAGACGTCATCGGCCGTGCGCTTGCGGCACACCCCCACCGGCATCGTGGTGTCGTGCCAGCAGGAACGCAGTCAGTTCAAGAACCGCGCGACGGCCATGAAAATGCTGAAGGCGGCGCTGTACGAGCGGGCGCGGGAAGAACAAGCGAAGGAAAAGGCCAAGGTGGAGGCCACCAAGAAGGACATCGCCTTTGGGAATCAGAGCCGATCGTACGTGTTTCAGCCGTACACCATGGTCAACGACCATCGTACGGAGCTCAAGGTGACCGATGTGCAGCGGGTGATGGACGGCGACATCGACCAATTCATCCACGCGTTCTTGAAGCAGTACGGAAGCAAGGTTGCATGACGGTGACGCAAGAGCGGTCCTACATCGAGGCGGCGCGCCGCGAGAAGCTGCAGGCCCTGGCCGAGCGGGGCATCGCGCCGTTCGCGTACCGCTTCGAGCGTACGCACACCGCGCAAGAAGCCCTCGACGCTTTCCGGGACGGCGACGACGCGGTGTCGGTGCGGGCGGCCGGACGCATCGTGTCGCACCGGCCCCACGGCAAGACCACGTTCATGCATCTGGGTGACAGCTCCGGCAAGATTCAGCTCTACTTCAAGCGGGACGACCTGGGGGAGGAACAATTCGAGGTGCTGAAGCTGCTCGACCTGAGCGACCACATCGGCGTGCGTGGGACGCTGTTTCGGACCCGCACCGAGGAGATCACGATCAGGGTCGAGGAAGTGACCCTGCTGGCCAAGGCGCTGCGCCCTCTGCCCATCGGCAAGGAAGCCGCCGACGGCGAGCAACACGGCGGCCTCCTCGACGCCGAGACGCGCTACCGGCAGCGCTACGTCGACCTCGCGGTACACGCCGGCGTGCGGGACGTGTTCGTCACCCGGGCCAAGGTGTTGCGGCTGATGCGCGCGTTCTTCGACGAGCGTGGCTTCATCGAGGTGGAGACGCCCGTGTTGCAGCCGATCTACGGCGGCGCCTTGGCCTTGCCGTTCGTCACGGACCACAAGGCGCTCGACTCCAGGCTCTACCTGCGCATTGCCGACGAGCTGTATCTCAAGCGCTGCATCGTCGGAGGGTTCGACCGGGTGTACGAGATCGGCCACGATTTCCGCAACGAAGGCATCGACCGGTTTCATAATCCCGAGTTCACCATGCTCGAATTCTACCAGGCGTATGCCGACTACACCGACATGATGACGGTGTTGGAGGAGCTGGTGTCGGGGATCGTGCAGGAGGTGTGCGGCTCGCTTCAGATCGAGCGCTTCGGCACGACGCTCGATTTTTCCACGCCGTGGCGCCGAGCGGAATTCGTCGAGCTGGTGCGGAAACACGCCGGCCTGGATCTGGAGACGGCGGACGACGCCACGCTGCGGAACTGCCTTCGCTCGCAGGGCGACGACGACGACATCGACGCCATGCCCCGCACCAAGCTCATCGACGAGGTGTTCAAGGTCCACGTCGAGCCCACGCTCGTGCAGCCGACGATCGTGCAGGACTACCCCATCGAGATCTCGCCACTGGCCAAGCGCAAGCGGGGCAATCCCCGACTCACCGAGCGGTTCGAGTTCTTCGTGAACGGCCGGGAACTGGCCAATGCCTTTAGCGAGTTGAACGATCCCGACGATCAACGCAGCCGGTTCGAGTCGCAGGTCGCGGCCCGGGAAGCGGGAGACGACGCGGCCCACGCCATCGACGAAGACTATATCCGGGCGCTGGAGTACGGCATGCCGCCCACGGGCGGGCTCGGCCTGGGGGTGGATCGCTTCATCATGCTCTTGACCGACCAGCCGTCGATTCGGGACGTCATTCTCTTTCCCACGTTGAGGCCGGAGGAATGACGCGCCTCGAGTGGAAGATCGCGTTGCGCTATCTGCGCAGCCGGCGCTCGTCTCGGCTGGTTTCGCTCATCACGCTGATCGCCACGGCCGGCGTCATGGTGGGCGTGACCGCTCTCGTGGTGGTGATGGGGGTGATGGACGGCTTGCAGGCCGAGCTGCGGGAGAAGATCCTCATCGCGAGCCCCCATCTGCGTGTCCTCACCTACGGTGACGACCTGCGGATCGACGACTGGCGCCACGCCCTCGAGGTCATCGAGTCGCATCCCGACGTGGTGGCGGCTCAACCATTCGTCATCACCCAGGGGCTGGTCCGTGCCGGGTCCAATTACACCGAAGGCGTGCGCGTGCTGGGGATCGTGTCCGACACAGGCGAGGCGGCGGTGATGCCGCTGCCGCGGTACTTCGTGACGGGCGACCTCCGGTTCGCGACCACCCTGCCCGGTATCGAGGGAGGCGTGGTGCTGGGGCGACAGGTGGCGAATCGGCTCCAGACGTTCGCAGGCGACAGCGTCACGATCATTTCGTCCGCCGGCAGCAAATTCAACGCGGCGCTGGGTGCCTTCATCCCGAGCTATTGGTCATTCGAGATGACCGGCGTTTTCGAAACCGGCATGTTCGAGTACGACAACAGCTATATCGTGCTGCCACTCGACGTGGCGCAGCGGTTCGCCAATCTGGGCGACGCGGTGAGCGGCATCGACGTGCGTGTGAAAGATCCCGCCGACGCGGTGCGGGTGGGTGACGAGCTCGCGTTCCAGCTGGACTATCCATACCGCTCCCAATCGTGGCAGGAGCAGAACGCCCAGCTCTTCTCGGCGCTGAAGCTCGAGAAACTGGGCATGGGCCTCGTGTTGTTGCTCATCGTGGTCGTCGCCGCCTTCAACATCGTGGGCACGTTGACGATGGTGGTGACGGACAAGACGCGGGAGATCGGCATCCTGCGCGCCATGGGCTTTCCGGCCAAATCGGTGCGCAGAACGTTCATGCTGCAAGGGGCGATCGTCGGGTTGGTGGGAACGGTGACGGGGGCGGTGACCGGCTTGATCATCGCCCAGCTGTTCGACAAGGGCCGGCTCATCCAACTCGACCCGTCGGTGTATTTCATCGACCACCTGCCGATTCGCGTGCAGCCGATGGACTTCGTCGTCATCGTGATCGCGAGTCTCGTCGTGGCGACCCTGGCCACGGTTTATCCGGCACGCCGCGCCGCCGAGTTGAACCCCGTCGAAGCGATCAGGCACGAATGAGTGCGATCCTGCAGGCCCGTGGCGTTCGCAAGACCTACCGCGGCGGCGACGCACCGGACGTGGAGGTGCTGACCGGGGTCGACCTCGAGGTCCGGCGCGGGGAAGTCGTGGCCATCGTCGGCGAGAGCGGGGCGGGGAAGAGCACGTTGCTCTACTTGCTGGGTGCGCTCGATGAGCCCACCGGCGGGGAGATCGTGCTGGACGGGCAATCCTATCCCACGCTCAGCGAGCCGGCCCGGGACAAGCTGCGCAACGAGCGACTCGGTTTCGTGTTTCAGTTCCATCACTTGTTGCGGGAGTTCACCGCCCTCGAGAACGTGATGATGCCGTTGATGATCGGGGGGGCGTCGGAGGCCACGGCGCGGGGTCGCGCCGAGGAGGTGCTGGCCCGTGTGGGGTTGGCCGGGCGCATGACCCACCGGCCGGGCCAACTCTCGGGCGGGGAGCAGCAGCGCTGCGCCGTCGCCCGGGCCCTGGTCCACGATCCCCGGCTCCTGTTGGCCGATGAACCGAGTGGCAACCTCGACGAGCGCAACGCCGGCCGCCTCCACGAACTGCTGTTCGAGTTGGTGCGCGACCTGGAAACCGCGTTGGTCGTGGTGACTCACAACCGTGCGCTTTCGGAGCGGGCCGACCGGACCGTGTTGCTCGCGGGCGGCCGGCTCGAGCCGGTGGTGCCCGGAGGCGTGACGCAGTAATGCAGTGCGACGAGTGCAAGGAGCGGCCAGCGGCCATTCACCTCACCCAGATCGTCAACGACTCGGTGACGACGGTGCATTTGTGCGAGCAGTGTGCGGCCGCCAAGGGCGTGCAGACGGGCGCCACCGTGGCCAAATTCCCCCTGTCGGACTTCCTGGCCACCATGGGCCAGCTGCCGCAGGGCGACGACGCCGGCGCGTGCGGCTCCTGCGGCGGCACCCTGCAGGACTTTCGCGAGTCGGGCCGTCTGGGGTGCCCGGACTGCTACGACGCTTTCGGACAACACCTCCGGGGGTTGTTGCGGCGCCTGCACGGTTCCAGCCAGCACGTGGGCGAGCAGTACGCGGGGGAAGAGAGCGACGGCGAGCCGCGGACCGGTCCCTCCCTGGCCGAGCTGCGCAAGCGGCTGCGCCGGGCCGTGGAGACCGAGAACTTCGAGCTGGCCGCGGAGATCCGGGATCGGATCCGGGTGATGGAGTGAGATGCTCGACCTGAACCTGTTGCCCGACGGAGGGATCTCGTGGCTCGACGCCAGCGGACCGGACTGCAATATCGTCCTGTCGACGCGCGTGCGGCTGGCCCGGAACATCGCCCACCGGCGGTTCACCGTCCGGTCCAGCGCCGAGGAGTGCAAGATGGTGCTGGATGAGGTGGAAGCGGCCTCCAACGCCTCCGCACAGCTACGAGATGCCAGCCTCATCCGGATCGACGAGCTGGGGCCGGTGGACCAACAGCTGCTGCACGAGCGGCACCTCATCTCCCGGGAGCTTGCCGGGCTCGAGAACGATCGGGGGGTCCGCACCGGGGCGGCCCTGCTCACCGACGGGACCGTGGGAATGATGGTGAACGAGGAGGATCACGTCCGCCTCCAGTGCCTCAAGTCGGGGTTTGCCCTGGCCGACGCCTACGCCGATTTGGAGCGGCTGGACGCCGATCTGGGGCGGCGCCTCACCTTCGCGTTCCATGACGAGTTCGGTTATCTTACGTCCTGTCCCACGAACGCCGGGACGGGGCTGCGGGCGTCCGTCCTGATCCACCTTCCCGGGCTCGTCCTCACCAAAGAGATCCAGAAGGTGCTCCAGGGGTTGTCCCAGGTGGGGTTGACCTTCCGGGGACTCTACGGCGAGGGTAGCGAGGTGGTGGGCAACTTCTTCCAGCTGTCGAATCAGACGACGCTGGGGAAGTCCGAGAGCGAGCTCCTCGAGCACCTCGGCGACATGGTCCAGAAGGTGATCGAGTACGAGGAAGAGGCCAGACGCATCCTCGAGCGGGATGCCCCGATGGTGATTGCCGACAAGGTGTGGCGCGCATACGGGCTGCTGCGGTATGCCCGCAACCTCTCGTTCGAGGAGACGATGAACTTGCTCAGCGGTGTGCGCCTGGGGGTCGGGTTGAACCTGATCCCCGATGTCAGTGTATACACCCTGAACAAGCTGTTGATCTTTACCCAGCCCGCGCACCTGGCGCAGCAGGAGGGGCGGGATTTGGGCGATCCCGCATTGGCAGCGGTTCGGGCGGCCTTCACCCGCCACCTGCTCGAGGCCGACGCCGGGCGATGAGCGGTCGTGGTATCGGCCCACACACGGAGCACCGATAATTACATGAACGGCTACAACTTTACCGACCGAGTCCGCAAGGTCCTGCAAATGGCGCGGGAAGAAGCCGCCCGATTGCACCACGAATATGTGGGGACGGAGCATATTCTGCTGGGGTTGATTCGTGAGGGTGAAGGCGTGGCGGCCGCCGTCCTCACCAATCTCAATGTCGACCTGGACGAGATTCAGCAGAAGATCGAAGAGACGGTGAAGAAGGGGAAAGCTCCCGCCGCCTCGGGTCCCGATTTGCCCTACACGTCCAGCGCCAAGAAGGTGCTCGAACTGGCCATGAGTGAGGCCCGGGAGCTCAACCACTCGTATGTCGGTACCGAGCACTTGCTGCTCGGCCTGCTGCGCGAAGAGAAGGGCATCGCAGCCCAGGTGCTCACCGACGCCGGCGTGAACCTCGAGCAGGCCCGTGCCGAGACCCTGCGTCTGCTGGGGAGCGACCTCCCGTCCGGGCAAAAGGGCGGCTCCGGCCCGGCCCAGGCCGTGCCGCGCTCGGAGAAGAAGTCCAAGACGCCGGCCCTCGATCACTTCTGTCGCGACCTCACCGCCCTCGCCGCCGACGGCCAGCTCGACCCGACCATTGGCCGGGAGCGGGAGATCGAGCGAGTGATCGAAGTGCTGTCCCGCCGCAAGAAGAACAACCCGGTCCTCATCGGCGAGGCCGGCGTCGGCAAGACGGCCATCGTGGAAGGCCTGGCGCAACTCATCTCATCCGGCAACGGGCCCGAGGCGCTGCGCAAGCATCGGGTGCTGGCCCTCGACATGGCGGCCGTGATCGCCGGCACGAAATACCGCGGTCAATTCGAGGAGCGGTTGAAGGCCGTGATGAACGAGATTGTCCAGAACAAGAACATCATCCTGTTCATCGACGAGCTCCACACGCTGGTGGGCGCGGGTGCCGCAGAAGGAGCCATCGACGCGTCCAACATGCTCAAACCCGCGTTGGCCCGCGGCGAGTTGCAGTGCGTCGGCGCGTCGACCCTCAACGAATACCGCAAGTACATCGAGAAGGACGGTGCGCTGGAGCGCCGATTCCAGACGGTGGTCGTCGATCCGCCCACGGTGGAAGAAACCATCGAGATTCTCAAGGGACTGCGGCAGCGGTATGAAGATCACCACCGCATCGTCATTCCCGATACGACCCTCGTCGGGGCCGCCAAGCTCTCGGAGCGCTACATCACTGACCGGTTCCTGCCGGACAAGGCCATCGACGTCATCGACGAGGCCGGGGCGCGGGCGCGCCTCGCCGCCCAGGTGCCGCCTCCGGAAGTGGCCAGACTGAAGGAACAGCTCGAAGGCATCAATCGCGACAAAGAAGAGTCGGTGCGCGATCAGAATTTCGAGAAGGCCGCCTCCCTGCGCGACGAGGAGCGGGAACTACAGGCCGAGATCCGCAAGCGGCAGGAAGAGTGGGAAAAGGAGCGGCAGACCCATCGGCCCACCATCTCCGAAGAGGAGATCGCGTTCATCGTGTCGCGCTGGACCGGCATTCCCGTCACGCGGTTGCAAGAAGCCGAGACCAAGCGTCTGCTCCGCATGGAAGACGAGCTGCACAAGGTGGTCGTTGGGCAGGATCAGGCCATCGAGGCCATCTCCCGGGCCATTCGGCGGTCGCGGGCGGGGCTCAAAGACCCCAAGCGGCCCATCGGGTGTTTCATCTTCAGCGGCCCCACCGGTGTGGGCAAGACCGAGCTGGCCCGGGCACTCGCCCGTTTCATGTTCGCCGACGACAAGGCGCTCATCCGCGTCGACATGTCGGAGTACATGGAGAAGTTCAGCGTCAGCCGCCTGATCGGCGCGCCGCCGGGGTACGTGGGGTACGAAGACTCGGGCACGCTCACCAAGGCCGTCCGCCGCAAGCCGTACTCCGTGGTGTTGCTGGACGAGATCGAGAAGGCGCACCCCGACGTGTTCAACATCCTGTTGCAGGTGCTGGATGAGGGCCACCTCACCGACAACTACGGCCGCGTGATCGACTTCAAGAACACCGTCGTCATCATGACGTCGAACATCGGCGCCCGCGACATCACCGAGGGCAAGACGCTCGGGTTTGCCCAACCCGATACGAAGACCTCGTTCGAGCGCATGTCAGCCAAGGTGAAGGAAGAAATTAGCCGGGTATTCAATCCGGAATTCTTGAACCGCGTCGACGACACGATCGTCTTCCACCCGCTGTCCCGCGAGCACATCACGTCGATCGTCGACATCATGTTCAAGGACGTGCAGTCGCGCGTCTCCGACGAGGGGTTGGTGCTCGTCCGCACCGCCGCCGCCACCGACTTCCTGGTCGACCACGGGTACGACGAGAAGTTCGGCGCGCGTCCCCTCAAACGAGCCATTCAACGCTACATCGAGGATCCGCTCTCGGAAAAAATCTTGATGAGCGAATTCGATCCGGGTGATGAAATCCGGATCGACGTGAGTGAAGACGGCGAGAAACTCGTCTTCGAGGCGTTGGCGGGCACCAAGAAGGCCTAACGGGGGAAATGATCAAACTGCTGCGAGCCGCGATCGCCGTCGCTGCGTTGGTGGGAGTGACGGTCGAGGACGCGAGCGCCCGGCAGATTGCCGACGAGACCACGGTCTTCGACAGCATCGCCGTGCGCGGCGCGACGCAGAGCGGTCGCGACCTCGTGATCGGCCGCGTGAACATCGCCCTGGGCCAACCCATCGGGTTCCTCGATATCCAGCGTGCCATCGAGGCCCTGTTCGCCACGGGGAGGTTCGAGGACGTGCGGGTGTTGCAGGGCGTGGTGGGCGACAAGCAGGTCCTCGTCTTCGCGGTCGTGGAACGGCCCATCTTGCGGCGGTGGGAGGTCACCGGCGTCTCGCGGTTGCCGGAACGCACCGTGCGCGGGAAGGTGCGGATGGCCTCGGGGCGGCCCTACAACCCCGCCGACGCCCAGGCCGCCGTCGCGGCCATCGACTCCCTCTACAAGCGCGAAGGGTATTACCAGACCCGGGTCGTGCCGCGGACCGAGATGCAGCAAGACGGCTCCGTCGTCGTCGTGCTCGATCTCACCGAGGGCAGCCGCGTCGCCATCAGCCGCGTGATCATCGAGGGGAACGAGGCATTCGAAGCCGGCGAGATCGTGGGTGCGATGGGGACGTCCCCCGAGGGATTCTTCTGGTTCAAGAAGGGGGAGTACGACGAGGCGGTGCTCAACACCGACATTCGCGATCGCCTCCCCGCGTTCTACGCCCGGCACGGTTACATCGACTTCCAGGTGCTCCGGGATACCTTGGTCGTCAACGAGGAAACGGGCAAGGGGACGCTCATCCTCGCCGTCGACGAAGGCCCCAGGTACCGGGTGGGGACGTTCGAGATCGTGGGCAATCGGGAGTTCACCCAGGAGCAACTGGAGGCCTTCTATCCCTTTGGCGAGCGCAACGAGGACGGCGATTTCGTCGTGACCGAGGAAACGTACAACGAACAGGATTGGGCGGTCGCCACGGATGACATGCGCAACCTGTACTACAACAACGGGTATATCTACGCGACCATCCGCGACGCCATGACCCGCCGCACGGGACCGGGCGGCGAGCGGCTCGTCGACTTGCGGTGGCAGATCGACGAGCAGTCGCCGGCCATCGTCAACCGCATCCACATCGTCGGCAACACGATCACGCACGAAGACGTGATTCGCCGCGCGATCCTCATGGTGCCCGGCGACGTGTTCCGGCGCGATGCCTTGGTCCAGTCGTATCAGCGCGTCTCCAACATCGGCTTCTTCGAGCAGCCCATGGCGGTCCCCACCACGCGCCCCGTGAACCAGCAAGGCGACGTGGACGTGATCTTCACCGTCGAAGAGCGGCGCACGGGGAACGTGAACTTCGGCGCGTCGCTGGGGCAGGGCACGGGGGTGGGCGGGTTCATCGGGTTGGAGGAGCCGAACCTGTTCGGCAAGGGCAAGCAGATCAACTTTCAGCTCCAGTTCGGCGCCAACCTGAGCGACTTCAACGTGACGTACTCCGATCCCGCCATCAGGGGGGGTCTCATATCCGGCTCGCTTCGCCTGCACAACACCCGGCAGCGTTTCACCGTCGCCGACCTGGGCCGCATCACCAGCCGGGGTGCGACGGTGCAAGTTGGGCTCCCGCTCTTCGGGTCGCGGTTCACCCGGGTGCTGACATCGTATACCATCGAGCAGAGTGACTTCGATTCGCGGACCCTGGCGCCGCGGTTCGCGTGTTCGAATTGCCTGCTGTCGTCAGTCGCCGTCTCCCTCGTCCGGGATACCCGGATCGGCTTGCCGTTCGCCACCGGCGGGACCTTGCACCAGTTCAGCATCGCCCAGACCGGCGGCTTGCTGGGCGGCGAGGGCAACTTCCGACGGGCCACGTTCGAGGGCCGCTGGTACGCGCCCCTGACGCGGCAGAGCTTCGAGAGCATCGCGGGCGGTCCGCAGTTCGTGCTGGGGTTCACGGCCAAGACGGGCTTCGTCTGGGGCGACGCGGGCCCGCACTTCCGCCAGTTGTTTGCCATGGGCGGAACCCAGTTCGGCATTCCGCTGCGGGGCTATGACGAATTTGCCATCACGCCGCAGGGCTTCGATCCCACGGCGAGCGGCTCCCGGGCCAGCGGTGTGAACGCTTTCGGGGCCGCATACGCGGCGTTCACGGCCGAGATCGGCCTGCGCCTGAGCCAAGCGCTGTACCTCAACACGTTCATGGATGCCGGCAACGTGTGGGAGGCGCCACGAGACTTCAATCCCACGCGCCTGTTCCGCGGTGCGGGTGTGGGTCTCAGCGTGTTGTCGCCGCTGGGGCCGATCGGCCTCGACTATGCATACGGGTTCGACCGGACGGACCTGTTGGGCAATCCCAATCCGGGCTGGAAATTCCACTTCAAACTCGGAAACTTCTTCTAATAACTGCGTTTCATTCGAGAGCAAGGCGATAGAATAATGGATCGAATCATGGCCCGATGGGCACCAACGGCGCTCGCACTGATCCTCGTGGTCGGGGTGGCCGCCACGACGCAACAGGCGCCCCTCGGGGTCGGCCTGGTGAACCTGCCGGTGGTCATGCAGCAGACCCCCGGCTACGAAGAGGCGCTGGAGACCTTCCGGTCGGAGTTCGAGCCGTTCGAGGCCGAGTTGCAGCAGATGGCCGACCAGCGCGACACGCTCCTCGCCGATTACCAGCGGACGGAAGTCATCCTGAGCC
The DNA here is from genome assembly GCA_027294455.1 of Gemmatimonadota bacterium. Lineage (GTDB taxonomy): Bacteria > Gemmatimonadota > Gemmatimonadetes > Gemmatimonadales > GWC2-71-9 > B3T1B10. Next base: position 20,395 of record JAPULZ010000154.1, read on the forward strand.
CCACGGGGCGGCAGGAAAAACAGCAGGAGATCACGCAGCTCTCCGAGCGCTTGCAGCAGCGCGTGGAAGAACTCCAGGCGCGGCAGGCCGAGCGCGAACGCGAGCTGGTGGCACCCCTGGAGGCCCGGGTGCAGGCGATCATCGAGGGCGTGCGGGCGGAGCGGAACATCGGGATCATCTTCGACGTCGCCGCCATGGCGCAAGCCATCGCCGCGGTGGACCAGACGCTGGACATCACCCCCCTCGTGGTGCAGAGGTTGCAGCAGTCGCAGTAGCCCGCCAGTGCACACCACGGGTCGACTGACCGTAGGGGAGATCGCCGATCTCGTCGGCGGCGAGTTGGTCGGAGACGACCAGACCACGATCGCCGGCGTGGCCCCGCTCGATGGGGCCGGCCCCGGCGATTTATCGTTTCTCGTGACCGCCAGATACCTGGAGGCCTTCCGCGACTCCGCCGCCGGCGCGGTGTTGCTGCCGCCACGATTCCGCGACGAGGCCGCCGGGCCGGGCACGCGCATCGTGGTGGACTCACCCTACCTGGCCCTGGCCCGAGTGCTTCCCCGGTTGGACACGACCCCGGCGGTGCCCTGGGGCATCCACCCCACCGCGTCCGTCGGTCCCCGCTCGCGCTGGAGCGGCCGCATCGCCGTGGGTGCCTGGGCGGCCATCGGGCGGGATGTGGTGCTGGGGGCCGATTGCATCATCGGTCCGCACGTCACCATCGGAGACGGCGTGCGCCTGGGAGAGCGCTGTCGCCTGGATGCCCACGCGAGTGTGGAAGGCGGGGCGCGTTTGGGGCACCGCGTGGTGCTGTGCGCCGGCGCCCGGGTGGGCACGCCCGGGTTCGGCTACGCCGAAGGCGAGTCGGGCCACGAGGGAATCCGCCACGTGGGCGGGTGCCTCGTGGGTGACGATGTGGAGATCGGTGCCAACACCACCGTCGACCGGGGCGGCATTGCCGATACGGTGATCGGGTCCGGAACGAAGATCGACAACCTGGTGCAGGTCGCCCACAACGTGCAGGTGGGTAAGCGCTGTCTCATCATGGCCCAGGTGGGTCTCGCGGGAAGCACCGTGGTGGAAGACGACGTGATGCTCGCGGGCCAGGCCGGTCTGGCCGGGCATCTCACGGTGGGCCGGGGCGCCCGTGTAGCTGCCCAGAGTGGGGTCATTGGCGATGTTCCCCCGAGCGCCGTGGTATCCGGCTACCCCGCCCGGAGCCACCGCGAGGTGCTGCGCCAGGTGGCGGTGCTGAAGCGCCTCACGCCTTTGGTCAAACGATTGGAGCAACTCGCCGCGCGCGATGCCGGCACCACGTAGGGCGTCCATCGCGCGGCCCGTCTCGCTACGGGGCGTGGGGCTCCATACCGGGGCGCCGGTGACGCTCACGTTTCGTCCCACCGAGTCGGGCCAGGGCGTGTTCTTCCGCCGCAGCGACATCGCCTCGGCCCCCCGGATTCCCGCCACCGTGGAGGCCGTCCGCGTCAGCGACCGCCGCACCGTTCTCTGCGCCGACGGAGTCACCGTCGACACGGTGGAGCACGTGCTGGCCGCGGTGGCGGGGCACGAAATCGACGATCTCTGCATCGAGCTGGGCGGACCCGAGCCACCGATTCTGGATGGCAGCGCCGGCCCCTTCTTCGAGAGCCTGGCCGAGGCAGGGCGCGTGGAGGGTGCTGGCGCGGCCTCACAGTTTACCTTGACCGGTCCCATCGAGGTCCGCGAGGGCGAGGCCGAGTACCACGCCGGGCCGGGAGAGCGCTCCATCACCGTGCAGGTGCACTGGGACCATCCGGTCATCGGGACGCAGCGGGGAGCCTACGCGGTGTCGCCCCGCGCGTTCGGCGAACACCTGGCGTTCGCCCGCACGTTTGGGTTCCTTCGAGAGCTCGACGAGCTGCGCCGCCGGGGGCTCATCCGGGGCGCCAGCCCGGGCTGCGCCGTCGTGCTGTCGGACACCGCCGTCGTGGGGGGCGCGTTGCGGTGGAAGGACGAGTTCGTGCGGCACAAGGCGCTCGACCTGGTGGGCGACCTGGCGTTGTTGGGTGGACGGGTGGACGGATCGATCGAGGCGTCGAGGCCGAGCCACCGCGGCAACATTGCGCTGGCGCGCGCCATAAAACAACACTGCTCGAGCGAAAGGTGACGCCGTATGGAAATGGATATCACGAAGATCCTGGAGGTGTTGCCGCACCGCTATCCCATGCTGCTGGTGGATCGGATCATCGAGACGGAGCCCGGCAAGCGCATCGTGGCGCTCAAGAACGTCACGATCAACGAGCCGTTCTTTCAGGGGCACTTTCCCGGCCACCCCATCATGCCCGGCGTGCTCATCGTCGAAGCCATGGCCCAGGCCGGCGGCGTGTTGATGATGGACTCGGTGAAAGACGCCGAGAACAAAGTGGTCTACTTCATGACCATCGATAAGGTGAAGTTCCGCAAACCCGTCGTGCCCGGCGATCAGCTGCGCCTCGAGCTGGAGATCCTCGACCTGCGGGCCACGCGGTGCAGGATGCGCGGCGAGGCGTTCGTCGAGGACAAGAAAGTGGCCGAGGCCGAGATGATGGCCCAGATCATTGACCGATGACCGCCGGCGTGCACCCGAGCGCGGTCGTCGACCCCGCGGCGGACCTGGATATCGACGTGGTGGTGGAGCCGTTCGCCATCGTCGGTCCCCGGGTGCAGGTCGGGGCGGGCACGACCATCGGGGCGCGCGCCACGGTGTACGGGCCCACGCGGCTGGGCACGGGGTGCTCGATCGGCGTGGGTGCGGTGCTGGGCACCGATCCTCAGGATCTCAAATACCGCGGCGAGGCGAGCGAGCTCGTGATCGGCGACGAGACCCAGATTCGCGAGTTCGTGACGGTCAATCGCGGCACGGCGGAGTCGGGCAGCACCATCATCGGCTCGCACTGCTTTCTCATGAGCTACGTACACGTCGCCCACGATTGCCGCATCGGCGACCACGTGATTGTGGCCAATATGGTGCAGCTCGCCGGCCATGTGGCCATCGGCGACCACGCACAGATCGGCGGGTCCACCCCGGTGCACCAGTTCGTCCGGATCGGCGAGCACTCGTTCGTCGGCGGCGGATCACGCGTGCCGCAGGACGTCCCGCCGTTCGCCCGGACGGCAGGGAATCCCATGCGTATGTATGGGATCAACGCCGTCGGCCTGCGGCGGGCCGGATTCGGCGCCGAGTTGCGCGCGGCGATCGGGCGCGCGTTTCGTCTCCTCTTCAATTCCACGCTGTCACGGGCTGAGGCCATCGAGCGCGTACGCGTGGAAAGCGGGCACCTGCCCGAGGTGGCCCGCCTCCTCGACTTCATGGTCGCGTCCGAACGCGGAGTCATGGTGTGACCCGTATCGTGGTATCGGCCGGCGAACCCTCCGGTGACGGCCACACCGCGGCCGTCGTCCGCGAGCTGGAGCGGCGGTGGCCCGGCTGCGAGTGGTCGGGTATGGGTGGGGCGGAGATGGCGGCGGCCGGCGTTACGCGGGCCACGCGCATGGAAGACCTCTCGACCATCGGGTTCACGAGCGTCCTCGCCAAGGTTCCCTCACACGTGCGACTGCTGCGGGCGATGCAGCGCTCCATGGACGACGGCGCGGTCGACCTGGCGTTCCTCACCGACTATCCGGGATTCAATCTGCGCGTGGCCCGGATGGCGGCGAGGCGGCGCGTTCCGGTGCTCTACTATATCGCGCCCCAACTGTGGGCGTGGCGCGAAGCGCGCATTTCCCTGTTGCGTGAGGCGGTGACGCGCCTCGCGGTGATCTTGCCGTTCGAGGAAGCGTTCTTCACCGCCCGCGGCGTGCCCACGACCTACGTCGGCCATCCGCTCCTCGATGGGGTCACGCCTTCCAAGGACGAAGCACGAAGGGTGCTCGGGATACCCGACGGGCGGCCCGTGCTGGGTCTCTTTCCCGGAAGCCGGCGCATCGAGGTTCGGCGCATGTGGCCGGCGTTGCGGGAGGCGGCGCTTCTCGTGCGTCGCGCGGTGCCCGAGGTGGAGGTGCTGGTTGCCGGCATGTCCGGCCTGGCGTATCCGCAGGCGCAAGAGTTTCGCATCTGCCGGGGCGACTCGGCAGCGGTGATGGCGGCCAGCGACGCGGCGCTCTGCAAGTCCGGGACGATCACGCTAGCAGCGGCGTTGGCCGGCACGCCGCTGCTCATCTGTTATCGCACCGACGCATTGTCCTTTTTCCTGGCCCGTCGTATGGTGCGGTGTGCGCACATCGGGTTGGTGAATCTCGTGGCGGAGCGAGCCATGGTGCCGGAATACATCCAGTCTGCCATGACGGGCACTGCGCTGGCCGAGGGTGTGCTGCCGCTGCTCGACGCCGGCGGCCGGGCCGCCAGGGAGCAGCGCTCGGGGCTCGCCGACGTGAGCGCACGCCTGGGCGAGCCCGGTGCGGCGCGGCGCGTGGCCGACCTAGCTGCCGAATTGGTGACGTGCTGACGCGCACCCGGGAGTTCCTGGTGCGTATCGCCCTCGGGGCCCTGGCGCGGACCTGGCGGATCGATGCGGCGGGTGTCGAGCATCTGGATCGCCTGCGCCGGTCGGGAACGCCGTTCGCCTTTGCGCTGTGGCATGCGCAGCTATTGCCGTTGGTGTGGTACCACCGCACCGGGCCCACCTCCGTGCTCGTGAGCGGCCACGGCGACGGCGGCCTGCTGGCCGGTGCCGCCCGGGCGTGGGGACTCGGTGTCATCAGTGGGTCGAGTACCCGGGGCGGCGTCGGGGCGTTGAGAAAGATGGTCCGGGCCCTCGGTGCCGGCCGCGAGATCGCCGTCACCCCCGATGGGCCGAGAGGGCCGGCGGGCGTTGCCAAGGCCGGCGTCGTGGCCGCCGCGCAGCTCTCCGGCGCGCCCATTCTTCCCGTGGCCGCATGGGCTTCGTCCTACTGGCGCGCCCGTTCCTGGGACCGGTTTCTCATTCCGCGACCGTTTGCCCGCGTGCGGATCGTGTACGATGAGCCCCTGACGGTGCCACGCACCGAGGCCCGCCGCGAGGCCACCCGAGCCCTGCAGCGCCGGCTCGATGCGGTGGCGGCGCGCGCCCGATGCTGAATCCCATCTGGTTGTGGGGCGACCGGGGATTGGCGGCGCGCATGACGCGGTTCTCGCTGCTGCCGGCATCCGTCCTCTACCGGGTGACCATGGCCGTGCGGGCCCGGGCCTACCGCTGGCGCCTGCTGCCGCGGAACGGGGTGGACGTGCCGGTGGTGGCCGTCGGCAACCTCACCGTGGGCGGGTCGGGCAAGACGCCTATCGCCAACTGGATCGCCCGCTACTATGCCGACCAGGGGTTGCAGGCCGCCATCGTGCTGCGGGGCTACGGCGGCGACGAGGCCAATGTGCATCGTCGCCTGGCCCAATCGGCCATCGTGATCGAGAATCCCGACCGCGTGGCCGGCGCCCGGGAGGCGAAGCGAAACGGCGCCGACGTCGTGGTGCTGGACGATGCGTTTCAGCGCCTGGACATCATGCGGGATCTCAACATCGTCCTCGTGAGCACAGAGTCGAGTCGGGCCGTGCGCTGGACGTTGCCGGCGGGGCCGTGGCGGGAGGGGATCAGGGCGCTGCGCCGCGCCGATCTCGTGGTGGTCACCCGGAAGCGGGCCGACCGGGAGTCGGCCGAACGGTTCGCGCACCGGGTGGAGCGCATTTCCCGCCGGCCGGTGGTGCTCGCCCGGCTCGGGGTCACCGGGTTCACGGGGCTCTTGAGCGGGGAGGCCGTGCCCGTGGAGTCGCTGGACGGCGCCCGGGTGCTGGCCGCCGCCGGCGTGGCCGACCCCTACGCCTTCGCGGGCCAGTGCAGTGAGTTCGGGGCGCAGGTCCGCCTGCTGCCCTTCGACGACCACCACGAATTCGACGACGTCGACATGAACCGGATGGTGCAGGCGGGGCGAAGGGTTGATTACGTTGTAATCACCGAAAAGGACGCGGTGAAGCTACGGTCGATGTGGCCCGGGAACGCTCCGGAGCCGATTGTGGCCTCGCTGGACGTTGAGTGGGAGTACGGGCGCGACGACCTGGAAACGGCGCTGGATGCCGTCGTGTCCCGCGTCGATGATCTATTGACCTGAACGAGAAGGGCGGCGCCGGTGGAGCGGGGTGATGCCGCCGGCGATCACCATGAGTGACGAGAGTTCTGTCGAGGTAGCAGTTCCCAAAGCCGGTGCGGTGGTCGGCGCAGCGACCGACCCGCATCTTGCCGACGAGAATCCCTTCGAGGAAATGATGGCGCGGTTCGATGCCGCCGCCGAATTACTGGACCTCGATCCGGGCATCTACCAGGTGCTCCGCCATCCCGAGCGACAGATCATCATCTCGGTGCCCATCCAGCGCGACGACGGGGCGGTCGAGGTGTTCACCGGATATCGGGTCGTGCACAACACGGCTCGGGGTCCGGGCAAGGGCGGCATTCGCTTCGACCTCATGGTGACGCTCGACGAGGTCAAGGCGCTCGCCGCCTGGATGACCTGGAAATGCGCCGTCGTCAACATTCCGTTCGGCGGCGCAAAAGGCGGCGTGGTGTGCGATCCCCCGAATCTTTCCGACACCGAGCTGGAACGCGTGACGCGCCGCTACACCGCGACTCTCATCAATACCATCGGCCCCGAATCGGATATCCCCGCGCCCGACGTGAACACCAACGAGCGGGTGATGGCGTGGATCATGGACACGTACGCCATGCACAAGCGGTCGGCGTCCCAGGGGGTCGTCACGGGCAAGCCCATCGAGTTGGGGGGCTCGCTGGGCCGCCGGGAGGCGACGGGGCGCGGCTGCATGATAGTCACGAGGGAGGCCCTCAAGCATCTCGGCCTGCCACTCAGGGGATCGAAAGTGGCCGTCCAGGGCTTCGGCAACGTGGGATCCATCGCCGCGAAGCTGATGGAGCAGGAGGGCATGACCGTGGTGGCCGTGAGCGACGCGTCGGGGGCCATCTACAATCCCCACGGCGTCTACATCGACGACGCCATTCAGTACTGTCGGGACCATCGTTTCCTGCGGGGCTATCCCATGGGGGAGGAGATCTCCAACCAGGAGCTCATGGCCCTCGACGTCGACGTGCTGGTGCCGGCGGCCGTGGAGAACACCATCACCAGGCGCAACGCCGGAGACATCAAGGCCAAGATCATCTGCGAGGGCGCCAACGGCCCCACCACCGCCAAGGCCGACCGGATCCTGAACGACAAGGGCGTATTCATCATACCGGACATCCTGGCCAACGCCGGCGGCGTGACCGTGAGCTACTTCGAGTGGGTGCAAAACCGGAGCGGGTATTTCTGGGACGAGGAGACGGTAGTGGAACGCCTGGGTGCCAACCTGGTGAAGGCGTTCGGGGACGTCCTCGACGTGGCCCAGCGGCATTCCGTCAGCATGCGCACGGCCGCGTACATGCTGTCCGTGGAGCGGGTGGCGGCGGTCCATCGAATCCGCGGGATGTATGCCTGATGACGTTTCACGTCGTCGCGGTGGGCCGGGTACGAAACCGCGACCTCGCCACCCTCTGCGACGACTACGCGGCGCGGACGCGTCACTACGCGAAGCTCGAGATTCACGAGATTCCCGATAAGAGCCGTCAGGCGAAGGACCCCGCCCGCGCCTTACGGGAAGAAGGCCGGGCGTTGCTGCGAGCGATCCCCGACGCGCGCCTCGTGGCCCTCTGCCGGGACGGGCGCCGCGTCGACAGCCGGGCGTTTGCCGGCCGGCTCGAGCGCTGGCAGCAGGATGGCCGCGACCTGGCCTTCGTGATCGGCGGCGCGTTCGGCCTCGATACCGCGGTGCGGCAGGCCTGCGAGGAGGCCATCAGTCTCTCGGACATGACCTATCCTCACGAGGTGGCCAGGCTCATGCTGCTCGAGCAGATTTACCGCGGCCACACCATCCTCCGGGGCGAGCCCTATCACAAGGGTGATTGAGCCGCTCGCCGCCGCCGTCCGGGTCCGGCTGCTGCGGCATGCCCGCGAGACGCTCGCGGCCGTCACGCACGGGACCGACCTGCCGGTGCCTCCCACGGGCGATGCGTTTCAGCAACCGTCCGTGGTGTTCGTGACCTTGAAGTGCGACGGGGAACTGCGAGGATGCGTCGGGAACCCGCACGAGAAGCAGGCGTTGATCGAGGCCGTGGGGCTCATGACCCGGCAGGCGGCGCTGGAGGATCCGCGATTCGCGCCGATGGCGGCCGACGAGGTGCAGCGGACCACCATCGAGATCTCCCGGCTCTCTCCGCCGGTGGAGGCCACGCGTCACGACATCGTGCTCGGTACCCATGGGGTGTGGGTGAAGCGGCGCGGCCGCGAGGGACTCCTGCTCCCGCAGGTGGCGTTGCATCATGCTGTCGATGTCGAGGAGTTCTTGGGGTTAGCCTGTCAGAAGGCCGGGCTGCCCGAGCTGGCGTGGCAGGACGAGAGTGTCACGATCACCGTTTTCGAAGCCGAGGTGTTTGGCGAGTGACCGAATGGTTCGAGCAGTGGTTCGGCGAGGAATACCTCCAGCTCTATCCTCATCGCGATGAGGAGGATGCCGTGCGCGCGGTCGGCTTGGTCGACCGCGTCGCCCGGCTGGACGGCGCCCGGGTGCTGGATCTCGCCTGCGGCTCCGGCCGTCACGCGATGCCCCTCGCCGAACGGGGCGCGTCCGTGTTCGGCATCGACTTGTCGATGCCGCTGCTGGTCCGCGCGAACAAGCTCGTCCCTCCCGTGAGGGGCGTGGTGCGCGGCGACATGCGCCTGCTGCCGTTGCGTGATGCCGCGTTCGATCTCGTGGTGAACCTCTTCACCAGCTTCGGGTACTTCGCCGACGACGCCCAGCATGTCGCCGTGCTCCGCGGCGTGGCGCGGGTGCTGGTACCCGGCGGCAAGCTGTTCCTGGACTATCTCAATGCGCAGGCCGTGCGCGAGGGCCTCGTGGTGCGGGAGGAACGGCAATTCGGCGAGCACCGCGTGGCCATCGAGCGCAAACTCGTGGACGACGACCGGTTCATCGTCAAAGAAATGCATTTGGTCGACGACGGGCGAACGTTCATGGAGCGTGTGCGACTCTTTTCGGCCGACGACCTCGTCGGACTGATGCACGATGCCGGACTGCGCGTGACGGAGCGTTTCGGCAGCTACGCCGGCGACGAGTTGACCGCCACCACGCCGCGCACCATCCTGGTGGCCGAGCGCCCATGATCCTGGAGATCCAGACCACCCCCATCGACTCCCGCGCCGTCTCGTGGAGGCCCGCGGCCGACCGAGGGGTGACCATCGTCTCGGGCTTGCGGCCGGCGTTTCGCGCTGACAGGCGCGGTGCGGAAAACCTCGAGCGGCTGTTCGGCGACAACGCCCTCTGTGTCACCAGCGGCCAGCAGCCCGGTCTCTTCACGGGCCCGCTGTTCACACTCTACAAGGCCCTCTCGGCGGTGACGCTCGCACGGGAATGCGAGGCGGCACTGGGGCGGCCGGTGGTGCCGGTATTCTGGGTGGCCGGAGACGATCACGACTTTGCCGAGGCGAATCATCTCGCGGTGCTGACGGGTGGGAACGAGGTCGAGCGCATCGCGCTGCCGCCACGGGATCCTGACGGACCGTCGACGCCGCTTTACCGGGAACGATTGGGGGCTGCAGTCGCAAGCCTGATGGCGGCCCTGCGCGAGCATACGCCCGACACGAATTTCCGGGGAGCCACCTTGGACTGGCTGGCGCGACACTATCGCCCGGACAGCGACATGGCCACGGCATTCGGTGACGCGCTCGCCGACCTCCTCGGGGAATCGGGCCTGGTGGTGTTCTTCCCGACCCACGCCGCCGCCAAGGCCCAGGCGGCGCCGTGGATCATCAAGGCTCTCGAGCACGCCGCGGATCTCGACACGGCGTTGCTGGCGCGGGCGGCGGAGCTGGAAAGCGACGGACCCGTCCAGGTGTCGATCCAGCCGGGCAACACGCTCGTGATGCTCGACGGCGAGCAGGGGCGGGACCGTCTCGTCATCGACCCATCGGGGTTTCGGGCCAGGCGTTCGGGGGAGACGTTCACACTGGAGCAGTTGCGGGAGATTGCGTCGAGCACGCCGGAGCGGCTGTCGGCCAACGTGTTGCTCCGGCCCGTGGTGGAAGCCGCGTTGTTGCCGACGGTGGGGTACGTGGGTGGGCCGGGGGAATTGGCGTACTATCCGCAGACTGCACCGGTGTACGACATCCTCGGTGTAACACCGCAGGGCGTTGTTCCCCGATGGTCTGCGCGCATGATCGAGGCCCGTACGCGCAAGACGCTCGATCGGTACGAGCTGAGGCCCGAAGACCTGGGAACGCCGGACGGTCAGCTGGAGAGCCGTCTGGTGGGAGATGCGTTGCCCGATCGCGCCGCGCAGGCGCTGCAACGGATGCGCGCCGTGTTGGCGGAGGAGTTCCCGCCGTTGGTCGAGGCTTCGAAGCAGATCGACGTGACGCTGGAGAAGCCCGTCGAGAAAGCGCGAAACCAAATGGACTCGACCATCGATCACGCCGAGAAGCGGATCGTTGCCAGGTTGAAAGAGCATCACGCAATCCTATTGCGGCAGATCTCGGCGGCGCGGAACGCCACGTTCCCGGAGCACAAGCCGCAGGAGCGGGTGTTCAACATCGTGCAGTATCTCGCGAAGTACGGGCCGGAGTTGTTGCTGGATTTGGAGCGAGAGTGTGCTGAGTGGGCCAAGTCTCTCGTGTCCACTTGAAATGCGTTGCGATGGTCGGGGGTTGGCGCAGCAAGCCGGCGACCCCCTCCGCGCGTCTCCGTGCCCTGCTAAGTGTGAGATGGTCGTAACATCCCGGCGGCTCACTAACACGCGCTCCGGGGGTCACCGGCCTGCTGCGGCCGGTCGTGCAAGGTGCGCCTAATCGCGAGCCTGCGGAGCGCGACACCGTGAAAGCAGAACGCGGCCGTCCAGCCGCGAGAGTGGCGGCTGGAATATTCTTGGCTCGCGTACTGGGCCTCATCCGCGAACGGGTATTCGCGTTCTACTTTGGCGCGGGCCACGAGGCGGACGCCTACCGCGCGGCGCTGAAGATCCCCAACGTCATTCGCAACCTCCTGGGCGAAGGCACGCTGTCGGCGTCGTTCATTCCGGTGTACGCCGCGTTGTTGCAGCAAGGCGAACGCGAGGCGGCGCGTCAGCTGGCGAGCACGATCGCGTCGCTGGTGGTGGTAGTGGCGGTGGCGGGAGCGTTTTTGGGGTCGCTCCTCGCTCCCGTGATCACGGACTTCGTGGCGCCGGGCTTCGATCAACCGGCGCGGGATCTCACCGCGACGTTGGTCCGTATCATGTTCCCGATGACCGGCGTCATGATCCTCTCGGGGTGGTGCTTGGGCGTGCTGAACACGCACCGGCGTTTCTTTCTCTCGTATGCGGCGCCGGCGGTGTGGAACATCGCCCAGATCGCGGCGCTCATCGGGTTCGGAAGCTGGCTGGCCGGGTGGACCGGTGAGCGGCTGGTGATCGCCCTGGCGTGGGGAGCGCTGGTGGGAAGCGTCTTGCAGGTGCTGGTGCAGCTGCCGGCGACGCTCAAGCTCGTGGGCGCGTTCCGCTGGTCGCTGAGCATCGGCACGGCGGAGTCCCGGCGGGTCATCCGTGCATGGGTGCCGGTGATGATCGGGGCGGGGGTGTGGCAGATCTCGAGCGTCATCGACACGCAGCTGGGTTCGCTGCTGGGCATGGGGGCCGTGGCGTCGTTGGGGTACGCCCAGCTGATCGCGGTACTGCCCACGTCGCTCTTCGGCATCAGCATCGCGGCCGCGGCGTTGCCGGAGCTGAGCCGCGACGCGGCGGCCGCATCGCCGGAAGCGACGCGGGAGCGGCTGGCCGTCGGCGCGCGACGTGTGGCCTTCTTCGTGATCCCCTCGGCGTTTGCCCTGGCGGCGCTGGGCATCCACGCCGTGGGTGCACTGTACCAGACCGGCAGCTTCGACGTCACCCAATCGCAAGTGGTGGCCGGTGTGCTGGCGGCGTACGCCATCGGGCTCCCGGCCCAGAGCTCGGTGCGGTTGTTGACCTCGGGCCACTACGCCCTGGGCGACACGCGCACCCCGGTGCGCATCGCCATGGGCACGGTCATTCTGGCGGCGGGCCTGGCGTTCCTGTTGATGCGGCCATTCGGCGCCGCTGGCATCGCCCTGGGCAGCGCCATCGCCGCGTATCTCAATCTGTCGCTCAACTACATTTTCCTGGAGCGGCGCACCGGGGCGATTCTGCAAGCCCCCGAGCGCAAGGCGATCGCCCTCACGGTGGTCGCGTCCCTCGCCGCCGTCGCCGCCGGTGTGCTCGTCGAGCCCCTCGTTGCGACCGAGCATGTGATCCTGCGCGCCGCGGCCACACTCGGGGCGTTTGGGGTCGTCTACCTGGCGGGGGTGAGGTCGCTCAAGCATCCGGATGCGCTGCAGCTGCTGGGGTAGCGGCGAGGGCATGCCTCTCTCCTCCAATCGCAGTTTAGATTCCTGCCATGCCGGCCGCACCGCCCGAACACATCGCCCGCAGGATCGCCGCATTGCCCGATACTCCGGGCGTGTACCTGTGGAAGAACGCCCAGGGCAAGGTCATCTACGTCGGCAAGGCGAAGCGCCTGCGTGCCCGGGTGAAGGATTACTTCGCCAACGACTACCCCAACAGCCCCAAGCACCGGCTGCTGCTGAAGCAGATCGCCGATCTGGACACGTTGGTCGCCCCGAGCGAGCCCCAGGCGTTGCTGCTGGAGAACAACCTCATCAAGGAATATCACCCCAAATTCAACATCCTCTTGCGGGACGACAAGAGTTATCCGCGCATCGCCGTCACCCTGGGCGATCCGTTTCCCCGGGTCCTGGTGGTGCGGACACTCGACATTCCCGGGGCGAGGTTCTTCGGGCCCTACACGGACGTGCGACGGCTGCGGAGGACGCTCCGGCTCATCCGCCGCATCTTCACCGCGCGGTCCTGTCACTATCAGTTGCCGGAGGACCGTCCCGACCGTCCGTGTCTGGACTATCACATCCAACGGTGCATGGCGCCGTGCGTCGGGTTGCAGTCGCGAGAAGACTACCGCGAGATGATCGACGATGTGCTGGCGTTTCTCGAGGGCAAGACCGTCGAGGTGCGGTCGCGCTTGCGCCGGCGCATGGAGGAGGCTTCCGCGCGACTCGAGTACGAGCGCGCCGCCGAGTTGCGCAACTCCATCAAGTGGCTGGAGCAGCTCGAGCAACCGCAGACCATGGAGGTGGTGGGCCACGGCGACGCCGATGCCATAGGCTTCGCGCGAGACGGTGACGATGCAGTCGGGGTCACCCTGCGGGTGCGCGACGGCAAGGTGGTGGCCATGGAGCACCGCTTTCTCGCCCGACTCGCCGAGGAGAGCGACGACACCGTGTTGAGCGCGTTCATCGTGCGGTACTACGTGCCCGCCGAGGCGCGAGGCCGACGGGCGGTGTTGCCGTTTCCCCCGCAGGACTACGACAAGATTCAGCAGCTCTTGCCGGAAACGAGCTGGGCCATCCCCCAGCGCGGATCCAATCACCGGCTCGTCGAGCTGGCCGACCAGAACGCGCGGCACTTGTTGGAGAGTCTCAAGATCGAGTCATTCGAAACCGACGAGCGGGCCGCCGATCCGGTGTATGCCCTTGGTCGCGATCTGGGGATGACCACCGTGCCCCGGAATCTCGTGTGCATCGACATCTCCACCAATCAGGGCAGGGACACGGTGGGGTCGCTGGTGTGGTTCGAGGGTGGGCGTCCCAAGAAGAGCGAGTACCGCCTATTCAAGATCAAGGCGCCCGGCGCGCAGCAAGACGACTTCGCGGCGGTGCACGAGGTGGTGTCCCGGTTCGTCGCGAGACGCGTGTCGGAAGAAAAGCCGCTGCCCGATTTGATGGTCATCGATGGGGGCAAGGGCCAGCTCGGCGCGGCGCGTGCGGCGCTGGAGGAACAGCAGCTCGAAACGCTGCCTCTGGCGAGCCTTGCCAAACGGGACGAAGAGATCTTTCTTGCGGGCCGCAAGGACAGCATTCGACTACCGCGGCGGGCGCCGTCGCTCAAGTTGCTACAACGCGCACGGGACGAGGCGCACCGCTTTGCCGTCACGTACAACCGCAAGCGGCGTACGGCCCGCACCATCACCTCCGAACTGTTGAACATCGAGGGCGTCGGTCCGTCACGGCGGCGGGCGCTCCTCACCCAGTTCGGCAGCCTGGCCGGCGTACGGCTCGCGTCCGCCGAAGAAATCGCCGCCCTGCCCGGGTTCTCCGTCCGGCTGGCGGAGCGTATCCTCAACCATCTCGAGGCATGACACAGACCTGGTCGCTGCGCTGCTCCGCCACCGACGAAACCCACGATGCCTCGGGACTCCCCACCGTCTCCTCGGCGGGCGAGCCATGGTTCGTCTGCTACGACACGTTCCCCGATCCCTCGCTCAAGGCGGCCCTGGCCACCCGCCCCTGGGACATGTGGCGCTACCGGGAGTGGATGCCGCTCGCCCAGGGCGAGGAGCCGGTGAACCTGGGGGAGGGAGGCACGCCCATGCTCCGGGTCGGAAGCGTTGAGGCCGAGCTGGGGCTCGAGACCGTGTGGGTCAAGGACGAGGGCCAGAACCCCTGTGGATCCTTCAAGGCCCGGGGTCTCTCGGCCGCAGTCACCAGAGCCACCTTGGCCGGGGCCACCTCCTTCACGTGCCCCACCGCCGGCAACGCCGGGGTGGCCCTCTCGGCCTACGGCCAGCGGGCGGGGGCCCGAGTCCGCGTGTATGCCCCCAAGAGCACCCCACCCCGGATTCTGGAGCAGATTCGGCTGTTTGGGGCCGATCTGCGGCTCCTGGACGGCCATATCGGCGACTGTGGGAAGGCGGCCAGGGCCTACGCCGCCGAGAGCTCGGCGGTGGACGTGTCCACGCTCCGGGAGCCCTACCGGATCGAGGGCAAGAAGACCATGGGGATCGAGATCGCCGAGCAGCTCGGCTGGACTCTGCCGGACTGTATCATCTATCCCACGGGGGGCGGGACGGGGTTGATCGGGATGTGGAAAGCCTTCGGGGAGCTGGCCGAGGCGGGCTGGATCGAGGGCCCGATGCCCAGGATGTACAGCGTCCAGTCCACGGGGTGCGCCCCCGTGGTCAAGGCCTTCGAGGCCGGTGCCACGGCCACCGAACCGTGGCCCGACCCCCAAACGAAAGCCGCGGGCCTGCAGGTACCGGCCCCCCTGGGTGGCAAGATGATGCTCCGGGTCCTCGAGGAATCCGGCGGCAAGGCCCTGGCGGTCCCGGACGAGGCCCTGGAGAACGCGGCGGCCCGGCTGGCAGGCCGGGAGGGCATCGATACCTGCCCTGAGGGCGGGGCGGCCCTGGCGGCGCTGGCCGCCCTCGTGAAAGACGGGTCGGTGGGCCCCTCGGATTCCGTGGTGCTCTTCAATACCGGCGCCGGATGGCTTTATCGCTGACCCGGGGCGATATTTCGCGGCTATTCTGGGAAGGTCGCTGGACAGCACACTCCTTGGCCGGCGGGGTACCAGTATCGGGAGCGGTGAGGTGACGATGGGAAAACGGCAGAGAAAGGATTTCAGGGCATGAAGCAGTTGGCATTGGCGGGACTTGGCACGGCCTTGCTTCTGGGCATCGCTCGACCGGCGAGCGCCCAGGGTTTCAATATCTATCTCCCCCCCGACTGCGATCTCGATCAGACGCATTTCCTGGTTCGCAACGCGTCGCTGTACGTGAAGGCCGCCACGGAATCCCGGTCAGAGGATCAAAAGGCCCGGTCCATCGAGGACGCCAAGCGGGTGCTGAACGACGCCCTCGACGGCGGCGAGGAGGCCAACGCGGGCGTGTGGTATTTCCTCGCCCGGGCCTACGCCCTCGACCACGACCTCCAGGGGGCCGATTCCGCGTTCACGCGGGCCCAGGACTTGTTCCCGAAATGCGCGGACGACATCGATACGCACCGGCGGTTCGCCTGGGTGCCCCTGTTCAACGAGGGCATCGAGGCGATGCAGAACGACAATCTCGCCCTGGCGCAACGCGTCCTCACCGAAGCGAACTACATCGCTCACACCGAGCCCAACATTCCCTATCTCCTCGGCAGCGTGCTGGCCAGTGCTGGAGATTCCGAGCAGGCCATCGAGCTGTTCAAGCGGACGGTGGCGATGGCAATGCGGGAAGGGGAATACGAGGAGAGCTACACCACGTCGTTCTTCAACGTGGCCCGGCTCTATCAGGCCACGGAGCAATACGATTCGGCGGCCGCGTGGTATGTGGCATACCGCGAGCTCCAGCCCGACGATTTCGAGTCCCTCACCGGATTGGCGCAGTCGTTGGATCGATCGGGACAGATCGAACGGGCCCTTCCGTACTACGACAGTGTGCTCGCACGGAGCAGCGAGCTGAGCTCCCTCGAGGTGTTCGGTATCGGCGTGTCCATGTTCCGGGCCAAGCACTACGCCGACGCCGCTCGGGCGTTCACGCTGGGGCTCGACCAGAACCCGTTCTTCCGCGACGGGTGGTATAATCTCACCCAGAGCTACTTCGCCATTGCGAATCCCGAGGACGAGCGGACGGAAGAAGCCCAGGCAAAGAAGCCGGAGCTGTCTCCCGAAGAACGGGAAGTCCGGCAAGGTGCATCCGCCGAGATGTTGAAGTCCGCGAAAGAGCTGGTGCGCCTCGATCCCCTGAACGAGGACGTCAATCGACTCCTGGCGGCGGCGTTTCAGCTGAACGAGGAGCTGGATTCCACCCTCGCCGTGGTGCAGCGCATCGACTCGCTCCAGTTCGACGTGTCGGTGGAGCGGTTCGAGGCCACGGCCACGGGGTACCGGTTGGAGGGCACGATCTCCAATCTGAAAGAAGAAACCATTGCTGTCCCGGAGTTGGTCTTCGAGTTCGTCGACGCCGATGGGAACGTCATCGTGACGCAGGTCCAGACGGCGTCTTCGCTGCGCTCCGGACGGCGCCAGCGATTCCGCATGAGCCCCCGCGGCGAGGGGATCGAGGGGTGGCGCTACCACACCGAGAGTTAGCGCCTCCTCCTCCAGTGGGGCGGTGAGATCGTCCAAACCCCGGATACCTGCTTGGTTTCCGGGGTTTTGGTTTGTGACTCGGAGGGCTCGGTGTTGGCGCAGCAAGCCGGCGGTCTCCTCCGCGCGCTGTGGCGCCCTCCGGTGCGCGAGTGGCAGATTCCGCATGCGGAGGGCGGCTTCCCTAACAGTCTGAAACATGCCAGTTTTCCCACCTATTTCGGGGACGGAGCAGAGTAATGGTCGCACGCAAGCGAATCGCCGTGTGGGGTGCCGCGTACGTGGGGCTGCTGGCCGGGTGTGCGGGGGCGTTGCAGCTCGAACCGAGTGACGCGGACGTCGTGTTGTCGCAGCAGCTGCTGGGCGCGCCCAATCCGGCGCGGCCGGGACCCATGACCGTGCGCACGATGTACTACGGCAGCGGGGAAGACAAACGGCGTCCCGAGTATCGCGATTCCGTAACCATCACGACGGAATCCGTCGATGCGTCCAAGCTCGTGAGCCTGGGGCAATCGGCCGGCGAGCGCAACGGCTATTGGGGTTTCACGCCGAAAGAATTTCCCATCAACGGGCGCGTGTGGTATCCCGAGGGCGACGGTCCGTTCCCCCTGGTGCTCATCGTGCACGGCAACCACAACATGCGGGATTTCTCCGATCCCGGGTATGGATACCTCGGCGAGTTGATGGCGAGCCGCGGGTTCATTCTGGTGTCGGTGGACATGAACTTCATCAACGGCGGGATTCGGCAAGAGAACGACGCCCGTGGCTGGTTCTTGCTGAAGCACCTCCAGGCGTGGCGGGAATTCAACACCGACGAAGACAATCCGTTCTTCGGCAAGGTGGACATGGGTCAGATCGCCGTCATGGGGCACTCCCGCGGCGGTGAAGCCGTAGGCCATGCGGCGGCGTTCAACCGGCTGGCACGCTACCCCGACGATGCGTCACTGGAGTTCGACTTCGGGTTCGCCATCCGGGGGGTCGTGGCCATCGCGCCGGTGGACGGACAGTATCTGCCCACCGGCCGATACGTGCCCGTGGAGAACGTGAACTATCTCGTGTTCCACGGCTCGCACGACGGCGACGTCACGAGCTTCCACGGGCTGCGCCAGTACACCCGAGTGCAGTTCACCGATGACGAGCCGCACTTCAAGTCGGCCGTGTATGTCTACCGCGCGAATCACGGCCAGTGGAACACCGTGTGGGGCAACAAAGACAACGGCCCCCGCAGCGCGCGGCGGTTGGATTTGCGCGGGCTGCTGGAGCCCGAAGAGCAGCGAGAATTCGGCAAGCTCTACATCTCGTCCTTCCTGGAAGCCACACTGCACGGCGACAAGCGGTATCTCCCGATCTTCCGGGACCATCGCGTCATCGGCGAATGGCTGCCCAAGACCATGTACATCACCCGCTTCCAGGAAAGCAGCTTCCGTCCCCTCGCCACGTACGAAGAGGACATCGACGTCACCACCGGAACGCATCACGGTGTAGAGCTCCTCGGTGACAGTCTGGGAACCTGGCGGGAGGGACGGCTCACGCTCCGCTCCAGGAATCGCACCAGCACATCGGCGTCCCAGGCCAACCAGGCCGTGTGGCTGGGGTGGAACAACCACGTAGCCGATGCGGAGAGCGACTCCGTCGGCGCACCCGCGTCATACACGCTGAGCCTGCCGGCGTCGCTGGCGCGGAACTGGGCGCTCGACGGAAACTCGACACTCGACTTTCTGGTGGCGCCCACAAATGCGAAACCCGGTCCGCGCCGGCCACCGCGGGACAGCGCCGCGACGGATGTCGACTCGGCGTCCAACCGAGACCGGGAGCGCGACGAGGATGAAGACGACGAGGACGACGAGCCCATCGATCTCTCCATCGAGGTCACCGACTCCCAAGGCGAGACCGCCAAGGTGCCGCTCAGCCGGTACGGTCCGGTGCGCAAGCCGCTGGAGATGCACATCATGCGCCGGGGTGATCAGGAGAAGCAGCGGTTTGACGATCTGTTCGAGATGGTGCTGCAGAGCTATTCGGTGTTACTGCAGGACTTCGTGGACGCCAATGCCGCGTTGGATCTCGCCAGCCTCACGCAGATTCGCTTCGTGTTCGACATTGCGCCGGCGGGCACCGTCGTGCTCGATGATGTGGGGTTCTCGGCCATGGACGATGCGTTTACGCGCGTTTCGGCTGGGAGACGCTAGACAGCACTGAAGACTCAACCAATATCCATATGCGATTGCGACGACAGCTACTGCTTCCGCTGCTCTTGGCGGCAATCCCACGCACCGCGGCAGCACAGAGCGATGGCAACGCACCGCTGTTGCTGGAACTCCCCAGCAGTACCCGCGGCCTCGGCCTCGGCGGCGCGTTCGTGCTTTCCAATCCGGATGCCGATGCCATCTTTGCGGCGCCGGGGGTGCTGAACAGTGCGCGCGGGGCCGGCGTGACCATGCAACGCTACGGGTCGGAGAGCTCGCTCCTGAGTCTTGCGGCGGCGATGGCGTGGGCGGGAGGCGGGTTGGCGTTCGGGCTCCAGTCGCTTTCGTACGGCATGGACGGCACTACGCTGAGGTCGGTTCCCGACGATGCCTCCGCGCTGCTCGGCACGGGTTCGGTGACGTCCGCCGAGTTGGTGGCGTCGGTGGGCTACGGTCGCGTCATCAAAGGCCTGCAGGTGGGCCTGGTGGGGAAATACATCGAACAGCGCATCGCGGGAGCACGCTCGGTGACGGCCGCCGCCGACCTCGGCGTCGCCGTGCGCGAGCTCGGTATCACCTGGAGCCTCATGGCACAAAACCTGGGCCCGGGTCTCACCATCGGTGAGTCGTTGCCGCTGCCGCGGCGCGTGACGTTCGGGGCGTCGACCCGAAGCCGGCCCGTCGGCCCGCTCGATCTGCTGGCGAGTGCCACGGTGTCGCGCCTGCGCGACGGCGACATCGTGCCCGCGGGCGGACTCGAGATCTCGTACTGGCCCATCACCGGACGGACCTTCACCGTCCGGGTCGGCGGCCGCCGTGTTCCCGGTGGTACGAGAAGTCCCATCACGTTCGGCGCCGCGTTCACCGGCGACCGCATCACCATCGAGTATGCCTTCGAGGAGTTCGATGCCCCCGGGGCGGCACACCGGTTTGGCGTCCGGTGGAGCGGATAGCCCGGACCCACGGGTCCTTCTCACCGAAGCTTGACGATCGCTGCACGCCGTATTCGCCATCATCGCCATCGGCGCCCGTCCTCAACGTGCTACGGCGCGTCTGCTCCGATATATCCAGCCTTCTCCAGGTGCAGAATGATCTGCTGTGTGGCCTCTTCCGGGGTGACATCAGTGGTGTCGATCACCACGTCGGCATCGGTCGGTTCTTCGTATGGATCGGAGATTCCCGTGAACTCCTTGATGATGCCTGCGCGAGCCTTTGCATACAACCCCTTACGGTCTCGCTGCTCGCATACCTTCAGCGGGGTCGAGACGTGAACGAGGATATACCCGCCGACCGCGGTAATGATCTCACGATTCTCGGCCCGAACACTGGCATACGGGGCAATCGGTGCACAAAGGGCGATGCCATGGTTCTTCGTGATCTCCGACGCAACGTAGCCGATCCGACGGATGTTGATGTCACGGTGCTCCTTGGAGAAGCCAAGCTCCGAGGACAGGTTCTTCCGGACGATGTCGCCGTCGAGCAATGTCACCGGCCGGCCGCCCATCTCGAGGAGTTTGGTAAGCAGCACCTTGGCAATGGTCGACTTCCCGGACCCCGATAGGCCAGTGAAGAACACCGTGAATCCCTGTTTGTCGCGCGAAGGGTGGCTGCGCCGCAACTCTACTGCAACTTCCGGAAACGTGAACCACTCCGGAATCTCC
>JAPULZ010000155.1 GCA_027294455.1 Gemmatimonadota bacterium
AAGCGTCGCCCAATATATCGCAACCCGGGCCGCGAAGCATCGTGTCCCGCGCGCTAGATTCCGGCCACCTTCCAACGGGCGACATACGATGGAAAGCCACTCGATGAACGCCTTTCTCGCCTATTTCGAGAATATCCGCAACCGCACCAGACGGGTGATCGCGAGCATCCCTCCGGACCAACTCGAATGGACCCCCACACAGGGCAAATTCACCTTCGGGGATCTCATCCGGCACCTGGCGGCCACGGAGCGGTACATGTTGGCCGAGAACGTGCAGGGCCGGCCGAGCCGGTATCCGGGCCACGGACGTGAGCTGGCGCACGGATACCAAAACGCGCTCGGGTATCTTGAGGAGATGCATGCGGAAACGGTCCAAATCCTCGGAAAAGTGGGGGATTCTGGCCTGGAGACCCGAATCATCACCCCTGCCGGCATCTCGATGACGATGTGGAAATGGCTGCGGGCGATGATCGAACACGAGGTCCACCACCGGGCCCAGGTCTATCTCATGCTGGGCATGCTGGGCGTGGACACCCCGCCTCTGTATGGCCTCACCTCCGAGGAGGTCCGTGAACGAAGCGCTTTGTAGCGAAGGCCTCGCGTAGTCATGTTCCACCGGAGCCGACGAAAGCTCAACAAGAAGTGGCGCGAATTCTGGCGCGCGCCGGATGCCCTTCTCGCTGACCAAGGTGGGGCGGGCGAGCTCGCGGTCGCGCGAATCCGGTTCTTGGTCATAGGCACCCTGTTCCTGTTCGGCTTCTACGAGCTGGGCGACAAACTCGGGTCCAGCGGCAGGGAGATGGCCCTCACGGCCGGCGTGGCCGCCCTGATCTTCGCCGTCACGATCTACGTGGTGTCCCGCCGTGGGTCGTATCGCAGCTGGCTCGGCTTCGTCTCCAGTATCATGGACGTCACGTTCGTGAGCATCGTGCTAGTGGTGTTCCTGCTGATCGACCAGCCGCATGTAGCGGTGAACAACCGGGTGATGTTCGCGGTGTATCTCGTGGCCATCGCCGCGACGAGTCTCCGCTACGATCCTCGGATTTGTGTGCTGGTCGGTCTCGTCTCCATCGGACAGTACGCCGGCATAGTGGCCTACGCCGATACCCACTGGGCCCTGAACAGCGACCAGTTCGCCCCATTCACCGACGGCACGTTCGCAATCAGCGTCCATTACGAGCGCCTGGTACTCATGGGGTGCGCCACGGCGATCAGTACGATGGCGGTCACTCGCGCGCAGGGATTGCGATGGGCGTCTGCCCGAGACCCCCTGACAGGGCTCTTGTCCCGAGGGTTCTTCGACGAGCTGGCGGCAGCGGAGGTCGCCCGGACGAAACGCTACGATCGGGTGTTGTCCGTCGCGATGATCGACGTCGACGACTTCAAGGGCTTCAACGACCAGTTCGGACACGCGGTCGGCGACGAGGTCCTGACCCTGATTGCCAAGATGTTGCAATCGACCCGCAAGAGCGATCTGGTCGCCCGCTACGGCGGCGAGGAATTCATCATCGTGTTTCCCGAAACGCCCGTCGAGGCGGCGGTGCACAAGGCCGAGCAGATCCGCAAGGTCATCGAGCCGTCGAGTGTTACCGTGAGTATCGGTGTGGCTGCGCTCCCGGTCGACGGGAGTGATCTCCGTACCGTGATCGATCGGGCCGATCAACGGCTCTACGAGGCCAAGCGGGGCGGGCGCAATCGGGTCGTCGGCCCGCCCACCGTCGAGGGCGCGGCATCACCAGAGAGCGAGGAACCCTCCATATCCGCATCCGAACGCGTTTCCTGATAGGCCGGCTCCCGGCCGGCTGAGGCGCACGCGGCTATTCGGCGTCGTCCAGCGACCGCCACAGGTACCACGCCGCGTGACTGCGGTACGGCCGAAACGACTCTCCCAGTTCCTCCAGGCCCTCCAGATCGACCGCGTACAAGTTGTGCGCAGCCCGTTGGATCCCGGCGTCGCCGATGGGCCAGATGTCGGGCCGGCCCAACGAGAAGATCATCACCATCTGGGCGGTCCAGGGTCCGATTCCCCGGATTTCCACGAGTCGAGTGGACACTTCCTCGTCGGGCAGCGCCGACAGATCGTCCAGGGCACCTCGCATCATGCGTTTGGCGACGTCGCGCACGCATGCGCTCTTGGTGTGGGACAAGCCGAGCTTCCGCAACGTGGCGGGGCGGACCCGCGAGAGCTTGGCGGGATCCATCCCGACCCGTTGTTCGATTCGTCCGAAAATGGCTGCGGCGGCATGGGTGGAGAGTTGCTGTGATACGATGGCGCGGACCAACGCGGCGAAGAGCGGCCGGGTCCCGATCGGGGCCGGACCGTGCCGCCGCACCAGGCGTGCCATCTGTTTGTCGCGACTGAGGCCGCGAGGGATTCGACGTTTCAATGGCCTAAGTCAGCGGGTACTTTGAGACCGGAGCCTGCTGGTTCCGTGTTCTTCCTCGGCACAAGGTACCGTGAAATGCGTTTCTCGCACATGATCACCGCCGTGGACGCCCATGCGTGTGGAGAGCCCGGCCGGGTGATCACCGGTGGCGTCCTCGACGTTCCCGGCGACACCATGTTCGACAAGAAGTGCTATCTCGAGGCGCATGCCGACGGCCTGCGCCGGCGCATGCTCCGGGAGCCGCGCGGCTACCCCGCGATGTGCTGCAACGTGATCCTGCCTCCCACCCATCCTGACGCCGACGCGGGATTCGTGATCATGGAGCAGACGGAGTACCCGGCCATGTCGGGCAGCAACACCATCTGTGTGGTCACGGTGCTGATCGAGACGGGGATGGTCGCCGTGGAGGAACCCGTCACCAATCTGACGCTGGAGACGCCGGCAGGACTGATCGCCGTGCGGGCGGACGTTGCGGAGGGCAAGGTCACCAACGTGACCTTCGAGAACGTCCCCGCGTTCGCCCTGCACTTGGACGCCCAGATCGACGTCCCCACGTTGGGTCCCCTTACCGTCGACGTGGCGTGGGGTGGCATGTTCTACGTCATCGCGGAGGCGGAAGTGCTCGGCGTCCGGCTCGTCCCCGAAGAGGGTCGCGAGATCGCGCGTCTCGGGGAAATTATCCGGGAGGCCGCGCGCGAGCAACTGCCGGTCGTGCACCCGGAGCATCCGGGCATGGCCGGAATAACGATCAGTCAACTGTCGGGACCGCCCACCAACCCTGCCGCCCACCGCAAGAACGGCGTCGTGGTCTCGACGGGATCCGTGGATTGGGATCGACCGCAGACATGGGCCGGGGTGCTGGACCGCTCGCCGTGTGGGACCGGCACGTGCGCGAAGATGGCCGTGCTCCACGCCAAGGGCGAACTCGGTCTCGACGAGGACTTCGTCCACGAGAGCGTGATCGGGACGTTGTTCACGGGCCGCCTCATTCGGGAAACGAAGGTCGGGGAATACCGGGCCGTGGTGCCGACCCTGAGCGGGCGCGCCTGGATCACCGGGTTTGCCAACTACGTCGTGGACCCCGACGATCCCTTCCCGGACGGTTTCACCGTCGGCGACATCTGGGGTCGCCTGACATGACGCGACTCTTGTTCCACGAGACGATTCGATGAGCGACGCGCCGAGTTACCCCCCTTACGAGGCGGGGCATTTCGACGTCACGGACGGCCACAGCTTGTATTACGAACGTTACGGCAAGCCCGGTGGTGTGCCGGTGCTGTTCGTCCACGGCGGCCCCGGTGCCGGGTTCGGCGAGGACGACAAGGCCTTTTTCGATCCAATGGTGTTCGACGTCCTCCTGTTCGAGCAACGCGGTGCCGGTCGCAGCACGCCGTTTGCCAGTCTCGATGACAACCACACCGACGCCCTCGTCGACGACATCACGCGATTGCTGGACGCATTCGACATGGAGCGCGTGTTGCTGTTTGGCGGATCGTGGGGTTCGACCCTGTCGCTCGTCTACGCGATTCGCCATCCGGGGCGGGTCGCTGCGATGCTCCTGCGCGGTATCTTTCTCGGCGACGCACGAAGCATCGACCACTTCATCGGCGGCGGCGTGGCAAAATATTTCCCGGAGGTGTGGCAGCGGTTCGTCGCCCAGGTCCCCGAGAGCCGGCGAGAGGACGTGGCGGCCTACTACCTGTCACAGATGCAGTCCGCCGACCAGGACGTGCGCGGGCGATTTTGCTACGAATGGGCGCACTACGAGCTGTCGCTGATCAAGCTGGACGCGGCGTCCCTCGACATGGACGAGATGCTGGAGCACTACAACTACCGCTCGCTCGCGCCCCTGGAAGCGCACTACGTGGTCAACCGATGCTTTCTGCCGGACAAATACGTTTTCGATCATGCCGGCACACTGGCCGGCATCCCGGCGTCCATCGTGCACGGGCGATACGACGTGATCTGCCCGCCCAGGGATGCCTACGAGCTGCACCGCAGGCTGCCGGATTCCGCCATGCACTTCGTGTGTGCCGGGCACTCGGCGAGCGAGCCGAAAATTCGGGAGAAATTGATCGAGGAACTGGGTCGCTTGTCGGCGTGATCGATAGGGCGAGGGCGGCCGTGCACCGGCCGCCCTCGATCGCGTGACGCCGCGGGGACGTGGTCAGTTGCCGCCCAACACGCTCGTGAAGAGGTAGTCGTTGTTGGCTTGGGCCATGTGGCACGTCTGGCATCCGGGGAGCCGGCCCTCCATGTCCATGCCGTTGGGCATGGTATCCAGCACGCCGCTGGCGAGGTGCTTGGTGAAGAACCAGTCGCTGTGGTCGGCATTGTAGCCGGACACCTTGAACATGGTGGTGACAGCGGCCAGCGTGCTGTCGGGCATGTAGTTCTCCTTCACGACGACAGCGCCCGCGGGCATGACGGTCGCGCCGCTGGTCAGGGCTTGATGGGCGACGTCGTTGAGGTAAGTCGTGAGGAGCGCGCCGTGAGGCTGGCCACCCTGGTAGAGGCGGCCCTTGTCGGGCCAGAGCTCCCAGTCG
Source organism: Gemmatimonadota bacterium (assembly GCA_027294455.1). Taxonomy (GTDB): domain Bacteria; phylum Gemmatimonadota; class Gemmatimonadetes; order Gemmatimonadales; family GWC2-71-9; genus B3T1B10. The sequence continues at coordinate 4,934 of JAPULZ010000155.1, forward strand.
GTTTGATAGTTCGATTCCTGCAGGTGGGCCCAGATCGCCGCTCCGGTCGTGTCGGCCGCCGCGGATTGATCGGCCGAATCGCCGCCATCCGACGATCCACAAGCCGTGATGCCGACGATCAGTGCCGCGGCTGCTGCCACGGACCTCGTGCGCATGTGGAACATGGTTTCTCCAGTCCGGTGAATGGTGTGGCGTGCTTGACTATAGAACGGTCGAGCAGCCGTGGGGTTCCCGCTTTTTCCGCTCCGAGATGAGGAGTTAGAATTCCCTTCCATGGCCTGCATCCTCCTCCTCGACGACAAGGACGCCGACCGCCACGCGCTCCGGGCGCTCCTGGAAACCGACGGGCACCTCGTGTCGGAGGCCTCCGACGGCGAGGCCGGCGTGGACCTGTACCGGAAAGACCGCCATGATTTGGTGTTGCTGGACCTGACGTTGCCGCGAAAGGGCGGCAGCGCGCCGCTGCTGAATCTAGTGAGTGAGTTTCCGGACGTGAAGATTCTCGTGACGGCCCGGGGCGCCGAAACGATTGGCACGCGCAAGTACCTGGAGATCGCCGATCGGGCCGGCACGGTGCGATCCCTCGCGAAGCCGTTTACGCCCGAACACCTGCGGCGGGCGGTCCGGGTGATGCTGGAGGGGGGTGAGTGGGTCCGGGTGAAGAGTTCATGAGGGCTGCCGGGACCTAACGGCACTCCGGCGTGTCGGGTGTTTGCTCAGGCAGGGTGACGGCTGCCCTGCCCGAGCCCAGGGAGCACGAGCGCGACGTGAGCAAGTGCCAGGCGGTGGCGCTCCACCCTTGCGCGTCGGCGGCGAGGATGCGAACCCGCACCCCCTGCGACGAGATATACCGGGCGCCCAGTTCGTCCAGTCGCCCGTAGCGGCCGTTGGTTTCGAAGAACGCCGCTTGTACCTCGACGAGTCGCATCAAATCGGATTCCACCGCCGCGTCGTATCCCCGCCGTTGTGCCCGTTCGTCAGCGCCGCTCGCCACCCATACGGTCACCGCTGTCGAGAGCGCCACGAGGGCGGTGAGGCGCCCCAGGAACCGACGCACCTGCCGCCGCCGCCGTGTGAGCACCGGATCTTCGAACTCCCAATCGACGTGGAGCTTGGGCCGGTCTGCTCTCGGGTGTGGTGTCTCGGAATCCACGGCTATCCGTTTCCTTTTCGTGTCCGTGTGGCCTGCGGCCCTCTTCATGCTACATCCCGCCCGGCCCTCCGGGCCAGTGCCGCCCCCGCGGGACTAGGTCTGGGACACGTCAATGGCGTTGCGTACCACGTCGACGATGTCGGCGTGTGTCGTGCCGAACCGGGATTGCGTGAAGTACAACACGACGAGTTCGTGCTCGGGGACTACCCATCCCATGGTGCCATCGATGCCGCGGTGCCCGAACGACGGAAGCGACGCACCGGCCGCCGGGTTCGCCGCGCCGCGGTCGAGCGCGATTTCCCACAGCATCCCGTAGGGGACCAGCGCATCGAGGGTCAGCGGATGGATTTGCAGCGCCTCGATCATGAGATTCTCCGACAGCAACCGGGTGTCCCCCACCCGGCCGCGGTCCATCCACATCGTGAGAAACTTCGCGTAATCTGAGGTCGTCGAATACAACCCTCCGCTGGCCGGAAAGAAGGGGAGCTCCTGAGGGTCGCGGCTGTCCCAAAATTTTTCGAACGCACCGGATTCCTGGAGGTAGTATCGGCTACTCACGCGCGGACGGAGCGGGTCATCGAGCGTCAGCTCGGTCAACGTGTTGGTGGTCATCCCGAGGGGCTCGAGAATCCTGGTCGTTATGAAATCCTCCACCGGAACGCCGGTGACCTCCTGCACGATGGCGCCGAGGACGCCCACCCCGACCTTGCGGGCGAAAACGCTGCCGGGCACTGCATCGGGTCCTACCCGGCCGAGGTCGTCGACTGCTTCTCGCAAGGTGGCGTAGTTGGTAATGCCGGCGGGGTAGCCGGCCTGCGTGAAGCCGGCCGTTCGCGTCAGCAACTGCCGGATCGTCACCGCGCCGGAACGGGTGTTGGCGAACGACGGCAGGTGGTCGGCGGCGCGATCGTCGAGGTCGAGCACGCCCTCCTCGACGAGCATCAGGACCGCCGTGGCGGTGACCGGCTTGGTCATCGATTGAATATTGAAAACGGTATTCGGCTCCATCGGCAGCTGCCGTTCTCGGTCCTTCCAACCCCAGGCTTCATGCAAGATGATGTTTCCCCGCTGGATCATCAGGAGTTCGGCCCCAACGGCCTCCCCCTCGCCCACCCATCGTGCCACCCGATCGGCGATCGCCTCGAGGGCCGCGGGCGAAAACCCCAGTTCGGCGGGGTCCGTTCCCGAGCAGGCGGTGCCCAGCGTCGACAGCAGTGCGAGTCCAATTGGCTTGACACACGGACGGATCACGGGCGTATCCTTGATTGAGAGGAAGCGAGTTGAGCGGTTCTAGACCAAACGATCCACGGGTCGCATAACTGACAACACGGGTGCGCGAGCGAGCCCGCGTGTCGGCAACTGTTCGTTTTAACACGCGAACCGCCGGTGTGATCCCAGGTCATCGACAGGCACGCATCTCACTCTCAACACAAGGACAGGAGGACTCATGCACGTGACCAAGAGGGATCGGCCGATGGACCATCCGGGAGGGGCCGCACGATGACGGCGGTTCAGGGCAGTGTGCGATCGTGGCTGCGGGTGGAGGGCCTCGCGGTGCTGATTGCGTCGGTGGCGCTGTACCGATTGGACGGCGGAGGCTGGGCGTGGTTCTTCCTGTTCTTGCTGCTGCCGGACCTGTCCATGCTCGGATATCTGGCGGGCCCCCGAGCGGGCGCGACGACCTACAATGCCGTTCACAGTTATGCAGCGCCGCTGCTGCTCGCCCTGATGGGCGTGGGATTGGGCAGCCGGGGCATCGTCGCACTCGGGCTCATCTGGACGGCGCACATCGGTCTCGACCGGGTGCTGGGTTTTGGGCTCAAGTATCCCACCGCCTTCGGCGACACGCACCTGGGACATATTGGAAAGAACCAGCTGCCGGTGGGGTAGGAAGATCGATGAACATGTTACGTCGGTATGTACTGGTGCTTGGTGCGATGCTCGCCACTTTGGCGGGGTGCGCCGGTGAAGAGGCCGGGGGTCGGCAGAGTGCCGCTGCAGGAGCCGTCGCGGCGGCGCCGAAGACCGAGTTCGCCGGCCTCATCGAGCGGCTGTCCGAGTCTGGCGGATTTTTCGATACCGACAACTTGATCTCCAACGAAACGTCCTATCTCCACGTGATGGGGAAGATGCGCGAGATGGGTGTTGCCGGCGGCGCGTACATTGGGGTGGGGCCGGGCCAGAACCTTTCCTACATTGCGCAGATTCGTCCGCGCATTGCCTTCATCGTCGACATTCGGCGCGACAATCTCTTGCACCACTTATTGTACAAGTCGCTGTTCGAACTGGCCGACAATCGCATCGAATATTTGTCGTTGTTGTTGGGCCGCCCGACTCCGGACGACGCCGAGCAGTGGGGGGGGCGCAGTGTGGCCGAACTGGTGGCGTACGTGGACGGCGTCCCGTCCCAGGCCCGGGCCGAGCGCGCCAGTTGGACGGCCGTGCAGGATCGACTGGCGAGCTTCGGAGTCCCGCTGGACGATCGGGACCTGGAGACCATCCAACGCTTTCACGAGACGTTCATCAGGCATGGGTTGGATTTGCGATTCAATTCATTCGGGCGGGCACCGCAGCCGTATTATCCGACCTTGCGGGAGCTGATCCTGGAGCGGGATCTTACCGGGAAGCAAGCCAACTACCTCGCCAGCCAGGACGATTTTCAGTTCGTCAAGGCCATGCAGCATGACGACCTGATCGTCCCGGTGGTGGGCAACCTGGCGGGGACGCATGCGATGCGGGCCATCGCTGGATATCTCGCCGAGATCGGGGAGCACGTCTCAGCGTTCTACACGTCGAACGTCGAGTTCTACGTCATGAGCGACGGGCTGTTCGGTCGGTTTGTCGACAACGTCGCGGCACTCCCCCACGACGAACGCGCCGTCATCATCCGGAGTTTTTTTGGGCGAGGGTTCCGCTCGCGCCATCCCCAGGCCGTGGCGGGTTACTATAGCACGCAGCTCCTCCAGACCGTGGAGAGCTTCGTCACTGAATACGTCGGGGGCGGCTATGTGAGCTATGTGGACGTGGTGACCCGGCACGCCCTGCCGCTGCGATAACCCCGCCGCCCGGATCGGCCGGATCAGCCGTACGGCGGGGTCGTAGTGGTTGTTACTACCGTTTCGCGACCTTCCGTACCGTCCTGTGCACGCGCCGCGCCGTCTTGGAGGCTCTCTCGGTCGCCCGGCCTGCCGCACGCTTGGCCTTGCTGGCCGTCCTCTTGGCTTTCTTCGTGCCTCGCTTCACGGCCGTGCTCGCGCGTTTCGCCGCGCGCTTGGCCTGCTTGACGGTCTTCTTGGCTCTTTTCGTGCCGCGCCTTACGGCCCTGCCCGCGCGTCTTGCCGCCCGTTTGGCCGCTTTGGCGGTTTTGGTGGCCTTCTTCTTGGCTCGGCCGAGGGCGGCTTTCGCGCGCTTGGCCGTCTTCTTGGCGGATCGCTTGGCCCGCTTGGCCGCCTTGCGGGCCCGGGTCGTGGCCTTCTCAGCCTTGCGAGTGGTCCGAATCACGGCTTTTCGCGCTCGTTTGGTTGGCATTCGGCGGCTCCTTGTGGTGGCAGATTGGCGAGCGGGGCCGCCTCCAGCCGGAGACGGGGCCATGCCCACCAGCAACACGAGTGGCTCACTCCCGTTGTTCTGTACCCCGTGATCGATTCCCGCAGCCGCACACACGAACAGGCCGGGTCCGGCGGTTTGTGTTTCCTCTCCGACCACGAAATCCCCTGATCCCTCCACAACGTAATAAAACTTGTCCTGATCGGCGTGGCGGTGCACGGGTTGTGATTGACCGGGCGCGAGGGTGTTCAGGCCCACGAGCAGGCCTGGGCGGTCGAAGATTGTCGCCTTGAATATTTGTTCGGGATCGGTTTCGCTGCGAGTGCGATAGTCGATAAACGATGACATTGGTTGGACCTCCACGAGTCAACCGTCACCGGCCACTGGCATCGGCCGGCGGCAGGTCAGTGCACGCTTACGAAACGGCCCCGGGCGGCCTCCCGCAGTCGGACGACATCTTCCCGACGTGAGATCGAGAGCGGGACGGTCTCGCTCAGCTCCTGCAAGATAACGCTGGTGTCCAAGGGACGCTTCCGGTGCAAGGAGCGATAGAGAGACGCGATCACCGCTTGTTCGATCTCGGCACCGCTGAATCCCTCGGCGGCGGCAGTGAGACGATCCAGGTCGAAATCGTCGGGCGATTGCTTGTGCAACTCGAGATGGATCGTGAAGATCGCACGGCGTTCTGCTTCACTCGGCAGGTCGACGAAAAATATTTCATCGAATCGTCCTTTCCGAAGCAGCTCGGGCGGGGTATTCGAGAGGTCGTTCGCGGTGGCCACGACGAAGACCGGTTGCTGTTTTTCCTGGAGCCAGGTCAGGAACGCCCCGAACAGTCGCTGGCTCACCCCTCCGTCCTGGGTTCCACTGCTGCGCACGGGCATGGCCTTCTCGATTTCGTCGATCCACAACACCGCCGGCGCCATGGACTCCGCCATCGCGATCGCCTTGCGGAAGTTCTTTTCCGATTCGCCGATGTACTTGTCGAAGAGCCGGCCGGCGTCGAGCTTGAGCAGGGGCAGGTGCCACTCCCGCGCGATGGCTTTGGCCGCCAGCGATTTCCCGCATCCCTGCACGCCCACGATGAATATCCCGCGCGGCGGGTGAAGGTTGAGCGCGCGGGCCTCCGGCGAGAACCCGAGACGGGCCCGCGCCAACCATTGCTTCAAGTTGTTGAACCCGCCCAGCTCGTACCGGTTGGCTGCGGCGGGAAAGTACTCCAGCAACCCGCCGTCCCGGATGATCTGGGCTTTGCGTTCGATGACTTTCGATACGTCGTCCGGCCCGAGCTTACCGTCGACCAGGGCCGCGTAGGCGATGATCTGCCTCGCCTGGTTGAGCGTCATCCCGGTCAGGGCGTTCACGAGCTCGTCGAACTCGTCGTTGCTGAGTTGATATTCGATGTTCCGCTGCGCCATGAGGGATTGGATGACGGGCTGGATGCCCTGTCGAATCTCGTCTCTGGTGGGAAGCTGTAGGTCGAAGTGCACGACCTTGTGCTCGATGTTGCTGGGAAGCGAGAGCGTGGGACTGGTCAAGACGATGGTCGAGAGGTTGCGCGCGAAGCCCTGGGCCACCTCGCGAAATTTTCGGGCCACCGCGGGATTGTCGAGATACTGCGCGAAGTCTTTCAAATGAAACAGCGCCTTGACGGTCAAGTCTTCGATGTGTTTCACCAAACCCAGCGGGTCGGCGGTGCCGTGAATCGCTTGTGTCGCGGGTAACCGCACGAGGCCCTGCGTCACCGACCAATCGAAGACCGTCAGCCCGAGTTCATTGGCCGCGGCTCGTATCAACTTTGCGGCGCGATCTTCCTCCACGGTTTCGATGGCGATGATAGAGTGAAAGGAGAGGACCAGGGTCTTGAGATCGTGCAGCGGGCTCGAAGTCGTCATCGCGAAGCATTTCGGGTTGCCGATGCGATGACCGAAACGCATCGAGGGTACCAATTCGTCCTACACGGCCTGTCGGACGATGCCGCATTGTGCGGGTGTGCCCTAACAATAGGAAAACCGGTTCCGTCGGGCCAGAGACCGGGTGTGCCCATGTGTGTTTCGGCCACAGCCTGGAGTTTATTTGACGAACACTGAACATAGCCTCGACACGCATTGGTCCAGGTGTCTAGGTAATTGACGGATCCTCCCGACTTTCCAACATTGGAGATGATGGTCGTACATGCCCTCGCATCGACCCTCGCTCTCACGGCGTGGCGGTGAGCGGCATGCCATGCCAAAGATGGGAGGAGCAGTATGGGCACCATCGCTATCCTCCTGGCGGGCGTCGCCGGGGGCATGGTGCTGGGTGCGGTGGGATTCGCCGTGGTGCGGTCCCGCCGTCTGGTTACCAAGGACGTCGGGTCCCTTCCGGCAAACGTGCATCACGTCGTCGATCTCCTTCGGCGTGTCCATGGGGCCGCGGCTGCGTGCGTGGTGGTGCAGAATGCCGAGCCCGTCTGGTCCCTGGGGTTTCCCCGTCCTCCCTCGAGCACGCTCGAACGAGCGGAGATTTATGCGACCCTGGCGCTGGGCGACGGCCGGCAACACATCGGCCGGGAACAGCACGTCGTCGTGGCGCTGGGGGATGGCCGCGTGGGGTGCGCCGTGTTGTTTGGCGGACCGGAGGCAAGTGCGGCACTCATCGACGAGGTCTTGGCAGATTTGCGGCGCCTGCTGGCGGAGTTCCAACTCGCCCGCGTTCGCGAGCTGGGCACTCTGGAGGACCGGCGCAGCGCGCCGGGCTGGCTGACACCCGACACGATCGAGGGCATCGGGGCGGGCCTCTGCGAGGCCGTTCGGCGAGCCACCTCGCTTCCCGCGGCCGTGGTGGTCCGGGATCCCATGACCGAGCTGGCCAGCGTCGTGGCCGTCTCGGCCGGGGCCGATCGTCGCCTCACCCGCCTCACGATCGCGCCCACATCGGTGGTGGGACGGGCCTGCCTGAGCGAGTTGACCGCGGTGGGGACGGGGGGAGAGTTGTTCGGCGTCCAGCAACAGAACCGGCGGCGCCGCGAGGCGACCGGGATCGTGTATTCCCTGGGCGACGGGACGCGGAGCGTCGGCGCCCTGGTGGTGTTCGGGGAGAGGCTCGACCCCGCGGCGAACCGAGAGGTGAAAGGGCTCGTCGAGGAAGCCGGGCCGCACATTGGGCGGGCCGGGGCCCTGTTCTTGGCCCAGCACCGCACCATGACCGACGAGCTCACTGGCCAACCCAATCGGCGCGCCTTGCACGAGGCCATACGCCAGCGGACGCATAGGGAGTGTTCCCTGTTGCGCGTCCACGTTGATCAGCTCGACGAGCTGCAAGTCCAGGCGACCTCCGCCGCGCTCCGGCACGTGGCGGGCATCTTCCGCCGCAGCTTGCGCGACTACGACGTCGCGGCCCGAGTCGACGACGAGTTCGCGCTGTTCTTGCCCGATACGCCGTTTCATCACGCGGTGGGTGTGGCGGACCGCGTGCGAATCGCCGTCAGCGAGTCGCTCTTGGACTGGGGAGGTCGTGAGTACGTGATCACGTGCTCATTCGGCGTGGCGTCGGTTCCGGACGCATCGGCCAGCACAGAGAGCCTCGTCACGGCGGCGGACGCGGCGCTGCGCACCGCCAAGGCAAAGGGCCGCAACCGTATTTCTGCCGTCCATCCCGAGCTGAACTAGCGCATCGCGCGACAATTCGTGATAATTCGACATGCGCTGGATTGTTACGTACCGCCGATTGATATTTGCCACCCCGCTCCTGGCGGGTTGTGTGATCTTCGAGTCGAGGAGCACCAACCTGCTGGCGGATTTGGCAGACAACCGTGCGGTGTGGGAGGCGGCCGGTCTCACCGACTACACGATGCAGTTTCAACGTCAGTGCCTGTTTTGTCCCACCGATTTGATCACCCCCGTGGAGCTGACGGTGCGGGACGACGTGATCGAGGCGGTGTTCGATCTGGAGCTCCAGGTGCCGCGGACCGAATGGCAAGAAGGCGATTATCTCACGGTGACCGAGCTGTTCGACACCATTCAGGATGCGATCGACCTGCAAGCCGCGGAGATCAAGATCAGGTACGACGGGACGTTGGGCTATCCCGCCGAGATCAACATCGATTTCAACCGGCGGTTCGTCGATGACGACATCGACGTGGTGGTTCAGGACGTCATGCCGCTCAACTAGACGCGAGCCCCCCCTCGCCATTGTCGCCCCGGGGGGCTTTTTTTTGCCTCCGGTCCCGGTGGTGCAAACCAGGAGTGTCTCCATGAAATGTGCGAGTGTCTTTTTTCTCCTCTCCTTGGTCGGTCTCTCGGGCCCAGCCGGCTTGTGGGCCGAGGTCGTGCGCGTGATCATCGATGAGCGGGTGGACGTGTTGGGTGGGCGGCCGTTCGGGAGCGTCGGTGCGTACGAGAGAATCGTGGGCAGGGTGTTCTTCGTCTTCGATCCCGCGAATCCGCTGAACGCGCGCATTGTCGATCTCGACAAGGCACCGCGCAATGCCGACGGGTTCGTGGAGGCCTGGGCGAACTTCATGGTGTTGCGGCCCAAAGACCCGTCGCGCGGCTCGGGTACCGCGCTCCTCGAAGTGAGCAACCGGGGAGGGAAAGCGATCTTGTCCTACTTTAACGGCGCCCGGGGATCGCGCGATCCTACGGTGGAGGAACACTTCGGCGACGGGTTGTTGATGCGACTCGGTCTCACCGTCATGTGGGTCGGCTGGCAGCACGACGTGGCTGAAGCAGCGGGCATGATGCGGTCTTTTCTCCCCAGCGCGTCCGACGGTGGGACTCCCATCCGCGGGCTGGTACGGGCGGATTGGACCGTAGACCGGCCCGAGCAGTCCTTGGGCTTGGGGCATCGGGCGAATCTGCCCTATCCCGTGGCCGACCCGAAGCATCCGGACAACGTGCTGACGGTGCGCGACGGGCGCACGGCGCCCCGCCGTGTCGTTCCAAGGAGCGGGTGGTGGTTCGCCAGCGCGCAAGACGGACGCGTCGTGCCCGATCGCACGCGCGTGTACGTGGACTCCGGGTTTGCGGCGGGCAAGATCTACGAGATGGTGTACGTGGCCGAGGATCCCAAAGTCGTCGGTCTCGGACTGGCCATCATTCGGGACATGATGTCGTACGCCAAGTACGATGCCGATGCGGAATTCCCCGTGCAGCGTGCCATCGCCATCGGCATTTCGCAGACGGGCCGGTTCCTGCGCCACTTCTTGTACCAAGGATTCAACACCGACGAGCGGCGACGCCAGGTGTACGACGGGGTGATGGTGCACACGGCGGGCGCAGGGCGCGGGAGTTTCAATCATCGCTTTGCCCAGCCCTCTCGTGACGCGCACCGGTATTCGGCGTTCTTTTATCCGACGGACATCTTCCCGTTTGCAAGCGGCGCCCAAACCGATACCCAGACAGGGGTGACCGACGGCTTGTTCTCGCATCAGCACGATGCGGCCCATCTTCCCAAGGTTTTCTACACGAACACCGGCTACGAGTATTGGGGCCGCGCGGCATCGCTCATCCACACGTCGTTCGACGGGAGCAGAGACGTCGCGCTGCAGCCGAATGAACGCGCATACCATTTGGCGAGCGGACAGCATTTCCTCGGACGGTTTCCACCGCCGGACGCCAGTCGTCTTCCCGGCAGTAAGGCCTATCGCGGGAATCCGCTGCATTTTCAATACGCACTCCGCGCGTTGCTCGTGGGCATGGTAGATTGGGTATGGTCCCGGGGGGAGCCGCCGCCGAATACGCACCCGCGGATCGACGAGGAAACGCTCGTACGGCTCGAGGACGTGCAATTCCCGCGCATACCGGGACTCGCGTTTCCGACCGTGACGCACGATGCGTACCGAGTAGACTACGGGCCTCGGTGGCGTGACGGGATCATCGACAATCAGCCGCCCGTCGTGGGCGAGCCGTTCGGCGTGCGCGTCCCCCAGACGGACGAATTCGGTAACGATCGTGGGGGTGTCGCCACCGTCGAGATCTTGGCGCCCTTGGCGACGTACGCGCCGTGGAATTTGCGCACCGGGTTCGTGGGGGGCACCGCGGAACTGACGGATTTCATCGGCACGTACATCCCGCTCCCGAGGACCGAGGCGGAGCGCCGCCAAATGGGCGATCCGCGTCCGAGCATCGAGTCGTTGTACGACGGCCGTGATGACTATCGGGGCGTGGCCCGCCGTGCCGCCTTGCAGCTGGTCGAGCAGGGTTTCTTGCTGGAGGAGCACGTCGACGCCGTCATGCGCCGGGCCGGCGAGCATTGGGATTGGATTCACCGCAATTGACGCGACCGGACCGTGCGCGGCCCGAGGCCCTTTAGGGCGAGAGGGATCTGTTTTGGCGAAAGAAGATCGGAAGAAGTCGAAAGCGAAGGTGGAGATTCCATCGGGAGTCGAGATCCTGTTCGATCCGCGATGGAACAAGGGAACCGCGTTCACGGAGCGGGAGCGGGACGTGTTGGGGATTCGCGGGTTGCTGCCCCCTCGCATATTCGATCAATCCGAGCAAGAACAACGCATCTTGGAAAATTTTGACCGCAAGGGGTCCGATCTCGACAGGTACATTTTCATGGTCGGCCTGCAGGATCGGAATCAGACCGCGTTCTACCGCACCGTCATAGATAACATCGAAACGATGCTGCCGATCATCTACACGCCCACCGTGGGCGAAGCGTGCCAGAAGTTCGCCCGGATCTTTCGGCGTCCGCGGGGCCTCTACTTGACCGCGCAGGACCGGGGTCGCGTCGCCGACGTGCTCCGCAATTGGCCCCAGCCCGAGGCAGGGGTGATCGTCGTGACCGATGGAGAGCGCATTCTGGGGTTGGGAGACCTGGGCGCCAATGGGATGGGCATTCCCATCGGCAAGCTGGTGTTGTACACGGCCTGCGCGGGTATCCCTCCCAATCGCTGTCTACCGGTGATGCTGGATGTGGGGACCAACAACGATGCGCTGCGCGACGATCCGCTGTATCTGGGGTCGAATCAGCCCCGGCTGCGAGGCCAGGAGTACGACGATCTCGTCGAGGAATTCATGGTGGCTGTGGAGGAGGTGTTTCCAGGCGCATTGATTCAGTTCGAAGATTTCGCGACCGCGAACGCTGTGCCGCTATTGGAAAAATACCGAGGGCGGTTTTGCACCTTCAACGACGACATCCAAGGGACCGCCGCCGTCACCCTGGCGGGATTGTTGTCCGCCGCGCGGATCACCGGACGCGCGCTCAAAGACCAGACCATCGTGTTCCTCGGCGCCGGGAGTGCGGCCACGGGAATCGGTCACCTGATGGTGTCCGCGCTGATGCAGGACGGTGCTGCCGAGGCGGAGGCCTTGGCCGGCATCTGGTTCGTCGATTCCAAGGGGCTGGTCGTCGAGGTGCGAGACGACCTGGCGGAACACAAGAAGCCGTTCGCCCACGACCACGAACCACTACCCAACCTGCTGGCCACGGTGAAGGCCATCCGGCCAACGACTCTCATCGGCGTATCGGGCCAAGCCGGGACGTTCACCGAACCTGTCCTACGGGAAATGGCATCGCTGAACGAACGGCCGGTCGTCCTGGCCCTGTCGAATCCCACGTCGAAGGCCGAGTGCACGGCCGAACAGGCATATGAGTGGACGGCCGGTCGGGCGGTGTTTGCGAGCGGCAGTCCGTTCGATCCGGTGGAGTACGATGGGAAGACGCTCGTATCGGGGCAGGGCAACAACGCGTACATCTTTCCCGGCGTTGGACTTGGTGTCATGGCATCGGCGGCTCGGCACGTCACCGACGAGATGTTTCTCGCGGCCGCCTGGGTGCTCGCCGAGCTCGTGCCGACCGAATCGTTGGCTTCCGGGTCCATCTATCCCCCGCTGACCAGCATTCGCGACGTATCGGCCGCCATCGCAGCGGAGGTGGCCCGCGTGGCCGGGCGGCAGGGATTGGCCGCCACCGAAGTGCCCGAGGATGCCTTGGGGTTCGTCAAGGGGCTCATGTACGACGCTCGCTACGAAGAATACGCGTGACGCTGCATGACACCTTCGGCGATATCGATATCTATCTCTTTGATCAGTTATTGAAGGATCTATCGATTGCCGGACGGCACCGATCGTTTTCTGGTCGATCTGGGCAAGTTGTTGTTTTTGACGGAGGAGCTTGGCGGGGAACTCGCCGATCCATCAAGACCACCAACGTGCAGGATCAGCGTTGCATGACCACGTGGGTCGTGCGCAAGGGCCGCTAGCGTTTCCGCCCCAGCATCATTCCAGCATCGATATGGAATCTGGCTCCGGATGGGGCTTGATGTGTTCCGTTTCCATGATCAGCCGGGCGCACGTATTCCACCGGAGAATGGCATCGTCGTTGTTCTCGGGGCTGATTTTCTCCGCCTTCTCATACCATTCCATGGCCTCATGCAGCAAGTCGTGGGCGATGAATCCGGACCCGGGATTTTGCCGGGCGAGCTGGACTTTGGCCCGCCGCTCGCAAATGATGCCGAGGTAATAGGCTTCCTCGTAATCGTTCTGCAGGCGGGGGAGCAGCTTGCGGGCCTCTTGGGCACATGCGGACCCTCTGCTGGGCAGCTGGTCCGTCAGGGCGAGGATCAATGTGACGATTGCTTCATGATTGTCGGGATCGACTTCGACGATGTCGCGGCAAATACTCTCGGCCTCCCGGGGCTCATTGAGGAGCCGATATCTGTTGGCCTTTTCGAGGGCCGCCTCCACACCTCCAGAAGACAAGGACTTTAGCTTGAACATGCGACCTCCTGCGATTGTTACGACTCCGCGCCGCTGCCTGCGCGGCCGCGTCCGAACAACGCCAGGAATCTCAGTACCGGATCGTAGGATTCATCCACGACCCGCTCCTTCAGTGGTATGATGGCGTTGTCGGTAATCGTAATGTCTTCCGGGCATACTTTCGTACAACACTTGGTGATATTGCAGTATCCAATTTCGTGCCGTTTACGCAAGTCCTCGAGGCGATTCTCGGTGTCGAGAGGGTGCATATCCAGCATGGCCGGATGAGCGGGAAGGTCTTCATCGGTTCGACGGTCAAACGCGACAGATGGGATCCGTCTGCGTCCGGACCGGTGCGGTTCAGATTGGTGCCGGATGTTCGCTGGTACGGTGTGTGCGGGGTCGGGACGGGTCACTGGGGGTTGACCACTGGCCGCGCGATCGTCCTAGCCGCCGGCTTGGAGTCGATCGCGTTCCTTCTGCTGCTGAATCAAGCGCTCGGCGAACTCGAGCCGCTCCTCGAGGTCCAGCACGCGATCCTCGAGTTGATGGACGATGGGCTCCAGGTCGCTCTCGAGGTGGCCGTCGCCCTCGGGATACCGGCCGGCGAGCCGGTCGGCGAGCGCCTTTCCGAGCGGGCTCTTGACCACGATGAGCGCGGTGAGGAACAGCCAGAACATGAAGACAAGGTAACGGGAAAGCGGGGGTGCGGGGAGCCGTGAAATCCCCTTCACGAACAGTTCGGGTTGGCGGGTGTAAGTCACACGTAGATAGGTACTTGTAAATAGGCTGACACCGTTTATCCTTCTACGCCGTCAACCGGTTTTCGGCGGCCGGCGGCCGGGATCGGGCGCGGAAAGCCACGACTGGTGGGAGAGAAAGCAAAATGGAATTGGACCAGTTCATGGCGGGCCTCGTTCGCCGGAACCCGGGTGAGAAGGAATTTCACCAAGCGGTCCGGGAGGTCGCCGACAAAGTCCTTCCCTTCATCGCAGCACACCCCGACTACCAAAAAGCCCGCATTATGGAGCGCATGACCGAGCCTGATCGGATAGTGATCTTCCGCGTGTCATGGGAGGACGACGACGGCAACGTCCGCGTGAACCGAGGCTACCGCGTGCAGTTCAGCAATGCCATCGGCCCGTACAAGGGCGGGCTCCGGTTCGACAAATCGGTGCACCTGAGCGTGCTGAAGTTTCTCGGCTTCGAGCAGGTGTTCAAGAACAGCTTGACCACGCTGCCCATGGGCGGGGCCAAAGGCGGATCCGACTTCAACCCCAAGGGCAAGAGCGATTCCGAGGTGATGCGGTTCTGTCAATCTTTCATGACGGAACTGTACCGCCACATCGGGGAGGACGTGGATGTGCCCGCCGGCGACATCGGGGTGGGTGCGCGGGAGATCAGTTACCTGTTCGGCCAGTACAAGCGATTGAGTAACGAGTTCACCGGCACGCTGACCGGCAAAGGCCTGGCCTTTGGTGGCAGCCAGGTTCGCACCGAGGCCACCGGCTACGGGTGCGTCTACTTTGCCCGGGAAATGTTGGCTCACGTCAACGACGAGTTGGAGGGCAAGACGTGCGTCCTCTCCGGGTCGGGCAATGTGGCGACATATGCCGCGCAGCGATTGATGCAGTTGGGCGCCAAGGTGGTGGCGTTGTCGGATCGCACGGGCTTCATTCACGAGCCCGATGGCCTCACCCTAGAACGTCTCGACTACATCATCGAGTTGAAGGAACACCAGCGCGGCAGCCTCGACCAATACGCCAAGGAATTCGGAGTGACGTTCTGTCCCGGCAAGAAGCCGTGGATCGTGCCGTGTGATATTGCGTTTCCCTGCGCGACGCAAAACGAACTCGACAAGGAGGATGCCCGCACGCTGATAGACCACGGCTGTCGGTTGGTGTCGGAAGGGGCCAACATGCCTACGACTTTCGCGGGTTCGACGTTGTTCGAGGAAGCGCAGATACTGTTCGCTCCAGGAAAAGCGGCCAACGCCGGTGGCGTGGCGATTTCGGGATTGGAGATGTCGCAAAACTCCATGCGGTTGTCGTGGACGCGCGAAGAGGTCGATCGGCAGCTTCAGGAGATCATGACGCGCATCCACGAACAATGCGTCGAATACGGGATCGAGAACGGGCACGTCAACTACATCAAGGGCGCCAACGTCGCCGGTTTTGTGAAGGTGGCCGAGGCGATGTTGGCATACGGCATCATGTAGCGCGTTGCCGTAGAACTCCGCGGGAACCGGTCGGCGGCCTGGCGGGTTCTCGCGGCGGGCGTGAGAGTCCTACACCCGCCGTTGGTACACCTCCACATCGCATTCCTCATCATGGCGTTCGTGGCCATGTACACGTGGCTCCTGCGGGGGCTGGCCACGAGCGTGTTCGAAGACCGGACCTATCGGTTTGCCCGAGCCAACACCCTCCGTCCTCACCGCCACGCTGCGAGTATGACGCCCATCACCACGGCGTAAACCAGCTGATAGCCGGCATCGATGAGGTAGGTCGACAACGGTTTCTCTGAGAACATATGGGCAGTCAGGCCCAGGGTGGCCAGAAATCCGATCCAGACGAGGAAGCCGAGAAAGGCGCCCTGATACACCGTCGACACGCCCGCGTAAGAAACGAATACCGCGAGAACGAAGGCCATCACCACATAGCAGAACAGTGACACGATAAAGGCTCGGCCGGCCGTCTTTCGCATCTGCTCGACCTTCTCTTCCGAATACCCGTGGGCCTTCACCCAGAGTTTGTGAAACAACAGCGGTGAGTACCACAGTGCACCGATGAAGATCGTGGCTAGCGCCGCAACGCCAACGGCCAGGTAGTCGATTTGGAATTCAGGCATGGGGCCTCCGGGGTTATCGATGGTTTGACGGCCTGTGCCCCGTTATGGTCATACGGCAAGGTGTCAGTTATATCGCAATGCGGTGAGGGGATCGACCTTGGTAGCCCGCAGCGCCGGCAAATAGCTCGAGAGCAGCGCGACGAGCCCGAGCAGCAACGCGACCCCCACGAAGGTCACGGGATCCCGTGCCGTCACGCCGTACAGTTGACTGGCCATGACGCGGGTGGCCAGGAGTGCCCCGACGACGCCGCTCCCGATGCCGAGGGCGATGAGCCCGGTGGACTGCAGCATCACCAAGCCGAGCACGTTCTTCCCGCTGGCTCCCAAGGCCATGCGGATGCCCAGCTCGTTGGTGCGCTGGGCCACGGTGTACGACAGGACTCCGTAGATGCCGACCGCAGCGAGCACGAGCGCGACGCCTCCAAACAGGCTCACCAGGAACATGGAAAAGCGATCGCGGGCGATCGACCGTTCCACTGCCCGCTGCATCGTCATCACGTTGCCGAGCGGCAAGTTCGGATCGAGCAGGGCGATCTCGTTGCGAATGGCCGGGAGGTGGCCCGCAGGATCGCCGGCCGTCCGAACGGCGACCGTCATCCGCCGGAACGGCGCCTGTGCGTGCGGGAAGTAGATCGACGGGACGGCGCTCGCGCGCAGGCTTCCGTACCGCACGTCGTCCACGATGCCGACGATTTCCGTCTCCGCGTTGATGACCCGTCCCAGCGGTCCCCAGCTGCCCGAGACTCCGCTGAGGTGTTGACCGATGGGATCGACCGACGTCTCGAACAGCAAGCGGGCCAGCGCGCGGTTGATGATGACTACCCCGGGCGACTCCGGGCGATCGGTCGCGTCGAACGGCCGACCCCGGATCAAGGGAATGCCCATCGTCGCAAAGAAACCCGGGCTGACTTGCCGATACCATGCCGCCGGCCCCTGGCCCGGTTCGGGGGGTGGTGCGCCCACCACGACGAGGCTCAAGAGATAGTCCAGGGGATCACTGAGCGGTAGCGAGGAGGTGATCCCCGAGGATTCCACACCGGGCAATCCCTCGATCCGCGTCTGGAGACGATCATAGGTGTCGATCACCGTCGCGAGTGTTTCGTAACTGGTTGCGGGAAGGTTCACCTCCAGCGTGAGTAGGCCGGTCGGGTCGAAGCCGGGATCGGTGTCCCGCAGCCGGTTGAAACTCTTGATCAGCAAACCGGCCCCCGTCGTGACCATGACGGCGAGCGCGAGCTGCGTCACCACGAATCCGCTTCGGAGGCGATGGCCGCTCGCGCCTGACACTCGTTGGTTTCCTTCCTTGAGATCCGATTGCAGGTTCACCCGCAGTAGCTGCACCGCCGGCGCCAGCCCGAACGCGATTCCCGTGAACACGGCGCTGAGGAGCGCTACCAGCAGCACCGGCCCGTTCAGCGATACGCCGTCGAATCGTGGCAAGGTGGCCGGCGCCAATGCCAGCAGCGCCCGCTGCCCGACGATGGCCACCAACAATCCGGCCGCCGTGCCCATCGAGGCCAAGACGAGGCTCTCGGTGAGCAATTGACGAACCAGGCGACCCCGTCCGGCGCCGAGGGCCGCGCGTACCGCGATTTCCCGATGGCGGGCCTCGGTGCGGGCCAGCAGCAGGTTGGCCACGTTGGCACATGCTATGGCCAAGACCAAGCCGGTCGCACCGAGGAGAATCCAGAGCGCCGACCGGACATCGCCCACCACGACGTCGCGCAGGGGAGCCATCTCGATGCCCCATCCGGCAAGCTCGGGAAACTCCTCCGCCACTGCTCGAGCGATGGTCTCGAGTTCCGCCCGCCCGCCGGCGATGGTGTGCCCCGACGCGAGCCGCCCGATAACGTCCATGTATTGGGCGCCCTGCGTCGGTGGCGGTGCGAACACCGTCCACAGATCGGCGGTCTCGGGAAACTCGGTTCCGCGGGGGAGTACGCCGATCACCTGGCCGGACTCTCCCTCGATATAGACGGTCCGGCCGACGATGTCGGGGTCCCCTCCATAACGATCCTGCCAAACGCCGTAGCTCAGCACGACCACCTGAGGTTCGCCGAACACGCCTTCTTCCGGCATGAACGTGCGCCCGAGGACCGGGTGCGATCCCAACACCGCAAACCAATTCGCCGTGGTCGTCATGGTTTTCAGACGCACGGCCGCGTTGTCGTCGTCGGTCAACGTGACCTCGCGGGGCCACGCCGCGGCAATGCCGTCCAAGGCGCCGAGGTCCTCGCGCCAGTTGTAGAAGCTGAGCGGAGACGTGAAGTACTGCTCGCGTCCTTCGGCGGGGTTGTGAGACCAGATGCGTACCAATTCCTCCGGCCGATCATACGGCAGCGGCCGCAGCAGGACTTCGTTGACGATGCTGAAGATGGCGGTACTGGCACCAACACCCAGTGATAGGGTCGTGACCGCCACGAGCGTGAAACCGGGCTTCTTCAGCAGTCCGCGGACGGCGTAGTTGAGATCCATCAGGATGGAGTTGATCATGTGTTCCCTAGTGTGTCCGTTCGTGGGGTGATCGGCCGGGCCCTTCAAGGCGCCGTGGGTGGGGACCGCCGGACGGCGCATGTCCCGGATGTGTTCCAGGGCGGCGCTGCTCAGGAGATTGCGGCAGGTGCGTATCCACAACACCGCAGCCGCCCATCTGCCGTGCCGGGCGCGTTCGGTGGCGTATCGTTCGGCGAACACCCCGATCATCTCGGCGGCGTAGCGTCGGCGGAAGCGTCCCGGAAACGCCGCCAGAGTCACACGCAGGATCCGCACGGCGAGGGGAAGCTGCGAACTCGACCTTCTCGATCGGGTCATGCCGGTTCGTCTTTCAGGAGATCGTGCGCTCGGGCCGTGCGAACCACCACCTCGAGCCGGCGGGCCTCGCTCCTGGCAACTTCGCGGCCGTACGGGGTGACCCGGTAGTAGCGTCTTCGGTCGTCGCCCCGCCGTCGTTTGGCATCGGCGATCAGGCCGAGGTCGATCATGCGGGCGATGAGCCGGTAGAGCGATCCCAATTCCAGGCGAACGGTCCCGCCGGACTGCTCGGCCACCTGCTGCATCACACCGTAGCCGTGGAGCTCGCCTTCGAGCAGGACCATGAGGATGTGAAAGTCCGCCGGCTTCAGGGGCAGGACGTCACTCGGAGCGTTGTGCGTCTGGGCCATGAGAGTCCAAGCCGATATAAGTAAAATACATATAGTAAAATACTGATAGAGCCCGATCGCGCAACCCCGGGCGTCGGCGGAGGCCGTGTCTCGATGAGATGCCGGCGGGCCGGCTATGGATGGAAGGCAGTCATCGTGTGCGGAGATCGTCCCAGCGGCCGCCGACGCATGTCTCCGCCACCGCGCCGTTCGCCGTGCCAAATACGAAGGCGTCTAGGAGGGTGGTTTCGTCGCAACCGCGCAGCGCCGGTACTGCGAGATCGATGGCGGCGAAATCGGCCCACGCACCGGCCTCGATGCGGCCGGCGTCGAGGCCCAGGGACTTTGCTCCGTTGGCGGTCGCGATCTGGAGCAAGCGGCGCGCGGTGCTCCCGGTGCCGTCGGTGTGCATGCCTCGCGACTGGTTGGCGAGGCGTTGGCCGTACTCCAGCCAGCGCATTTCCTCGGTCATGCAGATGCGCAGATTGGAATCGGTGCCGAGTGTGATGCGGCCGTCGGCGGGGTGGTGCCCGGGAAGCTCGGGAACCCCGTCGCCGAGATTTCCCTCCGTGGTCGGGCAGATACAAGCGGTGCCCCCGGCGTTCAGGAATCGGGCCATGTCGGCCGGATCGGTGTGGGTGCAGTGCACCGCCGTCACGTTGTGCATCCCGCGCATGACGCCGTCGAGCGCGGCCATGGGAGGCTTGCCGTAGGCGGCGATGGAGTCCGCCACCTCCTTTTGTTGCTCTTCGACATGGATGTGGAACGGTATGCTCCGTCGTACCGACTCGGCGTGGAGTTGGCCGATGTCCTCCAAGCTCGCCGCGCGAAGGCTGTGCACCACGGCCCCGAGGCTTTGGGTTGGGTCCTCGAGTTCATCCTGGAGACGGTCGAAGTTACGCCAATATTCTTCGGGAGAGGACGTGCGAAAGCGCTGCTGCGCTGCGCCGAGTGGTTGGCCGATGCCGCCCGTCTTGTAATACGCATTGAGAAGCACGATGCGGATGCCCACGGCGCCTGCGGCCTTGAGTAGCAGCCGATCGAACTCGTAGTCGGTGGCGTTCTTCGAGTGGTGGAAGTAATGGAACTCGCCCACGGCGGTGATTCCGGCGGCGCGCATCTCGCGAAACGCTTGCAGGCAGAGCCGATAGAAGGCCTCGTCGTTCAGATCGGTGACGAGGCGATACATCGCTTCCCTCCAACTCCAAAAATTCTCCTTGCCGTGGGGAAAGTCCTCGCCACTGCCGCGCAGTCCCCGTTGAAACGCGTGGGAGTGCGTATTGATGAATCCCGGAAGCAGGGCGCGGCGGGGAAGCCGTTTGGTTGGTTTGAGATCCAGCGCTCCAACCTGAAGGATGCGGCCGGCGGCATCGACCGCAATCTGCACGTCGGACTCGAAACGCTTGCCGGTCCACGTCCAATCGGCGTGAACGACTTGCCGCGGCTTCATCGATCGGTCACGCCGCCGGGCAACAATGCTGGCGGATCACTTCCTCGAGGAGTGCGGCGCCGCGCTGGAATTCGTCGACCGGCATGGATTCGTTTGGCTTGTGGGCGACCTCGATGGACCCAGGCCCCCAGATGACGCACTCGAATCCCAGCGTCTGTAGCCAGCCGGCGTCCGTCGCGTACGACGCGCTCTCGGTGTGGTGCTGCGCCATGTGCCGGCAGAGCGTGGCGTGGATGACGGCTTGCTCGTCGAGCAGCATGGGCGGGCTCTCGTACATGACGTCCATGTGGTACGGGGTCTCACCGAGGGCCGCGTCGAGCGCGGCGCGAATCCGCTCGAGCAACGGGGCGCTTTCCATCTCCGGAAGGAGCCGGAACCCCACGTGGAGCTGGCACGCGTCGGGCACCACGTTGACGGCGGCCCCTCCCGAGACCTGGGCGACGTTCAGCGGCACGTAGGGAACCTCGGGAAAGTGCTCGCGGTGTGCCGGACGTTCCTGTTCGAGTTGGTGCCGCAGGTGGGACAGCGCGACGATCATGCGTCCCACCGGTTCGATGGCATTCACGCCGAGGTGGGGATAGCCGCTGTGGGCCGGGGTGCCCTCCACGGTCAGGCGGACCGCGAGGTGCCCCTTGTGCATGCGGATCACACGCAAAGACGTGGGCTCGCCGATGATGGTGCTCTTGGGAAGGCCTGCACCGCCGCCGTCCCACGACTCGGCGAAATGCTTGGCGCCGACCGTGCCGACCTCCTCGTCATAGGTGAAGATTAACACCAGCGGGTGCCTCAGCTTGTCGAGATGCAGGCGCGCCGCGGCGTTCGCGGCGATGGCGAGAAACCCCTTCATGTCGCTCGCGCCGCGCCCCACGTAACGCTCTCCGGCATCGGTCAGCACGAACGGATCGGATTGCCAGCTGTCTTCGTCGGCGGGCACGACGTCCATGTGCCCGGACAAGGTCAACCCGTGGCGCTCGTCCCTTTCCTCGGGGCCAAACTCGACGACGAGGTTGGTCTTGGTCTGGTCGGGTGAAATATTCCGCGCGAACCGCACGCCCGGGCGATCCAGGTAGTTGCACAGAAAATCGGCGAGGGGGAGGTTGGTGTTGCGGCTCACGGTATCGAAGCCGACGAGTCGTGCGAGCAGCTCGGCATTCGTCAAGGTCGTCACGCGCGCGCTCCCAGCCTACGCAGGGTCGCCACGGCCGATCATCGACGCACGGCGGTGAGGTTGGCGACTTGGCGTTGCACCTCCGCGGCCTTGCCCGCCGCTTCGAGGGCCAGCCACAATTGCGCGACCGTCGCCTCGTTCACCAGCCCGCGGGGAGATCCCCTCGCCGAGGTGGACAGCTGGTGCGCGGCGCGGAACGCATCTACGGCCTCCACCATGTCCGCCGCATACAAGGACGCGCCGCGCCCGAGCTCGAGGGAGTCCGCATCGGGACGGAAGTATCCCAATGCGTGGAGCATGATCCTCAATTGAATCACGTCCTGGCCGGCGAATTGCTGGAGCGTGCGGAACCCGAGGGTTTGGGAGATCGTGTTGTAGATGCGGCGAAGCTCGGCCACCGGGGTGGGATGCTCGCACACGTTGATGTTGGCGGTGATGCCGTCCGGTCGCCGCGAGCGGCCTGGCCTGGCATCGGCGATGATGACCGCCGCGGACTGCACCCGCCCCTTACGCGCGTCCCCGCCGGCCGCCTGACCGGCGGCCAGGGCCTCGATCAGTCGGTCCGCGAGATGGCGCCCGGTGACTCCGGTGGACTCGAGACTCCTGACTACTGCGTCGAGGACTTGGGGGCCCACCAGCAAGTTGCCCTGCGTCACGAAATTCGTGCCCGCCCGGTGTCCGGCCCACGAGCTCGTGCTGTCGCCGGTGTGCTGCGCGCTGCCGCCGCGGAGTCCGATCACGCCCACCTGTCTGTGGGACGCCCGAGAATCGTTCGCGGTGGCGTCGCGGAGCGCGGCCTCGGCGGCCATGCCTCGTTCCAGCATGTCCAACAGCTCGTTACCGTATTCGACGCGAGTCGACGCCTGTGTGGCCACCGCACCGACGCCCGCTCGCACCCAGGGTACGCCGTTGCCGACGCACGCGACGCGGGTCGTGACAGCCACGCCAACCTCCCCGGTGGCCGGGTCTATGGCGGCGATGGAAAACGTATGAAACGTGAGATCGCCGCTCCACGACACCGGTTCCTGTGCGGTGCCGGTGATGGGGGCCAGCCCCACCGAGACGAGCAGGCAGGTCGCCCGAAGATCCTGGTGCATGGGCATTCCTCTCTACCTCACAATTCGTCTGGGAGCGCATCCACCTCGGCGGGCAAATCCTCGACGTAACAAGGATATTCCCGCTTGGCGTGATCGGATACGGATCGGTACACCTCGGCGGCGACGACTTGCTCGTCGGCCGATGTCTCGGCGATCACGACGCCGGAGGGATCGACGATCCAACCCAGTCCGCCGAAGGTGAGGTCGCCTTCTTCGCCGGCCCGGTTCGAGCTTGCGACATAGCAACCTGACACCACCGCGGCCATCTGCACGGCCGTTCGCCAGCGGTGCAGCGTCGAGACCGGCGTGGCTCGCGGCACCACGATCACGTCGGCGCCCAGGCGCCCGTAGTGACGGGCCCACTCGTTGAACATGATGTCGGTGCAGATCAGGAACGCCACGTTCAGTCCCCCGACCTCCATCATGTCGAACGCCCGCTCGCCACGCTCGAACCAGAGGGCTTCGTACCACCCCTCCTCGTGAGGGAAGAATTGCTTGGTATGGGCCGGGGTGATCCCGGAGGTGGATTCCCAGACGAAGCCCTCCACCACGCTGGCGCCTTCCTCGAAGATCGGGTGCGAGCCCAGGACCACGGGCGCGCCCAGGTCGGCGTAGTGTGGCACGGCCTGCTCGTGCAGACGTTGCACCGCTACGAGGTCGTCGAAATCCGGTTCCCGGTTGGCGCATAGCCATGGCCCGAACGGCATCTCGTTGAGGAGAAACATGTCGGCCTTGGCGTCTCGCGCGTCGGCCGCGAGGCTTGCCCAGCCGGCGTCCTGCGGCGTCATCATCACGGAAGCCTCGCACACAGCGAGGCGCACGGGGCCTTCGGCGCTCACAATCGCAATACCTTTCGGACGGCGCCCAGGTGATCAGCCGCCGTCGGGGGTGGAGGACATTGGTCAATGGCTCGGGACGGGTCCTTCAGGCCGTGTCCCGTCAACGTACAAACAATAATAGAGGAGGCGGGGACTCGGTTGGCTGCGTTCACCTTCTTGAGGCCGGCGACCGCCGCAGCGGATGCCGGTTCGGCGAAGATGCCTTCCACCGACGCCACGAGGGTGAACGCGTCTAGAATCTCGGCGTCCGATACCGCGTCTATCGTGCCGTTGGATTCATCCCGGGCGGTTTCGGCGGCGCGCCAGTTCGCCGGATTGCCGATGCGAATGGCCGTGGCGAGGGTTTCCGGGGCGGTGACCGGACGTCCGACAACGATCGGCGCCGCGCCGGCGGCCTGGAACCCCATCATCCTCGGCAGCGTCGGGACCACTCCGGCCGCGTGATATTCTCGGTACCCCATCCAATAGGCCGTGATGTTTCCCGCATTGCCCACGGGAAGGTAGTGCTGGTCGGGGGCACGGCCGAGAGCATCGCAAATTTCGAAGGCGGCCGTTTTCTGCCCGTGGAGGCGATACGGATTGATGGAATTGACGATGGTGATGGAGTCCTCGTTGGCCAATGCGGTGACGAGCTCGAGGGCCCGATCGAAGTTGCCGGTGATCGCCACGACCTTCGCGCCGTGCATGACCGCCTGGCTCAGTTTTCCCAGGGCAATCTGGCCTTCGGGAATGAGTACGTAGGCGTCGATGCCGGCTCGGGCGGCGTAGGCGGCGGCCGAGGCCGAGGTGTTGCCCGTGGATGCGCAGATCACGCCGGCCGATCCCTCCGATACGGCCTGGGAGATCGCGACGGTCATCCCACGATCCTTGAACGACCCCGTGGGGTTCACGCCCTCCCACTTGACGTAGACGTGGGCGTCGAGGCCGAGGGCCTCGGCCAACCGGGGGGTCTCCAGCAGCGGGGTGTTGCCTTCGAGGAGGGTGACGGCCTCGACGTCGGCCCCCAGCGGAAGGCGGGTCCGGTACTCCTCGATCACACCGCGCCAGGTCATGGTGGGAAAGATACTGCCGATGTTACGTGGCGGCGCCGCGGACCTCCAGGCCTCCACTCCGCACGTGCAGGTCACGCTGCGGGAATGGAATCTCGATGTTGTTCTGCTTGAAGCTGCGGGCGATCGCGTAGTTCAGCTCGCTTCGCAGCACGCGCGGCACGGTGGCGTATTGCCGCGTCCAGACCTGCAGCGTGAAGTTGAGCGAGCTGTCTCCGAACTCCTCGAAGAGCACGGTCGGCTTCGGGGTCGCCAGCACCCCGTCGTGGTGATTCGCCACCTCGATCAAGAGTCGCGTGACCACGTCGAGATCACTGGAATACGATACGCCGACAGGAATATCGAACCGCACCTTGCGATCCTGATAGCTCCAGTTGGTGACCTTGCTCGAGATGAATTCCGAGTTGGGCACGATGATGGCGATGTTATCGTTGGTGATGATCGTGGTGGAGCGTGCCGAGATGTTGACGACGTCCCCATGGACGGTCCCCACGTCCACCCGATCGCCGATCTTGATCGGGCGCTCGAACAGGATGATCAAGCCGCTCACGAAATTGTTGATGATGTTCTGCAGGCCGAAGCCGATGCCGACCCCGGCGGCGCCAGCCAGCAGAGTCAACGCGCTCAGGTCGATCCCGGCAGATTGCACGATGATGATCACGCCGACCGCGATCACCACGTATCGCACGATGGTTGCGATGGACTGGTGAATGCTCTTGTCGACGTCCGATACGCGCCCGAGGGAACGAGCCACCCATCGCTTCAGCTGTCCCGAGACGACGATCAGGAGGGTGAAGAGGAGGATGACGTAGGTGAGAGTCCACAACGTCACCTGCGTCCCGCCGAGCTGGAACAGCGGAAAGTTCAAGGCATTCCAAACGGCGACGGCGACATCGGTGATCCGATCCATGCGCTACCCCTCGTCTGTGCTCACCTCGTTGTGGCTGCCACGAGCTCCTGCAGCAGGTCTGTTGCCGCGCGGCCGAGGTTGGTTAGACCGCGATTGTAATTCCGGAGCATGACCACGCCAAGGGTGGTTTCCGGGTCGAAAACGATTGTCGCGTTGTATCCTGCAACGGAGCCTCCGTGCCCCACGGTCTTCATTCCATTCTCGAGCGTCCGAATGGTGAAGCCGAGCCCGTAGCCGTTCGCCGAATCCTCCGGCGTTTGGACGCGCATCATCTCCTCCCGCATCTGCGGCGGTAGGAGCGGGGTCGGGGACGTTCCCATGACGCCCGAGGCGAAGCGGGCCAGGTCGGCGACGTTGGAGTAAATACCGCCGTTGGGCACCTTGTACCCACGGCCGGCGTGCTCGAGTTCCGGCAACGCGATGCTGACGGTGCTGTCGTCGTCGACCATGTATCCGACGGCGAGGTGGGGCTGGAGGGATGCGGTCATGATGAACATGGTGTTGTTCATGCCGAGCGGGCCGATGATCCGCTCCCGGACGAGATCCATGAAAGGCCGGCGCGCGACGCGAGACGTTGCCAGGCCCAGAGCGCCGAAACCGATATTCGAGTAGGAATACTGCTCGCCGGGAGGTCCCAGCAGGGTCACCGTGGGAAGCGAGGCGATGACCTTGTCCTCCCACTCGGCGATGGGTCCTGCTGCCGCGTCGGGGAGGTTGGGTTCCCGGATCAGGCCCGCGGTGTGACTGGCGAGCCGCCGGAACGAGATGGCGTTTATTTCGCTTTCGGTGGCCGCCAGCTGTCGGAGCGGCGGGAAATATTGTACCACTGGGTCGTCCAGGTCGAAACGGCCTTCGGCCGCCAGCTGCGCCATGGCCACGGCCGTAAACGACTTGGAGATCGCGCCGATGCGGTAGATGGTCCGTGACCCCGCCGCGATTTGCCGCTGCTGGTCGGCCCAGCCGAATCCCTTGATCCAAAACACTTCGTTGCCCACGAACGCGGCAGCCGTGATGCCGCCGATACCGTCGCGTCCCACATCTTCGGTGATCTGCCGCTCGAATTGGAAGACGACGGGGATGGTGCGGGATCGCGCCTCGGCGAGTGTGACGGCTTGGGCCGACGTCGCCGTCGGGGACGTCGGCACCAAGAGCAGGAAGGTGGCGAGGGCCAAGAAGCGGCGAATGCGCTGGAGCATGGAGCTGTCTCCGAAAGAGCGTCTATGTCAAACTAGGGACGTCGGGCGCTCCGGTCGAGCATCTCTCCGGGTTCGTCCCATTCCTTATGTTATACCCCGACGGGCCGGCCGGGCTCCCGAATCGGGCTCTTTGGGTGTGTAGGTCGTGACCGACGTGCCGTGCGCCGAGGAGTGACTATCGCTTGGTGAGGTACGCGAGGCGGGATGCGAGCTCGAACTGCGTCATGTCCTTCATATCCGGGTCGATCGATTCGAGGAGTTGCGAGAGTGCGGAGGTGGCAAACGAGAACCCCTTCCGCACGCCGGTGTGGGCGGTTCGTTGCGTCACCATGGCGCGCGAACGCGGCTGCATATCCATGAGACGACGATCCACGACGGCGTTCTTGAAACAGTCTCCGAGCTCCGCCACGAACATGACCATGTTGTCGACCGCCCGCGCCAACTGTAGCTCACCGAGGCCGGCAAAATCCGACTCGTCCTGTACGACCGCGTAGCGGATCACCTTGCCGTCGTGCGACGCGTAGATGTCGAGGTAGGGACTGCGCGCCGTAGTCTCCTGAAGGCCGGCCATGCTCAGGCGTTTGGAGGGACCGGGCAGGCCCGCGAGGCTCACCCGGGCCGACAAGCCGCTGGTCAACGGGCTGCCCACTGAACGATAGGACTCCTCCCCAACCGCTTCGCGCGGTTGGCAGAAGACGGCGACGATCACCTCGTCGAAAGGAAGTTCGACGTCCGATTCATCCAGCGTCATCGTCAACCCGCTGTCGGAAAATGCAAACGACTTCACGACCGTTTGGTCGGGGATGGCGGCGAGCGCGTCGCTTGCCACCGCCGTGACGCTCAGTCCCGTTGCACGAAGGCTCTCGATGGAGCTGTCGATCTTTTGCGCTTCGGTATCCGCCAGCCAAATCTCCGGTATCGGGTAGTTGGCTTTCATACGCACTTCCGCGGCGGTGAGTCCGAAATTTGGTGCTGCCGCTGCGAAGTCTGGTTCGTTGTGCGGTGGATCGGACACTAGGAGCGTGAATTCTTCCATGACGCTCGCCAAGGTATGGTGCTTCAGCCATTCTGTCCATGCCGAAAATCACGTTTATTGGTGTAGTCTCCGTCGTGTTTCGTGTAGTCCTCATCGATTGTGACCGACGACACAGTGCCGCGGGATCCGCTATCACAGTTTCACAAGGTGCACACGTCTAATCTTGCCTGGTGCAAGAGGCGTGTTTTCGTGCATGCCACGATTTCCGTAGACCTTCCCTGGAGGCTCCCGTGACTCGCTCCGGCTTCACGTTGCTCGAAGTGATCACGTCCATTGTGATCATGGGGATACTGTCTGCGCTCGGTCTTCCGCGGTTTCAGGAATGGATGGGCCGGGAGAAAGTGCGGCAAGCGCGCCGCGAGGTGACGGTACATCTGGCCGGCGCGCGTGCAGTCGGCGCGCATCGCGGATGCAACGCCGTCCTCCATCTGGATGACACGTCCGATCGTGTGTGGGTGACAGCTTGTCAGGTGCAAGGCGGCGGTATCGACACTGTTGGAATGGTCAACAGTATCGCGGAACGGTATGGGGTTTCGTTCGAAACAGATGGGGATTCTATTCAATTCACTCCTCAAGGTCTCTCGTTTGGGTCGTCGTGGATCACGGTGAAGTTCACCAAGGACGGTTACGAAGCCACACTGGAAATTTCTCCGGTAGGAAAAGCGGAATGGTGAGCGACAAGCGCGGGTTTACCCTGATCGAGCTCACGGTGGCGGTGACGGTGTTTACCATCGGTGTGCTTGGCCTGCTTGGCACCACCGCCGGCATCACGCGGTTGCTCGGAAGTGGCGACCGCGTTGCCACGGCGAGCTTCTACGCCGAGGAACGTCTGGAGAATATCCGCGCCACCGATTGTGACGACTTGGTGAATGGAACCGATACCCGCGGGGGCATCTACCAGCTGAAGTGGGAGGTCACCCCGGTGTTTGGTGGCAACGCCCAACGCGTACTGATGTTCGTCGCGTATCCGGCTTTCTCGGGTTTGACCCGCGTCGATACGCTG
The DNA here is from genome assembly GCA_027294455.1 of Gemmatimonadota bacterium. GTDB lineage: Bacteria > Gemmatimonadota > Gemmatimonadetes > Gemmatimonadales > GWC2-71-9 > B3T1B10. The sequence goes on from JAPULZ010000155.1 coordinate 34,055, forward strand.
GGGACGACCGTGTCATGTGTCATCTGAAGCGAGGTGGCTTCACTCTCGTGGAGATGGTCGTCGTGATGGGGCTGATGGGAGTCGTCCTCGCGGCGCTGTATCAATCCATCAATGCGACGCAGCGGACCACGAACACGCAGGTGCAACGCATGGACGTGCAGCAGACCACGCGTGCGGCAGGACTTTACTTGGGTCATCTCCTCCGTGAGCTCGACGCCGCCGACGGGGACGTGTTGGTTTCCAGTCCCACGAGCCTGCGGATCCGCGCCATGGCGTGGACGGGCGTGCTGTGCACACCGCCCGTCGCCGCGGCAGGGCGGGTGCAGTTCACGGTCGCGCGGGGTCTCTTGTTTGGCATGCGGGCTCCGGATGCTGGGCTCGATTCCGTGCTGCTCTACGCGGACGGCGATCCGGAGATACGTACGGACGATGTGTGGCTGGTCGGAGGCTTGACCGATGTCGCGGCGGGCGCCTGTCCGGACGCGTCACCCGGTACGATCCTGCGGGTCGACATCACCGCCGGATCCGGTGGCTCGGGCGCGGCTCTCGCCGACGTCACACTGGGTTCTCCCATTCGAGGGTTCGCCGTCGAGGAACTCTCCCTCTACCTGGGGGGCGGCGACTATTGGCTCGGCAGACGGACCGCCGACCGCGGTGCGACCTGGACTTCGATGCGACCCCTCATAGGCCCGTTGGAGGCCAACGGCCTCGCGTTCACCTACTTCGACGACGCCGGCGCCACGCCGGCGTTCACCACCGGGATCGTCAGCATCGGAATCACGGTGCGGGGACGGTCCGCCGGGCCCGTCAGCGGCCAGGGCTACATCAGCGATTCCATCATCACCCGGATCGCCCTTCGGAATAACAGACGTTTCTAGTTGGAGGCATCGATGAACACTCACAACAAGCGCAACGAGCGAGGGATCGCTCTCATCATATCCATCATGGCCATCATCGTCATAGGTGGCCTCATCGTCGGTGTCGCCACCGCCGCACGTCTCGAGCATCGGCAGGCGCAGAACACGGGTGAAATGCGCCAGGCGTTCGCGGTCACCGAGTTGGGGCTCAACGAAACCATGGCGAGCTGGAACCTCCAGGACTGGAATACGATGGCGGTGGATGCAACGGCGGACGTCAACGGCGCCGCACCGGGCAATGCGGGAACATATGCGGGCGTGGTACGCCGCCTCAACCCCGAGCTTTTTCTGGTAGACATCACCGGCACGAGCGCCAGCGGTCTCGCGCGGCAGCGGCTCGGGAGCTTCGTCAAGTTGGTTCCTCTGAACGTCGAGATCGAGGCATCCCTCACCACGCGGGGTGGCGTTACTCGCCGGGGTAACGGACAGATCGACGGGCGCGACCGGACTCCGTCCGGATGGGCAACGTGTGGTCCGCCCAAAAACAAGGCCGGGATTCGCATTCCGGACGCCAGCGACGTCGACTGGACGAACTGCCCCACGTGCATCAAGGGGCAGCCCCCGATCGAAGAGGATCCGACCATCGACGACGCCACGTTTTTCGAGTTCGGCAACCTCGGGTGGGACGGCCTCATCGCGTTGGCCAACAAGACCGGTTTCACTTTGATGAATCCGGATGTCGCACCGAGCCTCACGGCGGGCGGCGATTGCAACACCGCCGACCCGACCAACTGGGGAGATCCCCTCAATCAAGGCGCCCCGTGCGGCAGCTACTTTCCCGTCATCTACGCCCCTGGCGATCTCAGACTCAACACCGG
>JAPULZ010000156.1 GCA_027294455.1 Gemmatimonadota bacterium
AGCCGGGCAGGGAGAGGTTGAGTCCCCCGCTCGGGGTTTCCGTCCCTAACACGCGAGCGAGGATATAAGGGGTTGAAGCTCGGCCGCCGGAGACGGACTCGAAACGGCCGAGCCATGAATGGATCGGTTGCCGTTGAGTCCACCCACAACCTACCGCACCCGGCCACCCCTGTCAAGGTGCTCGAAGCGGCCCTGCGAAAAAGAGAGCCTCCGATCTCTCGGAAGCTCCCCAGTCCCCACCGTGGTTCGGGCACCCGCAGGAGACGATTGCGGGGCCAAAAGGTCCCGAAGTTCCTCACGTTCAACTCGTCAAACAACTTCCTAGGGCTCATCGCTCACTCCTCGGACGTGGCACTTCTCGCCACTTCCAATCCACGACTTCCCCCTCGCCGAGAAACCGATGCGGCCCCGTCGTGCCGGTGGCCTCGTACCATTCCTTCTTGGTGAAGGACCGAACATGCCCAATGATGTGACACCCGGCACACTCGACCAAGATGGTCGGACGGATGTCACCGCGGAGCCTGCCGAAGATCACCCATTTGTGCCCTCCCTGACCCTCTCGCTCGCACAGCACAAAATCCAACAGGTCGGCATCGCTCCACTCGGCGAAGTACGGATGCTTACGTCTCAACTCCCGACACGCCTCTTCCCTCCGGACCTTCTCCGCCTCGCGGCCCTTGAGCAACTCGTCCGTGTGCTTCGACATGATGGACTCCTTTCCCCGCCATGCCGCCGGGGACACGCCCTGCCCGAGACGTGGACTCCCAAGGCAAGGGACACGCCGCCGGGCAGGGCGATTTTCGATTGTGGCGGAACGGCCTTGGGAAACTGGCCCCACTCTACCGAATCGCGGCCCAGGCTCAACGAGCCCGGGGCTAGAATCCCTCATGCCCAGAGCACCCAAACGCGCCTCCGGGGTGCGGATCGTCTCGGGGTTGCGGCGAATGTCGCGGCCTCCGCGGGGCCGGGGTTGGAAAGGGGTCGGGAGGCTTTGCTGCCGGTGACGCACAGGCCGATGGCGTCGCAGCGTTTCTGCGGTTCGTCCCCTCTAGGAATGAGAAAACGGGGCGCCGGTGACGCCGGGGATCGGCGGCAGCGGCACCCCATGGTCGGACAAGGACGGTGGACGAGATCGGTTACTTGGAACGGAGCTCGCCCTGCTCGATGAGCGTGCGGCCGTCGATCTGGAGTGTGCCATCGGTCAGGTGCGCATACAGATTAAACGGCGCCTCGTTGTCGCCGCCGGCCCACGTGTTGCCGCCGATCCCGACACTGATCGTCCCGGCGGCCATCCAGGTGACCATGCGCGAGCCGGCCGGAACCTTCACCTCGGGATTGATGCCGATATCCAGCGCGGCGAAGATCTCGCGGCCCGGGGGCGCGGCATCGTAGGCCTTCTTGAGGGGCCTGATGTCGCCCTTGGCCGTCATGCTTGTCAGCTTGCCGTTGGCGAACACGAGCTTCAAGCCCTCGATGAGCTTGCCCTGATAGAAGAACGTGTCGACCACGAACGTCCCCTGGGCGGTCGCCGGCACGGGGGTCACGTACACCTCGCCCGCGGGCAGCCACACCTGGCAGGCGGGACCGCCGGCGTAACGATCCTCGTTGGAAATCACCCCGTCGCTCACGAAGACCGGCCGTCTAGCGATATCAAGCTTCAGGTCCGTGCCGTTTGGAGCAGTGATCCGGACCCGCCGTCCTGAGATGAGCGTTCGCTTGACGCGCTGCCCGGTGGCCTGGAGCTTCTTGGAATCGGCGTTGACGCCGTCCCAGAAGATCTCGGCCAGCTTGTCCTTGGAGATTCCAAACTGCTTCGCCCGCGCCGTGGTCGGATAGAGCCCGTTGCCCAGGTGAGTCTGAATCACGTTCCGCTCGAGGAGTTTCTTGTACACGGCCTCGTCCGCCTTGGCCCGGCGCATGAGGCGCTGCGGGTCCACGTCCGCCAGCAGCATTGGGTCCTCGCCCACCTCCACCGTGAGTATGGCGTCGACGATCTCGGCCAACTGCATCGCGAAGGCGGCCTCCTGCGTGTCGAAGCGCTCGGGCACGTCCACCACCAGCCGGCGCATGAGCCGATCGCTCTCGAAAGTGATCAGCGGATGGGCGCCTAGCTTTCGCACTTCGACGGCGATGTCCTCCAGCAACTGCTGGTCCCGCGGCCCGCCGTTGATGAGCACCAGCTCGTTGGGGCGGATGTTGGCCGATTTGTTGACGATGGTCTTGGCGACCTTGGCCGTCTCGGCAGGCGTCGGTCCGAGCGGCGCCAGCCCCAAGGCGATCCCCACCACTCCAATTCCCACGACAGTACATGCGGTGTTCATGACAAAACTTCCTTTTTTCAAGGGTGTCCACCAAACCCTTCTCCCGAGGCTCCGCCGGGCTTCCCCACCCTCATCCAGCGGCGGCCATTGTACCTCCGATTGGCCGCAGGGGCCGTGCCCGGTCTGTCCACAGGGTCCCCCTGAGGCGTTACGTGCATTAGCACTTGTCACGACTCAGTTTGCGCGCCGCCTGTGGTCGAGGGTTGCCAGCAGACGAAAACACAGGTGATCTCACAGTTCGGGATTTGGCAGCGTGACGGAATTAGGGCTCTCGCCACAACCGCGACGGCACCGTGAATGTGCTGGATTTGGCCGATGTGCTGCTGGCCTTCGGCTGACGGCGCGGCCGAGGGTCTTTTGCCAATTCTGCCCTGCCGTCAGTTTACTCGTCGACTGCGTCGTCCGGGTATTGCCAGCCCGTCAACCAAGGCCAGTCATCCCGCCGCCGCTCGTGTATGTCCTTTACACGGATACTCTGGCGCCTGCCGGGTTCCCCGCGATCGAGGTGAAGCCGATACGGCTCAATCACCGCCCGCGCCGCGCCCTCCCATTCCTCGTCCTTGGAACACCCCATGATGCCATCGGCCTTACAGTCCCGGCACAGCACCCGCAGACACCGCCTCGGCTTGAAGAGGAGGCCAGGAACACCCTTCGGCAGCTCCGACGCGACCTCCGACTCGTCGACTCTTCGGAACACCCACCACTCGTGGTGCCTGGGATCATCCTTCGACCCTTTGCACTTCGCCGCCTCGTGGTCCCCGACATCAAACAACTCGCGCAACGCCTTTGTGCACATGGCCGTCGTATGTTACTCGAACTGCGACGCCTCGTCCCTTCGCCACGTGCGCTGTGGCCGCCTCAGAGGCCGCCAGAGGGTGTCTCTCCCGAAAACCTCGTCCGGAGTCGTACGGGCGTGAAACTCCGCGCGAGGAACGCATAGCCGACCTGACCGAGCTCCGCGAGATCAAAGTGGCGCGCAGTCTTGACAATGCAGAGGTTGTCGCGAATAGAGGGTGTGGCTGAGCGGATGCTTCCAGTCGACGTCCTGACCGGGGGCATGGAGCCTGCTACGGGCACGCCGTCCCGAACGCGAGCAGTAGCTCGATCCTGCAACGTCGCCCGACCACTCGAACGGCTCAAATAGTAGAACTCGACAACGACAGCATCCGCCGAGTTTCGCCGTATACTCGAAGTCTTGTCTCTCCCGAAAAAGTCATCCGCAGCATTCCTGCGTGGCGTGGCGCCCCGTGCCAGCGGTC
>JAPULZ010000157.1 GCA_027294455.1 Gemmatimonadota bacterium
CAACTTGCCGGCTCGGAAGATGATGAGGTCCGGCTGGATCGAGAGAGGCGAGCTGGGTATGTGTGACAAGTCCGTTATCTCGAAATGGTGTGAAGGAAGGCATTGGTCGACGGCGGCTCGGCTCGCTTCATCCAGCCTGACCATGACGATGCGATGCTTCGGGGGCACAGGCTGCGGCTCCGTGCAAGATGCGCTGTCATCTACGTTTGCGGTTACAGTACAGCGGCTGGAGGGTCGGTCAAGTTTTGCGGAATGAGGCGCGAAATACTGCATCGGCTACCCCAGACTATCGACTGGTTTCTCGCAACACAGCTACGAGTGCCGACTAAGGCGCCAGCAGCCCGTGATTATCGGACGGCGTCCCTGTTTTCGGGCACGGTGCGCGCCGTCGCTCGGTTCGCCGATGCCTGACACCTGCTTCAATCGTGCTTCGGAGCTATGTCGTAGCTCTTGACTGGGCTTGGCGCAGCATTAGACTGATGGGCCGATCCGCTGACCATTTTTTCCGCGCACGCGTCCTGTCGTAGCGGCCCGTTCTTGGGGCGTGAGAACCTGGTTCCCGAAAATCGCCTTCGGCGGCCGGTGCCGAGCTTTACCCGCCTGGGACGTAGCCGGTTCAAGATCCTCGATAGGCAGCGGGCGAGCGTGGGAACAGGCCAGCCGCCGCTGATACCAAAGCGTGGAGAAGAAATGCAGAATGGAAAAGCGAAGGGGTACCTGGTGGTCGGACACGTTACGAAGGACCGATTGCCAGACGGCAGCCACACGGTCGGGGGCACCGTGACCTACGCGGCCGCGGCGGCCAGGCGGCTCGGATGGCAACCGATCGTCATCACGGCGTGCGCGAGTAGCTTTGTGGTTCCTCCGGAGCTTGCCGACATCGACCCGGGAATCGTCAAATCGGTAAACACCACAACCTTCCGCAACGAGTACGGTCCATGCGGGCGTACGCAGATCGTCGATGCGGTGGCCAGCCCCATCGAGGTGGAACAGATTTTGGAGCATCGTCGGGAGGCCACGGTGGTCCACCTCGGCCCTGTGGCTCGGGAACTCGACCCCTCGGTGGCCGCGTCCCTGGCGGGGTCGTTTCTCGTGGCGACGCTCCAGGGCTGGCTTCGGACATGGTCCGACTCGGGGGTTGTGTCATTCGATCCCCGGCCTGACGCGGAGCGGATCCTTCCACTGTTGCAGGCGGCCGTGGTGAGTATCGAGGACATCCAGGGAGACTGGACGCTTGCCGAACGGTGGTCGTCGCTAACGCCGGTGCTCGTCGTCACACAAGACCGGAACGGCTGTACGGTCTATCACGAGGGCCGGAAGCAGTGGATGGCGCCTCGACGGGCCCGGGAGGTCGATGCGACAGGCGCCGGGGATGTTTTCGCGGCGTTCTTCTTTGTCCGTCTTTGGGAGACCGGTGACGTGGAGGCGTCGGCACATTTCGCAAACGTGGCCGCTTCCATCTCCGTGGAGGACATCGGCCTGCGCGGAATTCCCGGGCGGGTCGAAGTCGAGCAATACCTTCACGGCGGTGCACGGCCAATGTCGCCGGCGTTTTCGTCGGTGTGAGGCCGACCTCGAGGCGATGGTGATCCGTGGAGGGGTCGCGCCACTACGGGATCATGAGATCTGATGCCATCGACTTCGTCGCCTGAACGCCCTTCCGACGAGGCGACGCTTGCGGTGATTCTCGCCGCCGGCGAGGGAAGTCGCCTGATCCCGCATCAGGCCGGCCCGCCGAAACCGGCTTTGCCCCTGCTCGGTCTGTCGCTGGCCGAACGAACCGTCCTGGTCTGTTTGAAGGCGGGGATTCAACGCTTCCTGTTCGTCGTCGGACACCGGGAGGAGGAGGTTCGCGCACACATCGCTGAGATGGCCGCCCGGCGTGGGTGCGTGGTCGACTTTGTCACCGCCCCGGACTGGCAGCTCGGGAATGGAGCCAGTGCCCTGGCCGCTGCGGCGAAGGTGACCGATGGCTCATTTCTTCTGCTCATGGTCGACCACATGGTTGACCCCTCCGTGATTCAGGCGGTTCGGCAAACACGATTGGGCCCAGGAGAGATCTGCCTGGCCGTGGATCGGGACAAGGAGCAGGTTTTCGATCTGGACGATGTGACCAAGGTCACACTAAGGAACGGACGCGTTGCCCAGCTCGGCAAGTCGCTTGAGAGATGGGACGCCGCCGACATGGGTGTGTTTCGCTGCACCGCCGCCCTGTTCGAGGGGTTGCGCGCAGCCGCCGCTGCCGGCCGACATTCCCTTACGGATGGCGTGAACCAGCTCGCTGCGGGCGGCGGCGTGATTGCGGTCGACATGACGGGCCAAGCCTGGCTCGACATTGATACCTCTCAGGCCTACCGCGAAGCCACCCGTCGCCTCCGTTATTCGCTCGCCAAGGGGCGCGAAGATGGCTACATTTCGACCTACCTCAATCGCCCGATCTCGACCCGGCTCTCGGTCTGGCTGGCGACGACGCCCATTACGCCCAATCAGATCACCCTCATCTCCTTTCTCGTTTCGCTGATCGGGGCGGCGTTCCTGGCTCTGGGGAATTTCGTGGCCATGGTGCTCGGGGCGCTGTTGGTTCAGTTGGCGTCCATCGTGGACGGATGTGATGGGGAAGTGGCTCGCCTTAAGCATCTCGCGTCGGCGCGCGGTGCCTGGCTGGACACGATCCTCGACCGGTACTCGGACATGGCCGTCACATTGGCGGTTACCTCTGCCTGCGCGGGTCAGCAGGCGGGCTTGTCGGGTTGGATCTGGGCGGGTGGATTCGTCGCCGGGACTGGATTCCTGCTCACGAGTTACGCAACCAAAGAGTTCACGCTACGCCACGGCCATCCGTACCCGGACCACTTTCTCGTGCGGCTCAAGAAGCGGGATTTGCGGCTGTTCGTGATCTGCACGGGGGCGCTCTGTGGGCACGCTTTTGCCGCCCTCCTCGCGATGGGCGCCTTGTCGCACGCGTGTGTCTTCGGAATCCTCGCCATGGGTTGGCGGATTTCCGGCAAATCCGCATACGAGTAGAAGATCTTGATTTGCAGCGGCAACGCCCACGAGCGCTTTCAGCGCATCGCCCCCGTGCCCATGGACTGACTCCATGATCGGCCAAGGTCCCGGCGGGCAATCGCCGTCCCGAATTGGCTGTCGGGGCGAGTACAATGTCACTCGCCTCGCTCGGTTCTAATCGGCCATCGTTGGTAGCAAAAAA
>JAPULZ010000158.1 GCA_027294455.1 Gemmatimonadota bacterium
GGACGCCGGGGTACATGAGCCCCGAACAGATCAGGGGCCTGGAAGTGGATCCCCGCGCCGACGTGTACAGCCTGGGATGCGTCGTCTACGAGATGCTGACGGGCCAGCCACCGTTTCCCGGACCCACGGTGGAGGCCATACTGGCCGCACGGTATTCGCACCCCATCCCCACACTGCGCGACGCCGGCTGGACGGTCTCCGCCACCATCGACCAGGCGATCCACCGGTCCATGGAGATCGACCGCGACAAGCGGTTCGAGACGGCGGCCGAGTTTCTCGAGATGCTGAAGCCGCGGGTCACTCAGGCGCAGTTGGGAGAGGCGGTCACCACAGACGAGTTGCCGGCAACCCTCGATCCGGCGGCCACGGCGCACAAGTCCGTCGCGGTGTTGCCGTTTTCCAACTTGAGCGCCGACCCGGACAACGAGTACTTCAGTGACGGGATCACCGACGACATCATCACCCAGCTTTCGAAGATCCCCGGATTGGACATCACCTCCCGCACTTCCGTGATGCAGTACAAGGACACTCAAAAAAGCTTGGGGCAGATCAGCGACGAACTGCGGGTCGGGTCGATCCTCGAAGGCAGCGTGCGCCGTGTGGGCAATCGCGTGCGGGTCGTGGCCCAGCTCATCGATTCGAAGACCGACAAGCATCTCTGGGCCGAGCGGTTCGACCGCGAGCTGACCGACATCTTCGAAATCCAAAGCGAGATCGCCGAGCGGATCGCCTCCGCGCTGCAGTCGACCCTGTCGCCCGAGGACATGGCGATGCTCGCGAAAAAACCAACCGACAATCCCGAGGCGTACAATCTCTACTTGCGCGGGCGGTTCTTCTGGGAAAAGTTCACCGTGGCCGGCGTGGAGCGGTCCATAGAGTTGTTTCAGGAGGCGGCCGACCTCGACGCCGACTACGCCCTCGCCCACGCGGGCCTGGCGAGCAGTTACGTGGTCATGTCGGTCACCCTGGGTAAGGTCTCGCCCGACGTCGGGTTGCCGAAGGCAAAGGCGGCGGCACTCAGGGCCATGGAGCTCGATGAAACACTGGCCGACGCCCACGCGACCCTCGGGCTCGTGTGCATGTGGTACGACTACGACTGGGCCGGCGCCGACCGGGCGACCGAGCGGGCGCGCGAGCTGGATCCGGCAGGCCCGAAGCCGCGCGTCATGCGTGGCATGTACCTCGCCGCGGTGGGCCGGCACGACGAGGCCATCGAACTGGCCAACGAGACGGCGCGGCTCTTCCCCACGGCCGTCCTGGTCAGCTCCCACGTCGGACTGCAATACTATTGGGCTCGGCGGTTCGACGATGCGGCGACCGCCCTCGCGGCGACGAACGAGATGGATCAGAATTTCCCGCCGACACACTATCTGCTCGGGTGGAGCTACATCCAGCTCGGACGATTCGAAGAGGCGATCGCGGAGTCGGCACGCGCGTGCGCGCTGACAGGCGACACCCCGCAACGCCGCGCCGCCATGGGGTGCGCGCTGGCCATGGCCGGACGCACCGCCGAGGCCGAGGCGATCTTGGCGGAGATCCACTCGCGCTGCGAGACGGAGTACGTCTCCTACGCCGACATCGCCATGCTGCACTGCTGCCTCGGCAACACCGACGAGGCGTTGGAGTGGTTGCGCAAGGCCGTCGGCCAAAAGGCGGGATGGCTGGGTTACCTCCGCAGCGACGCCATCTGGGACCCCATCAGCACCGACCCCCGCTTCGCGGAGATCGTGGAGATGGTCGGACCCTAGCCCCCTGTCGAAGCTCTTCCTTCCAATGCACTATTGGGTCCGCCGAATCGCCACCGCGGCCCTCGGCCCAGCACCTCACCCCTACGAGAGATCGCCGCGTTCGTGATGAGCGAGACTCAGGACCCGCAACAGACCCCGCCCCCGCCCGAGGCATGGGAACCCGCCCGCCGTTTGGCCCAGCGCGTGACACGCCCGGGGGAGCGCTTCATGCAGGTGCAGGCGTCCAGCGGCATCCTGCTGCTCGCCATGGCGGTCATCGCGCTGGTGTGGGCCAATTCCCCGTGGGCCGAGAGCTACGAGCACCTGTGGGAGACTCCGTTCTCCATAGCTCTGGGCAGCTGGTCCATGGAGCGGTCGCTGCATTTTTGGATCAACGACCTGTTGATGGCGATCTTCTTACTGGTCGTCGGGCTCGAGGTCAAGCGCGAGCTGGTGGAGGGCGCGCTGTCCGACATCAAGCGTGCGGCGCTTCCGCTGGCGGCGGCGGTGGGGGGCATGCTGGTTCCCGCGATACTGTACGGCACCCTGAACGCCGGCGGGCCCGGCGCCTCCGGGTGGGGCGTCCCCATGGCCACGGACATCGCCTTTGCCGTGGGCATCCTGACGTTGCTGGGCGACCGGGTTCCGGCCACGCTGCGCGTGGTGCTCCTCGCCCTGGCCATCATCGACGACATCGGCGCCATCCTGATCATCGCACTGTTCTACTCGTCGGGGATCGATCTCAGCGCCCTGTGGTGGATCGGCGGCGCCATCTTCACGACCCTGGGGCTCCACGGGATGGGCATACGGCCCGGGCTGATCTTCGTGTTCCCGGGAATAGTGCTGTGGGGCGGCATGCTACAACTGGGGGTCCATCCCACCATCGCCGGCGTAATCGTGGGACTCATGACGCCCGTTCGCCCATGGTACGGCAAGGAAGGTTTTCTCAGGGCCGCCCAGAAGGCGCTGGACGACTTCAAATCCAAGGTGGCGCGGCCGGACCACGACGACCACGAGCTGGAGGAACCCCTGCGTCGCCTCGCCAGGGCCCGCAACGAAGCCCTCTCGCCTGCCAAACGCATCGAGACCTGGCTGCACCCCTGGGTCGCGTTCGGCATCATGCCCCTCTTCGCCCTGGCCAACGCGGGCGTCAACCTGGGAGGCGTCGAGCTGTCGGACGGCACCAGTCTCACGGTGTTCCTCGGCATCACCCTCGGCCTCGTCGTGGGCAAACCGCTGGGCATCCTGGGCGTGAGCTGGATCTCCGTCCGCCTGGGCTGGAGCGTGCTGCCGCCGGGTGTTACCTGGGGCGGCTTCTTCGTGGTGGGTGCGGCGGCGGGGATCGGGTTCACCATGGCCATCTTCATCGGGGAGCTGGCCTTTGCCCGAGACCTCATCGGAGTGGGCAAGCTCGGTGTGCTGGTGGGGACGGCGGTGTCCTCCGCCATCGCTCTCGGCGCGGGCCTTCTGATCCTGAAGGTGGACAAACGCAAATCCGGCGAACAGGTCACCCTGACGGACGCCGAGACCATGACACAATACTGGACCGGAGAACGACCCTCGTGAGACCACTCCATCGCTTGGCTCTAGGCGGCATCCTGTGCGCGGCCATTGCTCCCCACGCCGCGGCCCAGGTCGCCATGCATCCCCCCAGCATCAAACCCACGGCCTGGGAGCGCTTCGCGTTGCGGGCCATCAACCAGACCGATACCGCATTCGTCCACGTCCGCCTCGCCGTACCCGAGGCCCTCATGATTCTCGGGATCGAACCCATGGACGGTTGGGACTTCGCACTCACGCCGAGTACCGATTCGACGCCCCAAGTCATCGAGTGGTCCGGCGGCACGCTGCTCCGCGGCGAATTCCGTGAGTTCGTGTTCTACGGACGCCTCCCGGGCGACGCCCGGGAACAGGATCTCGTCTTCCCCGTTCGTCTCACCCGTGCCAACGGATCGGAAGTCATCTGGGACCCACGCAGCGATACGGGCATCCCTCCCACCGTGCGCATAATCGGCACGACGACCATCACCGGATGGGGATCTCTCGCCCTCGCCGGCGTCGCCGTGGGCATCGCCGTGATCGCTCTCGCACTCACGGTCAGCCGGCGACGGGAGAGCTAACGCTTGAGAAACCGCTCGAGGTTGCGCAGGTAGTAACTCAGGGCGAGCGCGGCCAGGCCAAACGAGATGCCGAGGACGAGCAAGACCCCGCTCCCGTTGCCCCAATAGGCCGACAGCATCCACACCCCGAGTCCTGCACAGAAGAATATGGCTGTCGCGATGAGCAGCCGGTGAAACCCGATCACATCCCCGACCCCATGAGGATGAGCAGCGCCGGCAAGTAGGCGAGGGACAGCTTGAACACGCGCTTGGCGTTGGAGGTCGTGCAGTGGCGCACGGCCGCGGCACTCGCCAGCAGGAACGCCCCCGACAGGATGAGGGCACCGACGAAGTAGGTCATCCCGGCGATGCCCACGATGGTCGGCGCCAGGCTCACCGGCAGCAACGCCGCCGCATACAACGTGGCGTGCCAGAACGTCATGCGGCCGTCAGGATCTCCCACGCTCAGCATCTTGAAGCCCGCCCGCGCGTAATCCTCCCGATAGAGCCAGGCCAGGGCCAGGAAGTGGGGCAGTTGCCACAGGAACATGATCCAGAACAACACCCAGGCCTCGCCGCTCAACGCTCCCCGCGCGGCGGCCCAGCCGCCCACGATGGGCAGGGCGCCGGGGACCGCACCGATGAGCGTCGCCACCGTGGTGCGGGTCTTGAGCGGCGTGTACAGGAAGACGTAGGAGATCAGCGTGGCGGCCGCGATCGCCCCGGTCAGCACATTCACCAACGCCGCCAGGTACGCGATACCGGCGAGACCGCTGCTCCAGGCGAATACTCGCGCCGCTGTGACACTCAGCCGGCCCGCCGGCACCGGGCGCGTGTGTGTCCGCCGCATCAGGGCATCCCGGTCGCGCTCGTTGACCTGATTGAGGGCGTTGGTCCCCGATGCAACGAGCACCGTTCCCACGAGGACGTGGAACAGGATCATGGCCTGCTCGGGTGCGGGGCCCGCGAGCCAGAAGCCCGCAGCCGCGGTGAGCATGACCATCACCACGATCCGCGGCTTGGCCAGCTCCACGAAATC
>JAPULZ010000159.1 GCA_027294455.1 Gemmatimonadota bacterium
CTCTTGCGAAAGTATCGAAAGACCATATATATGGTCTTTCGATATTTCAACGGCCGGGAGGTCTGCGTGTCACCCAAAGGAGCGAGCGGCGCCAAGCCCATAACCAGTTCCGCCTTCTATATCCTCCTGGCCCTGGCCGACGAAGACCGCCACGGCTTGGGTATCGCCGACGAGGTCGCCCACCGTACGGGAAACGACGTCGACCTCGGCCCCGGCACGCTCTACCACGCCATCAAGAAGGCGCTGGAAGGCGGTTTGATCCAGCAATCCACCGCGCGGCGAGATCCCGCCGATGACGACCCTCGCCGGCGCTACTACGCCATCACGCGTCGAGGACGCCGGGCGCTCCAGGTCGAGACCAAGCGGCTGACGCGGCTGTTGGATGCTGCGCGGGAAAAGAATGTGCTCGACGACCTGAAGCCGGCCTGAGCATGCCCGCCACTAGACTGTTCCGCTTGCTCTTGCTGTTCTACCCACCCGGGTTCCGACGGCACTTCGGACGCGAAATGCTCGAGTTCGTCGAAGCGCGGGCCCGGCGCACACCATCTGCAAAAGGGTGGTCGTCCGTCGTGCGAGACGTGGCCCGCTCGCTTCCCGCCGCGTGGCTCGATGCGTTTCGCTCGCTGCCCCGGCGTCTCCGCCGTCGGGCTCCACCAGCCCCTATCTATCCCGACCTTTCGCCGACATCGATGCGGCGAGGAGTACTCGACATGCTTGCCACGTTTTTCCGCGATCTGCGTTTCGCGTTGCGCAACCTCGCGCGGGCACCAGGGTTCACCATCATCGCCGTCGCGACGCTGACGCTGGGGGTCGGCGCCAACACGGCCATCTTCTCGGTGGTCAACGGCGTCATGCTGCGCCCGCTCCCATATCACGAGCCCGACAATCTGTACATGGTCGCGCGAACCTATACCGGTGATGAGAACATGGGTTTCGCCCAGTCGCAACCGGATATCGTGGATATCCAGACCGAGGTCACCGCCATCGAGTCCGCCGCCGGGTACAACACCTCGAACTTCACCATCACCCAAGGTGGCCAACCCGAACTCGTTCGCGGTAGCCGCGTGACCACCGGTCTCCTGGAGGTATTTCATGTGTCGCCCACCTTGGGACGCGACCTCCGAGCCGAGGAGAACGTCCCCGGCGGACCATTGGTGGCAGTCATCGGACATGCCTTCTGGCAGGAACGCTACGGCGGCGACCCGGACGTGCTGGGACAAACGGTCGAGCTGAGCGAACGAACCTTTGAGATCGTCGGCGTCGCGCCCGCGGGCTTCGACTATCCCAATGGGGCACAGGTCTGGGTTCCCCGGTATCACAACCTCGATGGATGCGCCCGCGGCTGTCACCTCATGCGCCTCGTCGCGCGGCTGCTGCCCAGTACGACGAAGGAAGCAGCGCAGGCCCAACTGTCCGCACTCGCCACGCGGCTGCAAGAGGCGTTCCCCGATTCCAACTTCGGCAAAGAGTTCCGCTTCGTCAGCCTCGCCGACACCGTGTACGGTAGCGTCAGGGTCGGCCTCTTCGTGATGCTTGGCGCCGTCGGCCTCGTGTTGCTCATCGCCTGCGCCAACGTGGCCAACCTGCTCCTCGTGCGAGGCACGGCCCGCGCGGGCGAATTCGCGGTGCGGGCGGCCCTCGGCGCCAGTCGGGGGCGCCTGGTCGCCCAGCTGTTGATCGAAGCGCTGGTGCTCGCGGCCGCCGGCGCCGCGTTGGGCGTCGCGCTGGCCCGGGTGAGCCTCGGGAGCCTGTTGCGACTGGCGCCATCCAATCTTCCCCGGCTCGACGAGATCTCCGTGAACGGCACGGTGCTGCTCTTCGCGGTGGGCACGGTTACCGTGATCACGTTGCTCTTCGGGTTGATGCCGGCGTTTCACCTCGCACGGACGCCGGTGTCCGAGACCCTGAATCGAGGACGTGGTGCCGGTGGTTCCATTCGCGCGTGGTCCCGCTCCGCGTTGCTCGTCGTGGAGGTCGCACTCTCGTTGATGTTGCTGTTCGGCGCCGGGCTGTTGCTGCGAAGCTTCTCCGAGCTCAATGCCGTGGAATTGGGATTCGACAAGGACCGCATTCTCACTTTCTCGGTTTCACTTCCCGGGGCGCGCTACGGTCCCGACGAATCGGTTCGTTTCTTTGACGAGTTGGAATCGCGGATCGGCGCGATCCCCGGGGTCGAGTCGGTGGGCGGCGCGTTCGGGAGTCCCATGGGCACGAGCAACATTGGCGGATCGTTTACCCTCCTCGACCGACCCGAGCCGCCTCCGGGGCAAGAGGCGAGCGCGCTCATGCGACCGATCACCCTCGGCTACTTGGAAACGCTGCGGATACCCATCCTCCAGGGTCGCGGGTTCGCACGAGGCGACCGCCGCAACACGCGTCGCGTCGTCCTCGTGAGTCAGGCATTCGTGAACCGTCATTTTCCGGAGAAGGATCCCATCGGCGTGCAGATCGACCTGGACGTCTCGGTGGGGTACCCCAACGACGAGACCTACACCATCGTCGGCGTCGTGGGCGATATCCGCTCGCGCAACGTGCGGGTCGCGCCCGTGCCCGAGCTTTACACCATCCAGACCCAGGCAGGCAGCAGTTTCTTGAGAATGCTGGCACGGTTGTCACCTGGTGCCGCGGACGTACTGCCCGCGATACGCCGTGAAGTTCGGTCCATCGATCCCAACATCCCGCTGCGAAGCATCGCCACGCTGGAGGCCGCAGTGGAGCGGGCGTTGGGACCCGCGCGATTCTACCTCGTGCTGCTGTTCGTGTTTGCCGGCGTTGCGGTGGCCTTGGCCGCCATCGGGCTGTACGGCGTGGTGGGCTATCTGGTCTCGCGCCGCACGCGGGAGATCGGCATCCGCATGGCGCTGGGTGCCGAGGGGTCCGATGTCGTGCGGCTGGTGCTGCGCCAGAGTATGCGACCCGCGATGCTCGGGATCGTCGTCGGTGTGGCAGGCGCGTATGGGGGTGCCCGCGTTCTCGGCTCAATGGTGTACAACGTCGGGACACAAGATTCCATGACGCTTGCAGCCGTGACGGTGGTGCTGCTGGCGGTGGTGGTCGTGGCGATTCTCATTCCGGCGCGCGCGGCGAGCCGCATTCCGCCTGTGGTGGCGTTCAGAGCAGAGGCATAGGCGGGGGTGCCGAAACGTTGACTCCTCCCCGGGGTTGACACGGTCGCATGAAGCAGCTATATGTCATTCGCCTCTAGACGATCGTCATAACGGAGTTTCCGTGACCCCAGATGCTTTCCTCCCCCTGAATCCCCGTGCCTACGCGATCATGCTCGTCATCGCTGATGAACCGGCCCATGGCTACCGGATCAAACACGAAGTGGAGGAGCGCTCGGGTGGATCGATCGCACTCGACCCCGGCTCGCTCTACCGGACGATCGCCAAGTTGGTCCGGGATGATCTGGTCGCGGAGCGCCGGGCTCCGGCGGATACGGACCGGGACGACGAGCGGCGCCGGTACTATCAGCTGACGCCTCTGGGCAAGCGCGTCGCGCGGGCCGAGACCGAACGGTTGGCCGCGCTCATTCAGACCGGGCCGGCCCGCGCCCTCCTGCGACGCGGCAAGACGGCATGACCCGCCGCAAGCGGGATGGGGCACGAAGGACCACGCGCGTCTTCGACGCGCTGCTGGCACTGTACTCGCCGGCCTTCCAGAAGGGCTACGGCGGCGAGATGAGAAGGGTGTTCGTCGAGTCGTACGACACAATCAGCCGGGGAGGCTCCCGGTGGACCCGCCTTGGCTTTCTCTCGCGCACGTTTCGCGGCATGCTGGTGAGCGCCGTCGGCTCGTGGTTCGATATCCGTCGGTCCTCTCCTGCGTCTTCCCCCCGCGTGCACCGGGTGCGCGGTACCGCCGGAGCGTTCTACGTACGGGATGTTGTTGCGGGTATCGCCGCAATCGTGCGCGCCCCGGGATTCGGCGTTCTTTGCGTCGCCATACTGGGCCTCGGCGGCGCCGCGGTGGTCACCGTGGGCGCCGTCACCCACGCCACGCTCGTCCGTCCCCTGCCCTACGCAGCACCCGACCGAGTCGTGATCGGCTGGGGCAGTACCTCCGTCAACGGGCAATTCCGCGACGTCATTGCTGGATCGGTCGCCGTTGATCTGATCCGACGCAACCGGACATTCGACGCCTTGGCCGCCTTCAAGCCGGACGGCACCGTCTTGATGCAGGATAACAAGCCCCACGTGCTCGATGCGCTCACCGTCACCACGGAGTTCTTCGCGGCTCTGGGCATCGACCCGTGGCTGGGGCGCTGGTTCACCACAGAAGAAGGCTTCTCGGGCGGCGAGCCGGTCTTGGTGGTGAGCCATGCGTTCTGGCAGAAGAAACTGAACGCCGATTCTTCGGCCGTCGGCCGCCGCATCACGTTGGACGGGGCGGCCCATACCGTGGTCGGCATCACGGGGCCGGACTTCTACTTCCCGTTCGCGCTCGATGTCGTCGTTCCGCTCCACGAGGACGTGTTGGCTACCCACAGCCGGACCAACTACAACTACTGGCTTGCCGGTCGGTTGCACGACGGCGTGGAGATGGCCACGGCCAGTGCGGACCTCAACCAGATCCTGGGTGCGATCGCGGAAGAAGACCCTCGCCTTGCGAACTGGTCGATTCTCATCGAGCCGTTCCAAGAATCGGTGGTGCAATACATCCGGCTCCCACTCCTCGCCGTGCTCGTGGCGGTAGGGTTCGTGTGGCTCATTGCGATAGTCAACGTGGCAAACCTTCTGCTCATACGCGTCTCGGGCCGGCAACACGCCCTGGCCATTAGACGCGCGTTGGGTGCTTCGACACCTAGGCTCGCGGCGTTGCTCCTCGCCGAGGGCGCCACGATCTCGCTTGCCGGTTTCGCCATCGCCCTCGGGCTGGCGACGGTCATGTTGGACTTGTTGCGCACCGTCATGCCACCCGTAGTGCCTGTTCCAGGATCGGCTGCACAGGTTGCCCTCGTTACGCCCGTTCTCAGCTGGCCGGTGGTCGTATTCGCCACGCTGGTTTTCGTTGGTGGGTTCGCCGTCTTCTCTGCCCCGGTCTTGTGGAACGCCCTGCGCCGATGGGAAACCGGTTCCCTCCAGGGGAACTCGCGGACGCAATCGGGGACGCGCGGGAACCTGCGCATGCACGACGCGCTCGTCGCCGCGGAGTTGACCCTGGCGACGTTGCTGCTCGTAGGTGCCGGCCTCTCGGTGCGCACGACGGTGAACCTGCTGAGGGCCGACTCGGGTCTCCACCCCGCAGGCGTGCTCAGCTTGTATATGGGAGATTTCAACGGACGTCCGCGAGAGGACCGGGTCCGTTTCTTCGATGGGGTGCTGCGCGAGATCGAGGCATTGCCAGGAGTAGCGTACGTCGGGCTGAACGACTACGTGCCCTTACAGAATGAAGACGACTTCGAAGGCGTTCGCTTTCCCGATCGGCCGCCACCCCAACCAGGGCAAGGGCCGCGGGAAGAATGGCGGCGGGTCAGTGCCGACTATTTCGCTGCCGCAGGCATCTCGCTGATCCGCGGCCGGACCTTCACGCGGGGCGACGACGAGACCGCGCCGTCGGTGGCCGTCATCAACCGCGCGTTCGCCGCAAAGTATTTCACCGGAGACGACCCCATTGGCTACCACATCCGGGTAACCGACGACCCGTACGACCTGACGGAAATCGTCGGCGTCGTGGACGACGTGCTCCGGCGGGGGCTGAACCAGGCCGCGCCGCCGGTGCTCTACGTGCCGTATCAGCGCAACCCACGGCCCACCATGGCCGTGTTCGTACGCACGGACGGAGATCCGTCCTCCTTCGCCGAGGCCGTGAAGAGTGCCATATGGAGGGTAGACCCAGGCCAACCCATCGCCCAGATCCTGACACTCGAGGACATCGTACGGTCTTCGATCGGTGTTCCTCGACTGACCATGCAAATCGTTGGCGCGCTGGCATCCCTCGCGTTGGTACTGGCCGCCGTGGGCGTGTTTGGGGTGATGGCGTACAGCGTGCGTATGAGACGACACGAACTGGCTATTCGCGTGGCGGTGGGCGCGACTCCCCGCGGCATTCGTGCGCTCGTCGTGGCGAAGGATGCCCGCATCACGGCACTCGGGCTCGGGATGGGGCTGGGGTTGGCCTTCTTGTTGGGAAACACCATCGAGGGGTTGCTGTTTGGCGTGGCCCCTGCCGATCCAGTGACGTTCGCCGGCGTGGGGATGGTGCTCGCCACCGTGTCGCTCCTCGCGGCCTACATCCCGGCGCGCCGCGCCAGCCACGTAGACCCCCTCGAGTCGCTGCGCGCCGAGTAATTTCGAGTACCACCACAAAGAATGGTACAAACCGCCGCCGTGGCGTACTGCCATGTTGCGATCGTACCGACGTCACGCCAGCTTTTCACAGGGCCACCACGGCGCGCAGACGATCGTAGCCGCTCCCCATGGGTCCCGCATATTCCTCTATAGAGGTGTCACGAACGGAGATCTCGAATCCCCCGAGAACTGAACGCTGCAAAAACTGCTGCGTTCTGAGTACCTTGGGCAGGTTTCCCCTCAACGACGCGAGAGAAGAAAACTGCCCACCTTCACTGATTCAACGCCGCATCGCCGCCATTTAGGCCTCGTCCTTGCGTTCATGCTGCTCGGAACGACGGGCGGCGAAGCCCAGGATCCCATGCCCCTCACCCGCCTCTCCGGGCCCATCATCCTGGACGGGCTGAGCGACGAGGCGGCCTGGCAAGACGTGCCGGTTCTGCCCCTCATCGTCTACCAGCCCACGTTCGGTGAAGCGCCGACCCAGCGCACGGAAATCCGGGTCGCCTACGATGACGACTATCTCTACGTGGCCGGGCGCATGTACGACTCGCGCCCGGACCAGATCAGGACTTTCTCCCTGAACCGCGACGGCGCGTTCTCTGACGACCTGATGGCGATCGTGCTCGATACCTACAACGACTACGAGACCGCCGTCTGGTTCACGACGAACCCCGCAGGGGTACGCTCCGACCGGGCCATCTCCAACGACGCGCAGATTACGAGCTTTCGCGATCTGAACAGCGACTGGAACACCCATTGGGACGTGGCTGTGCAGAAGAACGGCGAGGGGTGGTTCGCCGAAATGCGCATCCCCTTCTCGAGCCTCGGCTTCCAGGACGACGACGGCCACGTCGTCATGGGCATGAGCGCGTATCGCTGGATAACCCGGCGCAGCGAGCGCCATCTCTTTCCGGCAATTCCACCCGACTGGCGAATGGGCTTCGCCAAGCCCTCTCAGGGACAACGTGTGTCCTTCGAGGGCGTCTACAGCAAGAAACCCGTCTACATCACCCCGTATGGGCTGGGGGGGATGAATCGCGAGGCCGAGCTGGACAGCACCTCGACGGGGTACATCTCCAACAGCGACCCGACGACCGAAATAGGCGGCGACCTCAAATACAACATCACGAGCAATCTCACGCTGGACCTGACGGTCAACACCGATTTCGCCCAGGTCGAGGTCGATGCACAGCAGGTGAACCTCACCCGATTCTCCCTGTTCTTCCCCGAGAAGCGCCAGTTCTTCCAAGAGCGGAACGGCCTCTTCGAATTCAACACCGGCGGACAGAACCGGCTGTTTCACAGCCGGCAAATCGGGCTCAACGATGGCGAGCCGGTGCGCATCTACGGCGGCGCGCGGGTCGTGGGCCGTGTGGGCACGATGGACCTCGGCGTGCTCAACATGCAAACGGCCTCTGAACGCGGGATCCCCGCCGAGAATTTCGGGGTGGTGCGGCTGCGCCAGCGTGTATTCAATCCGTATTCCAACATCGGCGGTATGGCCACCACGCGATTCGGCAGCGATGGCAGCTACAACGTGGCGGTGGGATTCGATGCCGTCGTGAGACCGTTCGGTGACGAATACGCGACGTTGAAGTGGGTCTCGACCTTCGACGACGACCGGGCGCCCGGAGCAACCCTGGGCGACGGCGGTCTGTTCCTCGCTCGCTGGGAGCGGCGCAACAACAACGGATTCAGCTACTTCGCCGACTATGTTCGCTCGGGGGTCGCCTACGATCCCGGCGTCGGCTTCGTACGCCGCAGCGATTTCAGCTTTTTCGACAACCAACTCTCGTACCAATGGTTCATGGGAGTCGATTCACCGTTCCGGAGCATCACCCTCGGCAACCTCGGACAAACCTTTCTGCGCAACGCCGACAAATCGGTCGAGTCGGCGTCGATCGAACCCTCGTTCCAATTCGAATTCAAGACCGGCGGAAATTTGTCGTTCAGCATGCTCAACAGTTACGAGAGCGCGCTCGACTCCTTCGACATCCTGGGCGGCATCCCGATCCCGAGTGGAGAGTACTGGTTTCACGAAGCGCTGGTGAATTTTCGGATGTCCGGCGGATCGGCACTACGGGCAGAGGGAGGCGCCAGCACAGGGAGTTTCTACGACGGGTGGCGCACGTCGGTACGGGCCGGGCCCACCTGGATCCCCTCTCCCCACTTCGAAGTGGGCATCGATTATCAGCTCAACATGATTCGCTTTTCCGACCGCAACGAATCGTTGGACGCCCACCTCGTAGGATTCCGTGTGAACACGGCCTTCGACAAACACCTATCCATCAACACCTTCGTGCAGTACAACAGCGCCGAAGACGACGCGAACATCAACGCACGGCTGCGGTATCACTTCCGCGAAGGTAACGATCTCTGGATCGTGTACACCGAGGGATTCAATACCGACCGGGACCAGCTCTCGCCACCAAGGCTGCCGCTGTCGCAGAATCGGGTGTTCCTGATCAAGTACACTTATACATTTATTGGGTAGGACACCGGCGATTCTAGGTTGGCGAATGCAGACTTGTTGTTCCCTCATGTTGCTTTCTCGATAACACGGCCGCCTCCAATCTGTAGTCTCTATAGCCGCGCCAACCAGGTGAACTTCACCACCGCCGCACGCTGCTCGGGCAGCGCCGTCACCCCGCTCGTCGCCCGTCCGTCCTCCAGCACCACGAACAGATCGCTGCCCGGACGATATTGGTACTCGAGACGCGCGCTGGTCGTCACGCGCCCGTCCAATTCGTTGTACTGCACCCGGGCCGACGCGGACAGCCGCGTGGAGAAGGCGTACACAGTGCGGAGCGATACGAGGTTCGTAGTGAACGACCCCTCGGGCAACGCGACATCTCCACGGGTGAATGCTGCGTCGATGAATGCTCGCGCCCCAGCGGCAACACGCGCTGACAGGATAGCGGTCACGATGCGACCGTCGTACACCTGTTGCCGCATGAGGTGGGCGGTGGCGCTGATCCACCGCGCCGTGCTGGTTGACGCCATCAACCCGAGATCCAGCGTCCGATAGTCACCCGGCAACACGGGCACCAAGCCGCCGAGTTGAAAACCCTCATCGAGACGTGTGCGCCCGGTCTTCAGATATGGCGTGACAGTCTCGCCGGAGTTCCAATTGAGCCCGAGGGCGGGGCCCGTGGTCCAGTCCTGGGGCTCCCCGTCGGTCCGGGTGATGTACTCTCCCACGATCATGAGGTTCACCGTTCGCAACCCGAGGGCCGACGGCCGTCCCGTCAGGCGCAACAGGCCGTGATTGCGGCGGATGTCCGTCCGGGTGATGAAGCCCAGATCAGCCTGGGTGTTGGGGCCGATGTAGAGGTGCTGCCCGGAGAAGCCCACGCGATCCGTCTGATAGTCGACGCCGAGACGGTACGCCGTGGCGTCACCGCCGGACGGGTTGGAGGTCCGAGCGGCAAACCCCTGGATGTTCAGCGTCTTCGTGGGCCAGAGCGACCAGTCGAGCCCGCCGGCGACGTTGGTGGCATCGGTACTCCCCACCCGGGTCACCATGCCGCCCACGTAGCCGGATGCGCCCACGTCTCGCTTGAGACGGGCCACCGTGTGTGCCTGCCGCGGCTGACCGTGGGCCTCGGCGGTGATCGCGTGCAGCACCCCGAGCGTCTGCCGTCCGAGGCGTCCGGACATGCGCACGCCGCCGAGGAGCGGAACGACCCCCGCATCCGAGACGCCGATGCGGCGGGAGAAGAACATGAGGAACGGCGGGGGCTCGCCGTCGCCCCGCACGCCGAACTCAAAGATCCCGCTGTTCTCCAGAAAGAATTCCCGCTTCTCCGGAAGAAAGAGGTCGAAGCGGGTGAGATTCACCTGCGCGTCGTCCACTTCGACCTGGGCGAAGTCGGCGTTGATGGTGCCGTCGATGACCAGGCCGGGATGGACCTCGTACTTGACGTCGAGTCCCACGTCCAACTCCCCGGACCGGCCTGGAGCGCTCGCACCTGCGCCCTGCTCCGTCGCGCGGGTCAGCGCATAGGGTTTGATATCGATCCCGGCGCCACCCGATGCGGCGCCGGCGACACCATGCAAATCGCCGGCGCGGCTTACGCGGAGAAACCCCTCACCGTCCCGGCCCCACGAACGCCACAACACGTGCTCGTTCCGCCGGCGAATCACCCGGTAGACGTTGAACCCCCACGCCCCGTTGCCGCGACCCGCTGCACGCAGCGTGCTGAGGGGAATGGCAAACTCCGCACTCCAGCCGTCGCCATGTCGCTGCGCGGCCACCGACCAGACCCCGCGCCAGTTGACGTTCACGTCTCGGCCCTCGTCCCCCACTTGCGCATCGAACTCCGCACCGTTGGAGTTAGTGGCGAAGACGATGGCATTGCGGTGATCGTGGAAGGCGTCGATGAGGATGGCGACCGCATCGTCCCCGGCGAACTGCAACCCGTTACCGTCCCATTGCATCACCCGGTCGCGTTGCAAAATACGGCCGATGACTCGATCAGGTTCCCGGTCGAACGCCATGATGCCGATGTAGAGCGTCGTGCTGTCGTGGAAGACGCGGATCTCGGTCGCCTCCGTGGCGGGAGCCCCCTCGTCCGGTTCTTGCTGCCGCAGCCCCGTGATCGGTGCGACCATTTGCCACACGGCTTCGTCGAAAATACCGTCGATGGTCACGCCGACCGGGCCGGTAACCCGCATCGATTGCTGCGCGGTTCCACGCTGCGGCCCAACGATGACGGCCACCACGACAATCGCCGCAGCGGAGCAACGCGAGCCAATCATGACATGCCGGCAAAGAGATCTTTGACCGATTCGCGCCACCGGCCTTGGAGAGCTTGCACGTCCGCCTCGGGTACGCCGTACGTCGACAGCCAAAGCATCACCCGGCCGCTGTAGAGTTCCGCGCGGAACATGCCGTCGTTCCATCCTTCGACGCGTCCGGCAAACTGCATCGGTGGATCCCACACCTGCACGACTCCGGAGAGCGGGTCTCCCGAGGCCGTCTCCACCGAGTACGACGAGTCAGCATCGAGACCGGTCAGGCCACCCGCACCGAACCAACCACCCGGCTTGGTCAGGTGCGTCCAGGCCGCCTCGTGGCCGCACGTGTACGGCGCAACCGCCCACGCCACATCACGCCGCTGGCCATGGTGGTTCTCCAGATAGTGGCGCAGCCCTCGGAGCTCGAAATCCCATCCCCGGCCCCACGCGCCAAGGATCTCGTCCCACTGGTCACCTTCTCCAAACCCGGAGCTCACGACGCGGAGGACCGTGCCGCCTCCCTTGCCCTGCAAGTAGTAGTCGGTGGCGATACCGGCCCACTCGCCTTCACTGCCCGCGGTGCGGAGATGCTGTCCCGGCTTCCAGATCTCGATACGCTCGTCTTCGCCGCCCGCGGCTTCACTCTCCCACTGTTTCCAGATGGACCCGCCCGGCCCCGGTGTGACTCTCGCATTCAGCGGAAACCAGCGCGTCAGCTCTTCGGCGTCGGTCAGGGCTTTCCACACGGCTTCGATGGGTGCGTCGATCTCGATTTGTCGTTCGACCGAGCGACCGCGGGTCGTGGCCGGATGGTTGGTGGTTTGCTGGTTCATGAGATCTCCTCGGAGGGCCCGTTCTCGTCCTGGGTGTTCACGGGAGCCGGATAGGCCCCCACCAACACCCGGAAGGTGCGTCCGTCCGGCGTTTCGTCGTCGTGGTATTTGGCCACGAGGCGAGCCACCTGCTGCGACAGCTCCTCGGCAAAGGCGCGCTGGGCGTCGGGAGACGAAAAGCGCACATCCGCCTGCATCGTTAGCGTGGGGAGCTTCTTGTCGGTGTGATCGGCTCGATCGCGCAACGCGGCCACCTCGCGAATCACCTGGGCCGCTACCGCGACCAGATAGGCGCTCGAGGCCTGATCGCGAACCCGGGCCGGGTCGATGGCGAGCCTGCCGAGGGCGGCCGGGCTGATGAGGTAGGACCGGGCGACGGCCCGCACCAGGCGTTCGGTGCAGTTCCGCTTCTTGCGTTCCCCCACGGCCTCGACCAGGCCCTCTCTTTCCAGCTGGCGGAGGTGGTAGTTGATCTGCTGCCGCGGCATGCCGAACCGTCGGGCGAGGCCGGCAGCCGAATCCGGCTCGTCCAGCTCGCTCAAGATCTTACGCCGTAAGGGGTTGAACACTGAGGCGGCCCCCTCGGCGTCTTCGATCAAATGAAATGGGGTCGTCGAGATCATGGTCGTGGTCTCCTTGGAAACCACCATACTATGGAAAAATAATTTTGTCAAGACTTATTATTTTTTCCATTAAACTAGGCTCATGATCGCCACCCTGTTAGTGCTCGCCGGCCTGACGTGCTCGGCCGCCCCGACCCGACCCGACACCATCATCGAGGTCCGTTCCTTGGGCGAGGGTGTGTTCCTGCTGTCGGTGCCTGAGCCCATCGACCGGATCCGGGTCGGCAACATACTGCTGGTCGCGAGCCAAGACGGCTCCCTGCTGGTCGATACCGGCGTGGAAGGCCTCGGGGAGTTGTTGGTGGAGACGGTGAGCGGACTCACCCCGGGGCCGGTGCGCTATGTGGTCAACACCCACCCACACCTGGACCACATCGGGGGCAACGAACGATTCGCCCGCGAGGCCGACATCGTACGGGGGGATTCGCGTGATCCCGAGTTGGGAATTTCGGTGGGAGAGAGCCGAACCCTGTCCGTGGGCAATCGGTCCGTCGTCGTCTTCAGGCCCCCGGCCGCCCATTCGACGGCCGACCTCGTGGTTCATGTGCCGGCCGCCGGTGTCATTCACATGGGCGACCTCTTGGTCCAGGGTTATCCGTTCATCGACGCGGAACGGGGGGGCTCCATCGACGGCCTGATTGCCGCGGTCGGGTGGGCGCTCGGTCGGGCGCGGGACAACACCGTCATTGTGCGGGGGCACGGGGAGCCGGTGACAAGGGCGGAGCTTCTCGCGTATCAGCGCATGTTGGGCACCGTCCGCAACCAGGTACGCGCCCTGCTCCGGGACGGCCGAACCGAAGACGAGATCGTCGCAGCCGCCCCCACGGCCGCGTTCGACTCGCAGTGGGGCAGCGGCTTCTTGAGCCCCGCGAGTTGGGTGCGAATGGTGGTCCGCGGCATACGAGGGTTGTGAGCTCGTCTATCCGTAGGCCGTGCCCCCAGTGCTACTGCTCCGCCCGCAACGCCATGATCGGATCCACCCTCGCCGCCCGGCGCGCCGGTAGGTAACTCGCAATCCCCCCCGCCAGCACGGACAACCCGAGGATCACGGCGTAGGTCGTGGCG
Organism: Gemmatimonadota bacterium; assembly: GCA_027294455.1. Taxonomy (GTDB): domain Bacteria; phylum Gemmatimonadota; class Gemmatimonadetes; order Gemmatimonadales; family GWC2-71-9; genus B3T1B10. The sequence goes on from JAPULZ010000159.1 coordinate 13,555, forward strand.
TCGGTCGTGCTCACCTCGTACATCACCGACGAGATGGTGCGGCCGAACACCAGCGCTCCGATCAACCCGGTCGCCGTTCCCAACGCGGTCACCATCAGACCGCGCCGCAGCACGAGACCGACGACGGTACGGCGATCCGCTCCGAGGGCGGTGCGAATGCCGAGTTCGTGCGTGCTCTGGTTCACCGTGTAGGACATCACGCCGTAGATGCCGATGCCGGCGAGCAAGAGCGCGACGCCGGCAAACATCCCCACCAGGATCATCACGAATCGCTCGAGGGCGACCTGGCCGCCCAAGAGCTGGTCCATGGTATCGATGCGATAGGCGGGTTGTGTGCGGTCGATTTCCAGAATCATCTCGCCCAGCGGCCCGACGAAGGCCGTGGCCTCGGTCGCGGTCCGCACCACCAGCGTCAGGCACCCGCAGATCGTCACCTGGGCAAAGGGCACGTACATCTCGGGGGCCGGCGTCTCGCGCAACCCTGCGTGGCGCACGTTGCCGACCACGCCGATGACCTCGGCATCCCGCGTGCCGCCCCAGCCATAGAGCACGCGTTGTCCCACCGGATTCTCATTCGGCCAATATCGCTCGGCCAACGCCTGATTGATCAGGAGCACATGCGGGGCGTCCGCGCGATCCGCGCGGGTCAGGTCCCGCCCGGCCAGGCGCGAGATGCCCACCGCCGAAAAGTATCCTGGTGTCACGATGCGGAATCCGGCACGTACCGCCTCGTCCTCCGGATCCGTCTTGCCCGGAATGACGAACTGTCGCGAGAAACTTTGGGCTACGGGGTGCAGCGGCATCGCGTTGGTCGCGCCGACCGCCACGATCCCGTCGTGCTGGGCGATGCGGTCCATGACCGCGTCATAGTAGCTCCGCTGTTGCTGCGCGGTCTCGTACTTGTCGTCTTGAAGGTAAATCGTGGCGGACAGCACGTTCTCTTTGGCGAACCCCGGATCCACATCGTTCAGTTCGATCACCGTCCGCACCAACAGCCCGGCTCCGACCAACAGCATGACCGCCAGGGCGTGCTCGACCACGACGATGGCGTTGCGGACGCGGCCGCGCCTAAACCCACCAGTCGACCGCCACCCTTCGTCCTTGATCGCGTCGGCCGGGTGGGAGCGGGAAAACTGAAACGCCGGCGCCGTTCCGAACACGAAACCCGTCAAGACCGACAGGCCGAGGGCGAAAGCCAAAATCGAGCCGTCGATGCCGATCTGGTCCATCCGAGGCAGCCCTGACGGGGCGAGCGCGAGGATGGGATCGAGGCTCACGACGGCCAAGACGATCCCGATACCACCTCCCAACCCGGCGAGTACCAGGCTCTCCGTGAGCATCTGTCGCACGAGCCGTCCGCGCCCCGCACCGAGGGCGATCCGCACGGCGATGTCGTGCTTCCGTGCCGTCGTACGTGCCAGCACGAGGCTCGCCACGTTGGCGCAGACAATCAGCAACACCAAGCCCACGGCGGACTGCAACAACACCAAGAGTCGCCGAGAATCCCCCACCACCAGATCCAGCATGTTCTCCGCCCGCACGGTCCATCCCACATGACTCTCGGGGTACACTGCCGCCAGGCGAGCGGAGATGACCGACAGCTCCTCCTCCCCCGCCGCCAGCGACACGTCGGCCCTCATCCGGCCGACGATCGGGTACATTCGCGTCGCCTTGGAGAACAGGTAGGACTCGGCCAGGGGCACCCACATCTCCCGCCCACCGTCGGGAAACATGAAGCCGCTCGGCATCACGCCCACGAGGGAGAACGGCTCGCCGTCGAGGACGATCGTCGACCCCACTGCGGCGGTGTCCCCACCGAACTGTCGCTGCCAGAACCCCTCGCTGATCACGGCCACCCGATGGCGTCCTTCCACTTCCTCGTCGGGCCGAAACGTCCGCCCCAAGAGCGGCTGTGCCCCCAGCACGTCGAACAGGTTGGCGCTCACGAGCATGGTGCGCACGTCGAGGGTGGACTCACTCGTGCGAAGAGTCAGTCCCCAATGGACCGAGGCGGAAAAACCGGTGAACAGTTCGCTCTCCTCGCGCCACGCCTCGAGGTCGTGATACGTCATCAAATCATCTTCGATGTCGCGATTCCTGTTCTCGCTCCACATGAGGACCACGCGATCGGGATCGTCAAACGGCAGCGGCTCCAGCAGCACGCCGCTCACGACGCTGAAGATCGCCGTGTTGGCGCCAATGCCCAGCGCGATCGTCATGACGGCGACCAGCGTGAATCCTGGATTGCGCCGCAACGAACGCACGGCGTGCCGCAAGTCGTGGGCGAACGATTCCACGTACCGCTCCCTCTTCTCGGGCCGGCCGGCCCGGTTCGAGGATCCCGCAGGCCGCACGCGAAACGCCGACCAGCGACGTCTCGTAGCGGTTACCGCAAGATCGCGTGTGAGATCGAACCAAAAGCGCACGGCGCCGACGAGGGGAGTCGCATACCGCGTCTCGCGTCGCTGGTCGCGAAACGCGGAGATGAGTTCGGCACCGTATCGGCTGCGAAACCGACGTGGGTACGCGAGCAAGAGAAGGCGATATGCTCCCTGCTCGAGCCGCCGCATGAATGCATCACGGGTCGCCGTCATGCGCGCCCCAAATCCCGCAGGACGGGCTTGGTCTTGGCATAGTCCAGCACGTTGGCGAGGCGGGTGATTTCGGCACGCAACACGGCCTCGCCGTGGGGCGTGAGGCGGTAGTAGCGCCGCTGCGCCTTGTCGGCCGCGGGATCGGGGCGCCGATCCGATTCCTCGATGAGGTTGCTCCCCTCCATGCGCTGGATGGACTCGTAGAGGGTGCCCGGACCCATCCGCACCGCCCCCGCGGTGCGCTCCTCGACCTCCTGCTTTATGGCATAGCCGTGCCGGTCGCCGTCGGCGAGGGCGAGGAGGATGTGGAAGACGGCGGGCCTCAGGGGGCGGTGGGTTTCAGGCGTATGGGCAGCGGTCATGGTCCTGGCCTCCAAAACGTATCGTAACACGACATGTCGGATTACGATATGATATTCCAGCCGGGGGGCGGTGTCAAGCGGGGCAAGGGGAAGGGCCGGCGGGCGGCGGACGGGCGGAGAGTATGCGGATTGCAGAATGCAGAATGCAGAATGCAGATTGAACTGCATGCTTCCTGACCTGCCTGCCGTCGGCGTCCGCTTCCTAGCCAATCCCAAGCTCGAGCGCAGCGCTCCCTACGGGTTGGGCGAGCAGTGGATACTGAGTCATGCGTACCATCGGGACGTTTTCGCGGAAATCAGCTCGTGGCCCGACTACGCGGTGACCCCCCTGTACGACCTGGTCGGTTTGGCGGCGCAGGCGAGACTCGGGCGACTCCTCTACAAGGACGAGTCCCAGCGTTTTGAGGTGGGAAACTTCAAGGCCTTGGGCGGCGCCTACGGGGTCCTCCGGTGGATCCAGCATGAGGTCGAGCGGTTGACCGGTGTCGGAGGCGTGACGGCCCGGGACGTGTTGGGTGGAGCCCACCGGGACATTGCCGCCGGCATCACGGTCACCTGCGCCACCGACGGAAATCACGGACGCGCCGTCGCATGGGGAGCCCGGATGTTCGGCTGCCGCGCGGTGGTGTATCTGCCGGCCGCCGCGAGTCACGAGCGGGAAGAAGCCATCGCCGCCTTCGGGGCCGAGATCGTCCGTACCCACGGGAGCTACGACGAGGCCGTCCGGCAGGCGCAGGCCGACGCCCGACGCAACGAATGGTTCGTGGTCTCGGACACGTCCTACGAGGCCTATGTAAACATCCCCCGAGACATCATGCAGGGCTACACGGTGATGGTTCGGGAGATACTCGACCAACTCCCCGACGGTGTCCCGCCAACACATGTGTTCTTGCAGGGTGGCGTCGGGGGATTCGCCGCGGCCGTCGTGGGCCATCTGTGGGAGGGCATGGGCGCCGAGCGGCCCACGGCAATCGTGGTCGAGCCCGAACGCGCCGATTGCCTGTTCCAGAGCGCCGCCGCCGGCCAACGTGCCAGCATCACCGACGTCCACGGCACGGCGCTGGACGCCCTGGCGTGCGGTGAGGTGTCGCGCCTGGCGTGGTTTCTCCTCGAGCGCGGCACCGACGCGTTCATGACCATACCCGACGACGCCGCACTCCACGCCGTTGAGTTGTTGCGTCGCAACGATCCGCCAATCTCGGCCGGCCCGTCCGGGGCGGCCGGGTTGGCGGGCATGCTGTGCGCGGCCGAGAATGAGACGCTCCGCACCGCTCTCGGGCTCGGTGGATCGTCCATCGTGCTCGTCATCGGAACGGAGCGAAACCCAAGCGGCAACGCTAGATTCCCTCGTCAACCTCTCGAGGAATAGTTCATGCCACAACCAGGCGCACCCGACTACCCGTTGCGAGTGGCCGTCATCGGCTCGGGGCCTGCCGGATTCTACACCGCGGACCATCTCCTCAAACAGCAAGATCTCACCGTCACCGTCGACATGTACGACCGCCTCCCGACGCCTTACGGGCTGGTGCGGTTCGGGGTGGCGCCCGATCACGAGAAGATCAAGAACGTCACCAAGGTCTTCGACAAGGTCGCCGCCAAGGACGCCTTCCGGTTCTTCGGCAACGTCGATATTGGCCGCGATGTCACGCTCGAACAGCTGACGCAACATTACCACCAGATTTGTTTCGCCACCGGCGCCCAGACCGACAAGCGCATGGGGATTCCCGGCGAGGACCTGGCCGGCAGCCACGCGGCCACGGAATTCGTCGCGTGGTACAACGGCCACCCCGACTTCCGGGACTACGACTTCGACCGCTCGGCGGAACACGTCGCGGTGATCGGTGTCGGCAACGTGGCAGTGGACGTCGCGCGCATTCTCTGTCGCACCTTCGAGGAGTTGGAAACGACCGACATCGCCGACTACGCCCTCGACGCCCTGCGGGAAAGCAAGGTGAAGAAGGTGTACATGCTGGGACGCCGCGGGCCCGCCCAGGCGGCGTTCACCAATCCAGAAGTGCGCGAGCTCGGCGAGATGCCCGGCGCTGACATCGACGTGCGGCAGGGCGAGGCGAAACTCGACCCCTTGAGCCAGGCCGCGGTGGACGAAGCGGACGACCGGACGTTGTTCAAGAAGATCGAGATCATCCAGTCCTTGGCCGCCCAAACGCCGGCCGGCAAACCTCGCAAGTTGATTCTCCGGTTCCTGGTCTCACCCGTGGAGCTCACCGGCGACGATGCCGGGCGCGTGACGTCCATGCGCCTGGTCAAGAACGAACTGCAATCCCGCAACGGTCGCCTGGGGGCACGCGCCACCGACGAGTTCGAAGACATTCCCGTCGATCTGGTGTTTCGCTCCGTCGGCTACCGCGGGGTGCCCATCGCGGGGCTGCCGTTCCGCGAGGACTGGGGAACGGTGCCCCACGACGAAGGACGCGTCACGGACAAACCCGGCGGCGAGCATATCATAGGGATGTACGTGGCGGGTTGGATCAAGCGGGGACCCACCGGAGTGATCGGCACCAACAAGCCGGACGCCTCCGAAACGGTGGCCGCCATGGTGGCCGATGCGGCCCAGGGCAAGCTCCTGACGCCGGCGGATCTCTCTCCCGAGGGAGCCGATGGCCTGATCAGGGCCCATCAACCGGACCTGGTGTCGTATGAAGATTGGCTGCGGTTGAACGAGCTCGAGACCGGGAAGGGCCGCGCCCAGGGACGGCCGCGAGTGAAGTTCACCGACGTGAAGGAGATGCTGGCCGCACTCAGATCGGATTAGCGTGGCGAGCCCCATCGACCCCATCCTCGACTCCCACGGCGTCGTCATTCTCGACGGCGGGCTCGCCACGGAGCTGGAACGCCGCGGCGCCGATCTCGGCGGTGCGCTGTGGTCGGCTCGGGTTCTCCTGGAAGATCCACAGCTCCTCGAGCAAGTCGTCTACGATTACCTGGTTGCGGGCGCCGACGTCGCCGTCAGCGCCAGCTACCAGGCAACGTTCGACGGGTTCGCCCGCCTGGGAATCGGTCGCGCCGAATCGGCGGAGCTGCTGCAACGCAGCGTACGCCTCGCCCGTGATGCGCGCGACCGGTTCTGGAGCGACACGAGCGCCCACGCCAGACGGACCAAGCCCCTCGTCACCGCATCCGTCGGCTGTTACGGCGCCTCGCTGGCGGACGGCTCGGAATATCGCGGCGACTACGGGCTCACGGCGCGCAAGCTGATGGAGTTCCACCGTCCCCGTCTGGATGTGCTCATGAAAACCGACGCGGAGTTTTTTGCGTTCGAGACGATTCCGTGTGCGGTGGAAGCCGAAGCCCTCGTGCGCCTCCTCGAGGACTATCCCGGACTCCACGCCTGGCTCAGCTTCAGTTGCCGCGACGGCCTGCACGTCTCCCATGGAGAACCGATCGCGGACTGCGTCGGCTTGACCAGCGGTTCCCGGGAGATCGTCGCCGTCGGGATGAACTGCACACCCCCAGAGTTCATCGCCGATCTGTTGACGGCGGCCGCCACGGCGACGACCAAACCGCTCGTCGCATATCCGAACAGCGGCGAAGCGTGGGACGCCGACCGGCGCTGCTGGGTTGCCGGCAGCGAGACGTTTGATATCCCCGAGGCCGTGCTGCAGTGGCATGCGCTCGGTGCACGCTTGATCGGTGGCTGTTGCAGGACGACTCCCGATACCATCCGTGCCATCGCCGCGCGTCTCGGCGATCGGCTGCCGAGGAAGCAGCGCTAGAGAATCGCGCCGGCGCCGATGAGGTCAGCAATCTCCGCGTCGGAGTACCCGGCCTCACGGAGGATCTCCGCGGTGTGCTCCCCGAGCATCGGCGCGCCGCGGCGAATCGTGGCCGGCGTCTCGCTGAACTTGACCGGGAACCCAACGGTCTTGACCGTGCCGAGTTTGGCATGCTCGGTGTCGACGACCATGTTGCGTGCGATGGTCTGGGGATGGGCCAGCATTTCGCCAATGGTCAATACCGGTCCGGCCGGGACGCCGGCCTCTTCCAACCGTCTCAACCAGTCCTCCGTCGTCCGTATAGCGAACTGCGCTCCCAACAGCTCGGCAAGCTCCCCGCGGTGCGCCATGCGATCTTCATTCTGCAAAAACCGCGGATCGTCCAGCAACTCCGGCAGTCCGAGCACCACCGGCACCCGCTCCCACACCGCTTGACTCGACGCACCGACCGTGATCCATCCGTCTGACGTTTGAAACGCTTCGTAGGGGGCGTTCAAGGGGTGCGCCGATCCCATGGGACCGGGGGACACGCCGGTGGCCAACGCGATCGCCGACTGCCAGAAGGTCTGGGTAATGCCCGCCTCGAAGAGCGAGGTGTCGACCCGCTGGCCGCGGCCGGTCTTGGACCGTTCCACGTACGCCGCGAGTACACCCATCGCGGCGAGAATGCCGGCGGTGATGTCGGTCAATGGCGGACCGCACTTGGCCGGAGGGCGGCCGGGTCCCTCCCCCGTGATGCTCATCAGTCCGCTATACCCTTGCGCCACGAGGTCGAATCCTCCCCGGTCGGCGAAGGGGCCCGTGCGTCCGAATCCGGAAATTTCGCAATAGATCAACGCGGGGTTGTCCTCGCACAGCGACTCGTACCCGAGACCCAACCGCTCCATCGTGCCCGTGCGATAATTTTCGATCACGACGTCCGCCGACTGCAACAGCCGCCGTACGACGGCCAGCCCGCCCTCGGATTTGAGGTCGACGGCGATCCCCCGCTTGTTCCGGTTCAGCATCATGAACGCCGCCCCTTCCCCGTCCAGCTCGGGCGGAACGAATCCTCGCGCGGTATCCCCGTCGGGTATCTTCTCCACCTTCACCACGTCGGCCCCCATGTCGGCCAACATGCGGCCACACACGGGACCCGCCATGATGTGGGCAAGCTCCACGACGCGGACTTCACTCAGTGGACCCTGGTTCGACGGCACGGCTATCGTCCCTCGAACACGGGTGTCGTCTTGTCGAGAAAGGCGCGACACCCGATCCGATAATCCTCGGTGTCGAAAGCCTCGAAGGCCTCGTCGATCTCCTCCTGCGCCAGCGGCGTCGGGTCGGCGAGACGGCGAATGAATTTCTTGTGCCAGCGGTTGACCAGCGGCGCTCCCTCGGCGATACGACGCGCGGTGGCGTATGCTTCGTCATCGACGTCATCATCGGCCACGATCCGGGTGACAAAACCGAGTTCGCGGGCCCGCTCCGCACCGAACAGGGCTCCCTCGAGCAGGATCTCGAGCGCACCCGTGATCCCGACGACGTCGATCAGCGGCCGCAACTCGGCGTGCGACATGGTGAGGCCCAGACGGTTGATGGGAGCTCCGAACCGGCTCGACGCTCCGCAAATGCGAATGTCGCACACGCTGGAGATCTCCATCCCGCCGCCCACGCACACCCCGCGAATTGCCGCTACCGTGGGATGCCGGCACACCGCGATGGCTGTCAACGTCGCGTCGATCGTCTCGCCATACTTCCGCACTTGCGGCGGCGTGCTGCGATGCTCCGCGAACCCCGCGATATCCGACCCGGCCGCAAAGGCCCGCGCATCGACCCCGCGAAACACGATGCAGCGGAGACCGTCTTCACCATCGAGCTGGCGCAGGATTTCTCCGACTTTCGCCCAGCTCGCCAAGTCGAGGGCATTCAGCTTTTCGGGCCGGTTCAAGATCACCGTGGCGATGTTTGCCTCCCGCTCGACGTAGACTGCGTCTGGCATGTCCATCTCCTTACCGCTACGAGCTACCCGTAAAACAATCTTACGAGGCTCATCGGAATGGCCGGCATGTAGGTGACGAGCAACAAGATCGCCAGCAACACCCCGACGAAATACACGTTGACCTTGCTCACTTCCCAGATGTCCGCCTTGGCCACCGAGCAGGCCGTCACGAGCACGCTGGCCACCGGCGGGGTTTGCTGGCCGATTCCCAGATTCAGCGTCACAACCAGCCCGAAGTGCACCGGATCGATGCCGACGGCGTGGACGAGGGGCATGACGATGGGCACCACCAGGATGATCGCGGCGGCGGAGTGCAGGAACAGGCCGACCACGAGAAAGAACACGTTCAGCAAGGCCAGCACCGCCCACCGGTTGTCCGTCAACCCGACGATCCCCTGGGCGACGCGCTGCGGGACCTGCTGTTCCGTGAGAAACTCGCTCAGCAAGGCCGAGGTCGCCACGAGCAGCATGACGACCGCTGTCTGCATGCCGCCCTCGATCATGGACCGCCGCAACCGATCCCAATCGAGCTCGCGGTAGATCACGCTGCCGATGAACACCGCCGCCACGACGGCGAGCCCCGCGCCCTCGGTGGCCGTCACCCACCCGGTGAAGATGCCGCCGAGGATGATCACCGGAAGCAGCAACGCCCACGCCGCCTCGCGGAACGTCTTGGCCACTCGTCGAAGCCGAAACGCCTCTTCCACCGGGAAGTTGTGCCGCACGGCCAGCATGTAGGCAACCGCCATCATCATGAATCCGCCCAGCACTCCCGGGATGATACCCGCGACGAACAGCTCGACGACCGAACTCCCCGACATGACGCCGTACAGGATCATGGGAATCGACGGCGGAATGATGACAGCCAGGGTGGCCGACGACGACGTCACCGCCGCCGCGAATGGCGTGGGGTATCCCTTGGCCTGCATCTGGGGAATCAAGATCGATCCCAGCGCCGCAACGTCGGCCACGGCCGATCCGGAGATCTCCGCAAAGAACATGGAAGCGGAGATCGTCACCATCGCCAACCCGCCGCGGACGAACCCCACGAGCGCCGACGCCAACGCGATGAGGCGGCGGGAGATCCCCGAGGCGTTCATGATTGCGCCGGCCAGTACGAACAACGGTATGGCAATGAGGGAAAACTTGGTGGCACCGGCAAACAGTACCAGGGCCGTGTTGGAAAGGGCGGAGAGCCCGGAGGTCGCAGCGATCGCGATCACCGTCACCGCGCCGAGCGCGATCGCGATGGGGACGTTGATCGCGACCAGCGCCACGAGACCGACGAACAGGAGGAAAAGGGTCACGGCGCCCTTGCCCGCCGCTGCGCCTTCAAGCCCGGCCAGATTTCGGCGAAGCTCAGTAGTTCTGCGACAATGAACAATACCGCGCCGATGGGAATCACCGATTGCGACACGCGCGCCGGCACGCTCGGTAGGCTGACCAAATAGGTCCCCCCGAGAATCTGCAGCACGCGAAAGCCGGCCCACGCTACGATCACGAAGAAGCCGACGACGACGACCTCGCGGACCACCACGAGGACCATTTTCACAGTCGGGGATGCGGCCGCGACGAGCTTGGGAAACCCGATGTGAGCGCGATTGAGGGCCGCAAGGGACGCGGCGTAATAGGTGAGCCAGGCGAGCAGAATGGAGGCGACCTCGTCGTACCACACGAGGGCAGCCCCGCCCTTGCGAAAGCCCACCCCCAACATCACCACCACGGCAAGCGCGCCCATCAACACCAGGACGGCCCACTCGAGGGAGTTCTCGAAGCCGCCACGGAAGGTGGCGAGCCGATTACGCGTCATCACCGTGCGGCTCAGTCGTTCGCCAGGCTGAGCGCATGGTCGAGGAGCGCCCTCGCTCCCCCGACGGTTCCGCCGAACTCCTCGTAAATCGCCTGGCTCGCAGCCACGAAGCGCTCGTGCGACGGCTCGTTGACCGCCACGCCGGCGTCGCGCAGCTGTTGCAACAGTTCCGTATCCATGCGCTCAGCGGTGGCATACACGAACGCTTGCATCTCGCGCGCGGTTTCCTCGAGGATCCGGCGAACATCCTCGGACAGGCGGCTCCACCGATCGGCCCCCACGGTAACATACGCCGGCGTGTACACGTGGCGGGTCAGAGACAAGTACGGCTGGACTTCCTGGAACTTGGAACTCACGATCTGCGCCAGCGGGTTCTCCTGGCCGTCCATGACGCCGGTTTGCAACGCGATGAAAACCTCCGACAGCGGCATGGGCGAGGGATTCGCCCCGTACGCCTGGAACATCTTCACGCGCCACACACCGCGCGGCGTGCGCAGTTTGATCCCCGCCAGATCCTCCGGCGACACGATGGGGCGGATGCTGTTCGTCACGTGGCGGAACCCGTTCTCCCACACCGCGAGGACTTTGTACCCGCGCTCCGCAACCAGCGGTTCCAGGATCGGCCAGAAAATCTCCTCCTCGATACGCCGCATGTGGTTGCGATCCTGCACCAGATACGGCATCTCGAACAACCCGAAGGCATCGACCGTGGACGACATGATGGTCGACGGCAGCGCGAAATCGACCGTGCCAAGCTTGAGCTTCTGCAATAGGATCTCGTCGCCTCCCAACTGACTCGATCCGAACACGAGTACTGTCGCGCGGTCGCCCAGTCGCTCGTTGGCACGTCGGGCAAACTCCTCTGCCGATTCGGCGAAGAGGGAACCCGGCGGGCCCACATGGCCGAATCGCAACTCGACGGGTCCCGACGACCCCCCGCACGCGGCGGCGATCGTGCCGAGGCCAAGGATGGTCAGCCATCTGCAGCAGTTGCTGGTGTAGTTCACGTTGCTTCCGTCGCCAAATAGTTCATGGCCGCCGTGACGCCGCCCGGCTCGTGGGGAGTGCCCGCAGCCTGCAATCCCATCTCGATCCCGCAGAGCGTGCCGGCCAACATCAGGTCGTTGAAGTCGCCCAGGTGCCCGATCCGGAATACCTTACCCTTGAGCTTGCCGAGTCCGGTCCCCAGCGACATGTCAAATCGCTCGAAGATCACGGTACGCAGTGCATCGCCATCCACATTTTCGGGGAGCAACACGGTCGTGACGGTGTTGCTGCACTCCTCCGGCGACATGCAGTAGTTCTCCAGGCCCCACGCGACGACGGCCCGGCGTGTGGCCTCCGCATGGCGCGCGTGGCGCGCGTACACGTGCTCGAGCCCCTCCTCGTGCAACATGGTCAATGCCTCTTGCAGCCCGAACAGCAGGTTGGTCGACGGGGTGTATGGGAAGGTGCCGGTCTCGATCGAGGGCAACATGTCCTGCCAGCTCCAATACGATCGCTGCAATTGCGCCGATTCGCTCGCCGCCATGGCTTTGTCGCTCACCGCGTTGAAACAAAGGCCCGGCGGAACCATCAAGCCCTTTTGCGATCCGGCAATGGTCACGTCCACGCGCCAAGCGTCGTGGCAATAGTCGATGGACCCCAACGACGACACCGCGTCGACCATGAGCAGCGCCGGGTGACCAACCCGATCCATCGCCTCGCGCACCGCCGAAACGCGGTTGGTGACACCGGTCGAGGTTTCGTTGTGTACGACCATGACCGCTTTGTACTCCCGCCCGGCGTCACCATCCAACGTCGCGGCGACCAGATCGGGATCGATCCCACGACGCCAGTCGCATGACAGAAAATCGACTGCCAGATCGAATCGCGCTGCGACCTTCTGCCAATTCGAGGCGAAGAAGCCGTGGTCGAACATCAACACCCGATCCCCGGGGGACAGCGTGTTCACCAGCGCCGCTTCCCATCCGCCGCTGGCGGACGCCGGAAAGATGAACACGGAGCCGGTGGTGCCGAAGACCGGACGCATGCCCGAAACGATCTCTCGGGACAGCTCGACGAACTCGGGTCCGCGATGGTCGATGGTCGGCTGACCCATGGCCCGAAGGACGCGGTCGGGAACGTTGGTCGGCCCGGGAATCTGGACGAAGTGTCGACCGCTACGAAAACCCACAGACCGACCTTTCCCTCACCTGAAAGCAGGATAGTTTAGGGTGGTATCGAGGTACAATAGTACGGGCTGAACGCATCGATTGGAAGCCAATCACCTGTGACATTGCCCCCTGAACAGACGGGCGACACCAGCAACACACCACTGGCCACACGATTACGCGAAGAACTCGAAGGCGAGGTGCTCTTCGATCGCTTCAGCCGGGGCCGTTACAGTACCGACGCATCGATCTATCAGATCCAGCCCATCGGCGTGGTCATCCCGCGGCATACCCAGGACGTGGTCCGCACGCTGCAGATCGCCGCCGAGCACGAGATTCCGATCACGCCGCGCGGCGCCGGAACGTCCCAGGCCGGACAGGCAGTCGGCGACGCACTAATTGTCGATGCGAGCAAGTACCTGACCGGCATCCGCGCCTTCGATCCCGACGAGCGGACGATCTCGGTCGAGCCGGGCATCGTCCTCGACCGGCTCAATGATTTCCTGCAACCCCACGGCCTGTTTTTTCCGGTCGACGTGGCCACGTCCAGCCAGGCGACGATCGGGGGCATGGCGGGGAACAACAGCGCCGGCGCCCACTCGATTCGGTACGGCCACATGGTGGACAACGTGCGCGCCATCGACGCCTTGCTGGAAGACGGCCATCCGTTGCGGTGCGGTCCCGTGGTCGCAGCATCGTCGCACGAGGACCCCGACGACGATCGCTCCCGCACCCTTCGCTCCCGCATGAAGGCGTTATACGAGCGGGAAGCCGATGAAATCGCGCGTCGATTTCCCCAGGTGGCCCGCAACGTCGCCGGCTACAATCTCGACCGGCTCGGGCGCGAGGACGGCAATCTCACCGATCTCCTGGTTGGGTCGGAGGGCACACTGGCCTGGTTTTCCCAACTCCACCTGGCGCTACAACCCGTTCCGCAACACAAGGTCCTCGGCGTCTGCCACTTCCCCACCTTCCGCGACGCCATGGAATCGACCCAGCACATCGTGCGCCTGAACCCCTCGGCGGTCGAGTTGATCGATCGAACTGTCATCGACCTGGCACGCGAGCACCCCGCGTTTCGGGACGCCGTCGAGCAATTCGTCCATGGCAATCCCGCGGCGCTCCTCGTGGTGGAGTTCGCAGGCGAGGATCGCGACGATCAATTTTGGCACCTCGGGCGCCTCAATGAGCTCATGGGAGACCTGGGGTTCCCCAACGGCGTCCTCCCGGCGGTGGAACCCGAACTCCAACGGTCCGTCTGGTCGGTCCGCAAGGCGGCCCTCAACATCGTCATGTCGGTGAAGGGTGACAGCAAACCGGTGTCCTTCATCGAGGACTGCGCCGTGCCACTCGATGCGCTGGGCGCGTACACCGAGCGACTCGGAGAGGTCTTTGCGCGACACGGCACCACCGGCACGTGGTACGCGCATGCCTCCGTCGGGTGCCTCCACATCCGGCCGGCCCTCAACCTCAAGGACGTCGGCGACGTCGCCAAGATGCGCACCATTGCCGAGGAGGTCCACGCGTTGGTGCGCGAGTACAAGGGAAGTCATTCCGGCGAACATGGCGACGGGATCGTCCGCTCCGAGTTCCTGGAGCAGATGCTCGGGCCGCGGATCGTGCGCGCTTTCGAAGAAGTCAAGCACACCTTCGACCCGCGCGGCCGTTTCAACCCGGGAAAGATCGTCGGCGCGCCGCGCATGGACGACCGGTCGTTGCTGCGGTTCGCGGAGGGTTACGCCCCCGTGCCACACGATGCCGTGCTCGACTGGTCGGAATGGGGAGGGTTCGACCGAGCCGTGGAGATGTGCAACAACAACGGCGCCTGTCGCAGCCTCCACCCCGGGGTGATGTGTCCGTCGTACCGGGTCACGCAGGACGAGCAACACACCACCCGCGGTCGCGCCAACACCCTGCGGCTCGCGATAACCGGCCAGCTCGGACCCGACGCGCTGACATCCGACGACATGTTCGAGACCATGGACCTGTGTGTGGGCTGCAAGGCGTGCAAGCGCGAGTGTCCCACCGGCGTCGACATGTCCCGCATGAAGATCGAATTCCTCCACCATTACCGGAAACGCCACGGCCTCTCGTGGAGGGATCGGATCGTGGCGCATCTACCCCGCTACGCGCCCTGGGCGTCGCGTCTGGCGCTCCTGGCGAATCTCCCGAACCACCGGCGCTTCGCCGGCCTGCGGCAACGCCTCCTGGGCTTCACCGCACAACGAGAGTTGCCCAGATGGCGCCGCAGCATCTTTCGGGGAGTCCCGGAATCGGCAAAGCGGGGGCGGGAGGTCGTGCTGTTCGTCGATACCTTCAGCACCTACTTCGAGCCGGACGTCGCCCACGACGCGGCGGCGGTGTTGACGGCTTTCGGGTACCGGGTGATCACGCCCCGAGCCGCCGACCACGGGCGGCCGCTGTGCTGCGGGCGGACGTTTCTCAACAGCGGGCTGGTGGACGAAGCGAGAGTAGAAGCGCGCCGCGTCTTCGACAGCCTGGCGCCGTACGTGGCCCGCGGGGTACCGGTGGTGGGCCTCGAGCCGTCCTGCCTGCTCACGCTGCGCGACGAATTCGCGGCGCTGCTTCCTCCCGCCGAGGCCGCACTCCTGGCCGACAGGGCGTTCTTGTTCGAAGAATTCCTGGCGGCGGAGCGGGCCGCCGGCCGCCTCAAGGTGCGGCTGCGGCCGTTACCGTACGAACTCGCCTTGGTACACGGCCACTGTCACCAGAAGGCCTTCGGCCTCATGCAGACGGTGGCCGAGGTCGTGGCCTGGGTTCCGGACCTGACGGTGGAGACGGTGGAGACGGGATGTTGTGGCATGGCCGGATCGTTCGGCTACGAGGCCGAACACTACGAGACGTCGATGCGGATGGGGGAACTGGGGTTGCTTCCCGCGATTCGCGCGGCCCACGAGTACACGCTGGTGGTGGCCGACGGCACGAGTTGTCGTCGGCAAATCGCGGACGGCACCGGACGCGAAGCGTGGCACACGGCTCGGGTCCTCGCGGGAGCGTTGAGACAGGACCGTTGACGCCTATCGCCTCCGCGTTGAGCGACGGCGAGAACGGGGACCGGGCCGTCCACAGGCCCGGGCGTGGAGTTGGGTCGGTGCTTGGACCCCGGCCTGGGGCGAAATGCTGGAAGAGCGGGTCATTCCGCCATCACCGCTTCCCGCATCTCGGCGGCTGTCGACCATCGCTCGTCGCGGGATCGAACCACTGCCTTGGTGATGGCCTTGGCCAACCCCGCCGGGGTCTCTGGCCGCACGTCCAGGATGCTGGGCGCCTCGTCCTCGAGATGCATCCGCAGGATGATTTGATCACGAGCGCCATCAAACAGGGGTCGCCCAGCCAGGCACTCGAACAGCACGCACCCCAAGGAGTACAGATCGCTGCGATGGTCGATGTCCGACACGCCTTCGATCTGCTCGGGACTCATATAGGTGGAGGTGCCTACCACGAAGCCCGACCGGGTGAGCTTGTCGATGCCCGCGACGGCCACCGCCCGGGCGATGCCGAAATCCACCAACACCGGTCCGGTCTGAGAGAGCACGATGTTCTCGGGCTTCACATCCCGGTGGACGATCCCTTCCCCATGCGCGTACTGCAGGGCATCCAGCAGATCGGCGCCGATCTTCTGGGTATCGCTGGCGGATACGCGCCGGGATTTGGCGAGGTGCTGTCGCAGGGTGGGGCCATCGACGTGGTTCATGACATAGTACAACAGGAGATCCGTCTCTCCATAGCCCAGGATCCGACAGATGTTTGCGTGGTCGATGCGCCGGAGGAACTCGACTTCCCGGAGAAAGCGTTTGCCCGTCACCGTCACTGCCAGCTGGGGGTTGAGCACCTTCAGGGCGACGGTCTTGCCGTGCTCATCACGAGCCAGGAACACTCGCGCTGCGCCGCCCCGAGCGATCTCGCGCTCGATCGTGAACTTGTCTCCGAGCTGGTCGTTCACCAGTGTTATGAGGTCCCGGCTGATGGCCGCCCCTTGATAAGGAATCAGTGTAGCTTGCGACCGAGACGGGCAACGCGCAAGTTCCGGTTCTCCACTCAATCCCGGTCAAGCGCGCCATGATCATCAAACCCAAGATCCGCGGGTTCTTCTGCCTCACGTCCCACCCGGTGGGATGCGCGGCCAACGTCGATCAGCAAATCGACTACGTCAAACGGCAGGGCTCCATCGCAGAGGGCCCGAAGAAGGTGCTCGTCATCGGCGCGTCCACCGGCTACGGCCTGGCGTCGCGCATCACGGCGGCGTTCGGAAGCCAGGCCGACACGCTGGGCGTGTTCTTCGAGAAACCACCCACGGACCGCAAACCCGCCACCGCCGGGTGGTACAACTCGGTGGCCATCGAGCGCGCCGCCAGGGCCGCCGGCCGGTACGCCAGGAGCATCAACGGCGACGCGTTCTCGGACGAGATCAAGCACCAAACGATCGAGCGCGTGGAGAAAGACCTCGGATCGGTGGATTTGGTGGTATACAGCGTTGCCGCACCACGTCGCGTGCATCCCAAGACAGGGGCAATCGCGTACTCGACGCTCAAGCCCATCGGCAAGACCTACGAGGGCCTGACCCTCGTGACGGACAAGAAAATGGTCAGCCCGATCACCATCGAGCCGGCCAGCGAGGACGACATCGCCGCCACTGTATCGGTCATGGGAGGCGAGGACTGGCAACTGTGGATGGATGCGCTCGAGGAGGCGGGGGTGCTGGCTCCGGGTTGCCGGGCGATCTCCTTCACCTACGTGGGCTCCAAGACCACGTGGCCCATCTATCGCGCGGGGACCATCGGCAAAGCCAAGGAAGACCTGGAAGCCCGGGCCAGAACCATTCACGAACGCCTCGCCGCTCGGGGTGGCGGCGCGTACATCGGGGTCATGAAGGCCCTGGTGACGCAATCCAGCTCGGCCATCCCCGTGGTTCCGCTCTACATCTCCCTGCTCTATAAGATCATGAAGGAGAAAGGGCTGCACGAGGGGTGCATCGAGCAGATGCAGCGTCTGTTCGCGACGCGTCTCTACAACGGTGACGATGTGGCCGTGGACGACAACGGCCTGATTCACCTCGACGATTGGGAGATGCGCGATGAGGTTCAGGATCGCGTTTCCGAACTCTGGGACGCGGTGTCGACGGAGAACCTCGATGAGGTGTCAGACTTCGAGGGCTATCGGTCGGACTTCCTGAAACTATTCGGCTTCGGCCTACAGGGCGTGGACTACGAGGCGGACGTCGATCACGAGGTGGGATTCGAAGATTAGGATACGGCCATCTTCAACACCGTGGCCGCACAACGTCGGCCTGTGATTTCGACATTCTGTCGCGCAGCCCGCTCGGAGACCTCCACGCGAGCGTGCTCACCCCACGGGACGACCCGCCTCTCAAAAGATGGCCCAGCCGATCTCAAGGGAACGTGAAATGAAGATGCAGACTACGGCCAGATCCCCCGCTCCAGGGCGACCTTGGCAACCCGCTTGATCGCCAACACATATGCCGCCGTGCGGAGATCCACCATCCCCAGACCGTCGATCGGTACGCCGCGGGCCGCATGCTCACCGGTGATCTTCACGAGCGACGAGTCGATGTCATGCTGCATGTCGATCACGGCGTCCGTAGCCCGTTCCATCTTCGCCAGCAGCTTCCGATTCACGACGTCGAGCTCCCACTGTTCGTGCTCGATGTTCTGCACCCACTCGAAGTAGCTCACCGTCACGCCGCCCGCATTCGCGAGGATGTCAGGCAACACCGGAATCCCGCGCTCGAACAGGGCACGATCGGCCGACGGCGTCGTCGGTCCGTTGGCCACCTCGGCGATGAACCGCGCCTGAATCGTGTGGACATTGTCGGCGCGGATTTGATTCTCGAGGGCTGCCGGAATCAAAATGTCGCACGGTATGGCAAGGAGCCCGTCGTTGGTCAACGTCTCCGTGCTGGGCAGGCCGACCACCGACCCGTTGTCCGCCTTGTGGGCCACGGCCTGGGCCGGGTCGACGCCCTCTGCCCGGTAGATTCCGCCCAGGGAGTCACTGACCGCGATGACACGGGCCCCTGCCTCGGCGAACAGCTCGGCCGCGATGGCTCCGGCGTTGCCGAACCCCTGCACCACCACCGTGGCCCCCGAGAGCGTATCGAGTCCGTCGACCACACCACGAGCCAGGGCCCTTTGCACCGCAAAGAGACATCCTCGGGCCGTCGCTTCCCGTCGACCCAGCGAACCGCCCATTTCCACCGGCTTTCCGGTAACGACCGGAAGGTTGTCGCGACCCGGGTGCATCATGTCGTAGGTGTCGTAGATCCGCGCCATCGTGCCCGCATTGGTGTTGACGTCGGGGGCCGGGATGTCGGTGTGCGGACCGATGTTGTCGCCCAATGCAGTGATGAACCGGCGGGTGATACGCCGCACATCGCCCTTCGTCAGCTCCTTGGGATTGCAGACCACTCCCCCCTTGGCGCCACCGAACGGCACATCGACCACCGCGCACTTCCACGTCATCCACGACGCCAGGGCGCGCATCTCATCGGGCGTGACGTCGGGATGATAGCGGATGCCCCCCTTGCCGGGCCCCCGAATCCGGCTGTGGAGCACCCGATATCCCACGAAGTTGCGCACGCTGCCATCGTGGGTCTCTATGGGAAACTCCACCGTGACCATGCGGTCGGGTTGCTTCAGGAAATCCACCAGGCCGGTCTTGAGGTCCGGAATGTACCGCACGGCGGTATCAAACTGGCGCTGGGCGATGTGGAAAGGGTTTAGGTCCTCCTGGACCTCCGGAACGGTCTCCGCCGGAGGAGCCGAGTTCTTCGTCTTCATCTTGGGCATGGTCGTTGATTGGGCATGGTCGTTGGCAGCCTGGGTTGATGCGAGTGGGCTCTCGCGCTATCACCTCTCGATGCTGACAAAATCATAGCAATGGGACAAGGAGCAATCCCGAAAGCACCCATGAATATTCCTTTAATCTGGCCGTCGCCCGCAAGGTTCCCGATCCTGCCGACGTCCCCGGCTCCCCGTCCATCGGGGCTCGAGCCCCCACGCCTCCGGAATCCGCATTCCTCATAATAGGGACGGCAGGACCACTCGGGGCCCCGTGGTTTG
Organism: Gemmatimonadota bacterium; assembly: GCA_027294455.1. GTDB lineage: Bacteria > Gemmatimonadota > Gemmatimonadetes > Gemmatimonadales > GWC2-71-9 > B3T1B10. Next base: position 33,289 of record JAPULZ010000159.1, read on the forward strand.
GTTCGAGCCTCGATCTAGCTGATCCCGGCGATTGCACCTCCATGTGACGTCCCTCACAGCGCGACGCGCTCGGCGGCGAACTGCCGCGGCCACGCGGCGCCTCCCCGTAGGACGCCCGCCATGATGTGGCGGCGAATCGACACGGCGGGTCGCATATCGGCCATCCGACTATGGCCTGCTTCTTGTAGGATCAACCCTTCAGCGTCCTGGACATTCACCGGTTTACCAAGGAACATTGATTTGGTTAACGCACACGACATGAGCCATTCGTCGCGATTCCTGGGAGATCCGGTGCCCTTTGCCGGGGCCCCATCGACGGCGCAGGACAACAGATATATGCGATCCGAGCACATCCTTGGTCTCATCCTGGCCCGTATCGTCGACCTCATGCGGGCGAAGCGCCCCGACAGGGAAGCCCAGCGGGCGGCACTCCATGCGCTGGTACGACACACCAATGAGGTGAGCTCGACGGTGAGATTGCAGGACAACGTGCTGTCGGTGGAGGGATGCCCCGTCCCGACGGACCTGGCCCATGTGCGGGATTTCATCGAGTGCATGCGGGCACACGGCATTGCCGAGATCCGCATCGCCCACTCCCCCGCCCCCCTCGATTTGATCGACGTGCTTCGGGTCATCGCCTCGGATCCCGGCGATCGGACCGCCCGAGAACGACTCCACCGGGCCGAAGAGAGCACCGTCCACATCGTGGGCATCGAGGCGGCCCGGAGCATCCAAGAACGCAGGGCGGTCCGCGTCACCCAGGCCGTGAAGCGGGCGCCGGCGCCGCCTGCCCCCGCGCCCCCCCCTGTCGTCGCCGCGACCCCGGAGCAGCAACCCCCACGCGTATCCGACGCCGCCCGCGCCGGAAGCTCCCCCCGGCGCGAGACCATCTCGGGACTCATTCCGGCTGAGGACGGGGCGGCCTACAACCTGATGCTCGAGCTCACCGAAGAGCCGGCGGCGCGACTCACACGGGCGACGTCGAGCTTGCAGGCCGTGCAGGACCCGGACGAGCTCTCCAAGAACCTGATCCAACTGACGGCGGGAATAGCCAACGCGGCCAGGGACGAGCGCGTCCACGAGGCCATCGAGGCCATGATCGTCCTGGTGCAGAACGAAGCCGCCGAGGAACGGGACGTCTTCCGCCTCCGATACGGAGTGGCCCTCCAACGGGTGCTGGACGACGTCGTGTTGGAGCCGTTCGTGCCGTTCCTGATCGACGAGGTGTATGCGCAGGATGTCGCCACCATCATGCGCCGAGCCGGCGCCATCGGCACGCGGTTGCTGCTCAAGTACCTGGTCGACGCCGACACGTTCGCCGAGCGGCGCGCGTTCATGGAGGCGCTCGTCCAGATCGAGAGTGGCAAGGACATCGTGGTGAGCGTCCTCAACCACCAGGAGTGGTACGTGGTCCGGAACATCGCAGATTTGGTTGGCGAGCTGCGCATCAGCGAGGGTGTGCCCGCCCTCGGCAGGGTCGTCAAACACCCCGATGTCCGGGTCCGGCGCGCGGCGGCCATCGCCCTGGCCAAGATCGGCGCCTCCGAAGGGGTGCGCTTCCTGAACCAGGCCCTGCGCGACAGCGACCGGGACGTCCGGCTCGGCGTGCTCGAACACATGCGGGGCCGCGGGCTCGCCTCCCTGGGGATGCTGCTGGTCAACATCGCCGATACTGAGCATGACCCCGACCTACGGGCAGAATGCTTTCGTGCCTTGGGCCGCATCGGCACCCCGGACGCCGTGCGCGCGCTCATCGATGAGTCCAAGCCCGGCAAGTTCCTCCTGGCCCGTCATTCGGTGGGCACGCGAGTCGCCGTGGTCGAGGGTCTGTCCCTGGCCGGCGGCCCCGCCGCCAAGGAAGCCCTCCAGGAGCTGGCCCGTGGCCGAGGGAAACAGATCCGGGAAGCGGCCCAGCAAGGTCTGCGGGAACTGGGCATCGATCGCGGGGCGGAAGGCGCTACCGGTACCGCGGCCATTCGACTCGAACGCCGCGAGGGTCGAGACCGTCGCGACGACATTCGGCGGAAGGGCGATCGGCTCCCGAGCGGAGAAGGCATCCGGTGGACGATGCCCGAACACCGCAGCGGCCTCGATCGGCGCACGGGCCTCGAGCGTCGCCTGTTCTAAGGCCAGGACGAAACCAGCAAGTCCTAACACCGCGCGGGTGTTGCGCGCAGCACGGCACTCTCCCCCCTGACTCAATATCAACTATACTGCTATAGTGTAATACAAGTCATTTCTCAAAGTATAATGCCGCGAATTTGAAAGGCCCCAACCCGCTGACCGGACAAATCATCGAACAGGTACGGGCGTTCGACCCCAATCGATCCGTAACCCGCGTGCAAACCCTCGAAGAGCTCCGTGCAGACAGCATCGCCCCACCACGTTTGAACGCCACCTTGTTCGCAATTTTCGCGGGCTCGCCCTGATCATCACGACGGTGGGCATTGCCTGGTCTTGCGGGAGGGTGCCGTGTTGGCACTGATTGCATTGGGCATCGGCGGCGTCGGCGCGGTGGCCATCGCCGCCTCGCTGGGGCCGGCCCGAAGCGCGACCGGCGTGGATCCGATGAAGGCCTTGCGGGCCGAATGAGCGTGGCCCGTTTGAAAACTCGAACGGAGGTAACTCAATGAGCGCCAGAACCAGCACACTCCTCGCGGCGGTCGTCGTCTCGACGAGCTGCGCCACGGCACAGGCACAAGACGTTCTCGTTTCGACGGAATGGCTGGCCGAGCATCTCGATGATCCGACGGTCGTGGTCCTCCACGTCGCCATGGGACATGAGGCCATGCCCGAAGCGTTCATTCCGGGCGCCACGTTCATCGATTACCACACGATCGCCGTGGAGGTGGACGGATTGTCCACCGAGTTACCGCCGATCCCCGACCTCGAGGAAGCGTTTCGGTCGGTGGGCGTGTCGAATGACCAGCACGTGGTCGTGTATGGATCGGGCTCCGCGCACCTCGCCGCCCGGGTCTTCATGACCCTCGAATACCTCGGCCATCGCGGTAAGGCGTCGGTCCTCGACGGCGGCATGGAATACTGGACGTTTCAGCAACGCGAGACCGTCCCGGGACAGACGATGCGCCCCCGGGGATCCTTCACTGCCAGCGTGCGGGACGACGTGGTCATCTCGGCGGACGAGCTGGCATCCAAGCTCGACGATCCCAGCGTGACGCTCATTGACGCGCGCCCCGCGCCGGAATACACCGGTGAGCGCCCGCTCAGGAATCCCCGAAGCGGCCACCTGCCGGGTGCCTACAACCTGTACTGGGAAGACCTGCTGGTGTCGGCAGAAGAACCGCGCTTGAAGAGCATGGCCGACGTGCAGGCACGCTTCGATGAAGCCGGTGCATCGACCGACGGCCTCGTGGTGAGCTATTGCCAGATCGGCATGCGGGCGAGCTACACGTATTTCATCTCGCGCTACCTCGGCTACGATGCACGATTCTACGACGGATCGTGGGCAGAGTGGTCGAGGCGAGACGAGTTGCCCTTGGCCACCGGTGTAGATCGACGCTAGCCCCCCTGAGGCGGGGGCGGGTGTGGCGGCCCTGCCACACCCACCCCGTCCTGGCTTCTTTTCCCTGACAGCCCCATAATTACATGCTGTGTGGGAGGAACTCGAGTGCGTCCTCGCCCCCCAGGCACACCGGGGTCGTCCTGCGCGAGCGCTGCTGTGTCCCCGAGAGCCACCGACTGGCACGGCATTGGCAGGTAACAACCCGTCCGCAACCGCACCATAAGGACTTGGAACGCATGTCGTCTACCACACAGAGACCTAGCTCCGAACGACGCGGACCCTCCCGGCGGGGAACTGAGCGGCGGGGGGCCGTTGCTCCACCCTCGGGAGGCGTCGAACGGCGCGAAGAGCTCGATCGACGGGGACTCTGGCGCCGGGCGGCGGATACGCCCCACGTTCCGTCCGAGGAGGAGTACGCCCGATGGGGTACCGCGCTGCGTTCCCTGGGACCGCAGATCACGCGGTGCGTGCAGCTCACCGATTTCGTGGATGAAGCACCCGAATTGCTCGTACGGCTACGTACCGCTACCAAGATGGAAGATTGGGAGCAGGTGTGCGTTTTGGCCGGCAACCTCGAGCGAGCCGGGCTGCGCATCAGCTCGAGCCACGTGAGCCACGACGCGCGCCGCGTGCAACACGAAGTGGCCTCCATGCCGGACCACGGCTCCGTAGTGCCCGCCCTGGATCAGCTGGAGGTCGCCGTCCAGCGGACCAACAAGCTGATCAATGAAGCACTGGACGGAGGGGTCCCGGAGTAGCGGCCCTTCCCACCCCGTCAGCGAAACTCCACGATCATGTTCGCGAGAGGCAACTCACGTCCACGTGGCTGGGGCGTCATCATCTCTGGCGGAGCACCAGTCCGCGCGGCGCGCCCCGTGAGCATGAAGCGGTCGAGCACATAGGGCACGCCCTCGGAGCCCAGCGGTGCTATGGCATCCGCCACGTGAAAATGCAGATGCGGTTCCGTCGAGTTTCCCGAGTTCCCGACCAATCCCAACACTTGCCCCCGACGGACCCGATCTCCGGGAGCCACCACGATGCTCCCCGGCTGGAGGTGGGCGTAAAACGCATAGTGCCCGTCACCGATATCCAGCACGACGTAGTTGCCGCCCACAGTCTCCAACGTGATCGGCACGGCCCGGGAGTCGATCCCGGGCACGTTCTCCGGGATGGAGTCCTTGACTTCGACGACGATCCCGTCCGCGACCGCCAGGGCATCGGCTCCCCAGGCGTGATAGTTCGCGTTGTCTTCCCGATCTCCCGTGTGGGTCGCCCCGTCGACGATCTGCACCCAGTCGATGGCGAAGCGCTGGGCAATGCGCGCCCGTCCCCCAACTGGAATGAGCGCCCGCCGATGGCCGGTGACGTTATCGGGACCATTGAAGGCAAACCAGTTGGCTCCGCGCAACGGCGCACTGATCACGACGGCGGGCGGCCCCGGCTCCACGCCTTCGGTATCCACCGTCGCCTCGACTCGCTGGCCGTCGTCATCCCTGCTCTCGAACGTCAACCGGTGCTCGAGCGACCAGGGAAGCGATCCCGCGTCATCGAGGGACACCCACATGAAGACGACCGCACGAGCGCCTCCGGCGATCTTGTGGGGGTCCGCCGCATCAGGGGCGAAACCGGGCCGGCGGAGGTTGGCGGCGAGTACTTCGCCGCTGTACTCCACCAAGGTTGTCCGGTCGCCGGCATTCATGGCGGCCACACCAGTCAATGCCATCTCCTGTCGCCCGAAGTTCGTCACGTGCAGCTCGTAGACGAGGTGAATCTTTCCAGCGGCGGCAAACGGCGCCGGCGCCATCGGGATGCGCACGTCCACCGGCAACGAGATCTGGGCCGTGAGCGGACCAGCAGCGAAGAGACCGGCGATTGCCAGCGCGGAGCCAAATCCATAGTGGTTCATGCGTATTCTCCCCGAAAGCACAATACTCAGTTTTCAGTACTCGGTGTTTCTCACCCAGCCGCCCACTGAGTACTGAATAATGAATTACCAGTGCCACTGATCGAACCAAGAACACATCGGCTCCAACCTACCCAGCCAATCCATCGCCGGCTCACCAATCGGCGCTCCCGGCGGCGCGACCGCCGTCGCCGGCGCGGTAAAAGTCTCCGCCGGGCTCTGCAAGAACCGGGCGATGTCTCGGGCCAGCTGCGCGTAATGGGCCACGTGGGCGTCGCTCACATCACCCGCCGAGGCCACGAGCTGATCGCGCAACCGCTCGAGGCGCAGACCGGCCACGGCACGAACCTGCGGCATGGAGGCGCCACGCGCCAGCGCAAGCAGCTCCTCGACCAGCACGTGCCCCACCGCACGACTCACTTCCGCCTCGTACGAGTTCGCCGCCGCCGCGCTGAACGTCGCCAAGAACAGCTGGTCGATGACTTCCTCGAGTCCGGGGAGCGTTGGATCAAGGGCACTCTGCTCCACCAGTCGCGCAGCACGTTGTGCATTGAGCAGGTTCCCGATGGTGTGCTCGGCCAGTACGACGGCAGGCGTGATGGCATCGAACATGGACCCGGTGTACCGGGGAAACAGCTCGCGAGTTCGGCCGAAGCCCGTTGGCCGCGGGGGCAACTTGCTCAGCAACTCGGTGGGCAGCACCAGCTCCGACGGATCGATGACAGCCAGCAGGGCCCGCAGCGCAGCACGCTGCTCGTCGGCCGGCACGGGGTGCATCGGCTCGCGTCCGTCTCCCCGAAGTGCGTAGATGTAGTGCATCCCGCCGAGTGCGGAGGCAGCGGCGGCGATTTGGTATCGGTGGTGCATGTAGAGAGGGACGAGGACCTCTTCCATGGTCGCCATCGGCATGCCGCGCTTGATGGCGTTTTCGCCGAACCGCGACAGGGCGACGCGGCGGACCTCCATCATGCGCGTCAACTCCGCCGCCGCATCGGTCCCATTGGACCACTGGTCGACTTTCGGGTTTGCGCTCACGTCCTGGTTGGTCATGTACCGGATGTCGCGGTCCCAGGCGTCGTCCAGAATTTGTTGCAAGGCCACGTCTTCGTCGGTGCCGTCGGGAAAATCTTGATACCCATACGCGATGGCCACGCCGTCCCACTCCCCGATTTCCCGCTCATACACGGCCGAGAAATCGAAACTTCCGTCGGCGTTCAACGTGATCAGTGGATGGGGATAGTCCAGCACCGAGATCCGTCCGACCCGACTGTCGTAGTAGTTGTGGCCGAGGCCGATCGTGTGCCCGACCTCGTGAGCCGACAGTTGGCTGATCCGCGCCAACGCCCATTCGGCGAGCTCGGGCGGTGTCTCGTCGCCCGTGACGTAGGGAGCCAGCAGCCCCTCGGCGATCATGTAATCCTGGCGGACCCGCAGTGAACCGAGGGTCACGACGCCCTTGATGATTTCTCCCGTCCGGGGGTCCGTCACCGATCCCCCGTAACTCCAGCCTCTGGTCGAGCGGTGTGTCCAGTTGATGACGTTGTAGCGAATGTCGAGCTGGCTGGCACCTTCGGGCAACATCTCCACCTGAAACGCGTTGCGGTATCCGGCCACTGCGAAAGCATCGTTCCACCACCGGGCGCCTTCGAGCAGGGCGGAGCGAATCGGTTCCGGGGTGCCGGGGTCCAGGTAGTACACGATGGGCTCCACCGGGTCGCTCACCGCGGCGGACGGGTTCTGCTTCTCCAACCGGTGGCGCCGGATGAAGCGCTGCGTCAAGGGCGACCCGAGGGGGGCCGAATAGTCTTCATAGGTGAACGCGCCGTAGCCCGATCGCGGGTCGAACCTCCGCGGCGTGTAGTTGTCGTCGGGAAGCTGCACGAAGGAATGATGCACGCGCATGCTGGCGGCGTCGCCGGTAGCAGCTACGCGCCCGACACCCTCGAACCCGCCGCCCCCGCCCCCGAAACCACCGCCGCCGCCACCGTCACCGGGCTGGCGCACGAACGTCAGCTCGACTTCCATCTCGGTGTTTTGCGGGAAGCCCGCGGTCATCGGCATATACACCGAACTGCGGCTTGCATCCAACTGGTACGTTCCCGGGTCCAAGCGGGACGCGATGTTGTGCGTGTCACGAATCAAGAAACTGGCCATATCGACCAGCACACGTTCCCCGGTCTCCGCGGCGGCGGTGAAGCCCCACAACACCGACCTGGCGAATCCGTCCGTCACGGCCCGGACCTCGGCGGGGTTGTCGCTGGAGGCCCGGAAACGGTAATTCGGCTGGACCATCAAGATCTTGCGGCCCACGCGTTCGAATTCGACGATGCGCGATCCACCCAACTGTCCGCGATCGAGGCCGATGTCGTTGGAACCGAGGCCGGCGGCGAGGCCGCCCATGTGTAACACTTCCGTATCGAAGCGCGAGATCTCCATCCACAGCTGGCCGGCCTCCTCATCCCAGAACAAGGGAAAGAAGCCGTCGATGCGCTGCATGCCGGCCGTCTTGTCCTCGATGGATGGTAGGGGACCAGCATCGGCTTCCTGCCGGCCGGCCTGCGCCATGCCGGCAGTGGGAAGAACGAGAACGGCGCAGCTGAGGGCGATCACACGAGTGCTCGGTCCAAACATGGGGCCTCCTTGAGGGCGCTATGGAACGTAGAACGTGGAAAATAGAGCATGGGAACACGAGAACACCAGGAGGCCCGATGTTCTCACGCTCGAATACTTTGTGGCTGTGGTTCTATTGCTCGCGTAGCGCTGCGGTGGGATCCAGCCTGGAGGCCCGGAGCGCCGGCCCGTAACAGGCCACGCCGGCAACGAGGAGGAGCAGGATGGGGACCACCGCGTGGGTGACGGGATCGAGCGCACTGACCTCGAAGAGCGATCGCTCGAGAAGCCGGTTCACCGCCGCCGCCACGCCGATCCCGGTCAGGGCCGCGACCGCCGCGAGCGTGAGGCCCTGCCGCACGACGAGCGCCACGATTTCTCGGCTACGGGCACCCAACGTCATGCGAATGCCGATCTCGTGCGTGCGTTGCGAGACGTTGTACGCGATCACGCCGTACACACCGATCGCGGCGATGAACAGCGCGAGCCCGGCAAAGATGGCGAGCAAGAGCGTTGAGGATCGTTCCTGCGCGATCGAGGCAGCCATCAGCTGCTTCACCGGCTGCAGGTCGTACACGGGCAATGCGGCATCGATGCGGCGCACGGCCGCCCGAATCGCATCACCGATGCCCGCTTGGTCGCCGGCAAGCTGCACCACGATCCATTGGGTCCGCGGCGCGTCTTGCGCGCTGGGTAGGTACACGGTCGGCTCCGGGACCGTGCGGACGCCGCTTTCTCGCACGTCGCTCACCACGCCGATGACTTCGATCCAGGGAATCGTGGTCGGGTCGGGACCGAGCTTGATCCGGGCGCCGATGGGATCGTCGTTGGGCCAGTACCGACGCACGGCCGTTTCGTTGACGAGGACGACTCGCGGGCCTCCCATGGTGTGATCGTCCGAGAGCGCCTGGCCCCGAACCATGGGAATGCCCATCATGGCGAAGTAGTTGGGCGAGACGTTGCGGTAGATGACATCGGGCTGTACGCCACCGTTCGAGACGTCCCGGCCATCCACGGTGAGTCCACTCCCAAATCCCCCCGACATCGGGAGCGAACGGGCCTGCGCGACGCCGATGACGCCGGGATGATTCTGGAGCTCGGTCGACAGCGCGTGCCAGAACGCCAGCGTCTGTTCGGCATTCCGGTATTGCGAGCTCGGCAGTGACACGCGCGCGGTGAACAGCCGCTCGGCCGTGAACCCCGGATCGACCTGGAGGAGTCGACCGTAGCTCCGCAGCATGAGGCCTGCACCCATCAGGAGGGTCACCGCCATGGCCATTTGCAGAACGGAGAATCCCTGCTGGATGCGCCGCTGGGCGACCCCACGGGAGGCGCCGCGTCCGCCCTCGGTCATGGCCACCGCGGGATCGAGACGTGATGCCGACCAGGCCGGGATGATCCCCGACAGGACGCCAACGATCGCCGCGACCCCCAGGGTGAACCACAGCACGGTGGCGTTGACCGACACGGACCCCACGTCCGGGAGCGCCAGGGGGCTCAACGCCACCAACACACGGATGCCCTGAAACGCCAAGGCCAGTCCCAGCGCGCCTCCCAGGAAGGCGAGCAGCATGTTTTCGGTGAGGGCCTGCCGGATGAGACGCGATCGCGATCCGCCCAGGGCCGCTCGCAGCGCGAATTCCTTGCTGCGTCCAAGCGACCGGGAGAGCGTCATGTTGGCGATGTTGGCGGACACGATCAACAACACGAAACCCACGGCCGCCATGAGCATGATCAGGGGCGTGCGCACGTCTCCCACGACGGCCTCGTGCAGGGGCGTGACGGTCACGAGGTGCCCGGTGTTCGACTCGGGATAGGCCCGCTCGAGATTGGCCGCGATGCGCGACAGATCCGCCCGGGCCTGCTCCACCGTCACGTCGGCCTTCAAGCGGCCAACCAGATACCACACGTGGAACCCGCGGGCAAACCGCTGGTTCGTCAGCGGATACACCAGCGGAAACCACAGTTCGGCCTGCGGTGTCGGCAATTGAAAGCCGGGCGGCATCACGCCCACCACGAGTGCCTCGTCGCCGTCGAGGGTGATGGACCGCCCGACCACGTCGGGGTCGCCGCCAAACTCCCGCTGCCAGAATCCATCGCTGAGCACGACCCGGACGGGATTGACGCCGCCGTCTTCCGGGCGCAGCGTGCGGCCGAACTGCGCCGGTACGCCCATCACCTCGAACAACGTGGGCGTCACCCCCGTCACCTGCAGCCGCTGCGGGTCGTCGCCGCCCGCGTACGTCGTACTCCACTGGACGTAGCCACCCAGGCCGCCCAAGGTCTCGTTCTGCGCCGCGTAGTCGGCGTAGTCACCAGGCGACACCTGGTAGTGGGGGATCCCCTCGGGGACGTTGTTTTCCCAAACGTGGACCAACCGCCCGGGGTCGGCGTAGGGCAGCTCGCTCAACAACACGCCCTGCACGACGCTGAAGATGGCCGTGTTGGCCCCGATGCCCAGGGCCAGCGTGGCCAGCGCGATCGACGTGAAGACGGGTTGTTTGGTGAGGCCGCGGACGGCGTAACCAAGATCTGCCCACAGCGATTGCATCGTGAATGCGATCCTTTCCGTGTGCCGCGACGGCCGACCGGTCGCTGGTCGCCGCCGGGACGGTTTGATTCGGGCAAGGACGTATGCGGCGCTCATCATCATGGCCTCCCGCCAGTACCAGGCGACCAACCGGCGACCGCGCGCGGCGCGGCGTAGCTCCGCGTATTCCTCCCGGAGGTCTCCCAGAATGGTCCGGCCGAGGAGACCTTGCGGCACGCACCGGCGCAGGATGGCCTCCGCCAACGCCGGTGGCTCGGCGAGGGTCACGGGAGTGCGGCTCATGGCTCGCCCAACACTTCGTGCAGTCCGTGGGACAGGGTCACCAGGGCCGACCGGGAGGCGCGCAACGCGGCGATCCCGGCCTCCGTCACCTTGAATCGCCGCCGGGGATGACCGCCCCGGTCGGGGACCGCCTCTTCGGGCGTCCACTCCAGGTAGCCTTTCTCGCCGAGCCGATCGAATGTGCGGTAGAGCGCGCCCCGGGAGACGTCCTTGCCCCGGGCCCGGGCCAGCTCCCTCCGGACGGCGGTGGCATAGCCCTCCTCGCCCAGCTGAAGCGTGGCCAGGAGCACCATCTGCTCGAATGCCCCCAAAAAACCTGCGGTTCCCATGGTCGATCCTTTCGATGCCGACAGCGTATACATCAATGCCGACAATGTATACATCGGTCCTGGATCGCGCAAGGGGCCGCTATCTTGGTCGCGTGACGATCGACCCGACCCGCCTGCGCCAACGACTCGACACCCTTTTCGGGATCGATCCCCGCGCCCTCGCCGCGCTGCGGATCGCCATGGGGCTCCTGATCCTGGTCGACCTGATCACACGCCTTCCCTTTCTAACACTGTTCTATACCGATGACGGCCTCCTCCCCCGCTGGTTGGCGGTGGGAATGGACCCCCTGTCGCGCTGGTCGCTCCACGCGCTCGGCGGGTCACAGACCGCGACCCTGGGGCTCTTCGCCCTGGCAGGCCTGTTCGCCATCATGCTGCTGGTCGGATACCGCACCTGGCTCGCCACCTTCGCGTCGTGGGCACTGCTGGGGTCGCTGCAACTGCGCAATCCGTACATTCTCGACGGCGGAGACTACGTGCTGCGCGTCTTGCTGTTCTGGAGCTTGTTCGTCCCGTTGAACCGCTGTTGGTCGGTGGACGCCAGGCGGGCTCTCACGGGCCCACCCGTGTCACCGACGGTCTTGTCGGTGGGTACCGCCGCGATCTTCCTGCAAATCGGTCTCATCTACTTCTTCGCCGGAGCGATCAAGGTCTTGGGAAGTGAGTGGCGGGACGGCACCGCCGTGTATTGGGTCGCCAATCACGAATACTGGGCCCGGCCGCTGGCGGCGTGGATCTCGACTCTCCCCACACTCGTGCTGCACGTTTTCACCTACGGCGTGCTCGCACTCGAGATCGTGGGATCGCTGCTGCTCTTCGCCCCCATGTGGACGCATCGCTTCCGCATGCTCGCCGTTGGCCTGTTCCTGCTCTTTCACCTGGCCACCGGATTGAGCATCGAGCTGGGGTTGTTTCCGCTCATATCATCGGCAGGGCTCATCTTGTTTGTGCCGGCGCGATGGTGGGACCGCTTCGCGTCGTTGCGACTCCCGTCCCAATCGCCGCTGCCGTCATCGGACCACGCGGCGCGGCACCACCGGTGGCCAGCGCGGTTGCGGAGCGGCCTGGTGGCGATCGCGTTGACGTTCACGGTCGTCGCCAACGTGGAAACGATGCGGCGCTACTGGATCTTCCCCAACCGCGTCCGCCGCGTGGCGGTCGTCCTGGGGGTGGGACAGGGATGGGGGATGTATGCACCGTCTCCCTACAACGAGGGGTTCCGCGTGGAGATCCGGGGCACGCGCGCCGACGGCAGCGACTTCCTCATCGACGGAGGCGGCCAGGGCGCCCGCTGGGCGCCCGTTGCGCGCATGCAGGATGGCTATCGGCCGAAGATCTACCTCGAATGGATCGCCACGGGGGGGTGGGACGTGGCGGTGCACCACTTTGCACATTGGGTGTGCCGGCAACAAGCCACGGCACCCGGCGCAGGGAATGCCACGCGCGTCGTCACCGTGGCCAAACTGGTGAACGCCGAGTCCCCGGCAATCCCCACCGTCGGCTCCAGTGAGATCACGCTCTCCAGCCTCGTGTGTGGATCCGACTAGACGGTCGTTCTGATCCAGCCGTACCGCGTGTGGTCGGGCTCCATCGCCAGGGCCGCGTACGTATCCTTGAGTCTGGACATTTCGTCACCGGTGAACTGACCGAACTCCAACACGGTTTTCGGTTCGTCCCACATCCGCGCCTCGTAATCCGCCGGCACGGGACGATACCGCTGCGTGTCCACGCCCTGCACGCCCTATCCGCCCTGACGCCGCACGTACTTCCGCAACATGCGCGGACCGACTTCCGCCCCGTAGATGTTGCCCGCGGCGTCCACGGCAACGCCCTCGGCCGCGCTGGTGCTGGAATTATCCGGGGCGGGTTCGGGATCCGGAACGAACGCCGTGACCCACCCGTCTCGCACACTTCCGATGTAGATTCCGCGCCGCCAGCCGGGATTGCGCCGCGTGTTGGACTCGGAATCGGCCGCATACAGGATGTCGTTGGCGTCGATGAACAACCCGCTGGGCCGGCCGAACTGGGTCCAGGTGGCTAGGTGCTCCCCCTCCTGATCGAAGATCTGGATGCGACTGTTGCCCCGGTCACCTACGAACAGACGCCCCTGGGAATCCATGGCAAGGGCGTGCGGATCCCGGAACTCTCCAGCCTCTGCCCCGGTGGATCCCCACTCCTTGATGAACGTCCCGTCACTGGAAAACTTCACGATGCGGTTGTTGCCGCCGGCCCCATGGCCGTCGGCCACGAAAATGTCCCCGTTCGGTGCGACCAGGACATCCGAGGGTTGCCGAAACGTGTCCGGGCCGTTTCCCGGGACGCCCTTTTGGCCCAAGGTCATGAGCAGTTCGCCGTCTGGGCTGAACTTGAGGACTTCGTGGCCTCGCCCCTCCGGCTGATCGCCGAAACCCACCGCGTCGGTCACCCACACGTTCCCCTGTCGGTCGACGAACATGCCGTGAGGCCACAGTATCATCCCCGCGCCGAAGCTTTTGAGCAGGTTGCCGGACGGATCAAACAGGAGGATCGGATTGACGTCATCCTTCGCGTCGCAACTGTTCTCCCCACACCGCTCTCCCACCCACATGTTGCCGCTGGCGGACGGATATACGGCGCTCGTCGACCCCCACGTCCTTCCGTCGGGAAGTTTGCCCCAGATGCCTGGGACGGTGCTGTAGGGATTGGACGCGATCATCTGCGCATGCGCCTCCACTCCCAGACCGATCGCCGCGATCACGGCAACCACAAGCGTGGATCCCACTCGACCTAGATAAGACATCACAGTTTCCTCCGTGAGACAGGAAGTTCCCGTCCGAGATCAGTCCGCCGTGCCGGCGGCGGCGCTTCGGGCGCCCACGCGCTCCGTGAGATTCCGGAGCAACCTGAAGAACAGCCAACCCGATCCAGCGAGCAGCACCAACCAAGCCGTCACACTCGCGATGAGTGCGACGTTGAGCGCCGGCCATTGATACTCCCCCAACCTCGCGCCCCGGGCGGTCATCCAGTGCCAGGCCGTGTGCGCGACCAACGCCGACACGACGATGGTGCCGACGCGTTCGCGTTCCTTCAGCACGAATCGGTACAGCAACTCCAACGCCGGAACCAACAGCGCGAGGGCGAAGAGTTGTCCCAGCTCGACGCCCACGTTGAATGCCAGGAGCGATGTCAGCAGGTGGGATCCGCCGAATTGCAGTGTCTCGCGCAATCCGAACGAGAAACCGAACCCATGCACCAGGCCGAACGCGAAAGTGATCATCCAGCGACGACGCAGGTTCGCCCCGATGACGTTCTCGAGTGCCATGTACACGATGGACGCGGCGATCAACGTCTCGACGAGCGGCGGAAACCACAGGGCGTTGGGCGCGAGGTTTAATGCCGCGGCGATGAGCGTCATCGAATGCGCAACCGTGAACGCCGTGACGATCAGGATCAGGGCGCGCACCCGCCGAAACGGAATCACCAGGCACAGCAGGAACAACAGATGGTCTACCCCGTCCAGGATATGGGAAAACCCCAGGCCGACGAACCGCAACGCCGCCTGATGCCAGCGGGGATCGAGCCGGACCAAGCCAGGGTCTCCCGTATACTGAAAGGCCCGCGTCGCGCCGTCCGGGGAGACGAACCGCAGCACCGTGACGACGCGCAACGCCAGCCGCTCGAGATTGGGATCGATGGAAAAATCGGCGCGATCCGATTCGATCGGGTACTCGAACAGCACGTCGAGCATGGCCTGTTCCCAGTACAGCTGGGTCTGGTCGGCCAGCCGCGGGCCAGTGACGTGTGCCAGCGCCTCCTCATAGCTGCGGAAGGCTCGGTTCGAGGGGATCGAGGCGCGGGCGGCTACCAAGGTGGGGTCGCCGAGACGGGTATCACCCTCGTAGAGCGCCATCTCGGCGGCGATCCACAGCATCGCCGCGTTGCGGAGCTGGGCGTCGGCCCGGGGAATGTCCAGGTAGCCCGGTCCGCGCAGCGGAAACTCCAGGTCGCGCATGGCGCGCAGCGGGACCCGGATTATCAGGTGCAGGCGTTGGCCGTCCGGCTTGATATAGGCCTGGATGGTCACATCGTTGGGGATCTCGTGCACGGGCGGCGCGGCTGCTCCCGCGGCGGCCGGTCCGGCCACCGCCGCAGCCACCATCCCCCACATGATGACGAGTTGGTTGGTTCCAGGCACGAGCATAATTGAGCCTCGGTCCGTGCCGGGGGCAAGCAAGCGCCCCGCGGGACTCGCCCTCTTTGGGTCGTTACGGGCAGCGAATTCCCGGGCTATCTTCTGCCGCGACGCACCGCCGGAATCGGCGGCTCGCAGGAGGGGTCTCCACCGGCGGCAGCACCGGGATCCCCGACCCGCCGGCGTGGCGGGCGCGCGAAACGCACCGGGAATCGAAAGCGGAGGAGCCGCATGAAACCCACAGGGCAGCTGCTGATCGGCGGAGCCGTACTCGGAATCACGGTGGTGCTCGCGGGCTGCCAGAACCAGGCCGCCGAGGGTGGCGCGGTGGCCCCCATGTTCAAGGTCGATCCCCTGTGGCCCAAGCCCTTGCCGAACCACTGGGTGCTGGGCTCGGCGATTGGTGTGACGGTGGATTCCCAGGACCGGATCTGGATCGTGCACCGGGGCAACGGCAACCTACGGACCGAGCTCGGCGCCTCGACGGATCCTCCCACCGGGGAGTGCTGTTTGCCGGCCCCCAACGTCCTGGGGTTCGATCAGGAGGGGAACCTGATCGCCTCGTGGGGCGGCCCGGGCGAAGGGTACGACTGGCCCCAGTCGAACCACGGGATCACGGCAGACCACATGGACAATCTGTGGATCGGCGGCAACGGCGATGAGGATGCCCACATTTTGAAGTTCGCGCAGGACGGCACCTTCCTCGCGCAGTTCGGCACGCCGGGCGCCAACACGGGCAGCCACGACACGAATAACTTCGGCGGGGTGGCCAAGATCGCCTTCGACGCGGCCGCCAACGAAGCCTACGTGGCCGACGGGTACGACAACAGGCGCGTGGCGGTGATCGACATGGATACGGGCGAGTTAAAGCGGTATTGGGGCGCGTACGGGAACGAGCCCGACGACACCGACATCGGCCGATACAGTGCCGACGACCCGCCGGCGCAACAATTCCGGACTCCGGTGCACTGCGCCGAGCCGTCGAACGACGGTCTCGTGTACGTGTGCGACCGTCCCAACGACCGAATCCAGGTCTTCCAAAAGGACGGCACGTTCGTCCGGGAAGTGTCCATAGCGCCCCAGACGCTGGGCGATGGATCCACATGGGACATTGCCTTCTCGCGGGACGACGAACAGAAATACCTCTACCTCGCCGACGGCAAGAACATGAAGATCTACGTCATCGAGCGCGCGACCATGGAGATCTTGACGAGCTTCGGAGACGGGGGGCGCCAGCCGGGTCTGTTCTTCGCCGTGCACAGCATCGCGACGGATTCCGACGGCAACATCTACACGACCGAGACCTACGAAGGCAAGCGTGTGCAGAAGTTCGTATACAAGGGACTCGGCCCGGTGACGGCCGAGAACCAGGGTGCCGCTTGGCCGGCTCGATGAGAAGGACGAACCCGTAGGGGCGAGGCATCGCCCGAATCAGCAGGGACGAGGCATGCCTCGCCCGACACCTGGGAGAATCGAAAATGAATCACACGCGATTGCTGCTAGCCGCTCTTCCGTTGACCTTGCTTGGATCGAACCCCGGCATCGTACAAGACAACGCCATGAGCTTCTTCGTCACCAGTGCCGGCCCGGGCGATGGCGCAAGTCTCGGTGGCCTCGAGGGCGCCGACCGGCACTGCCAGGCGCTGGGCGAAGCCGCCGGCGCGGGCAACAGTGCCTGGCACGCCTACCTGAGCACGACCGCCTCGGACGGCCAGGCGGCGGTCGACGCGCGCGACCGCGTCGGCACGGGTCCCTGGTACAATGCCAAGGGTGTGAAAATCGCCGAGACCGTCGCCGACTTGCACAGCGACAACAACAACCTGACCAAGGAAACCCAGCTCACCGAAAAAGGGGAAGTCGTCAACGGCCGGGGCGACAGTCCGAACATGCACGACATCCTCACGGGCTCTGACCTCGACGGTACGGTCATGTCGGGGGAAGACGATACCACGTGTTCGAACTGGACCAGCAACGGGGAAGGCAGCGCCCGGGTGGGCCACCACGACCGCAACGGCGGCGGGCAAAACCCCACCTCGTGGAACTCCGCCCACGGGTCGCGGGGGTGCAGTCAGGAGAACCTGCAAGGGACGGGCGGCAACGGGCTGTACTACTGCTTTGCCATCGGCTAGCCCCACCCCACCACGGCGATCGGGCGGCGCGACGCGTCGCCCGTTTCGCTATTGTTTCTGCCGGATGATGATGTTGCGGAGCACTTCGTCGGTTGGTTCGAGCGCCTTCGGTCCCGGGGGCATCCCGTTCACCTTGAAGATATAGGCCAGGATATCGGCGTACTGCTCGGGCGCGAGTGAACCCGGGTTGTCTTCGGGCATCTGAGTGCTGATGACCTGATAGAGCGCGTTCGCGGGCGCCTCGGCCCATGACATCATGAGGACGTCGGTGAAGTCCTCGTCGTAATGGCACTCGGAGCAGACGTCTCTATTGAGCTGTGCGCCTCGCCGGGCCTGCTCATCGGTGTACACGCCATCGAGGGTAGAGCGGATCTGCGCCGCGGCAACCTCGGGTTGCGAGACGAGTGCGGCTGCGAAGAGCAACCCGATGGCCGGTTTCAAAAACGATGCGCGCATATCTCCTCAGTCTTCCCAGACGAACCCCGGCACCCGCGGCTTGAGTTGCTCGTCGATCCGCTCGATGGCGTGTGCCAGCATCTCGGGATGGACACGGACGCCTCCGTGCTCGGGGTCGGGTTCGGGATCGACCCAGGCGCCCTCCTCGTACGTCCGGCTCGCCTGGAGGAACGCCGAATGCATCCATTTGTGAGATACCAACACGGGCTCCCACGACCCCTCCAGCACCCCTTCCCCCAGATAGTACTGGATGAAGGCCTCGACTTTCTCCTTCGTGGTGAAGATGGGGAGGATGTCTCCGCCCGGCATCTTGAGCACGTTGGCGCCCGCTTCAATGGTCTGGAGGCCGAGGTAGTATTGGGGCCAGTCGGCCAGGATCCGCGCCGCGGTTCGCGGCGACATGATTCCCGCTGTGAGACGGCGGGCCACGGCCGCCGCGAAATCGCTGCCACGTGGCTGGTGGCCGCTCCGGCTCCACAGATCGAGTCCCAACAAGTCCGTATGGTCCAGGGGCAACCGTGCTTCGCTGCCCGGATCGAGCACGATGCCGTCGATGCCGTCGGTGGCTTCGAGCCACGCACCAAAGGCCGGCTCTTCACCCGCCGGCACCGGAGCGCCCCTGAAATCGCGCTGGGTGGATTCGTAAGCGAAGAACCGGTCCGAGCTGGTGAATGCCGCGAGGTAGGTTCGTCCGTCCAGCTCGATGGGGTCCACGCCCGTCGTGCCAAACAACTGCACCCAGCCCTGCAACAGCGTCTTGACCACCTCGGCCTGCAACCCGCGCGCGCCGGGGAGGAGCCCCATCCGGGCGAGCCCGACGTTGGGCACCGCGCGGACGTCGGTGATCTCGACAAAATGGGGATAGATGACACTCAACGCGTACTCCAACGGAAACTGTAGCTGGCCGTCGTTGCCTTCGAACGCATCGACGAAGATGTCTTCCATGATTTTCGGCGCCGCCCACACCCACCGCAGGAATTCCACAGTGGACAGATGCACGTACCGCTGCTCCTCGGGCGGCCGGCCGGCCAGCTTCTCCTGGATCTTGCTCTCCACCGAATACGTGTGCACGAACAGCCGGCCCGGTCGGTCCGTGTACTCCATCGGTTGCGGCCAAATGACGCCCTGCACGGGCTTGTCGAGTACGCCCACGTAGAGATCGAGATCGAATCCCAGAATGCGCAGATACTCAAACATGGGGATCGCATCGGCGTTGACGCGCTCCCACATGCCCTTGAAGACCTGTCGTGAATCTTCGTCCGACCTCCCGGGCGGTGGGACGGCCGCCCGTGTGGGGAACCGCGTGGCCCAGGCCACCGTATCGACGTCCGGGTCGATCGGCGGCGAGGTCGTTTTCGACGTCTCGGATTTCGGTGCGTCCTGCGCTTCACCATCCTCAACGGGTGCCGGCGCCGCCATGGCCAACTCCGTCAGTCGCATCATCTCGGGCCGGGTGTAGGAGCACTCCGCGGGAAACGTCGGATTGACGACGAGGCGGGTCACGCCGGCTCGCAAGATGGACTGGAGCAACCGGGCCGTCGGTAATTCCTTCGACGCCATGCCGTCGAGCTGCCGGCCGGTCAGCTGTACACCCAAATCCGCCGCCTGCTGCGAGGTGAAGATGCACGCCCCGCGTTCGTCACCCTCGCCCCGCTGCACGAACACCTTGTCCAGCCTCATGAGGATGTGCAGCGTCGGCATTTTCGCGATGTCGGGAAGGATCGTCAGCCCGTAGACCTGCGCCAGCGATCGCCGCATCAGGGTGACCTTGTGCAGCGAACCGTCGTCGAAGATCCACCCCGCATACCCTTCACTCAAGCTGTCGTAGAGGAAACGCTGCGGCGACCGGGTCATGAGAGCGATGGTGCTGTCCGGAGCGATCAACCTGGCGCTGACGGCCCAGTCTCGCGCCCGATCGTCGTTGCTGAAGACCCGGGGCATGAATCCATCCGACGTCGTCTCGCCGTTGAGCCGGGGCGGGGCGGCGGCGTCACTCCTCGTGATGCCCTTCTCTTCGAAGACGGCGGTGAGCTCCTTGTTGTACCGGATGAAATCCTCCGGGTCGGGAATGACCCAGAGCTCCTCGGTGTCGCGGAGTACGTCCGCCAGATCCCAGCTGGCGAGCGGATCGGCGGCCGTGCGGCGCAGGATATTGGGTAGCCGGTCGGGCGGCTGATCTGGCATCGAGCGTCCCAAAAGGGGGTCTATCGGGCCATCACACGAGCTCCCGGTAATATGGTACGGATTGCGCCGGCCTGCAGGTAGCAGCTCGAAACCCCCTACCGCCCGTCATAGCCCCCGGGCTAGCCGCATTGCCTCGAGTTCCTTCGCCCCCAGAAATCGCCCATTCACCATCACGCCGGTCGGCGTGCGCAGCGTGACGATGCCGTCCAGCGGGTTCTCGGCCACCAAGATGAGGTTCGCATCCTTGCCCACCTCGATGGTCCCCTGGTGGTCGAGCGACTCGAGCAGGCGCGCGCTGTTGACGGTGGCGGTGCGCAAAACCTCATAGGGACTCAATCCCGCCGCGATCAAGAGCTCCATCTCCTCGTGGAGCGCCATGCCCGCGATGGCATACTCGGTATTCGAATCGGTGCCCGGGACGAGGTTCACGTTGCCGTCGTGGAGCGCCTTGATGACGCGAAGCGCTTCGGACAGAGACACCTGGTTCCGGGCCTGCTGCTCCGGTGACATGCGGGCGATGTGCTGGATCAGAATGTCGCTGCGGTTCCCATATTGTTCGGCATCCTGGTATCGGCTCAGACGCCGGGACTGCTCCGTGTCGAGGAATCGCTCGCCGAGGCGGTACATGTCGCTCACGACCAACGCATGGCCCAGAATGGTGCTCACGGTGACGCCGGCGGTCCGGAGCCGATCGGCCACCGCTGCGAGCTCCGCATCGCTCGGCCGGCGTCCCTGAAACGCCGCGGCGGTGAGCTCTTTAGGTGCTCCCACGAATCGATCCCCGACTCGACGAACCGGCCGAAGGATTGTTCCGTGTCCACATGGCCCCCAACCGAGAGCCCGAACTTTCGCGCCTCATCCACCACCGCCTGCAACACGTCATCGTCGAGACGCACGACCTTTATCCAGTCGTATCCCTCATGCGCGAACCGCCGTACGCCCGCCCGCGCCCTTTCGGGCGTATCCGCATACCACATCAGCTCGGAAGGCTGGGTCGTGAAGTACGGCGTGGCGGTGCGCACCGTGGGCCCCACCAGGGCTCCCCGGTTCACGTGCTCGCGCAGTCGCAGATCCGACGGCGCCCCCACCATGTTCCTGACGGTGGTGATGCCATGGACCAGATACATGGACATGGCGGTCGAATCCAAGTGCACGTGGGCATCCACGAGTCCAGGCGTGAGATAGCGGCCCGCCCCGTCGATCATCCGCGCCCCGTCGGGGATCGCCACGTCGTCGGCCCGGCCGAGGGCGGCGATCCGGCCTCCCCGGACGATCAGCGTCATGTCCTGGAGTACGGTGTCCCGATCCATGGGCACGATGTTGACGTGGGTGATGGCGGTGGTGACGGGATCGTTGGGGGGTGGATGGGAGGCTGCTCGGGGGAAAACCAGCGCGATGGTCAGGAAACCAACGGTGGGAACCGCTCCAAGGGGCCAAGCAAAGGCGTTTCGCATAGGGCGTCCTGGATTGAGGCTGGCGGCGATCAGCACAGTCTACCCTGCGATACATTATATGTTTCCACATGCTAGATAACGGCCAGGTAACGGCCCCTCAGCTGCGCTTCTGGATCGGGGCCCAACCTTGGTCTTGTGGCGGCCAGTCCGGTAGACTGTACGCTGAAGTTCTCATGGAGCGTAGTGGAATGCTGGCGTACGATGCGGTGGGCGGGCTCATTGGAACCGTGTCGCGGTACCTCCTGACCGGATGGGTCCAGGGCCGCCCCGGCGA
Source organism: Gemmatimonadota bacterium (assembly GCA_027294455.1). GTDB lineage: Bacteria > Gemmatimonadota > Gemmatimonadetes > Gemmatimonadales > GWC2-71-9 > B3T1B10. The sequence goes on from JAPULZ010000159.1 coordinate 55,155, forward strand.
TGGCGGATTTCCCAGTGGAACCCTCGCGGTCAACATCCTCGGGTGCCCTCTTGCTGGGGTTCCTGCTCCGGTATGCGATCGGCACGACCTCGCTGTCCCCCGAACTCCGCGCCGGACTCACGATCGGGTTCTGCGGTGCGTTCACCACCATGAGCACCTTCAGCTACGAATCCTTGACCTTGCTGGAGGGGGGCGAGTATTCGCGGGCCGGCCTAGGGCCCGCGTGATCCTGTACCGGCCCGCCGATGCTCGGCCCAGCCAGCGCGAACTCCACCGCATCGAAGGGTGGGAAAGCGACCCATGATCCACGCAGGCTGTCCACTCCGGCCCAGCACCCGCCATCGATGTCCGTAGAGGATTTCTCGACCGATTTCGGCCCGTTCCACGACAAGACTTGGCTCAACTGCGCCCACCAGGGTCCCCTCCCGAAGGTCGCCGCCGCAGAGGCCCTGGAGGCCGTGTCCTGGAAACAGACGCCTTACGAGCTGACCACTGACCGCTTCACGGACGTCCCACGGCGCGTGAAACGCGCCCTCGGCCGGCTCATCAATACGGCGCCGGAAGAAATCGTCCTGGGGAACAGCGCGTCGTACGGCATGCACCTCATCGCCAACGGCATTCCCTGGAAGGCAGGAGACGAGGTGTTGCTCGTACGGGGAGACTTCCCCTCGGTGGTGCTCCCCTGGCTCGCCCTGGAACGCCGAGGCGTCACCGTCCGCCAGATCGAGCCACGGGGATCGGCCCTCGGGGTGGACGAGCTGCGCGCCAACCTCTCGCCGGCCACCAGGGTGTTCTGTACCACGTGGGTCCATTCGTTTCGGGGCCACGCACTCGATCTGAACGACCTCGGTGCCGTGTGTCGCTCCCACGGCGTCACGTTCGTGGTAAACACGTCGCAGGCGCTGGGTGCGCGGCCGCTGGACGTGAGCGCGACACCGGTGGATGCGATCACGAACGTGGGGTTCAAGTGGTTGTACGGGCCGTACGGAACGGGGTTCTGCTGGATGCGGCCGGAGCTGCTCGAGTCCCTGGAATACAATCAGGCCTACTGGCTCTCGATGCTGACGGCCGACGACTTGGGCAAACCACTACACGACCTGGCCCTGCGGTCGGGGCTCGGCGCCAGACAGTACGATGTGTTCGGCACCGCGAACTTCTTCAACTTCAAGCCCTGGGCGGCCTCCCTCGAGTTCGTGCTCGACATCGGGTTGGATCGCATCGTGGCGCACGACCAATCCCTGGTGTCGCGTTTTCTCGAAGGAATCAACAAGGACCAGTACACCATCCTCAGCCCTGAGAACGGCCCCACGCGCTCGACGCTCGTCCTCCTGTCACACCGCGACCCCGATCGCAACGACGCAATCCATCGGGCGCTGCGCGATGCCGGCGTGTATGTTGCGTTTCGCAGTGGCTCGATCAGGATCTCGCCTCATCTCCACAATTCAGCGGAGGATGTGGATCGAGCGTTGACGATCTTGAACAGGCAGTAGAGTCACCACCAATGGCGGAACACCACCGCGACCCCGGCCAGCCCGGCAAGCATCAACACTGCCTTCCGCGTCATTTGCTTGTTGAGGCGCGGTGCGATGCGGCCGGACGCTACGTAGCCGAGCAGCGCGGCGGGAATCAACGGCGCGGCAAGACGCAACTCTACCCACCCCATGTTGCCCACCAGAAACAGCGCGGTCAGGGCAACCGGTGTGGCGACGGTGAAGTAACCAGCGAGCGTTCCGCGCAGCTCCCCGCCAGGTTGGTTCTGGTAGAGAAGTGCAAGAGGCGGCCCGCCCATCGAAAGCACCGTGCCCATCACCCCGGACACCACTCCGGTGCCGATGAGCGTCGGCCGCGAGAGACGCAAGCAGTGTCCCAAGGCGCTCATGATGACGCCGCACACCACCAGCAACCCGAGTGCGGCACCCAAGACATTCGGCGCCAACGCAACGGTGGCCCACGCGCCCAGCGCCGAACCGGGGATTCCTCCGGTCACCATCCAGCCGATGGCACTCGGCGTCACGTTCCGCCACTCCCGGCGCGTCATCAGGAGCGTCACGCAGAACACTGCACAGAGCAGCGGGCCCGGTACCAGTCGCGGATCGAGCAGGAGGAGAACCGGCGCGGCGACCATGGCCATGCCGAAGCCAATGGAGCCCTGCACCGTCGCACCGAGGGCGACGGCAAGAAGGGACAGCAGACTGATCGTCGTCAACGAGGGCTACGGCTCGTTGAAGCCGAGGCTGACACAACTCTCGGTTTCGAACGGACCATGGCCCAGCACGGTGTGCAAGAAGCCGCTCTTGGAAAGACCGCGAAGCACGATGGGCCCCGACCACCGCGACCCAAGCGTTGCGGCGTCGGCCTCGAGGGAAATCACGACGAGGAACTTGTTGAACGACGCTTCGCCGATGAGGCGGTGTTCGGCATCGAGCGCCCCCAGCAATTCCACCCGATCGAGGTTGGGCGTGGTTACCCAGGCGACGTACACGCCGTCCCGCACCGGGGCGAGCCGGTCGATGCTGATGTCGAGACGTCGGATGTGCCGTCCGTCGGCGGCGACGGACACGGGAAAGGGCGAATCGAGGTCATAGACGGCGGCGACACCCCGAGCCCGAGCGGACCCCGGCACCCTGCGGGTGGTCACGAGCTCGATCTGGTAGTATTCCGACACGTCGGTGGCCGTACAGGCGCGGCCCAATGGTTCCGGTGCATCGAAAAAAACCCGCCCCCCACTTCCGGCAGGCGGCGCCAAGGCCGCCGCCGGAAGCAGAAGAACGAGCGCCAGAGGGGACTTGGTCACTGGTCCGAGATGGGCTTCCGCCGCAGCGGCACGTCCCACTTTTGCGCGCTGGATACGTCGGGCAATCCCCATTGCTCGCCGTTCCATCCGCCGAAGCCGTCCATCTTGAACGTCCAGATGCCCGTGCTCATGTCGCTGACGAGGATCAGCCCGTCGGCGTTCCGCACGTCGACCCCGAAGGCACCGTTGAACACCGGCGTGCGGTAGTCCGGATCGTTGCGGACGCCGATGTAGGTGTCGTAGTACCCCACGGTGCGCGGGTTCTTGGGGTCCATGACGTTGAAGATCTGCAGTCCATCGAGATATCCCGATACGAACACGAACGGCCAACGCACTTCGTGGTTGTGCGTGAGGTTGTTCCAATCAGCCGTCCAACCGGCAATGGGCGAACGCACATTGCGCGCCTGTCCGTCCATCGCCTGCTGATCCAGCGCCTCTTGTAAATCGAAGATTCGCAAGGGCGCGAACTGGTACTCCGTCTCGGCGATGACGTAGCGTCCATCGGGCGATGGCGTGAACGTATGGCCGCCGCTGACACCCCGGATGCCGGCGAGGGACACCAGCAGCGTCGGGTTGTCGATGTCGGTGAAGTCGTACACGTAGTACCCACCGGTGCCGCCACCGTAGAATCGGTCGGTACCGGTCTCAGGATGGTAGCCCGCGTAGAAATCGTGGTACCCGCGCCGGCTGTTGCCGCCCGCTCCCTCGGGAACCGGGACCGTCCCGATGAGCGCGTTGTCAAGATCGCCGCCCACTACGCGTCCCAAGTCGTACACGTGGGCGTACGGCCCGCTCACGGTGGCAAGCAGCAGGATGCGATCGCTCGAGTGCTTGTAGATGAATATGTTGTGGAACCCGCCGGGATGGTCGGCCGCCCGAATCCGGGCCACCTCCCGCACCGTGTTGGGATCGGGCAAGCCCGTCACGTCGAGGACCACAGCACCCATGTCCGAATCGGGCCCGCCCTGTCCGAACTGCAGCGACTGCACAACGTAATAGCGGTCGTTCAACTTGAAGTGCTTGACGTCCATCCCGCCCCGGCCCAGATGGAGGTCCTGATCTTCGATGCGCCACTCATAGATCACCTCGGGGCGTTCGGGATTCTCGATGGACACGATATCGAGCCCCATGGGACCCGCGTCGCCGTAGACCATCCGGCCCACATAGGCATACGGGCGGTGGAGCTCCTGTTCCACGTCCATGTCCGAGACCGACAGCGGGGCACCCAGAGGAATGTGCCCGAGCACCTCGATGTTGTCGCTGCCCCTCTTCATCGCGTTCCAGGGGACACGGTCCTGGGCCAGCAGGCCAACCGGAATGGCCACCAGGGCCGGAACCACCACCACCGCCCGAAAAGACGCACCAAACCACTTCATCAGGTCACCTCGCAGATCGGATCCGAGTGAATCGACGTCAATGATCCTACGAAGATAAGAGCCCGTCGGTATGGGGCGGAAGGGGGGGACGGCGGAGTCAGCGAGTCTCGATCGCTGCGCTAATTCTGGTGTCTCCTAGGATGGCGGTGACGGCTGATGGGATGCGCGCACCACGAGCCAGGTCCCGTCAGCTTGGCGCTCATAGAACTTGAGGAACCGAAGACGTCTCACCCGCGGCTCTCCGCCGTTTCGAGGTGTTACCGTGCAGCTCCCACTGCTCATGATCGTGGCAAGTTCGTCCAGTACCAGTGTGCTCTCCGTAGACCATTCGCACTCGCAATCCACTCGGCCTCCGCAATCGTTGCGAAGTGCCGCGTACAGGGCCATCACGTACCCCTCGGCGTATTCCGCCCCACGTATCGTCTGAATTTCGTCCAGGATCTCGGCATCCGCGGCAAACAGGCTCCTCAGCGTCTGCCCGTCGCCGGCTCGTAGGGCATTCCACCAGCGGCTCTCTACCTCCTGCATCCAGCCCGGAGCGTCCTGCGCCGTAAGCGCCCGAGGAGTGAGTATCATGACGCACAGCACCAGACCACCGAATGATCGCCGTGGAAACACCGACTAGCCTCCGAAACTCGTGAATAGCCTGACACGCAGGAAAAGATCATTGATCGATCCCTCTACGAACAAGCGTCCCTCTCTTTGCCAAGTCGCATCGAATCGCGTTCGCACTCCCGCGCGATGGCTCCGCTCGACACCTACGCTGAACCGAAACTGCTCTCGGAATTGTCCCTGTTCGCCTGCCAGCGTCAGGAAACCCTCGACACTGGCAAGCAACCGCCAGTACCGGTCCTGCCGGAGGGCCGACCACTGGATGACCGTGCGCAGTCGATACCGCCCGCGCAGCGAGCTCTGCGACTCCCAAGTTCGCGTATTGAAATCAAACTGTTCCTCAAATCGGAGAAAGTGCTCGAAATGAACCGGCGCCCGCGGCCAGGTGACGTTCACTCCCTGCCACGGCCTGACCTCCCATCGGTTCGCGATGACGTCGTTCACGGTGACGAAGTTTCCGAGCCCACCCATGAGACGCACATCCCGGTGCAGCTGGTAGCGTACACTGGGGCGCACCACGAATCGCCGCCAGCCACCTGATTCGAGTTCCGTCCGTGCTCCCACGTCGCCGTAAATCTCGAATCTCGGCGTTACGCGCCAGGAAGGATTGTAGTCTACCCACAGCTGCGGACTGACGACGTTTTCCGACTGGCCGGCGGCCGGCGCCGCCCATAGCGCCATGAGAACGCCGCAATACCGAGATGGTCGACCCACGACGATAAGTTTGACGCCCTAGCATGGAGGTTGGTCGTCAGTCAGGCCGCACCACAATGTCATGACCCGTTCTCTGCAATCTCAATAAACGGCAAGCTGACGAAAAACTGAAACACGGAATTGCTGACAGCGTCGCCCGGATTGTCTTTCAGAATATCCGTCAGCCCTCTGGTGTACCGCGCATGAAGATTGAGCCCCCTACCCTCACGGGCTTGCCACAGACTATAGTTGAGCTCAAACGCCCATCCGACATCAAATTTGTTCCAGCTCAGCTGCGACCCTTGCGTATATCGAAGCTCGTCGTCCGGTTGCACAGCATTGTCGTATGTATTGCTCGAGCTCGTTAGTATCCCGAATTGAGGACCGGTGCCGATGCTGAGCCTGTCACCCAGCTGGTACTTCGCAATCACCGGAATATCGATATAGTTGAGGGCCATTTGGGACGCACTTGGCGGCGTGATCAGATTGTCGAGCTCAGCAATGCCCGAGGGAAGGTAGGGAATATTTTTAACCCCCTTTCGTGACAACGGCGCGAATTCCGGTACCAGGCTGAACTTGTCGCTGATTTTTATCGTGCCGAGCAAGCCGAAATTGAGACCTGTTGCCACGCTGCCGCCATCCACTCCACTCACATCTGCGACGTTGGCCCCCACCTTGAGGCTGAAATAGAAGTTCTCGCTGGCGACTTTGTCACCGAATAGCAAGACGAGCAGGGCCGCCTGACTACGCGCGGGTGGTGCATACGCGGCCGTCATGACGACAGCCAACAACAAAGTCCATTTCTTCATCGATAAGTCCCTCATGTGATAGTCGCGGGCACGTCGAGATGGCGCCGACTCATCGCTTCGTCCCCGGCAGCATCTCGAAGTCCGGCGTGAACGTCACCATCGTGGCCATCAACTGCCGGAGCACATCGATGTCACCCTCGAGCGTCACTTTCTGCTCCGCGACGAGGGCGTCCCACGTGGTCTCACCGGTCATCATCTCATCTAGATCACCGCGGGCGATCGTGACGGTCAGATCCGCGTCCTCCGCGAGGTGCCCCGCGATGTTCGTCAGCGTCGCGTTGCTCAGTTCGAGCACGAACATCTCGCCGCGGTCCGGCGTAACGAAGTTGATCGTAAACTCAAGGCCTGCGGCTTCGGCCGCTCGGCTGTCCATCCGAATGGCCAGGAAGTCGAGGAACATCTCAGTGGTCATGGCCTTGAGCACATCCGGCACAACAGGGCTGGAGATTTCGCCGTCCGGCACTCCAGAGCGCAACTCGAACGCCGCAGCGAGGAAGCTGTTGCGCAGACTATTGCTTTCCTGTTGGTACCCGAGCTGCTCGAATATGTCGGCCAACAGGTCCTTTGCTTCCTCATCGTCCGGTTGGGCCCATACGAGTTTATCCACGATCTCCTGCGCCTGCAGGTACTCGCCGCGGTCGTAGAGCTCCCGCCCCTTGGCGAGGATGGGCCCGCGACCACCCATCATCTCGACGTAGAGCGGCGCGGACTCCTCCGGAGACAAGGGAATGAGGTTCACCGGGTTCGTGTCCCAAAAGCCAAGGTAGAAGTTGAGAACCGCGCGCACGTTGTTTTCGACAGCCCCGTGGTAGCTGCGTGCGGCCCACTGCTGCTGAAGGCTCTGGGGCACCTCGTAGACATTATGGATCTGGCTGCTGGAGACACCTTGGTTGGCCAAGTGGAGCGCCTGATTGTTGAGATGAGCGTAGGCGTCCCGCTGCGCTCGCAGCACCTCTTGCACACGATCGTTGCCCCAGCGCGGCCAGCTATGTGAGGCGAACATGACCTCTGCTTCTAGACCAAACTCGTAGAGGGTTTCATTGATGTACTTAGACCACAACAGCGCGTCGCGTACCTTGGCGCCCCGCAAGGTGTAGATATTGTGAATCGTGCCAGTCACGTTCTCGGCCGGCCAAAGGGCCTTGAACTCCGGGAAATACGTATTCATCTCCGCCGGCGCCTCGGCCCCCGGAGTGTTCTGGAATACCATCGTCACTCCGTCGACCGTTAGCTTCTCTATCGCGTCTTCGATAATGCGCGTTGGCGCGATTAGGCCAATGGCACCGGTGGATGTGTTCTTGCCAATCGACTGATCCACGTGACCGTAAGGGCTAGCCGGTAAGAGTTGCGCGTATTGGAGCTGAGCACGCCGGGTCATGGCATTACCTGCATACACGCCCTCCGCGATCGCGTGCTCCATGAAACCGGTCGGGGCGATGATCTGGACCCTGCCCGCCCGCACGTCGGCTTCATCCACAATGCCGCGCACGCCGCCGAAATGATCGAGGTGGGAATGCGAGTACACGACTGCGACCACCGGCCGCTGCCCGAGGTGTTCGTTGACTAACTCGAGCGCCGCCCGCGCCGGTTCTCGGCTATAAAGAGGGTCAAAGACGATCCAGCCAGTTTCGCCTTGGATGAACGTGATGTTCGAGAGATCGAAGCCTCGTACCTGGTAGATGCGAGGGATGACTTCGTACAGCCCATAGCTCATGTTCAGGACGGCCATGCGCTGCGTCGAGGGATGGATACTTCCGTAGTCCTCGCCCTCCAGCAGGAACTGATAGCGGCCCATATCCCACGCGACATGGCCGGCATCCGCCATGATCTGAGTGTACGACGGAGCAGCGATGAAACCGCGGGCCGCTTCTTCGAAATCACGTACGTCTGCAAACGGTAGGTTCGCGGCGTTGGCCGCCCGCACGGCGAGCGTGTGCTCTGACGG
>JAPULZ010000016.1 GCA_027294455.1 Gemmatimonadota bacterium
GGCACTACCGGCGCCCAATGCCACACAGGTTGGCACCGCTCTGCGAACCCTCAACCTCTCAACCGGCGGTTTCGATCAGGTTACGACGGCCGACGTCGCCGACATTGAGGCGGATCGACGCACCATCAGGAATGTGTTCGAGCTCGGATATAAGGGTGTGATCGAGGGCCGCATACTTGTCGGTGTGGACGCCTACCTCACCCGGGTGAGTGACGAGTTCGGCGAGCTCTTGGCTGCCACGCCCAACGTCTTCCTCGACCAGGCAACCCTCGAGCTGTACCTGGGCAACTTCCTGCCGGCCGCTCAGGCGGCACAGCTCGCCGACGAAATCACCCGGATCCCCCTCGGCACGGTCTCGCCGGAAGAGGCCGGCGATGCCGACGTGGTGCTGGTACAGCGCCAAGGCAGCGCCTATACGCTGTGGGGAGCGGATTTCTCCATCACGGCCGAGGTCACGCCACAGTTCTCGGTGCGCTGCGCGTATTCCTGGACCAGCAGAAATTCCATTACGAACCTCAGCACCAGCGGCAACGTGATCCTCAGTGTGCCAAAACACAAAGCGTCGGTGGCGTTGGGTTACCGCAATGACAACGTCGGTTTCTCAACTAAGGTCGGAGCACGCGCGGTTTCGACGTTCCCGGTGGCCTCGGGAGTTTTGCGGGGACAGGTGACGTCGTATGCGCTGCTCGATGCGAGTGTGCGTTATCGGCTCCCGTGGGCACCGAACGTGAGGGTTTCAATCAATGCGCAAAACATCTTCGACAACCGGCATCAGGAATTTGCCGGAGCCCCGGAACTGGGCAGGTTACTCACGACGCGGTTGCATGTGACGTTTTAGCAACGACGGTCGAGTGGTGAGCTGCACAGAACCGCCCACTCGCTGCGCGACGATTGTGCGATTAGAAAGATCCCCCCCGATAATGCCTCCCATGACGAGCATCGTGCCGTAGAAAACGCCGAGGCGCCAGGTGTATGTCGGCGGTAATAGTGGAGTCTGTCAGGTCGCTCGCGCTCGGTGTTTGAGCTCCGGCCCTCAAGCCGCTCGTGAGCATTCATCTATTAGATACAGTCCGGACATGTACTTCTCGATGTCACCGTTGGCCTCTGCGAAGAGGTTTCGAATGCGTCCAATGTCCAATAACACCAACTTCCCTCCCAGCGGCAGGCTGATCCCCGGTTTCGCCACTACTCGGCCAAGCCGGATCGGCGCCCAGCCGTGCGCGGCCGCCTCCGACATGAACTCATCCAGACGGTCCGCCGCCACAGTAAACAGAAGCTCAAACTCACCGTGCGGTCGGATAGCCCGCCAGTAACGGCCTCTGTCCTCTCAGGTGGAAATGTCAAAAAGGCAACGAAACGGTGTCCATGCGGCCATCTGGGCTACCCGGGGCGCAGATGCACCTGCGGCGTGTTGGGTGGGGAGCGCTACCTGGCGAACGTGTCGGGTCCCCTCCTCGACCGCATCGACATTCACCTTGAGGTGCCCGCCGTCCCGTACCGCGAGCTGTCGATTGAGCATAGTGGGGAACGGACCGCGGCAATCCGGGAGCGGGGGGCGCGGCCGCTTAGGGCGCGACGGGCCAGGATAGCCCTAACCGCCACGGACCGCGGTGATCCCCCGGTTCTCGTCAACCCCGGCCAGCAGCAGACCACCGACTGCGAAGAACACGAACACCGTTGCCATGCCGACGCGCTGGCTGTCGAAGGCCTGGGTCGCCAGGCCGAAGAAGAGCGGCCCGAGGAACGCGGTGAACTTCCCGGAGAAGGCGAAGAGGCCGAAGAACTTCGCCTGCTTCTCAGCGGGCACGAACCGCCCCATCAGTGACCGGCTCGCGGATTGATTGGCGCCGACGGAGATCCCGATAAGGATCCCAGCGATCCAGAGCCAGGTGCGCGTGGGCGCCCACACCGCAATCGCACTGGCCGTCGCCAGGACCGCGAGGCTGGCCATCACCGTCATTTTCCCGCCGATCTTGTCGTCAACAAATCCAGAGGCCAGCGCGCCCGCACCAGCCACCACGTTGAGCACGATCCCGAAGACGAGGACCTCGGCGACATCCATGCCGAACGTTCCCCCGGCGTAGATCCCGCCGAACGCGAAGATGGTGACGAGGCCGTCGTTGTACACGAGCCGTGCGAGCAAGAACTTGGCCGCCTCGCTAAAACGGCGGACTTCCCGAAAGGTCTGGGAGAGTTCCCGGAACGCCTGGTGGACGGTGACGTGCACGCCGGCACACTGCTCCTCGCGAAGAACGAGAAACAACGGCACGCTGAAGAGCGCGAACCAGACCGCCACCAGGAGGTTTGTCGCCCGGATGTTGAACCCGTCTTCCTTGCTCAGCCCGAACCATGGCACCTCGGGCTGCACGAAGCCCACCAACGCTAGGACGAGGCACGTGAGTCCGCCGAGGTAGCCGAGGGCCCAACCGTAGCCTGACACACGCCCGATCTTCTGGGGCGGGGCGACAGCCGGAAGCAAAGAGTTGTAGAACACCATGCCCGTCTCGAACCCGATATTGGCGATCACGAGGAGCGTGAGCGCGATGAGGGCGGCGTTCGGCGTGCCGGGCGCGATGTACGCGAGCACCGTGGTGGCTACGATGCACATCAGGGTCGCCGTGAGAAGGAACAGACGGCGGAGCCCCCCGCGGTCGGCGAGGGCACCGAGCACGGGGGAAAGGAAGGCAACGAGGATTGCGCTCAGCATGGCGGCCCGGGACCACCATACCGTGCCGAGGACCTCGTTCGGCGCGATCGCTCTCGTGAAATAGGTGGCGTAGACGAAGGTCACGACGAGCGTCGTGAATGGCGAGTTGGCCCAGTCGTAGAGGCACCAGGCGGCGATGGTCTTGCCGTTGTCACTTCTAGCGGTGGACACGATCACTCCGAGCCCGGCGGTTGTCTCCGGGGCCTCCCTCACGAGTCTTTGACCCCGAACTCAACTCCTGAGGCGCCAGCCGCCGCGAAGTCGTCGCAATCGGATCCAGAACAGCCCCGCAGCTGCACGGCAGAGCACCCAAACCAACTTCACCTTCCCTGCACTGGGTGGCCGCAATGTCCGGCTCGTGTACATAGCGCGGCACAGGGCCCGCTGCCGCTTGCCGCTCGGCGTTTTCGGAATGGTACGCGGCGGCACGAGCACGAGATCCCCGACGCGGACGCCGCAGGACTCCAGGATGGCCGCCCGGGCTGCATCTGCGAGCCCGCCTTGTTCGGACTCATCGCCCAACCGGGTTTCGCACACGACCACCACCTGCTCCGTCGCCAGCGTTTCCTCGTAGACGCCGAATGCGACACTTCCTCCCGGCCGGATTCCGTTCACCCCCTCGGCGCAGCGCTCAATATCTTCCGGGTAGATGTTACGTCCGTTCACGATGATGAGATCCTTGGCGCGGCCGGTAACGTAGAGCACCCCGTCCGCGAAGTACCCAAGATCACCTGTCCATAGCCAGCCGTCCCGCAGCACGTCTGCCGTTGCTTCTCGCTCGGCAACATACGCACGCATGACCGACGGACCGGATACTAGGACGTGGCCGATCTCACGGTCAGGAAGCGCCTCGCCGCTTTCGTCCACGATCCGTAGCTGATGTCCTGGCAGGGGCTTCCCGACGCTCACGATTGCCGTGGAGGGGCGCCCGTTCGTTGCCACAACCGCGTGTCCAGCGTTCATGCATTCACGGTCTATTGTTTCGACCGTCGGACCGTTCCCCGGAGCCGGGAATGTGACCGCCAGGGTCGACTCGGCTAGGCCGTACACCGGGAAGATCGACCCAGCGCGAAACCCGTGTGGCGCGTAGAGCCGCTCAAACTCACGGAGCGTCTTGACGTTTACGCGCTCACTCCCATTGAGCGGCAGGCGCCAGGACGAAAGGTCGAGACCTTCGCGCTCGGAGGGCTGTACACGTCTTACGCAGAGATCGTAGGCGAAGTTCGGCGCCGGAGAGAGCGTTCCGCGATAATCGGAAATCGCCCGCAGCCATCGCGCCGGACGCCGCAGAAACGTGGTCGGTGCCATGAGCA
>JAPULZ010000160.1 GCA_027294455.1 Gemmatimonadota bacterium
CCGGGATGAAGCTGGCCAGGAGGCCGACCAGCGTGATCACCCCGACAACCGACCCAAACACGGTCAGGTCTCTCGGCTGCACGTCGAACATGATAACAGCCACGATACTAGACAGCCCGAAAGCCAACCCCAAACCGATGATGAGACCGACTCCCAACTGCATGAGTCCCTGCCGGAGCACGAGCCTGATGACGTTCCCGGCGTTCGCGCCCAACGCCATGCGGATACCCATCTCTTGGGTTCTGCGGCTCACCGAGAACGACAACACGCCGTACAACCCCACCGAAGCCATGAAGAGGGCAGCGGCTCCGAATATGATGAACAGCGTGCCGAACACGTTGTAGAACCACGTCCCGCGCTTGATCCGTTCGACCATCGAGAACACGTTGTAGATCGGCAAGTCGGTATCAACGGTCCGCACCGCACGCCGCACGTCCGGCGTGATGGTCAGAGGAGCGCCCCCTCGGGTACGAACGGCGAGGCTCATGAACCTGATATCCCCCTGGTCCACCGGCGTGTAGTAGCCGGCCGGATCCGTCTCATTGTTGCCGAGACCCTCCATGCCAAGGTTGGGCGCGATCCCCACGATCGTCTTCCACTCGGCCTCGCTGTCTGCCCGGCCCTCCCGAACCCTGCGACCGATCGGATCTTGGCCCTCGAAAAAGCGCTCCGCAAACCTCTGGTTGACTATGACGACTCCGGGCGCATCTGCATCATCCTGGAGGGTGAAATCTCGACCACTCCGGATGTCGACGTCGAATGTCCGGAAGAAATTGGGCGTAATCGATGCTGTGCGTGCTGTGGGATAGTCCTGGTCTGTCTCGTACGTCCCCCCCTGGATCGCAAACGCCCGACCTCCGGATCCCAGGGCAGGCAATGCGTTCGTTAGCGCAACCGACTGAGCGCCGGGTATGGCCTCCAGCCGCTGTACCAGGTCTCGGTAGAACCGGGCCCGCGCTTGGCGATCTGGGTAATCACTCTCGAATAGTCCGACTCGCGCTGTGAACACATCCTCCGTCGCAAAGTCGAACTGGTAATTCCGCAACTGCACGATGCTCTTGGTCATCAACCCCGCTCCGACCAACAGCGCACATGACAGGGCAATCTCTCCGACCACGAGCACCTTGCTCAGTTTTCCCCCATGAAAGCTCGACGATCCCCTCGCCTCGTCTTTTAGAATGGAGTTGACGTCGGTCTTGGAGATCTGTAATGCCGGCGCCGCGCCTGCGAATACCGCCGTCAACGCCGTGACGGCAACGACGAACACGAGGATCGGAACATCGACAGCAAATTCCATGTAATAGGGCTTTCCAACATCGGCGGTGGCACCGTCGAACAACCACACCCCTAGGTAGGCGATGCCGATGCCGATCACGGCACCGGCCAGTGAGAGCATCACCGCTTCGGAAAAGACTGGCATCATCACGCGCAGGCGGCTGGCGCCCAACGCCGATCGCAGGGCTGCTTCTTTGGTACGCATGGCGGCGCGGGCCAGCAGCAGATTGGCCACGTTGGCGCACGCGATGAGGAGCACGAAGATCGTCGCAACTTGCATGGCGCCGAACACAGCCTTCAGCTGTGGACCCGTGTCATTCTCGACGAAAGTCACGAACACCGTCCCAACTCCCTGGTTGCTCTCCGGATATTCCTGGGCGAGCCGCTGGGCGATCATCGCGAACTCGAGTTCGGCCTTTTCGACCGTCACGCCGTCTTTGAGCCGACCGAACACCCGCATGGACGGTCCCGTACCACGCTTCGAGTTCTGAGCCCGCTGATCCCGCCGCACGACCCATAACTCCTGGTCTTGCGGGAACTGAAATCCCTTTGGCATCACACCCAGAATGGTGGCCTGCTCGCCATTTACCTTCACCACTTGGCCCACGACACCGGAGTCGGAATCGTATCGCGTCTCCCAAACCGCATGGCCGAGAACCACGGTCAACGGCGCGCCGGCGAGGTCGTCGCCCTCTCGAAATGTGCTGCCCACGATAGGCCGCACCCGCAGCAGATCGAACACTTTCGCCGACACGAACGCTCCGTCGAAACGCTCGGGACCTTCGGTGCCGCTCAAGTTGACCGTCCCCGAAGAGAAGTACGCTAGCCCCTCGAACGACTCCTGCGTGTCGCGCCAATCGAAGAAGTCGTGTTGAGATACCGACATCTGATTTCTGTTCTCGGAAGGATTGTTCTCGAACACCATGAGTAGTCGGTCGGCCTCGGGCACTCCCAACCCACGGAGAAACACCCCGTACACGAGACTGAACATGGTTGTGGTCAATCCGATGCCCAGGGCGAATGCGATGATGGAAAGCGCGGATGAACCCGGCTTCTTGCCGAGCGCTCGGGCACCGAATCTGAGATCTTTGAGCAACGCTCCCATGCGAGCTTCCCAGTGAAATGGCGAGAATCGTAGCGGACGGACCCGTCCGTCCGCCTAACGGCACGTGCCGCCCTACGGGAGCGGTGGGATGTTCGTTTCAAGGGTGACGGCCGAGCGCGTGGCTCGGCCGTCGAAATTCACGGTCCGTGGCGTTGCCGGTGGCGACTAGGGATGCGGTTCGGAACGGTTGGACTCCTTACTCGTGCGACAGACGTCGACTGGCGCTGGGATTACACAAGGGAAGCGCCTGGCGAACGCCACGCCGCGTAAGGGCGGCCTGCGGCGAGGAGCCTGGGCTCGCGCCCCGTCGGTACGCGGGAGATCACGAGCGCGCCGTCAACAACTCTTCGACGGTCGCACCTTGGTGTCTGACGCCGGGGAGGTTCGCTTCCCCGCACCTCCATCACTCCACCGCCCGAGTTCCCTGGATTCGCGGGCGGTTTCGCGTTCCGAGTTGATCTTCTGAAGGCAGGGAATCACCCGTATCTTAGGCCCCCATGAGCGGCCAACTCCAACGGCTGACGGCCGCCCTCGTCGACCGGTACGATATCCTCGAGCCTCTCGGCGAGGGAGGAATGGCCATGGTGTATCTCGCCTACGGCGTGAAGGACTGGTTCGTCGAGTTGAGACAACGCATGGGCGAAACCAGGAACTAACCAAGGAACCCTCTACTTTTCCTTTGAGCAAAGTTCTCATCACCGGGGCTTCGGGTCTGATCGGGGGTCGCCTCGCCGCATTGCTGCGCGAGCGGGGCGACGAGGTCGTCGGGCTCGTCCGCGAGGGATCGCGGGCGGACATCCCGACCCGCCATTGGTCTCCGGCTACCGGAAACCTCGAGGCGCTCGTGGTGTCGGGCTTCGACGCCGTGGTCCACCTGGCTGGCGAGAGCATCGGCGAGAGTCGCTGGACCAAGGCCAAGAAGAAGAGAATTTACGAGAGCCGAGTGCAGGGGACCTCCGTACTCTGTGAGGCTCTTGTCCGGGCTCCCAAGCGCCCTGACGTGCTGGTCTCGTCGTCTGCGGTGGGGTATTACGGCGATGGGGGCGAGGACATCCTGACGGAAGAGTCGGAGCAGGGGATGGGCTTCTTGGCGGACGTTTGCGGCGCGTGGGAAGAAGCTACCGAACCGGCTCGCAGCGCCGGGATCGCCGTCGTCTTGCCGCGAGTGGGGCCGGTTCTCAGCACGCACGGTGGGGCGCTGGCCAAGATGCTCGGGCCGTTCAAGCTGGGTCTCGGCGGGGTAGTGGGGTCGGGTAGCCAATACATGAGCTGGGTTGCCATCGACGACGTTGTCAGGGCCCTGTGCCACCTCATCGATCACGGCACGTCCCTGGCGGGACCCATCAACGTCGCGGCACCGAACCCCGTCACCAATCGCGAGTTCACCAATACCCTCGGCCGCGTGATCCACCGGCCCACGGCCATCCCGCTCCCGGCCATAGCCGCCCGCCTGGTGCTGGGAGAGATGGCCGACGAGCTCCTCCTGGTCAGTCAACGCCTCTCGGTTGGCCGGCTGCTGGATTCGGGGTTTGCGTTCCGGTATCCCGAGCTCCAAGGCGCCCTCGAGCACATCATCTCGTCGGAGGGCTAGACCTGGGACACCGCGGGCGCGTCCTTCAAGGCGGCTTGCGCCGCCGCCAGTCGGGCGATGGGAACGCGAAACGGCGAACACGAGACGTAGTTCATTCCGGCTTCGTGAAAGAACCGGATGGAGCGCGGATCCCCTCCGTGCTCTCCGCAGATGCCGATCTTCAGTTTCGGATTGGTTTCGCGTCCCAGTCGGATCCCGGTTTCCACCAGGGCTCCCACGCCATCCCGGTCGATTGTTTGAAACGGGTTGTCTGGAATGATCCCGAATTCCACGTACGCGGGCAGGAACCGACCGGCATCGTCCCGCGACAACCCGAGTGTGGTCTGGGTGAGATCGTTCGTTCCGAAGGAGAAAAACTCAGCCGTCTCGGCGATCTTGTCCGCCGTCAACGCGGCACGGGGAAGCTCGATCATCGTACCCAGCAGGTACTCCACGTGTCTACCGCGGCGTGCAAACACCTGCTCGGCCGTCGCTCTGACCACCGACGCCTGGCGGTCGAATTCCTCGGCGAAGCCCACCAGGGGGACCATCACCTCCGGCATGACCTCGATGCCGTCGTCGGCGACGTCGCAAGCCGCCTCGAAGATGGCCTCGGCCTGCATCTCGGTGATCTCCGGGAAAGTGATGCCCAGGCGGCACCCGCGGTGGCCCAGCATCGGGTTGACCTCGGTCAACACGCTGATGAAATTGCGCAGCTCTTCAAATCCCACACCGATGGTGTCCGCCAACCGCTTGATCTCTTCGTCGGTCTTTGGAAGGAACTCGTGTAGCGGGGGATCCAGCAATCGGATCGTGACGGGCCGTCCATCCATTGCGCGGAAGAGCCCCACGAAGTCGCCCCGCTGGATCGGAAGGAGCCGGCCGAGGGCCTTGCGCCGTCCCGCGAGATTCTTCGCCACGATCATCTCCCGCACGATCTCGATGCGGCCTTCTTCAAAAAACATGTGTTCGGTGCGGCAGAGGCCGATTCCCTCGGCACCGAACTCCACGGCGCGAGCGGCATCGGCCGGCGTGTCGGCGTTGGCGCGAACCCTGAGCATCCTGAATTTGTCCGCCCACTGCATGAGCTGCTCGAAGTGCTCGCCCGGCGCCGGCGCGGTCAGGGTTACCGAGCCGGCGATGACACGCCCGCTCGACCCGTCGATGGTGATCCAATCGTCTTCCGCGACCATCCGGCCGTTGACCTCGAACCGCCGATGTGCTTCGTCCACGTGCACTTCCTTGCACCCCGCCACGCACGCTTTGCCGATGCCCCGCGCGACGACCGCCGCATGGCTCGTCATGCCGCCGCGTTCGGTGAGAATGGCCTCAGCTGCGAGCATGCCGTGAAAGTCATCGGGGTTCGTCTCGCGCCGCACGAGAATCACCGGTTCGCCGTCGGCGCCGCGTTCGGCGGCCGTGTCGGCGTCGAACACCACGCGGCCCACCGCCGCCCCCGGCGAGGCCGGGAGCCCGGTGGCCAGCACGTCCACTTCCAGGTCCGGGTCGATGGTGGGATGCAGCAACCGCTCGAGCTGATCCGGATCGACGCGCCCAACGGCGTCTTGCTCCGAGAGCAACGCTTCGGCGACCATGTCCACCGCCACGCGGACGGCGGCCTGGGCGCTGCGCTTGGCGCCACGGGTCTGCAACAAGTACAGCTTCCCGCGCTCCACCGTGAACTCGATGTCCTGCACGTCCCGAAAATGTCGCTCCAGCATGCGGCCCATCTCGCGGAGTTGCCCCTCGATGCCCGGCCAGATCTTGGTCATCGCCGAGATCGGTTCGGGCGTGCGCGTGCCGGCGACGACGTCCTCTCCCTGGGCGTTCGGGAGAAATTCGCCGAACAGAGTCGGCTCCCCCGTTGATGGATTGCGCGTGAACACGACGCCGGTGCCCGAGTCTTCCCCCATGTTGCCGTAGACCATGGCCACCACGTTCACCGCCGTCCCCACCGCGTCGCCGATGTGGTGGGCGCGCCGATACGCCATCGCGCGCTTGGTGTTCCAGCTCCGGAAGACCGCCTCGACGGCACCCCAGAGCTGCTCCCACGGGTCGTCGGGAAAAACCTTCCCGGTCTCGTCATGGATCACGCGCTTGATGGTTTGGACCAACTCGGCGAGGTCGGCGGGGTCCAGGTCGATCTCCCGCTCCACGCCGCGGAGGCGCTTCAGCTCCTCGGTGGCGTGCTCGATGGGGCTCTCCTCGTTCGCGGCCGTCAATCCGAACACCACCTCCCCGTACATCTGCGCGAACCGGCGATACGAATCGTACGCAAATGCCGGGTTGGCCGATTGGGCGGCGAGGGCTTCCACGGTGGTGTCGTTGAGACCGAGGTTCAGGATGGTGTCCATCATTCCGGGCATGGACACGGGAGCCCCGGAGCGGACGGACACGAGCAGGGGAGCCTCGGCTCCACCAAGGTCGCGGCCGGTGACCGATTCCAACTGAGCCACGGCCGTCGTCACATCCGACCGCAGGTCGTCCGGCAAGCGTCGTTCCCGCAAATAGGGGCTGCAGAGGGTGGCGGAAATGGTAAAGCCCGGCGGAACGGGTATCCCCAGGCGAGTCATTTCGTGCAGGTTGGCGCCCTTGCCGCCGAGCACGTCTTTCATCTGGGCGGACCCATCGGCCTGCCCATTGCCAAAAAAGAAGACTGTTTGCATCGCAGCGGTGGTTATTTCACGACGGCCGGAATCGGGATGTCGAGTGGCAGCTCGTCGTGTTGGTTGTGTGGCACTGTCGTCGGGTATGCACCGGAGAAACAGGCGTCGCAAAAACCGGACCGGGCTCCCGCCACCGCCTCGTGCATGCCGTCGGCGGACAGGTAGCCGAGGGAGTCGACGGCGAGATGCCGTTGGATCTCCTCGACGGTGTGGGTGGCCGCGATGAGCTCACCGCGGGTGGGCGTATCGATGCCGGAGTAGCACGGGCCCGTGATGGGTGGTGACGCGATGCGAAGGTGGATCTCTCGGGCCCCGGCATCGCGAATCATCTTGATGAGGCTTCGTGACGTCGTGCCCCGCACCAGGGAGTCGTCGACCACCACGACCCTCTCGCCGTCGACCACGCCGCGCACGGGATTGAACTTGATGCGCGCCTTTTCGGTGCGTGCCGCTTGGGTCGGGCTGATGAAGGTACGGCCCACGTAGTGATTGCGAATGAGGCCGTGCTCGAGCTTGATGCCGCTTTGGACCGCATATCCCAGGGCCATGGCGTTGGAGGAATCTGGCACGGAGAACACGCAATCGGCGCCGGGGGCGGGGTGCTCCTTGGCGAGGCGGCGGCCCAGCGCCCGACGCACGGCGTCAACCGACTCGCCGAACACGACGCTGTCCGGACGCGAGAAGTAGATCAGTTCGAACACACATCGCTGGTGTTGCTTGGACGGCAGCGGTGGCAGATCCTGTACGCTCCCGTTCTCGATACGCAACCACTCGCCCGGCTGGAGTTCCCGCTCCAGGGACGCGCCGATGATGTCCAGCGCGCACGTTTCCGACGCCACCACGTAGCCGCCATTCAGCTTGCCCAACACCAGCGGGCGAAATCCCCGGGGGTCTACGATCGCGTACAGTACATGCCCGATCGTGAGCACGAGAGAATAGGCGCCCTCGACGCGTTCGAGGGCATCGAGAATCTGATCTTCGGGCGCCCGCGCTTCGGAGCGCGCGATCAAGTGGACTAGCACCTCGGAGTCGGACGAGGTCCGAAAGATCGATCCCTTCTTGACGAGGTCGGCCTTGAGCTGGTGCGCGTTGGTGAGATTCCCGTTGTGCGCGAGGGCCAGTGGACCCGTGTGGTAGTCCACGAGACACGGCTGGGCGTTGTTGAGCTCGGAGCTCCCGGAGGTGGAATATCGGGTGTGGCCGATGGCGACTCGGCCGGGCAGATCGTCCAGCCGGGCCGGGCTGAAGATATCGGAGACTAGACCCATCGCCCGATGGGAATGCGAACGGCCGTCGTCGTCGACGGAGGTGATGCCGGCCGACTCCTGGCCGCGATGCTGCAAGGCGTACAGGCCGAGGTAGACTTGGTGGGCCGCCTCGGGGACGTTGGACATGCCGATGATCCCGCACATGACTAGGTGCCCCGGACCTGGTTCTTTATGGATTCCATGCGTCTGGGAATCGCGTTGAGATATGTGTCTCGCAGGAGGTCGGTCTCAATCTGAAGAATCCCGCCCGCAAGAACTATCCGAAAGGTACTCTGTTGAGCACCCGCTGTGCCGATCGTGGTAAGGGCGACTCCGTGCCGGCGGCCGAGCTCCCGCACCGACTCCAGGTCGTGCGCATCGACGGAAAGGATCGCGCGAGCCTGGTCTTCGCCGAACAGCACCTCGTGGGGGGTGAGCGTTCCCTGAACCGCAGCAAGATGGATGTCGGCCCCGACGGGAGCCACGGCAAAGGGAGGTCCGATGCACGCTTCGGCGAGCGCGACGGCCAACCCGCCGTCACTGACATCGTGGGCGCTGCGGACAAGCGACTGGTCGGCCAGGTCGCCGAGGAGTGCGATGAGGGCCCGCTCTGCCTGAAGGTCCACCCGGGGCGGCCCGCCCACGCTGGCGTCCAACACATCCGCCCAATAGGCGGACGCCCCGAGCTGGCCCGTGGTCTCACCCAGCAACACGATGGTACGCTCCGGTGCGGCGAAGTGTGACGGGACGACCTTGGCGATGTCCCGCAACACGCCCACGACGCCGATGACCGGGGTGGGGAAGATCGCCCCACCGGGGTGCTCATTATAGAAGGAAACGTTTCCGCCGGTCACCGGCGTGTTGAGCGCCGTGCACGCCTCGGCGATGCCCCGACACGCCTCCCGGAACTGGAAGAATACCTCGGGTTTTTCCGGGTTGCCGAAGTTCAGGCAGTTGGTGATGCCCAGCGGCGTTGCGCCGGTACACGCCACGTTGCGGGCGGCCTCGGCGACCGCGGCCTTTCCCCCTTCGTAGGGGTCCAGCGCGACATAGCGGGCGTTGCAATCCGTGGAGACGGCGATTCCCAGAGACGTGCCGGGAATCGCGATGACGCCGCCGTCGCCCCCGGGCCCCGCCGCCGTCGCGGCCCGCACCGTGGAGTCGTATTGCTCGAACACCCACCGCTTGCTGGCGATGGTCGGGGCGTCCAGCAATGCCAGCAGGGCATCTTTGGGTTCCGGATCGGCTGCTTCGGGCGTTTGCCGGCGGGCCGCCGCCAGAGCAGGGTCTTCAGCGGCCTCCGGATGATACACGGGGCAGTCGTCCACGAGGCTTTTTCCCGGGATCTCGGCCACCGTGACGCCGTCGTGCCGCACACGGTACATCCCGTCGTCGGTGACGTGTCCGATGGGCACGGCCTCCAGTTCCCACTTGGCGACGATGGCCTGCACGGCCTCGATACGGTCTTGCGGGGCCACCACCAGCATGCGTTCCTGGGACTCCGAGAGCAGGATCTCGTACGGCGTCATGTCGGGCTCGCGGGTCGGCACCAGGGCGGTGTCGATCTCGACCCCCACGCCGCCGCGGGCAGCCATTTCGGCCGACGAGGACGTGAGGCCGGCGGCCCCCATGTCCTGGATCGCGACGATGTGGCCCGAGGCAATGAGCTCGAGGCTGGCCTCGAGCAGGAGTTTCTCGGTGAAGGGATCGGCTACCTGGACCTGGGGGCGCCGTGCTTCGCTTTGCTCCGTCAACTCCTCCGATGCGAAGGAGGCCCCGTGAATCCCATCGCGGCCGGTGCGTGCCCCCACGGCCAGTAGCGCATTTCCGATGCCCTCGGCCACCGCCCTGATCAGTTGTTCTTCCTTGAGAATTCCCACACACATGGCGTTGACCAACGGATTCCCGGAATAGGTCGGAGAGAACGCGACCTCCCCTCCAACAGTGGGAATGCCGACGCAGTTGCCGTAGTCGCCGATGCCCTTGACCGCTCCGGCGAGAAGGTAGCGGTTGCGGGGTTCGCTCAAGGGACCGAAGCGCAGGCTGTTGAGCAACGCCACCGGGCGCGCCCCCATCGTGAACACGTCCCGGAGGATCCCGCCCACGCCAGTGGCCGCGCCCTGGTAGGGCTCGACCGCAGTGGGGTGATTGTGCGATTCGATCTTGAAGGCGACCGCCCAGCCGTCCCCGATGCGGAGCACACCGGCGTTCTCTCCCGGGCCTTGCACTACTTGCGGCCCGGTGGTGGGGAACTGCTTGAGGATGGGTCGGGAGTGTTTATACGAGCAGTGTTCGCTCCACAGCGCCGAGAAGATGCCGAGCTCGGTGAAGGTGGGCTCCCTGCCGAGTATCGAGCAGATGCGTTCGTACTCGGACTGCCGGAGGCCGTGCCCGCGTACGAGATCTTCAGTGAGTACGGGCTCGCCCGGCAGGGCTTCAGCCCGCGTCCCCGTCATCCGGTGTTGCGGGTCTTCTTGCTGCGGACGCCCTGGACGATCGCACCGAACACGCTCGACAGCATGCCTTCTCGATCCCCTTCGATCAGCTGTTCGACCTCGCCGGCATCGAACCACACGCCGTCACACTGCGTGCAGCGATCGACCTCGAGACCGTGGTATTCCTCGGTGGCCAGATCGTGTCCGCACTTGGGACATCGCATGTAGTGCGTGTGCCGTTCGGCGGTCGCTTCTTCCTTGGCAGCCTTGGCGCGCCGGGCCTGCAGCAGCTCGGCCTCCTGGCGCGCGAAATATTCTTCCTCGTTGCGACTCGGCTTATCGGTCATCCAATCGCTCCGCTGGTGTCCGCGAATTGAGGGGGAGTGAATTCCGCGACGCGATCGGGTGGAGACGACGAGACGCCGGCATAGTTATGGCCGCGGCCCCGTACGATGGCGTCGACGACCTGGCCGTCTTCCAGCAGGACGACGTCGAACGTCCCGCAGGCGCGCTCGCAGCCGTTGCGATAAAAGAGATAGGTCCGGTTTCGAATATCCCGGCGCACCGCCGGCGCTCCCCACTCCCCAACCACCTCGTCGACGGTCATGCCGGGACGGACCGTGCCGGTGGCGCTGGGCGTCCATGGGACCTCCCCGGTGTCGTTACTGGAGCGCTGCGCCTGCCTCGAGCGCTGCCTGGCCACGGGTCTGGCCACGGGCCGGGGCTCGGGTTGGGGTTCGGGTTCGGGCTCCGCCGCCGGCTCGGGCTGCGGCTGAGGCTGAGGCGTATCCTCGACCTGGGCCGAATCGGGCGCCGGGGCCGGAGTGGTCGGGGTCGTGTCCTGCGCGGACTCCTCCTGCCCCGCCTGATCGCCCATCTGGTTCAAGAAGGGGATCTTGTCGCAACCGAGACTGAGCAGCGCCGCCACGGTGACGAGCGTGAGAGACCGTACGTTCATGTGGAGCCTCCTCTGGAGAGCCCTACGCTCATGAGCACCGACTCGAACACTTTGGCGCCCTCCGATTCTCCCACCGTCGGGTGGGCCGCCCGCTCCGGGTGGGGCATCATCGCCACCACGTTGCCCGCGGTGTTTACGATCCCGGCGATGGAGTTCACCGACCCGTTGGGGTTCTCGGTCGCATACCGCATCACCACCCGACCCTCACTCTCCAGCTCCGCAACCGTATCGGGGGACGCCACATAGCGCCCTTCGCCATGCGCGATCGGTACCCGAAAGATAGCACCCTTTTGATACGCGTTGGTGAACGGCGTCACGGTATTTTCGATCCGGACCGCCACCGGTCGGGACAGGAAAAGTTGGCCGGCGTTGCGCATGAGGGCCCCTGGAAGCAGGCCTGCCTCGCAGAGGACCTGAAATCCGTTACAGATCCCGAGGACAGGCATCCCGGCCCGGGCCGCCTCGGCAACCGCCGTCATGACGGGGCTGAAGCGGGCGATCGCCCCCGCCCGGAGGTGGTCGCCATAGGCGAATCCCCCGGGGATCATGACCGCATCGGCGTCTCGGAGATCGGTGTCTCGATGCCAGACTTCGTAGGAGTCCGCTCCCGCAGCCCGGGCGGCTCGAAGGGTATCTTCGTCGCAGTTGGACCCCGGAAAGCGCACGACGGCCACCCGCATCAGGCGGCCTCCGTCACCCGGATGGTGAAATCCTCGGTCACCGGATTCGCTAGCAACCGGTCGCACATGGCCCGGGCATCTCGCTCCGCCACGGCCTCATCCGGCCGATCGAGGTGAAAGGCCAGGGCCTTGCCCACCCGAACGTCCTCCAGGCCCTCGAAGCCCAACGCATTGAGGGCCTGCTCCACCGCCTGCCCTTGGGGGTCCAGCAAGGACGGGCGGGGCATTACGCGAACGAGGATTTCGAATCGTGTCATGGGGTCCGTAGAGAGTATTTCGTGAGCTACTGCGCTTCACGTGGTTGTCGCTCCGTGTCGTGTAGTCTCAGGGGCGCCGCCTTGTCGTCCTGCTCGCTGTCGTCGTCGCCGCGCTCGAGTATCCCAAGCACGACCCAGCGGCCGAGCCCGTAGCCCACGTAGGCGATGCCGAGGGGAAAGAAGAAAATGTCGCGGTTGACTACGCCGAACCACAGTACGATGAGGTGCACCCCGAGGCCCGCCAGACCCCGGGCCGACCGGACGCCGATCCGGGGGAGCCGGGCGTACTGGACGTTGCTCACCATGACCACCCCGAGACCGATGATCAGAAAAATCATGATCTGCGACCAGGGAAGTGACGCGAGCTGGAACTGATAAAAATTCGTCTGCGTGAACGGGTAGTACACGGCCAGGGTCAAGCCGGCGGCGGTGGAGGGCAGTCCCGAAAAATGGCGCCCGTGCTCGTCCCCGCTGTGGAGGTTGTAGCGGGCCAAACGCAGCGCGACGCACACCGTGAACGCGTATGAGAAGACCCACGCGAAGGATCCCTCACCCTGAAAGAGCAAGAAGAACATGAGCACGCCCGGGGCGACGCCGAAGCTGACCAGGTCGACCAGCGAGTCCAGTTCGGCGCCGAATGCCGAGCCGGTCTTGCTCACCCGGGCCGAGACCCCATCGAGCGTGTCCATGATGCCCGCGATGACGATCCACCAGCTGGCGCGGTAGAAATCCCCCTGGGCCGCCAGCACCATGGACCAGAATCCGAAAAACAAGTTGGCGAGCGTAAACAAGCTGGGCACGACGACAACCACGCGCCGCACGTTCCGTTTACCGCGTTGGCGTTTTCTCATGACGGCCACTGCGCAAGAACCGTGGTGCCGGCCACGCTGCGATCGCCGAGTTTCACACGAACCTGTGCGTCGGGCGGCAAGAACGTATCGACACGGGACCCGAACCGGATGAGGCCCAACCGTTGCCCCTGCTGCACCTCATCACCGGGGACGTGGTCGGTCACGATGCGCCTGGCAACCAACCCGGCGATCTGCCGGATCAAGAGCGGGCCGCGAGGGGTGCGGATTCCCAAGGACATGCGTTCGTTTTCTGTACTGGCCTTGTCGAGGGTGGCGTTGAAGAACTTGCCGGGCCGGTAGTCGCGGTACTCCACCGTGCCGGCGGCCGGATGCCGGTTCACGTGGACGTTGAAGACGTTCATGAACACGGAGATCTTCAGCGCGCGTCCTTGAACATATTCCGGCTCGTCAACCACTGCAATGCTCACCACCTTGCCGTCGGCCGGCGCAATCACGAGCTGCGCGTCGCGTGGGCCGGAACGCTCCGGGTTCCGAAAGAACAACGGAACCCAGATGGCGATCGGCGTCCACGCCGCCGCCGCAATCCACCAGGCTCCCCCCATCACCCACGCCACGGCCACCACCCCCACGAGGAGGGCAAGGCCGATGACGATGAACGGCGTTCCTTCTGGCGCGATCTTCATATGCCGCTCGGGAGTGGCTCTCCGGTGATGCGGCGATACGCGTCGACGTATCGGTCGCTGGTGATCTGCACGGTCTCTGGCGTGAGGGGCGGCGGCGGCGGCGTGGCATCCCATGCTCCGGCCCGGCGCAGGCCGTCGAGGTAGTCGCGCAATGGTTGCTTGTCGAAACTCTGCTGCCCACGGCCCGATTCGTAATCGTCTGCCGGCCAGAAGCGTGAGGAATCGGGCGTCAATACCTCATCGATCAGGATCAACTCGCCGTCGGCCGTGTGCCCGAACTCGAATTTCGTGTCGGCGATGATGATACCCCGCTCGGCGGCCTGCTCGCGTCCCGCAAGGTACAGCGCCAGGCTGCGGGATCGCAGGGTCTCGGTGAGTTCGTCGCCGAGAGCATTCCGCACGTGCTCGATGGTGACGTTCTCGTCGTGACCGGTCTCGGCTTTTGTAGCCGGGGAAAAGATGGGCGGGTCGAGCCTGTCGGATTCAACGAGCCCCGCCGGGAGTGCTTCGCCCGCCAAGGTGCCGCTGGCCGCATACTCCTTCCACGCGGACCCGGAGAGGTAGCCGCGTACCACGCACTCGAACGCCAGGGGTGTGGTTCGCCGTGCCAGCATCGCCCGGCCGATCAGGGTGTTCTCGTGGCCGGCGAGGGCGGGGCACTGCTCCACGATCTCCGCGGCGTCCGTCGTGATGAAATGGCTCGGCGTGATCGACGCCAGCGCCCGAAACCAGAAAGCGCTCAGCTGTGTGAGCACCGCGCCCTTGTGCGGAATCGGCTCGTCCATGACGACGTCGAACGCGCTGATGCGATCGCTCGTGACGAGGAGGACCGCGTCGTCGTCGACGGCGTACACCTCGCGGACCTTCCCCTGCCGGAGTAACGGGAGCGGCAGCGTGCTTTTCAGCAGAGAATCTGTCGTCATACGGTGATCTCGGCCTGTTCGGCGGTGAATTGTTCGAGGCTGTCCAATACGTCCGCAAGCGGGCCGTCGGTGAACTCGACCACCTGCTCCGGTGACCGGCCCACAAAAGTCGCGGGATCGAGCTCGGCCTGCAAAGTGGCCCGATCGATATTGGCGAAGCCACTGTGGCTGGCCAGGCGATCGAGGAGATTGTTCTCGGATCCGTGCTCCATGGCATCACTGACGGCCCAGCTCTCTCGTCTGATGACCTCGTGGAGGTCCTGGCGGTCTCCCCCGGCCTTGACGCCGAGCATCAGCCAGCGCTCCGTGGCCATGAAGGGCATCACGCGTTCTACGTTGCGGCGCGTGGTGGCGGGCCGCACCTCGAGGCCGCCGGCCACGTTGGCGGCCAGGATGAGCACGGCGTCGGCGCCTAGGAAGGCTTCGGGCAAGACCATGCGGCGGTTGGCACTGTCGTCCAGCGTTCGCTCGAGCCACTGCGTTGCCGACGTGTACGCGGTGTTCTCCCCCAACGCGATCACGTAACGGGCCAGCGAGCAAATGCGTTCGCAGCGCATCGGATTGCGCTTGTAGGGCATGGCGCTCGACCCGATCTGCTCCGGCTCGACGGGCTCCAGCAACTCTCCCTCGTGCTGCAACAGGCGTACGTCCGTGGCCATCTTCGCTGCGGACTGGGCGACTTGCGAGAGCAGATCGAGGGCGCGGCTGTCGAGCTTGCGGGTGTAGGTCTGGCCTGTCACCCCGAGGCTCGTCTCGAACCCGAACGCTTGGGCAAGGCGGCGGTCGAGTTCGCGGACTTTCTCGTGATCTCCACTGAAGAGGTCGAGGTAGCTCGCCTGCGTCCCCGTGGTGCCCTTGCATCCCCGGAACGGCATGTCGCGCACCGCGTCGCGCATGGCCGCCGCGTCCAGCATGAAATCCTGCAGCCATAGCGTGGCGCGCTTGCCGACGGTGGTGAGTTGTGCAGGCTGGAAATGGGTGTATGCCACCGTCGGGACGGTGCGGTGCTCGAGCGCGAACGTTCGCAACGCGTGCAGGGTGGCTACGGTGCGACCGATGAGCGCGCGTAGCGATTCGCGCAGCAATACCAACTCGGCGTTGTCCGTCACGAAGGCACTGGTGGCACCCAAATGAATGAAGGGCCGGGCGGCCGGCGCCTGATCGCCGAAGTGGTGCACGTGGGCCATGACGTCGTGCCGAAAGCGATTCTCGTATTCGCGGACGGCCTCCAAATCGGCCGTGTCGAGCTGGGCGCGCATCGCGGCGATGGCATCGTCGGGGATGTCGACGCCGAGTCGCTTCTCCTCCTCGGCGAGGGCCAACCAGAGCCGGCGCCACAACCCCGCGCGCCGTCGCGCTCCCCACAGTTCTTGCATGGCCCGGGAGGCGTAGCGGGTGCCGAGGGGCGATTGATAGGTCTCGCCCGTCATCGGACCGAGAAATCGCTGATGCGAATCCTGCCGCCGCGTTCGAAATAAGCGCGCATGGCGGTGCGACCGGACGCCCGTTCCAGGATGGTGCGTACGTCGGCCGCGCTCGTGATGCGCCGGCGATTGAGCTGGATGATGACGTCTCCGAGCCGCATGCCGGTGGCCTGCCCGGCCGATTGGCCGATTCGAATGATCAACGCCCCCTCGCTGCTTCTCAAGCCGCGCTCTTGCTGCACCGCCGGCGTCACCGTGATCAATTCCAATTGGCCCAACACCGACACCCGCTCGGCCTCCACCGTGGGCAGGGCCGCAACCCGCAGCCGCGTCAACCGCTCACGGCCGTCGCGCAGGTATCGCACGCTGAGCGAGTCGCCCGGGCCAACATCGAGCTTGACCGCCTCCCAGTCGAGAAAGGTCCGCAGCCGGCGGCCCGAGGCCCCCACGAGCACGTCACCCGCCCGGAGTCCCGCATCGCCCGCGGGACTCGACGCGGTCACCCGATCTATCTCCAATCCTCCCACCTCTTTCCACCTCCGCAGGTCGTTGGATCCGCTCACGTCGAGTCCGATCCAGGCGCGCCGGACCGCCCCGAACTCTTGGAGTTCCCGCGCCACGCGCAGCGCCCGCTCGATGGGAATGGCAAAACCGATTCCTACCGATCCCCCGGAATTCGAGAAGATCGAGCTGTTCACCCCCACCACCTCACCCAACACGTTCACCAGTGGTCCGCCACTGTTGCCCGGATTGATGGCGGCGTCGGTTTGAATCATGTCCACGTAGATGCCGGGTTGGTCCTGCGTCGGCAGCAGGTTGCGCCCCACGGCGCTCACGACGCCTGCCGTGACCGTGGGTTCGGAATTGCCGAGCAGATACGAATAGGGGTTGCCGATGGCCACCACCCACTCCCCGATCGCCAGGTCGCGGGAGGTGCCAAGCGGTGTCGTGGGAAGTCCGCTCGCCTCGATCTTGAGCACGGCGATATCGGTGAGGGGATCCTCGCCCAGGATCTTCGCCTGATAGTCGGTGCCTTCAGAGGTCGTGACGATGATCTCGTCGGCGTTCTCCGTGACGTGCTGGTTGGTGATGACCACCCCATCGGGTGAAATCACGAACCCCGAGCCCACGCCCTGGACGAGGCGCGAGTATTCCCGCGGCATGAAGAACATGGAGCGCTGGCTCAGCTGCCGCTCGCGGCGAATGACGTTCACGCTCACCACCCCGGGGCTCACCCGGGCCGCGGCGTCGACGATGGCCGACTGGCGTGTCCGCAGCACTTCGGCGTTGACGCGACGGCGTACCGTGTCCTGCCTCACGGGCGTCGTCTCCAAACGCGCGAAGATGTCCGGAGGGGGCGCCGTGTCCCGGCAAGCCAGGGCGAGGACCACTCCGAAGGCTGCGATCAAGTGCTGTGAGGTTCGAGGCATGGGGTGGCGACACGAAGGCCGTCAACGAAGTCATTGATTCGACGCAATGCGGGCTCCTGGTAAAGCGCTCCGACCATGTACAGGCCCTCCGATGGGGCAGGGGGGCTCGCCTCCGTATTGTTCGCGGCGCCGAGCAGAGCCGCGATGTCATCCGGCGGTCGCTTCCCCAGCCCCACATCCACCATCACCCCCACCAGAAATCGCACCATTCGGTACAGGAAGCGATTCGCCTGGATATGGAAAATAAACCCTTCCGCATTCGGTCGCTGCTGCCATTCGGAGGCGACGACGTGGCATCGATAATGGGGTTTTTCTTGGCCCACCGAGGAAAAACTTCGAAAATCGTGCTCGCCGACAAACAGGCCCGCCGCTGCCTGGAGCCGCTCGAAGTCGACGGTGTCGCCCAGGTCCCACTCGAAGGGTCGCCGAAAGGGCGAGGCGGCATCGCGGTCGCAGCCCAGCAGGTAACGGTAGCGTCTCGCCACGGCGTTTTTGCGGGCGTTGAAGCCGGGCGGCGCCTCTCCGACCAGGGCAATCCAGAGGTCCTGTGGCGTGACCGCGTTCAGCGCCCGAAGGAGCTCCCGGGAGGTCCACTTGTCAGGAACCCCGAAGCTGGCCACCTGGCCGAGGGCGTGGACCCCCGCGTCGGTTCGCCCGGCGGCGTGGATGGTGCGATGACTGCCGGTGATCCGCTCGAGTCCGTCCTCCAGCACCCCTTGGACGGTCCGTTGCTCCGGTTGACGCTGCCAGCCGGCAAAGCCGCCACCGTCGTATTGGATGATGGCGAAGTGGGTCTGATCTGCCATGTGGGGTGAAGCTACAGCTTTTCCGGCGTCAATACCTCCGGATGACCCCGACCACGACCCCCTGCACCAACACGTCGTCCTCGTGAGCTCGGAGAGGCGGCAGCTTCTCGTTGGCGGGTTGGAGCCGAATCCATCCGTCGGCCTCGCGGTAGAATCGCTTTACGGTGGCCGAGGTTCCGTCGATCAGCGCGATCACCATTTCGCCGTTCTCGGCCGTATTGCGGGAGTTCACCACCACCAGATCGCCGTCTTGGATATGCTCGTCGATCATCGAGTCGCCCCGCACCTTCAGGACGTAGCTGGATCCCCGGCGCGGAATGAGGGCGTCGGGAACGGCAATGGTCTCCGGGGTGGTGACGGCCTCGATGGGAAGCCCGGCCGCGACCTCGCCGAGCAACGGAAGCTCGGTGGCGTTGGCCCGGCCGGGCTCAGGCGCCAGCTCGATGGCCCGAGACTCGTTGTGGCTGCGCCGGATGAAGCCCTTGTTCTCCAGGTTGGTCAGGTGTTCGTGGACCGTGGCCAGGCTACTGAAGGAAAAGTGCTGCGCAATCTCCTCGAACGATGGAGCATACTGGTGGTCCTCGATGTACTCTGTCAGGTAATCCAGTATTTCGCGCTGGCGTCTGGTGAGTGGCATTGTTTATCCTCTTCGGACCGAAAGTAATCCGAAGCCAGTATACCCGAACACACCCCGAAATGCAATGGTGGGGCGGGGGTCGTGCCCAGGGGCGGCCGGTGGAGGGTGAATCGCCTGGGTCGCCCGCAAAGGCCCTACGGGGTACGATTTTACGACGATGCAACATTATATTGTATGCCCCTCGAAGGCCGGTCCTCATCTTGGAAGCGTAACGGGTTACCTGCGGGCGGCCGCCTCAACCGGGGTCGGTGTCGCGTGAATTCGTCATGCCGGTGGAGGCGAGTATCGGAGTGACGAGCCAGCGGGTCGAGGAGTCCGGTGGAGGAGGCGATCTCGCGGTCATCGAGGCTCTGGTGCAGAGCCTCGTCAAGGCGCTCCGGGCCGTTCAGCTCTATCTGCCCAACAATCCCATGTACGAGCAGGCCCTGAAGAACGTCACCGCGGCGTTCGAGGAAGTCTGGCGGGTCACCAAGGAACTTCCCCTGGAAATCACCGACACGGAAATGCGCTGGGAGGAGGATGTGGTCTATTCCCAGCCCAGCAGGTCGGAAAGCGTCGCCTGGATGCTGCACCAGGACGGAATGAGCGGGGTCACGTTCTTCCCGGGAGTAGAGCAGGACGAAATCGTGCGTTTTCTCGTCGTGGTCAACCGCGTCCGGACACTGCCCCCTGACGCCGAAGACGATCTGCTGACCATTCTGTGGGAAGAGGAATTCAAGTACCTGCGCTACACCGCGATCGAGGCCCAGGACGACGACGAAGGAGTCATCGAGCGGAGCGGTGAAGCGGCACCGGTTGCGGAATCGGTGCGCCGTGAATTGCAGCAGGAGGTTGCGGAGGCGGCCCACAACTTCGTGTCAATCGATGATTTCGACGCCGGGTTGTACAGACTGGAGCCCGCCGAGGTCGCCTACCTCAAGAGCGAGCTCTCGCGGGAGTACGACCAAGACCTGCGCGCAAATGTTCTCGCCATCCTCTTCGACATCTTCGAAGCACAAAAGGACTCTGACGTCCGGACCGAAGTCATCGAGATCATGAACCGGTTCGTACCGCACCTGTTGGCCGCCGGCGACCCGACATCGGTGATGTACGTCCTCCGGGAGTCGCGGGTCATCCGCGACCGCGCCGAGGAGCTGCTCGAGGAGCATGCGAAGGCGCTCGAAGAGCTGCCGGCGAAACTGTCGGATCCCGACACGTTCGGGCGGCTGATGCAGGCTCTGGAGGACGGGGGCGAGGGGCTCAACGACGAGGAATTGGAACACCTCTTCGCCGGTCTGCGCCCCAAGATCTTCGACGCGGCATTGGAGTGGCTCCCGCGTTTGAGTAAACGGATGTGTTCGTTGCTGGAGGACGCACTGTTGAAGATGGCGATCGCCAAACCCGAAGTCTTGACATCCGCCCTGAGCGCCAGCCAAGACGAGGTCGTGCGGATGGCGGTGCGGTTTGCGCGAACGTTGGTATCGCCCGCGGTGGTCCCCCACCTCGGGCGCTTGTTCGGACATGCGGACACACAACTTCGAGCCGAGGTGGTGAAGGTTCTGGATGTCTACGGGACGTCGGAGGCGATGAATGAGCTCGAACACGCCCTCGAGGACCAGGATCGGGAGATCCGGATCGCGGCCGTGCGCGGCCTCGCCAAGCATCGGCACGAGCACGTGCTTGCCACGCTCGAGGCGATGGTGTCCGAAGGGGGCCTCAAGGATGCGGACCTCACCGAAAAGAAGGCTTTCTTCGAGGCCTACGGCGTGTTGGCGGGAGCCTCCGGCATCGAGCGTCTCACGACCATGCTGTTGCCCCGGGGATTCATGCGCCGGAAAGAGGATCCCCAGACGCGCGCGTGTGCCGCGATGGCGCTGGGAACCATCGGGACTGACGAAGCGCTGGATGCCTTGAAGCGGACGGGGAACGATAAGGACCCGCTCGTGCGCAACGCGGTGAATCAGGCCATTCGGGAGCACACCACCAAATGACCGACTCACGCCGTTCCCTCGCCGATGTCGTTGAACGCATCGAATCGGTTCACCGACAACAAGGACGCGTGTTTCTCGTCAGCCTCGGCGCGGCGCTACGCAGCCTGAAGTTGTATCCGTTGGAAAACGAGCAGGTGCAGCGGGCTCTCAACGATCTCGTCGAAGGCGCGCGGGCGCTGCATCAGGTGGATCCCGTACTGAAGATGCAGGTCGCCGGCGAGTTCGTGTTCATCAACAAGACACGACTGCGGTTGGCGTTGGACCAATACGCCTCGTTGGGCCATGTCCTCAACACGTTCGCCGAAGGCCGACTCGGGACGCTGAGCGTCGATGAGGCGGTCAGTCGAAACGAATGGCAGGAATTGGTCAAGGTGCTCCTCGACGCCGAACCGCCGGAAGGGAACAGCGAAGGCAACGCGGTGCGGCTCCAGTCGATGCTGGAAGATCAGGGAGTGACGCACATCTTCTTGGGGCCTCCGATGCAGGCACCGCAGGAACTCGACGCCGAGGAACGCTCCAAGGAGCTGGCGCGGAGGACCTATCAAAAATCCGTCGCGGTCACGAAAGACGTGGTCAACGGCATGCGCATGGGTCGTGGAGCCAATGTGCGGAGGATGAAACGCGCGGTGCAGGGCATCGTGGATCAGGTCCTCAATAACGAGGTCTCGCTCACCGGTCTCACCGCCATACGCGACTACGACGAGTACACGTTCACCCATTCCGTCAACGTGTGCATCTTCAGCGTGGCCATCGGCAAGCGGCTGGGCCTGAGCAAGCGCCAGCTGTACGATTTGGGCGTCGCCGCCCTGCTGCACGACGTGGGCAAGAGTCGGGTTCCGCTGGAACTCATGCACAAGGAAGCCGCACTCACCGAGGAAGAGTGGCATGTGATGCAATCGCATCCGTGGTATGGCGTGTTGGCATTGTTCCAGATGCAGCAAACAGGCGACTTGCCCTACCGGGGTATGATCACGGCGTACGAACACCATATGAAGATCGGGGTGACGGGATATCCGCGGCCGATTCGGCGACGCAACCTCTCCCTGTACTCCAAGATCGTGGCGGTGGCCGACGGATTCGACGCCGCCACGAGCCGCAGGACGTATCAACGCGCCATCCAACCCGACGAGGTGTTGCGCGAGATGTGGCAGAACCGGCGTCGGGGGTACGACCCGGTGTTGGTCAAGGAGCTCGTCAATCTCGTGGGGATCTACCCCGTGGGCAGCTGCCTCATTCTGGACACGCGGGAGATCGTGGTCGTGCAGAGCCGCAATCCCGATCCCGCCATGCTGAACCGGCCCATGACGGTACTCGCGGTGTCGAGCGACGGGCAGGTGCAGCGCGATGGAGCCACAATCGACCTGTCCGAGAAAACGGCCGCCGGCGCATTCAAGCGATCGATCCTGAAGGTGACCGACCCTGCGAAATACGGAATCAGGCCTGGTGACTTCCTCATCTGAGTTCGGCGGGCGCCTGACCAAGGTTTCCGCGGCAACCCTCGTCGAGGGGTTCTCGTGGACACTGGCGGTGGGCGGACCCCTCATGCTTCTGGCCAGCCTCGTGTTGGATACCCATTGGATTCGCCAGTTGCACTTTGTGCTGTTGATGACGGTCATCACCGTGGGGATGCGCACGCTCACCGTGCCGCTGGGCAAGTATTCCTATGTGTCGCCCGCGGGCATCGTGTCGCTCACGGGAGCGCTACTCGTGGGTATTGTGCCGACCATGCTGGCGGTATCGGCCGGCACGGCCCTCGCCGACTGGGCCATTCAGCGCAAGGGACGATGGGCGGTGCTGGTCAACGCAGGCCGGGAGATGGTGGGGCTCGCCGCGGCGTACGGTGTCTTCGCCGCGGCGCTGGCCGTTTCCGGCGAGGTCAGCCCGCTCACCTGGAACGGCGCCACGGCCCTCGCGTTGTTCGTACTCAGCTTCTTTGCCGCCTCGCGATCGCTATTCTATTTCACCTTGGCGGCTCGGGGAAAGCTCGGTCCGGACGAACAGCGGCTCATCCTGCGCTACGAGATCGTCACGGGGGCCATTCTCGTGGTGGCCTCGATCGTCATCGTCGTCACCGTCCTGGAGCTACCGCCGTTGGCCTGGCCGTTCGTGGTGGCCACCCTGACCTTCGTCGGTGTGATGGCCAAGCAGATCGCCGAAGAAGCGGTGCAGGCCGAGGAGCTCAACAAGCTGCACGCGATGGACGCCGTCATTACCGGCACCGCCGGGCTTGACGATTCCCTCGCACGGATCGAAAAACTGGCGTATCGCACGCTCGACTGGACGGTCTTGCGCATCTACGCATACCGCGACAAGCGGTTCGTTTTGCTCTATCAGGGCGCCATGGGCCAACCGGGTGCGGAGCCCGCCGAAGGATTGGCAGTGCTGCGCGAAGATGCGGTGACGACTGGCCAGTCGGTCGTCGTGGATGACACCTCGCGCGATGCCCGGACGTTGGACTTTCCCGACGACACGAAGACGGTGGTGGTCACCCCGCTGCAGCTGGGCGCCGAGATGATCGGCACCCTGGAGGTCGAGCATCACAAACGCAAGGAGTACCAGCGCATCCAGCTGGCCCTCCTCGAGGCGTGCGCGTACCGCATCGCGACCGTCGTGCATATTCACGACTTGCGCCGACCGCTCGTGGCCACCGTCGCTCGCATCAGCAAGGAGGTCGGCAATCTGCGCTATGCTGCCGACGCCCTCCGCTCAGCGGCCGCGGCCATGACGGCATCCACCACCGCCATCGGTGATGGACTGTCGCAGCAGGATCTGGAGGTCGCCGAAGGGTTTTCGGAAACGGAGCGTCTCTCGCACGCGGCGGCGGAGGTGGTTGTCGATGGAGCGGAAGCCGCCGCCGCCAGCGCCGCTGCGAGCGACGTGGCCGGGCGCAGCCGCGAAACCATTCGGGACGCCATCGAAAAGCTGGTGGAGCTAAAGGGGTTCGTCGCGGAGAGCTCCGACAAGGTGGCGGAGCTCGAGCGGGTCAGCAAGAAGATCGTGCGCTTCATTGCCTCGATTCGCGAATTGGCCGATCTGACCAACCTGCTGGCACTCAACGCCGGGATCGAGGCGGCCCGGGCCGGGGAACAGGGGAAGGGATTCGCCGTCGTCGCACAGGAAGTGCGAAGGCTGGCGGAGCAGAGCGGCTCGGCGGCGGGCGAGGCCGGCGACTTCATCGGCGACTTGCAATTGCGTCTCGCCGAAGTGGTCGAGCAGATGCGCCGGGGCACCATTGCCGTCGCCGACGTCGAAGAAGTCAGCACCGAGGGTCTCGCAGCGCTCGACTCGATCGTGCAGGCCACCGCCGAATCCACGCGGCGGGCCCGCCACATCGCCGAGACCGCCGAGGGGCAACAGAGCGCGTTCACCGGGTTGCGAGAGCGCATGAGTGCGGTGGCCGAGATCTCCTCCCGCAATCGCGCCGACGCCGCGGCCGTCGGGTTGCGCGCCAAGGACGTGGAGGGGCGCCTCGACGAGATGAGCCACGCGACCCGCGAGCTCGAAGGCGTGGCCTCGATGCTGGCCGAACTCACCCACCGATTCACCACGGCGGACGTGCAGGGCGGGCCACGGTGACAACGCCGTGCCCCACCGCGCCCATTCTCGCGCAATGACCAACGATCGTATCTCACTCAAGGCCATGCGGTTTCACACCCTTGTCGGGCTGCTGCCCCACGAGGAGCACGTGCCCCAACCGCTCGAGCTCGATTTGACCGTGTGGTTGTCGTTGCGCCGCGTAGGGGAATCGGATTCCCCCGCCGCCCTGCTGGATTACCGCGATCTGTACAAGATGGTGTCGGAAACGGTTGGCACCAGCCCGCACAGATTGTTGGAGGCGCTGTGCGAACGCATCGCGGCCAAGGCCCTGGCCATGGAGCACGTGCGTCGCGTGCGTGTGGCGGCACGAAAGCCCCACGTCCCAATCGATGGACCGCTCGACTATGTCGAGGTCGTGGTCGAACGCGGCGAGGACCACGTCGATGGGTGAGTGGGCCTTCGTCGCACTCGGGTCAAACGTCGGTGACCGCGCAGCGCATCTCGAGGCAGGCCGCCACAAACTCGCCACCCTTCCCAGGACGGCCGTGCTCGCCGAGAGCACGATCGAAGAAACGGTCCCGATCGGGCCGGTGAAGCAGGGTAAGTTCCTCAATCAGATGGTGCTGCTGGACACCGAACAGGCCCCGACGGAAATCCTCGAGGCGGCCCAGGCCGCCGAGCGGGAAACGGGCCGCGTCCGGGAAGATCGGTGGGGACCTCGCACCCTGGACGTCGACATCGTTCGATTCGGCGATCGCAACATTCGCAGGTCCGACTTGACGGTTCCGCATCCCGAGCTGGCGCGGCGACCTTTCTGGTTGCGCGAGCACACCGAGCTGCTCGCGACGGTCAACCAGGATGGCGTGCCCGCATGGGCACAGATCAAGCCGTCACGCCAGGCGCACATCCAGCGGGTGGCAGCACTGGTGGAGACCTGGGCCATTGCGATGGGTAAGAGCGTCGATGAGCGTGCACGATGGACACGGGCCGCGTTCATGCACGACGCCGTGCGTGACGCGCCGACGGAGGAGCTCGCACGTTGGTCGGACCGCCGTTGGGACATTCCCAAACTCTTCCATGGTCCGGCGGCCGCGATGTTGGCCGCTGAACATGGTGAGACCGACCGGGGCGTCTTGAACGCGATACGGTTTCACTCGCTAGGATACGCGGGTTGGGATGATGCCGGTCGGATGCTCTACATGGCGGACTATCTCGAACCGGGGCGAACCTTCAAGCGAAAACGCAGCGCTAAGTTGGCCGCCCGGGTCCCGCAAGATTCTCAGGGAGTTTTGATTCACGTCGTGCGAAAACGGTTTCAATGGGCCATAGAGCAAAAAAGAAAAATTCTCCCAGAAGCCGCCGAATTCTGGAACGGCGTCGTCCCGGCCTCTTCCTAGCCGGCGGCTCCGCCGGAGCCCTGGTGCTCGCGTTGGGCGTCTGGTGGTCTGTCGGGGGCGGCACCGTCGATACGGCCCCCCTGGTCATCCCCGGGGAGCGCAGTCGGATCAAGGTGGAAGTGCTCAACGGCACGACCATCGATGGATTGGCCCGCCGGACGACTCAGAAGCTTCGCGAACATGGAGTGGACGTCGTCTTCTTCGGATCGGCCTCCAATTCCACTACCGATTTGACGTTGGTGATCGCCCGGCGGGGTGATCCCTCGGCCGCCGCGCACGTGCGTGACGTACTTGGGGTGGGGCAGGTGACGGACGAACCGGCGGCTCAGCTGCTGCTGGACGTCACGGTCATCCTCGGCCGGGACGCCGACGCTTCCGTCTCGACGCGCAACTGACCGCACGCGGCACTGATATCGAGGCCACGGCTGCGCCGGAGCGTGGCTTTCACGCCGAGTTCCCGTAGTCGCCGCGCGAATCGCCGCGTCTGCGCCCCGGACGTTGGCTCGAGTCCCGGCGCGCCGCCCGGATGAAGCGGCAACAGGTTGACCAGCGCGCCCAAGGGGGCGGCGATCCGCGCGAGTGCCTCGGCGTCGGCCAACGAATCGTTGGCTCCTCTGATCAAGACGTATTCGAACGTGACCCGTCGGGCGAATGCCTCGAGCGAGCGGACGAGGCGATCGATGGGGTATTTCTTTTCGATCGGCATGATGGCCATCCGCCGCTCGGTGGTCGCGGCGTGGAGCGAAATGGCCAGGCGAAACTGTTCGCGGCGCGCGGCGAGTTGTGCCAGGCGGGGCAGGATGCCCACGGTGCTCACGGTGATATGTCGGGCGCCGATGCCGAGGCACCGCGCATCGTTGAGGATGGTGAGCGCTGCGTCGACACCGTCCCAGTTGTGCAACGGCTCCCCCATCCCCATGAACACGACATTGGTCGGTTTGCCGAACGCCGGATCGAGGGCGAGCTCACGCACCTGTCCGGCGATCTCCCACGGCTCGAGGTGCCGCTCGAACCCCATGCGGCCCGTCGCGCAAAACACGCATCCGAACGCGCAGCCGACCTGTGACGAGATGCACAGCGTGCGTCGTTTCCCTTCAGGAATCCAAACCGATTCGACCGACAGACCGTCGGGAAGTCGCCAGAGAAACTTGACGGTGCCGTCGGCCGATGTCTGGTGCGCCTGACGCTCCAGTCGCAGGATCGGTGACCACTGCTCCAACCCGGCGATCAGCGCTCGTGGCAGATCGGTGGCGTCATCCCATGCCCCGATGGGTCGAGCCCACAACCGCGGAACGATCTGGTCGACCCGATACGGTGGTGCGCCCTGCTCGGCCACCCACGCCGCGACGCGATGCTCGGCGTCATCGGGCGTCATATTGAGTAGATTCACGTCCAAATAATAGCCGCTTGCTGCCATTTCTGGGCCTCGTTATGTTGCAGTAACTCTAGCAGTTGGCGGCTTTCGTCACCTTCGATCGTCCATCCGGATCGGCCGGCTCGTGCTTCGACGATCCCCTCGCGGACGCGATATCCTGAGACCTCTATGACACGAACGGCATTGCGAACGCATTACTGCGGTGCGTTGCGCTTGG
Organism: Gemmatimonadota bacterium; assembly: GCA_027294455.1. GTDB lineage: Bacteria > Gemmatimonadota > Gemmatimonadetes > Gemmatimonadales > GWC2-71-9 > B3T1B10. The sequence continues at coordinate 27,405 of JAPULZ010000160.1, forward strand.
AACACGAAGGACAACCGGTCCAGCTGGGCGGATGGGTGCACCGCCGCCGTGACCTGGGCGGCATCGTGTTCTTCGACTTGCGGGATCGGGAGGGCATCGTGCAGGTAGCGTTCGGGCCGGCCTGGTCGTCGCCGGACGTCATCGAACGGGCCCAGGCCGTAGGGGCGGAAAGCGTCGTCATGATCGACGGCACGGTGGGCGCCCGACCGGAAGGGGCCCGCAACGCCGCGATGGCGACCGGCGACGTCGAGGTACACGCAACCGACTTCCGCATCGTCGGGCCGGCCGAGACACCACCGATCCCCGTATGGCGAACGAAGGGAGAGGAACTCCCGGCGGAGGAGCTGCGCCTCCAGTATCGCTACCTGGACCTGCGGCGACCCGAATTGCAGCGAAACCTGGCATTGCGCCACCGCCTGCTTCAGCGTGCTCGCGGGACGCTTACCCAGGCCGGATTCTACGAGCTCGAAACGCCAATCCTCACCAGGCCGACTCCGGAGGGCGCGCGGGATTACCTCGTGCCGTCCCGGGTGCACCCGGGCCGATTCTATGCGTTGCCGCAGTCGCCCCAGATCTACAAGCAGATTCTGATGGCGTCGGGGTTCGACCGGTATTTCCAGATCGCGCGGTGCTTTCGGGACGAGGACCTCCGTGCCGATCGACAGCCCGAATTCACCCAGATCGACATCGAAGCTTCGTTCGTCACCGCGGAAGACGTGTATGCCGTGGTGGAATCTGTGCTGGTGGACCTCTGGCAGGTGGCCGGCCATGACGTTCCGACGCCGTTCACCCGAATGGCGCATGCTGACGCCATGGAACGCTACGGGACCGACAAGCCAGATCTTCGCTTTGGCCTGGTGCTCGAAGATCTCACCGACCTCGTGCGGGGGAGAGGCTTTCAGGCGTTCGAACAGGCGGTGGATGCCGGTGGACGCGTGCGGGGCATGCGGGTCGAGGGGGGGGTGGCACTCTCCCGGAAAGACCTCGACACCCTGACCCAACAGGCGAAGAGTGCCGGGGTCGGTGGCCTGGCGACACTCAAGCGAAAGGGTGACGAGCTGACCGGCCCGCTGGCCCGTCTGGAGGGGATGACGGCCGAGGTCGCCGGACTCCGGGATGGAGACCTGCTGCTGGTCGTGGCGGGGGCTGACCGGATCACGTCGCCGGCTCTGGACCGAGTGCGCCTGGCCGTGATTCACAAGCTGGCCCCGGCCCCCCGGCAGGACCACGCATTTGCCTGGATCGAGGGCTTCCCCCTGTTCGAGCCCAACGAGGACGAGACGGGATGGGAGCCGGCGCACCACCCGTTTACAGCTCCCGCCGATGCCGATGTGGCCCTGTTGCGCGAGGGCCGGCTGGAACAAGTACGGGCGCAGCACTATGACGTGGTTTATAATGGAAACGAATTGGGCAGCGGGTCGATCCGTATCAGCGACCCGGATCTCCAGCTCACGGTCCTGGAGGCCTTCGGCATCACGAGGGAAGACGCGGCCCGGCGATTCGGCTTTCTGCTCCAGGCCCTGCGGGGCGGTGTCCCGCCTCACGGCGGATTCGCCCTCGGATTCGACAGGATTGTGATGCTGCTGACCGGAAGCGACAGCTTGCGAGACGTCATCGCGTTTCCCAAGACGACGGCCGCCCGCGCCCTGTTCGAAGATGCGCCAACCCTGGTCCCGGAGGACGAACTCGCCGAATTGGGAATCCAACGGCTGCCGTGAGTGACAAGATCACGCATCGTCTCTCCGTCGAGGGAGCCGATTCGCTGACCCTCGTCGGGGTGCATGATGCCAACCTCATCGCGCTCGAGCAGGCCACCGGCGTGCGTGCGTCCCTGCGCGGTGATCATTTCACGCTGGCCGGCGAGGTCGCAGCCGTGGAGCGCGCCGTCCGCATTGCCTCCGCCATGATCGACGCGGCCCGCATGGATCAATCTCTCACCCCGGACGATGTGGACCGGCTCGCCGCCAACGGCAACCGGGAGCTCGAAGGGTGGAGCGAGGGCGCCGAGGAGCTGAAGATCGTGCTTCCGGGGGTGCGGCGAGCGGTTCAGCCGAAAACACCGGGGCAATGCGAGTATCTCCGGGCCATGCGCGACCACGACATCGTGGTCGGGATCGGACCGGCCGGCACGGGGAAGACCTACCTCGCGGTGGCCATGGCGGTGGAGGCCCTGGCCCGCAAGCGTGTGCGCCGGGTCGTCCTGGCGCGGCCCGCCGTCGAGGCCGGAGAGCGGTTGGGTTTCCTCCCCGGCGACCTGCAGGCCAAGGTCGACCCCTATCTACGGCCACTCTACGATGCCCTCGAAGAGATGATGCCGCAGGATCGGGCGCAGCGGGCCATCGACAACCGCATCATCGAGGTCGCGCCTCTGGCGTATATGCGCGGCCGGACCCTGGCCGATGCCTTCGTGATTCTGGACGAAGCGCAGAACGTCACCGGCGGCCAGATGAAGATGTTCTTGACGCGCCTCGGAGTGAATTCACGCGCGGTAGTGATCGGCGACAAGACCCAAAGCGATCTCGACCCTCGCGAGGAGTCGGGATTGCTCCAGGTAGAGCGCATCCTCCCGGGCATCGACGGGGTCGCGTTTTGTTACCTGGGCGACGGTGATGTCGTGCGACATCGACTGGTGCGGCAAATCCTGCGGGCGTATGACGAGGATCAAGAGGCATGACCGCGTCGGAACACGAGGCAGGCCTGCGACACACCCTCGAGCGGTTCCGCAAGAGCCGCACGGCGTATCATGGCGCGCGATGGCTGCCCCTCGTCGGGTTGGCACTGCTGACATACGCCCTGTACCCGGTCACCCAGGGGTTCACGGTGGAGGTGCCCGAGGTGGGGGCGGTGGCGCTCGAAGAAATCGTGGCCCCATTCGCGTTCGTGGTTCCGAAGACCGAATCCGAGATCCAACAAGAAGCCGATGACCTGGCCTCCCGTGTCAATCCCATCTACGAGTACCGGGCGGGCGTCTCCGACTCCATCGCCACCCGCATCGACGCCCTGTTCATCGGGCTGGACACCAGCGACTCGGCCGACGCAATGATCACGGTCGCGCAGGGGTTCGGCGTGATGTTGACCGGAGAGGAGGCGAGCTATCTCGGGGCGGTGACGGTGCGTAGCGCCTTCCGGCGGTCGCTGCGGCGGATGGTGACGATCTATCTGGCGCGCGGCGTCGCCGCACCGGGCACGGTGCGCAACGAGCTGAACAACGAAGTGATGGTCCGGCGGGCGGGCAGCGAGACGCTCATTCTGCGGGACAGCGTTTCGGCGCTGCCACAATACCTCGACCTCGCCGCCCGGGAGCATCCCGACCCCAACTCGGCGGTGGGCAACCAGTTGTTCGTTCGGCTCCTCAACACGTTCTTCCAAGCCACCCTGACGCCAAACGTGGTGGAGACCGAAGGCCGGCGCCTCTCGCTGCGCAACTCGGTCCAACTGGTCAAGGACAGCGTTCGACAGGACGAACGCATCATCAACAACCATGAGATTGTGACACCACAGGCACGCGACCGGTTGCTCGCGCTCCAGCAGGCGCTGGTCGATCAAGGTCGGTTCGACGGAGCCGGTTTTCAGCGGACGCTCGGCCAAGTACTGACGAACGGGATCGTACTGGCCGTGTTCTGGCTCCTGTTGATGCTGTATTTGCCGAACACCTATCGAGAGATCCGGCACATGTGCGTGTTCGCTGCCCTGTTCGCCATCGTCATCATCGGGGCGGCGGTGAATCACCGGTTCATCAACGAGGGACCCGAACTGATTCCGATTCCGTTCGCCGCCCTGGTGATGACCGTACTCTTCAACGGTCGCATCGCCATGGTGGCGGCCATCGTGCTGGCCGTGCTCTTGGGCTCGCAAGTGGCGTACGGCGGACAGGACGCTTTCTACATCGCGTTGTTGGGAGGCGTCACCGCCGCGTTGAGTGTCAGGAGAATCAGCCGGCGCACCGAGATTCTGGCGTCCACGGCGTTCGTGGCTGTCGCCTTCGTCCTGGCCGCCGTGACGGTGGGCTTGCGCGTCGGGTGGTCGGCCGGGGAGCTGGGCCTGAGCGTCGTGCGCGGCGCCGCCAACGCCACCGTCTCCGCGGCGCTGGTATTCATGGTGATGCCCATCTTCGAGCGATGGACCCACATCACCACCGACCTCACCCTCCTCGAGCTCTCCGATCCCAATCATCCCCTCTTGCGGCGCCTCGCCACCGAGGTGCCCGGCACGTACGCCCACAGCGTGGCGATGGCGAACCTGAGCGAGGGGGCGTGCAATGCGATCGGAGCCGCCGGACTGTTGGCTCGTGTCGGGTGCTACTATCACGACGTCGGCAAGCTGCAAAAGCCGCTGCACTTCGTGGAAAATCAGGGCGTGGGCGGCAACCCCCACGACCGTCTCCCGCCTGACGTCTCGGCCACCATCATTCGGAATCACGTCATCGCGGGGATGGCGCTGGCGGACGAGCACCGGCTTCCGAAACCGGTGAAGGCCTTCATTCCGGAGCACCATGGGACGGCGGAGATCAGCTACTTCCTGGATCGCGCCAGGAAGAACGGCGAGGTTCCCGAGGAGGCGCTCGAGTCGTTCCGGTATCCCGGGCCGCGCCCGCAATCCGTCGAGACGGCCGTCTGCATGTTGGCCGACGGTGTTGAGGCGGCGCTGCGCGTCATCGACGAACCGTCTCCTCAGAAACTCCGCGGGGCCATCGATCATGTGGTGCAGCAGCGCATCGACGCGAAACAATTGGACGAAGCACCAATCACGCTGGGGCAGATCGAGCGCGTGAAAGACGAATTCGTCCGCATCTTGAGCGGCATGCATCACAACCGGCTCGACTATCCGGAGGAGGCCGGTGGGATCACGGCGGACTGGAAAGAACCGGACAAGACGTGACGTGCGGGTGTCGTTCGCCGGCGACCGGCGAGCACTCGCGGCGCCCACGGTCCGTCGAGTCGTTGGCGCCGTCCTCGAGGGCGAGCGGTCGGTCGAAACGATCATGACGGTCACATTTCTCTCCGCGGCGCGCATGCGGACGCTCAATCGCAAATCGTTCGACCACGACCGGGCCAGCGACGTCATCGCCTTCCGGCTGCCGCATGCCGATGAGGTGTTCGGCGACGTGTACGTGTGCCCGGCGGAGGCCAGACGGTCCGCCAGGCGATATCGCGTGCCGGTGCGCGAGGAACTGATTCGGCTGGTGATTCACGGGACACTGCACGTGTTGGGCTACGACCATCCGGCTGGTGAAAGCCGTATCCATTCTTCTATGTGGGCTCGGCAAGAACGGTATGTCGTGGCCGTCCAGAGCGGTGCCGCCCCATGACCACGCCCGATGCTCTGGCCGTGGTGGTCGCGGCCCTCGCCGCAGGTTGGGCGGCTCTCCTCGCCCTCGCCGAAGAATCTCCCAAGGTGTCACGAGCCCTGGTGGAGGGAGCGCATACCGAAACGGGTTCCGCGACGCCCTATCGAATCGTGCACGCCAGCCGCCTTTCCCTCCTCTTCATCGCCGCCGTTGCCGCCGCGCAAGCCGGCGAGTGGTGGCAACGGGGGCCGGCGGCGGGCGTGGGGGTGGCGTTTGTCTCCGTGGGCTTTCTCTTCATGATCGGCGAGGCTCTCCCCCGGGCGATCGCCGCCCTGGCACCCGAGGTGGCCGCCGCTGCCGCCCCCTTCGCCGAGCGTACCACGGTGGTGTTTCGTCCCCTGCTGGCCCTGTTGGGCGGTGTGGAACGTGTGCTTCCGCGCGCCCTCCCGAAGCCCCGGAGTGGGGAGCGCGGATTGGGATCGGCCCAACGCGACTTGCTGATGGGGGTGTTTTCCTTGGGCGAGACCACGGTCGAGGACATCATGACGCCGCGTCTCGACATCAGCGCGGTGGACGACAGCGCCGAGTGGCACGACGTGATCGACGTGGTGCGCCGGAGTGAACACGGTCGGATCCCCGTCTACACGGACACGCTGGACAATGTGGTGGGCGTGCTGTACGCGAAGGACCTGGTGCCGGCCGTCGGTGGGGCCGAACCCGCGCCGGATCGCTGGCAGGATCTCGTGCGCCCGGCGCAATTCGTCCCGGAAACCAAGCCGCTCTCCGTGCAGCTTCGGGATTTCCAGCGGGGACCGTCTCACATCGTCGTCGTGGTGGACGAGTTCGGCGGCACGGCGGGCCTCGTTACGCTCGAGGACGTTCTCGAGGAGGTGGTCGGAGAAATCCACAATGAGTACGACATCGACGAAAAACCGGCCATCGAACGAGAGGGCGTCGACAAGTTCTGGGTGGCCGGTGGTGTCACCCTCGACGAACTGAGCGCCCTGCTCGAGCGAAATCTCGAACAGGAAGATGTGAGCACGGTCGGCGGATTCGTGTACGCCCAACTCGGGCGCGTCCCCAACCCCGGCGATGCGTTCGAGGTCGCGGGATTCCGCGTCGTGGTCGAGCAGGTGGTTCACCGCCGCGTGCGCCGCGTGTATTTCGAGCGGCTGGCGCCCGCGGCCCATGGGCAATCCCCGGGGTCGAGAACATGATGCCGTGGCTGCTGGTCGGGATCGGACTCCTTGTGGGCGCCATCGGCACGACCGTAGCGGTTGGCGCGGCAGCCGTCAGCCGGGTCGAGCTCACGCGCTGGATCTCCCGGAGGCTGCGTGGCGCCGCCGTGGCCAGTACCCTCCTCGCACGACCCGGCCAGCTCTTGCGGGTCGCGACGGCCGTCGGCACCGTGGGGATTCTGGTGACCGGGTTCGGGGTCACGGCTCTCGTGCCCAACATGCCCAGGCTTGGCGCCATCGCGTTGATCCTCCTGGCCATCCTACCCGCCGTTTCCGTCATCACCTACGGCGTGCCCCGCGTCATCGGTCGCCGCTGGTGTGAGCCGGTGGTGTGGCGCGCGCGGCCGTGGATGGATCGTTTGGCCATCGTGCTGCGGCCGCTCATGCCTGGATTCGGCCGCACCCGGAGCACCGACCTGAGGGAGGTCCTGCGGGTGGGAGGGGCGGAGGATTTTCTGGAACCCGGCGAACTGAGCGTCATTTCCGGCGTGCTGGATTTCACGCGCCGGCCCGTGCGGGACGTCATGACGCCCCGCACGGACATCGTCGCATTGCCCGAAGGAACGACCGTGCACGAAATGGGGCAGATATTCGCCGAGTCCGGTTACTCCCGTTTGCCCGTCTACCGCGAGTCGCTGGACCACATCCTCGGAATGATCCACGCCTTCGATGTTCTCAAGGTGACCCCGGGAAGCGAGCTGCCGATGCGTCCGGTGACGATGACCCCAGGATCGAAGCCGTGCGCCGAATTGTTGCTCGAGCTTCAGCACGAGCGTCGGCAGCTAGCCATCGTGCTCGACGAATTCGGCGGCACCGACGGCATCGTGACCTTGGAGGATCTGTTGGAGCTTCTCGTCGGCGACATTTTCGAGGAGGAGGCCGTCGATTCCGCCGACAGGTCCGGGAACCTGCTCGAGGTGGACGGCGATGCGTCCGGCAGCGAGATCACCGCCCGGTTCGGCGTGTCCCTCCCCGAGGATTCCGAGACGATCGGCGGCTTCCTCGTTCGCCAGGCCGGGAGGATTCCCCACCCAGGCGATCGTTTTACCTTGAATGGACTCGAATTCGACGTGCTTGCGGCATCGCCGACGCGAATCGAACGCATCGTGGTGAGGCGCGGGCCGGTCGAGGCGATCGCACTTTCGCCGCGGAGAAAAACGTAGCACAGACGATTTTAGCATCACCAATCTAGCATCGCAATGGGGGACGCCCCGATGACCGACCCATCTGTCTTGGTGGAAGAACTGATGCGCCTGGCCGAGTCGGGCGACGTGGCGGCGTTCCGGGAGCGGGCCGAGCAGGTACATCCGTCTGACCTGTCCGATGCCTTCGCGGCGTTGGACGAGGATCTTCGGGTCCGTCTCGTCAGAGAACTTCCGGCAGGTGTGGTGTCGGAAGCCCTGGCGGAAATGGAGCCCGAGGAGCGGCCGTCTCGAGTCCTCGAGGCCTTGAGCGACGAGGAAGCGGCCGACATCGTCGACGAGTTGGCCACCGACGACGCGGCCGACGTGATCGCCGAGCTCCCACCGGAACGTGCCGACACCATCCTGCGGCTGGTCGACGATCGCGAAGAGATCGAAGACTTGCTGCGGTACGACGAAGAATCGGCCGGCGGCATCATGACCACGGAACTCGTCTCGGTACATGAGGCCGCCACGGCCGAGGAAACGATCGAAGAAATTCGCCGGCGGAGTGAAGAGATCGACGATTTCTATCAGGTGTACTGCGTGTCGGACGATGGCAAGCTGGTCGGCGTGTTGTCGCTGCGGCGCGTCGTCGGCGTGCCGGCCTACACGCCCGTGCGAGACGTCATGGAGCCGGCACCCGTGATCGTGACACCCGACCAAGATCAGGAGCAGGTTGCCCGGTCCATGGCGCGTTACAACGTGGCGGCCGTACCGGTGGTGGACCACACGGGCGTGCTGCTGGGACGGATCACCTTCGACGACGTCATCGATGTCGTCGAGGCAGAGCAGACCGAGGACCTCCTAAAATTCGGCGGCGCCGGCGGCGACGAGACGCTGGGTGGTGGCTGGGTCGACGCGATCCGCAAACGGCTGCCCTGGTTGCTGGTCAACCTCCTCACCGCCTCCATGGCTGCCCTCATCATCCGGCTGTTTCAGGACACCATCGAGGCGCTCCTGGTCCTGGCCGTGTTGGGCCCCGTGATCGCCGGCATGGGTGGCAACGCCGGCACCCAAGCGTTGGCGGTCACCGTGCGCCGCGTGGCGTTGGGCCTCGCTCCCAGGGAGCACGGGTTGCAGATCGTCAGGAAGGAGTTGCTCGTCGGGCTTGTGAACGGCCTCGCCGTGGGGCTCATCGTGGGTGCCGTGGCTGCCATGATCGGTGCTGATCGGATGTTGGGCTTCGTGGTCATGCTCGCCATGTGGGGCAACATCGTGGTGGCCGGCGTGGCCGGGGCGTCGATCCCCCTCGTCCTGGAAAAGCTGGGCCTGGACCCGGCCGTGGCGAGCTCCGTTTTCGTGACGGCGTTCACTGATATGTTCGGGTATTTCCTCATACTGGGACTGGCCACGGCGCTGATTCTCTAATCTCTGTTCTCGAGGGTTGTGCGAGAAAACCTGCCCGAGACGTCATCCGGGGAAGCGAAACCGAAAAGGAGTTATCATGCCGACTCGACCATCCATACCCGGGCTGCTCGCCGCGTTGGCGCTGTGGCCGGGACTGCTCTGTGCGCAGGACACGCGCACGTATCTATCCACCCGTGAACAGCGGTCTGAACTCACCATCACCGTGTACAATCAAAACTTCGGCCTGGTGCGCGAGGTGCGGGATCTCGCACTGGGCCGGGGCACGGTGGCGGTGGAGTTCCGGGACGTCGCAGCGCAGATCCAGCCCGAGACGGTGCATATCAGAACGCTCGTAAACGGCGACGGGTTGCGCGTCCTGGAGCAGAACTATCAGTACGATCTTCTCAGTCCCCAGAAGTTGTTGGAGAAGTACGTCGGGAGGGCCGTCACGGTGTATCGGGTCAACCCCGCAACGGGGCGCGAAGAGGAGTTCGCAGCCGAGGTCCTCTCGGTCAATCAGGGGACCATCCTGCGGATCGGCGACGAAATCACGTTCAATTTTCCGGGCCGGTTCTCGTTCCCCGAGATCCCTGGCAACCTCATCGCGAAGCCGACGCTCGTGTGGTTGGTCGAAAGCGACGCGGAGGAGCAACGCCTCGAGGTGTCGTATCTCACACAGAATCTCAACTGGAAGGCCGATTACGTCATGGTGGTCAACGAAGACGACACCATGGCCGACATCACCGGTTGGGTCACGCTCACCAATCAAAGTGGCGCGTCGTACGAGAACGCCAGACTCAAGCTGGTGGCAGGCGACGTGCAGCGCGTGACGCCGCAGGCGCGCGGGCGGATTATGTTCGAAGCGCCGCGCGCAGCGGCCGACATGGCCTTCGCCGAGGAATCATTCTTCGAATACCACCTATACACGTTGAGCCGCACCACCACGCTACTCGACAACGAACAAAAGCAGGTCACGTTGCTGGAGGGTTCGGGAATCGGCGTGGAGAAGCGGTTGATCTTCCAGGGAGCTCCGTACTACTATCGCGGATCCTACGGTCAGGTCGTGTCGAACCAAAAGGTCAGCGTGTACCTCGATTTCGACAACACCTCCGACAACGACCTGGGCGTGCCGCTTCCACGGGGCATCGTGCGCGTATATAAAGCGGATCCGTCCGGCGCCCAGCAGTTCATCGGCGAAGACCGGATTGACCACACACCCCGCGACGAGACCGTGCGCATCAAGATGGGCGAAGCGTTCGACGTCGTGGGCGACCGACGCCAAATGGATTACGATGTGATCAGCAGCTGTATCTCGGAAAGCACCTGGGAGATCACGCTGCGCAACCACAAGGACGACGCGACGGACGTGCAAGTCATCGAGCCCGCCGGCGGCGATTGGGATATCATCGCGTCCACCCACGAGGCCACACGGATCGATGCCAATACGTTTTCGTATACCGTCAGCGTGCCGGCGCGAGGTGAGACCAGCATCGAGTATCGGGTGAGAGTGCGATGGTGTTGAAGCTCACTTGTCAGATGGGGGGCCGTTGCCGAACATCGATGAGCTGATAGCGGGTGTAAAGAACAACGACATCCAGGCTCTCGCCCGCGCCATCTCCACCGTTGAGGATCGCCGGCCCGGTTTCGAGGCTCTCCTCTCCGGGCTGCATCCGGACGTGGGGTCCGCCTACCGCGTCGGCATCACCGGGTCACCGGGCGTCGGCAAGTCCACCCTCATCGAGCAGCTCGTACGCGCGTACCGCGACACCGGGTTGACCGTTGCCGTCGTCGCGGTCGATCCGACGAGCCCCTTTACGGGGGGTGCGTTGTTGGGCGACCGCATTCGCATGAAGACCCTCTCGAGTGACGACGGGGTCTTCATCCGGTCGATGGCCACGCGGGGAGCGCCGGGAGGGCTGGCCATGACCACTCGCGAAGTGTGTGACGTGCTGGATGCGTTCGGGTTCGAGCGCATCATCGTGGAAACGGTAGGGGTCGGCCAGTCCGAACTGGCCATCGCTCACACGGCCGACACCGCGGTGCTGGTCATGATGCCCGAATCCGGGGACGGGGTGCAGCTGCTCAAGGCCGGGGTCATGGAGATCGCCGATGCCTACGTCGTGAACAAGGGGGACCGGCCGGGTGCCGAGGCCCTCATGCACGAGATTCGGAGCATGCTCGACATCCGTGCCAGCATCGCGGCAGATGCCGCACCGATCCCCGCCTGGAACCCCCCGGTCCTTCGGACCGTTGCCATCGAGGGCGAAGGGATCGACGAGGTGCGGGAGGCGATCGAGAACCACGCAATCGCCATGCGGGAATCGGGACTGTTGGAGGATCGGCGGCGAGCCCGGTTGCGGGAGCACACCAGGGAGGTAGTCGAGCGCGCGGTCGTGCAAGCGTTGTGGCAGGGCACCGGGGCGGGCGAACGCCTGGCCGGCGGTGTGGAGGAGGTCTTGTCCGGAGAACGCAGTCCCTATGACTTGGCCAACGCAATCATTGCCGACACGTTGGAAACCTCGGTCGACTGACACGGATATGACGATCTCACAATAGCTTGTCTCGTTCTTGGGGCAGCACTAGCTTCCCCCGCAGTATGGCGAAATTCCCTCAACGGGCCGCAACCGGCGCCACCCGGCGGCCGATTCGGGTTCTCGTCGCAAAGCCGGGGCTCGACGGACACGACCGGGGAGCCAAGATTGTGGCCACGGTGCTACGTGACGCCGGTATGGAGGTGATCTATACGGGCCTGCACCAGACACCCGAATCGATCGTCGACGCCGCCGTGCAAGAAGATGCCGACGTGGTCGGGCTGTCCATTCTCAGTGGTGCCCATATGACCTTGGTTCCTCGGATTCACGAGCTCCTGGTACAGCAGGGGCGGGAAGATGCGTTGCTCGTCGTGGGCGGCATCATTCCTCAGGACGACATGGCGGCCCTGCAAGACCAGGGCGTGGCCCGATTCTTCGGGCCCGGCACACCGACCGGCGAGATCGTGGACTATATCAAGACCTGGGCAACGAGTCGGCCCGAGTGAGCAGCCCCGCCGCGAAGTCCAGCAACCGTCTCAGGGAGCTCACCGACGAGTATCTCGAGATCGCCGTGCGCATCCGAGAGGCGGGCGGGGCCGCCAAAGTCCAAAAGCAACACGATCAAGGCAAGCTCACCGCCCGGGAACGCCTCGCGCTGCTGTGCGATCCCGGTAGTCTGTCCCTCGAAGTGGGGCTGCTCGTCGCCTACGACCAATACGACGGCCTAGCCCCGGCAGCGGGCGTCGTCACGACGGTGGGCTTGGTCCGCGACCGCCCCGTGGTCATCGTGGCCAACGACGCCACCGTCAAGGCCGGCTCGTGGTGGCCCGAGACCATCAAGAAGATCCTGCGCGCGCAGGAGATCGCGATGCGTCAGCGTATTCCGATTATTTATCTGGTCGATTCCGCTGGCGTGAACCTCCCCTACCAGGGCGGGGTCTTTCCCGGACAGTACGGGGCATCCAGAATCTTCTATTACAACTCCATCATGCGGCGTTACCTCCACGTCCCCCAGATCAGCGCGGTCATGGGCCCGTGTATCGCGGGCGGCGCGTATCTGCCGGCGTTGTCCAACGTCATTTTCATGGTCGAGGGCACGTCGTTCATGGGTCTTGGTGGTCCCAACCTGGTGAAAGGCGCAACGGGGCAAGAGGTGGACGGCGAAGAACTGGGTGGCGCCCAAACCCACACGGTCAAGAGCCAGGTAGCTCACTATCGCGCGGCCGACGACGCGGAGTGCATCTCCAAGATCCGGGACTACGTCGCCCGACTGCCTCGGTCCTCACCCACTGTGGTCCGCACCGCCGGCCGCCAGGCGGGACGTCCCGCATCGGATCTGTACGACCTGCTTCCCAACGACCACCGGATGGCGTACGACATGCGGGACGTCCTGGCATGCCTGCTGGACGACGGGACCATGGACGAGTTCCAACCCGATGTCGGCGGCGAGATGTTGTGCGGCCACGGCGCCGTCGACGGCTCCCCCGTCGCCGTGATCGCGAACCAGCGGGGCATCATCAAGCGCGGTCCGGGCGAGCGGTCCCACTTCGGCGGCATCGTGTATACCGACAGCGCCGAAAAGGCGGCGTATTTCATCGAGACGGCCAGCCGCGAGGGCATGCCGTTGTTGTTTGTCCAGGACGTGAGCGGGTTCATGGTGGGTCCGGAGGCCGAGCATTCCGGCATCATTCGCTCGGGCGCCCGGTTCGTGGAGGCGATGGCGACCGCCGTCGTTCCGAAAATCGTGCTGACCGTAAACCATGCGTCCGGGGCGGGGTACTACGCGATGGCGGGCCAGGGTTTCGATCCCGACTTCATCCTGTCCTGGCCCACGGGCCGCATGGGGGTCATGGAGGGCGAGTCGGCGGTGTCAGCAGTGTTCGGCAGCAAGGCCAATGACCCGGCGCTGGTCCAGGACGTGCAGCAGATGCGGGACGATTACGAACATCAACTCGACGCCAAATTCGCCGCGGCACGCGGATACGTCGACGCCATCGTGACACCGGAGGAAACGCGCGACCAACTGGCCTTCGCACTCCGCACCGTTGCGGAGTACTCGGGCCCCCATCTTGGCGCATTCGTTCTACCACCTTTCGACATACGCAAATCATGAACACTACCCCCAAGACGAGAATCTTCCCTGTGCTGGCGCTGGCATTCCTCTGGCTGGGAGGGTGTGCGCGCCCCGGTGGACCTCCCGCGCCGGCCGGTCCAGCGCCACCCGCAGACGGCAACGCTCAAGGCGAGGGAGACGGAGAGACCGACCCCGAGGAAGGAGCGGCTGCACGCCCCGTTGCGCGGCGCGCCCGCGATCCCATCATTCCCGCTCGCCAGGCCCTGCTGCGGGGGTTCATGCCCCTCTCGAGCACCGGGATCACGGCGTTTCTCCGAGACAACCCCACGTTCGACGGGCGCGGCGTCCTGATCGGGATTCTCGACAGCGGCATCGACCTCGGATTGCCGGGGTTCGCCAGCACGACCACGGGCGACACCAAGGTGCTCGACGCCCGGGATTTCTCCGGGGAAGGACGCATTGCTCTGGAGCGCATCGCCGTGCGGGGCGACACGGTCGTGTACCACGGCGAGACGTTCCTCGGATTTGGCCGGATCGCGACCTTCGCGAGCCCGCCGTACTACGCGGGGCTGTTTCGCGAGCTCCCCTTGGGGGAGGCGCCCGCGGCGGACGTCAACGAGAACGGGACGACCACCGACGAGCTCGTGGTGGTGGTCGTACGGGGATCGAGCGGATGGGCCGTGGTCACTGACACCGACGGCGACGGCCGGCTCGACGATGAACAGCTGATTCACGATTTCTCCGTGGCGTCCGAGACGTTTACTTATTCGGTGCGGACCGATGAGCCCGGTAAGGGGCCCATGACCCTTGCCGCCAACTTCCAAGAGGCGAACGGGCTACCGGTGCTCGATCTCTTCTTCGACAACTCCGCCCACGGCAGCCACGGGGCCGGCATCGCCGCCGGCCACGACATGTTCGATGTCGAGGGATTCAACGGGGCGGCCCCCGGTGCTCAACTGCTCGCGTTGAAGATCGCCAACAATGCGCGTGGAGGGATTTCCGTCACGGGCAGCATGTTGCGCGCCATGAACTATGCGGCCGACTATGCCCGGCAACGCGGCTTGCCGTTGATTCTCAACATGAGCTTCGGCGTGGGCAATGAAGACGAGGGCCATGCGGCCATCGATTCCTTGGTGAACGAGTTCGCCCTCAAGTACCCGGGCATTCTGTTCGTCATCAGCGTCAGCAACGAAGGGCCCGGGGTGTCCACGGTCGGCTTCCCGGGATCGGCTGAACACGTTCTCTCGGCGTGCGCTCTCATTCCCGGCGCGTTTTCCGGACCGCGGCCGGCCGGTCTCGCCACGGACTCCGACGTGATCGCCGACTTCAGCTCGCGAGGCGGCGAGGTCGGTAAGCCCGATCTCTGCGCACCAGGCGTGGCGTTTTCCAACGTCCCGCCGTGGAATACCGGTCAGGAAGTTTCGGGCGGCACGAGCATGGCGGCTCCGCACCTGGCCGGTGCGGCCGCCCTCTTGCAGTCCGCCCGGGTGCAAAGCGGCAGGCCCGCGCGCGCCATCGACCTGCGGCAAGCGCTCATCGCTTCGGCGCGGCCCGCCCGAGGCGGTACGTTCATCGACATGGGCACAGGTGTCCCGAACGTGGCGGCGGCGCACGCGTGGCTCTCGGCGGGCCATCAGGCCGGCGTCTATTCCATCCGGTCGCTCCCGGACGGAGGAAATACGTCTCGCCACGACGGCGCATACCGGCGGGGCGGCCTCGCCTCGGTCGGCGACACCATCCAGCGGTTCGAAGTGCGCTCGGTCGCCGGGCAGCCGGCGGCGCAATTCATCCTCAGGTCCGATCAGCGGTGGCTGCGGGCGCCCGACATTTTCGAGTTGCGCGGAGGTCCCGCCACGGTGGAGCTGCGCTACGACCAACGACGCCTGCGGACGCCGGGACTCTACGTGGGGACGGTCGCTGCCATTCCCGCCAGCGATACCGTGGCCGGTCCGGCGTTTCGACTCGTAAACACCGTGATCATTCCCCAGTCCCTGGACCAGCCGTTTGTCGAGGGACGCGATCTCGGCCCGGGAAGGCTCCGGCGGTATTTCTTCGACGTGCCCGCGAACGCGGGTGGGCTGACCGTGGAGATGGAATTGCGCTACCGCACGCAGGTCGGGTCCCTCTTCTTGTTCGAGCCCAACGGACAGCCCTTCCGGGGAGGCAGCAATCTCGAAGCCGGCGGGCGAGACGGGCCGAAGGTGACCATGGTCGTATCGGCCCAGGATCTGATTCCGGGCGTGTACGAGGCGGTGGTCGTCGCACCCGAAGCAAGCGCCTTGTCATTCGACATCCGAGCCGCGTTGCCACGTTACACCATCGACGAGATTGTATCGGAGGCGGGCCCGACGGTCACCGTGCGCAAACGGGCCAACGCGCCGGAATTGATCCAGGATGCCGCGCTGTTTCAGCGCAGCGATAGCATGCCGGCGACCATCGACGACGTTCGTGTCTCGGCGCGCGCCGTCGGTGCCGTCCGCACACTACGGATCACGGGGCAGCGCTCGCAGGTCGAGTGGATCCCGATCGAGGTTCCGGAGTGGGCCAGGAAGGTGGTGGTCGATGTGAAGATGTCCAAAGCCCAGTGGAACAGCATGACGGACTTTGGCGTGACGTTGTTTGATTCGGTCGGCGCGCAGGTCGGGCATGGGCCATTGACGTATGCGTTTGGGCGTGCGGAGTTCGAGATCAGCCGGCGCGATCGGGGCACCACCCTCCAGCTCGAACTCTTCCCGGCGTTTGCCCACATGGAACCGCCACCGACGTGGAACGTCGAGGCCACCATCTACCTGATGGCGGGGAGGCCGGTGCCTCTGGTAGCCGCGGATTCCGGCAGCACGACCGTGTCGCCGGAGGTCGGCGCCCCGATCCAGATTCGGTTCGCACCGCCTGACACCGCGCGTCGCATGCCGGCCGGGTTCGTCCCCCTCATCGAAGTGGAAGCGAACCCTGCCGCCGGCGCCTCGGCGAAGCGACGCGCGCGTACGAACTAACACGGTACTGCCTAGCGAACCTTTCCACGCATCGGAAACATTCGTGCACGACATCGTTCGAATCGCCTCAGGACAGGGATTCTGGGGCGACTGGCTCGAGGCGCCCGTCCGCCAGGTGGAGGGTGGCGAGATCGACTATCTCATGATGGACTACCTGGCCGAGGTGACCATGTCCATCATGCAGAAACAGCGATCGCGGGATGCCAGCCTCGGCTACGCGAAGGACTTCGTGCCTCTCATGCGGCGACTCCTTCCGTCGCTGGTGAAGAAGCGCATCCGGGTCACCGCCAACGCCGGAGGTGTGAATCCCCGCGCGTGTGCCGACGCCGTGCTTGCGGAGGCCCGGGACCTCGGATTGGCGGGCAAGGTCAAGCTTGGGATCGTCATGGGCGACGACATCATCGATCGCCTCGACGCGTTGCTGGCCGCGGGCCATTCGTTGCGCAACATGGAGACGGGCGCGCCGCTGGAAACGGTGCTCGACTCCGTGCAGAGCGCCAACGCCTACCTGGGTGCGTGGCCCCTCGTGAAAGGTCTGCAGGCCGGCGCCGACATTCTCATCACCGGCCGGGTAACCGACACCGGTTTGACGCTGGCACCGATGATCCACGAATTCGGTTGGCCGGCGGATGATTGGGATCGGCTCGCGGCGGGCACCGTCGCCGGGCACATCATCGAATGCGGCGCGCAATGCTCGGGTGGCAACTGCCTGTTCAACTGGGAGCGCATCCCCGGCATGGAGGATCCGGGATACCCCATCATCGAGGCGGCCCCCGACGGCACGTTCACGGTCACCAAGCACGAGGGGACCGGCGGACGCGTATCGGTGCAGAGTGTCACCGAGCAGCTGCTCTATGAAATGGGGGACCCCACCAATTACATCACGCCCGACTGCATCGCCGATTTCACCACGATCGCGATCAAAGCCGGTGGCAAGAACCGGGTGCGGATCTCGGGTGTGCGGGGTGGTCCGGTGACCGATTCGCTGAAAGTCTCGATTTCGTTCTCGTATGGCTACAAGGCGGTGGGAACGCTGGTCTACGCTTGGCCCGACGCCGTGAAGAAGGCGCGACGCGCCGATACGATCGTCCGGCGGCGCCTCGAGCATCTGGGGCTCGAGTTCGAGGAGATCCTGACGGAACTGGTGGGGGTCGATGCCACGCATGGGCGGCTGGCCGGCAAACCAGACCCCAACATCGCAGAGGTCCAACTGCGTATCGGCGTGCGCGCCCGGGACCGGGCTTCCGTCGACCGCTTCTCCCGTGAGATGGCCCCGCTCATTCTGAACGGCCCCCCGAGCGTCACGGGGTTCGCGGGCGGCCGCCCGAAGGTGGAGGAGATCGTGGCGTACTGGCCGGCGTTGATCAAGAAAACAGAGATTCATCCGACCGTGCAGATACTGGAAGCGTAGGGAATCATCCGATGGCGTTGAAAAAGGCACGCAAGGCACCGCGAACGAAAAAGGTCTCCTTGCTGCAGCTGGCCCATGCCCGGAGCGGCGACAAGGGCGATACGGCGAACGTCGGCCTCATTGCGCTCAAGCCCGAGTACTACCCGATACTGGAGCGTCGAGTCACGGCGGTGCGGGTCGCGAAGCATTTTCGGGGCGTCATCACCGGCGGCGTGGATCGCTACGAGCTTCCCAACCTGAACGCGCTCAACTTCATGCTCCACGGGGCGCTCGGCGGCGGCGGCACGTTGTCGCTCAAGACCGATGCGCAGGGCAAAGTGTTTTCGACGGCCTTGCTCAGAATGGAGATCGAGGTGCCGAGGAGCCTCCGTGTCTGAGCGGCTCACAACCGGACTGGATGATGCCGGGATCCTGACACTGC
This sequence comes from Gemmatimonadota bacterium, assembly GCA_027294455.1. Lineage (GTDB taxonomy): Bacteria > Gemmatimonadota > Gemmatimonadetes > Gemmatimonadales > GWC2-71-9 > B3T1B10. The sequence goes on from JAPULZ010000160.1 coordinate 45,891, forward strand.
GACTCAATCGCCCGGAGAAGTGCAACGCCATGGACACGGCGATGGTCGAGGCCCTGCTCGCGGCACTCCAGGCCGCCGATCTGGACGCGGCCGTGAACGTGGTGCTGCTCCGCGGAGCGGGCAAGGACTTCTGCGCCGGCGCCGACCTGGCCGAGCTGCTCGCCTCGGCCGATCGATCCCAGGAAGAAAATGCCGCGAACGCGGGGTTGCTCGGCAGCGTGTTCGTCCGGATGCGTGAGCTGCCGAAGCCGGTGCTCGCCGTGGTGGAGGGCCGGGCCCTGGCCGGCGGATGCGGATTGGCGACGGCGTGCGACATGATTCTGGCGCACGAGGGGGCTACGTTTGGATATCCGGAGGTGCAGCGGGGCTTCGTGCCGGCCATGGTGATGGCCATGCTCAGAAGAGCGGTGGGGGAAAGGATCGCGTTCGACCTGGTCGCCACCGGCCGCCTGCTGACGGCTGCGGAGGCGGCCCGCGTCGGATTGGTGGCCCGCGTGATCGAGGCAGGGGATTTCGAAGCTGCGGTGAACGAGGTCGCCGGCCGGCTGGCCTCCTCGAGCTCGACGGCACTGGCCCTCATCAAGAAACAGCTGTACGAACTCGACGGACGATCGTTCGCGGACGGGATCCGGCTCGGGACCGAGGTCAACGCCCTGGCCAGAAGCACACCGGATTTCAAGCAGTCCGTCGCTCAATTCTTGAAGCAATAGATCACGATGACGCTCATTTCATGTCCCGAATGCGGCAAAGACGTCTCGGATATGGCCGCGTCATGTCCGTGTTGCGGCTTCCCCGTCGCCGAGGGCATTCGCCAGATGGTTGCCGACGTTACCCAAGAGCGTTCGGCGAAATCAGCGCGGCAGCAGCATGCCGCCGCGCGATTCAAGGATTGGGGGGAGCGCTACGTCCAGCCTCAACGCGAACGACATTCGGACGACGACACCTTTCTCGATCGGCACTGGAAGCCGGTGATGGTTCTCTTTGTGGGCGTGATCGTCGTGTTACAGCTGCTGTGGGTCATGTCGCTGTACCGCTGAGGCCGTGCATGCTCCGCACCGACACGAACTGCAGGGCCGGTAGTCTCGGACCTGAGCTGGATCTTGGTTGATGCGCAGTGCTGCCGGTGTGCTGTGCCTCGAGCGTCGCCAGAGACTAGAGCCGCACCGCGAGCCCGGCCTGGATCACGACATTGATCGTCGCATCGGTGGTTTCGGTGCCCAGGTCGAACGGGAGAACGAAGTCGCCGACGATACTGAATTTTTGCGATAGCTCGGCATCGCCCCCGAACGACACGCTTCCAAAGAGGCTCGTGGCATCGTCGGCGGGGAAGGTGACACCGGGTTCTCCGGTGAACCGGTAGTGACGGATGCCGAGGGAGAAGCCCCCGCGAAACCGGATGGGAGTCTTGGGAATCTTACTGGTCATGCCCCCGAACGTTCCCGATACGCTGTACCGCTTGGCACTGCCGACGAGGGTGAGAATCCGGCTGTTCTCGAGCTCGACGTGTGGGGCAATCGCGAGCTGCACGCCGGCGTGAAGTCCCCCGGCGAGCAGCATGAGGGCGCGGGCCTCGAACGTGGCCGCCGCGCGCAGCTGCACCGCGCGGGTGGCGCCGGCGACGTCGCCTCGATCGAACAGGGTGTTGAACCCGGGCACGATCACGCCCGCGGCGGCTTCGAGCTGAATCGTCTGGGCCGAACTCGCCGTTGTGGCCGCACCGGTGGCCAGCATGGCAAGCCCGGCCGCGATGTGCTTCATGAGCACTCTCTCTTTGGCGCCCGTGGAAGCACACTACTCCGACTGCTTGCCCAATCTACGTTATCCGTCATCGAGGCGCTCGAACCTCGATGTCGTCCGGGTGTATCTCACAAGTCACCGGTCCGCCGGAGGAACGCCATGCACCGTCCGTCCACAAGGGCCTGGCGGTGCCCCGGGAGTTTGCGCGGCACGGCTTCGAGTGCGGTGTGATAGTCATCTGGACCCGCTGACATTGCCTACGACCCGATACGCCGTGGCGAACTAGCGGTACGGCACGAAACGATTCGATAACGATCGCGCTGCCAAGACCATCCATCTTTCAGGCGTGGATGGTAGCGAAGCTTCTCTTCGTCGCGCTCGCGAGGTTCTCTCCGACGTCTGGGGATATCCGGACTTCCGCTGGGCGCAGCGCCGCGTGGTGCTGGGGGCTCTGCGAGGACGGGACGTGCTGGCGGTCCTGCCGACGGGCGGCGGGAAATCACTGTGCTTTCAAGTCCCGGCACTCGTGTTGCCCGGGACGACAATCGTCGTGTCGCCCCTGATTTCCCTCATGGAAGACCAAGTGGCGGCCCTCGTCCGCCGAGGTGTCGCCGCGGCGTTGCTCAGCAGTTCGCAACGCCAGGCGGAGCAGCGTCGTGTCTGGGCCGATTACGATGCCGGAAGGCTCAAACTGCTGTACGTGGCACCCGAACGCCTCGCGCAGCTTGTGGATCGCAAGCCGCCCCGTCCGCCGCCGTTGCTCGCCGTCGACGAGGCGCACTGCATCAGCGAGTGGGGCCACGATTTCCGCCCGCATTATCGCGCCCTCGGCAAACACCGCGCGGCCCTGGGTGGACCTCCGACGATCGCGCTGACCGCGTCCGCCACACCCTCCACCCGGGCGGACATCACCCGACTCTTGCGCCTGCGCCGCCCGGTGGTGGCGCTCAACTCGTTCGACCGGCCGAACCTCCACCTGAGCGTAAAACGCGCGAAGAGCGAGCTCACGCGCCTGCGGGAGACGGCGCTGTTGCTCAAGCGCCAGCCCGGAACCGCCATCGTGTACGTGCCCACCCGCAATCGCACCGACGGCGTCGCGAGCGTGCTGCGACGGTGGGGATTTCGCGCGAGTCCGTACCATGCGGGCCTGCCGGCAGCCGACCGGAGCGCCTTGTTGCAGCAATTCATCGACGGCCGCATCCGTGTCATGGTGGCGACCAACGCCTTCGGGATGGGCATCGACAAAGCCGACGTCCGCCTCGTGATCCATCTCGGCATCCCTGCGCGCCCGGAGGCCTACTATCAGGAAGCCGGCCGCGCGGGACGGGACGGGAACCAGGCGTGGTGTCGTCTGCTGTGGCTCGAGGAGGATCTGCGGCTGGCCACCGCCATGGCCACGGGCACCGGCGTGCTTCGCGTCGGTCTGTCACGGGATCATCTCCGGGCCCGCACGGCCGGGTTGAGCACGATGCGCAAGTACGTGTCGAGCCGGGCGTGCCGCCGGAAGACCTTGCTCGAATACCTCGGCGAGAAGGTCAGTCACTGTGCGGGATGTGATCGTTGCCATCCGAGGGCCATCCACGACATGATTGTAGGCCTGACGAGCTGACCGGAGGATGCAATGCCCAAGGTGCGCAAGCGTTACGTCGAAAAGCTCAAGAGGCCCTGAGGTGGATACCGCCCGGTACGTCGTGGCGCTGCTTGCCATCACCGTGTTTCCGGCGGCGATGCTGTACTGGCTGCTGGTCCACCAGTTTGTCCGCTTCTGGCGCCAGCTGGGGCTGGTCCCGTCTTATATCGTGCTGTTCGGCATCTTCTTTACGATGATCGGCGCCGTCTACGCTCTGCGTGGCACGCTGCTCGCGGCGGAATACGGTACCAACTGGCTGTTCATCGGCATCGGCGGCGTCCTGTTCGTCGCGGGGAAGGTGGTGCAGGGATTCGCCCGCCGGCAGCTCTCGATAGCGACCTTCTTGGGCGTTCCCGAGCTCCAGCCGAGCGGGAAAGAAGGGCGGCTCCTCCAGCTGGGGATCTACCGACGGGTGCGGCATCCGCGGTACCTCGGGGTCATGCTGGGCACCGTCGCCATGGCACTGTTCACCAACTACCTCGCCGCATACGCGGTCGCGGTGATTGCCTTCCCCTGGCTGCATCTGATCATGGTGCTCGAGGAGCGCGAGTTGCTGGATCGGTTCGGCGAGGCGTATCGCACATATCAGCAGCAGGTGCCGCGGCTCGTGCCGCGGCGATCTCGCGCTGCCGGGTCGACCACATCGGGATCGCCCTCGCAGGCCAGGTCGGCGTCGCGATGAACGACGGCCGCGAGTTCGTGCTCTCGGCCGGCGATCTCTTCACCATCGGGCCCGGCCACGACAGCTGGGTCGTGGGCGACGAGCCACACGTGTCACTGCACTTCATGGGAGCGGACGAGTATGCCACCTGAGGTCCGACGCAACGCCACCCTGCTGATCGCCGCGGTCGCGGGGAGCGTTCTCACTCTCCGTGCGTCACTCGCACTTTCGCCCGAGTCGGACTTCTACGTGGGCTCGTACAACGTCCATCACCTCTTCCTCGGTCTCCTGCTCATCACCGCGGGGGGCATCCCGCTGGCATTGTTCCGTGGCGCCTCGCGCCGCAGGGACCTCGCAGTCGTCGTGTTCGGGGTGGGCCTCGGCATGGCGCTCGACGAGTGGGTCTACCTGATTGCCACCGACGGAAGCAACGCTTCCTACCTGCTTCCGGTTTCGTTCTGGGGCAGCCTGATCGTCGTCGGGCTCGCGCTGCTGTACGCCGTCACGCTCGCGGTACGCCGGGTGTGAAGTGAATGAGAAATCGAAGGGGGGGGAATACCGCATGAGCGATCAACGTGTGCCGCAGGACCCGACGAGCTAACCGGAGGTGTGCATGGCCAAGAAGACGACCACGACGCGGAAGCAGGCGACCACGCTGCGCGAGCTGGCCAGGGTCCGGGCCGACAACCGGGAGAAGTTGAACGCCATTGTGGGCAATCAGGGCACGGCGCTGGGCCGCAAGAATTACGACGGGCAGGGAGGTCCGACGGGCGCGCCGTGCATCATCGTCTACATCCCCCACAAGATGCACCGGAAACTCCTGTCGAAACGCATGCGGATCCCGAGGAAGCTACGGTCGGCCGACGGCACCCTCGAAGCCAGGACGGACGTCGTGGTGACGACCAGTCCCGTGACCGCGAAGGACATCCCCCCGCTGGACGAAGCGAATCAGGAGCTCGTCGCCAAACTGCAGTGGTTCGACGGCACATTGGATCACATTCCGGTTGGGGCTCAGGTGGGATTCGGCGAGTGGGAAGAGGACGAGATCGAGGGATTCGTCGGCACCATTGGCTATGTGGTGCGCTCCACGAAGAAGGGCGAGGAAGGGATGGTGGGCTTGCTCACCAATCAACACGTCGGCGTGCGATCGGGGCATTCCCTCTACATCCCTGGGTACGACCAACAATCGATCCGAGTGGGACTCACGCGGCGGGTGATGGAATACATGCCCGACGATCAGTGGCTCGAGGGGATCGACGAGACCTACGCCTTTGTCCACACCGACGCCGCATTCGTCGAGGTCGAGGAATCACTCCACGAGCTGCTGCGCAACGAGTGGCCCGTTCCGGATGGATCGTTCGGCGCACCGCTACCCATCGAGCTCGACACCATGGACGTGATCGGACTCAAGGTCAAAAAGGTCGGCAGAACGACCGGACTCCAGCGGGGAACCGTCGTGGCGTTCGGGTACGGCGTAACCGGCGATTCGGAACACATCGACCGCGCGGTGGGGAGAGAACCGGCCAACTTCTATACGGACCTGGTGATCGCGCCGGACCAAAAAGGAAAGTCCTTCAGTGCAAGCGGCGACTCCGGCTCGGCCATCTTGACCGATGACGGTGAGAACCGTCCGGTGGGACTCTTGTGGGGTGGGTGGCCGGAAGACATCGGCCGCGGCCGCGGCGTGGAAGATGTCACCTTTGCCATCGGCCTGTCTCGCGTACTGAAAGCCATGGAGCTCGAGTTGCTCTAGCCTATTCCATCACTGCTCCATGGCGGTTCTCGACCGACTGGCACGCGCCGGGTTGCGGGTGCAGGTTCCCTAGACAACCGCACGTTCGCGGTAAGCAGAGGAGTTACGCATGACGCAGGGGAACAACACCGCCGCTCCCTCGACGGACGATTCCACAAAGTCCACCATCAGCCGGCGGGCCCTCCTGGCTGGCGCGGCCGGAGCTGCGGGCGCCGCGTTTATCGCCGGACCGTCGGCTTCCGCGGCGTCGCCGGAAGCCACCGGCGCACCACGACAAGTCCAGGGAGATCCCACCAACGTGCTGGGCCGGCCGGCCAGCGAGGTGGGGCGGCGCGCGGAGTTCGAGCACCCCACACGCATGGTATCCGCTTCGCCCGGGGGCGTGTCCCGCACGCCGCTGCAGGATCTCGATGGCATCATCACGCCGTCGGACTTGCACTTCGAGCGCCACCACGCGGGCGTTCCGCGTATCGATCCGGCGACCTACTCGTTGCTGATTCATGGCATGGTGGAACGGCCGATGATGTTCACGCTGGACGACCTCAAGCGATTCCCGTCGCAGTCGCGCATCTACTTCCTGGAATGCTCGGGTAACGGCGGCGGCGGGTTCTCCCTCACGCCGCGACCCGAGCGGACGCCGCAACAAATCGACGGGCTGGTGAGCACGAGCGAATGGATCGGCGTGCCCCTCGCCACGCTGTTCCGGGAATGCGGTGTGGGTCCCGACGCGACCTGGTTCCTGGCGGAAGGCATAGATGCCGCGCTCATGACGCGCAGCATCCCGGTCGAGAAGGCATTGGACGACGCTCTGATCGCCTACGGCCAAAACGGCGAAGCCATCCGGCCGGAACAAGGCTATCCGGCGCGGCTCTTCCTACCGGGCTGGGAAGGCAACACGTGCGTGAAGTGGATCAGACGCATCGAGCTGTCGGATCGGCCGTTCATGACCCGGGATGAGACATCCAAGTATACCGATCCACTGGCCGACGGCACCGCACGGATGTTCAGCTTCGAGATAGACGCCAAGTCTATCATCACCTACCCGGCGCATCCCGTACGGCTCACCGCCCCGGGCTGGCACGAGATCACCGGCGTGGCATGGAGCGGGCGCGGCAAGGTCACGCGCGTCGACGTGAGCGTGGACGACGGGCGGACCTGGGCGCCTGCGGAGCTCGCCGAACCGGTGCTGTCGAAATGCCAAACCCGGTTTCGCTATCTGTGGAACCGGACGGCCGAAGACGCGGTGATCATGAGCCGCGCGACAGACGACACGGGATACGTGCAACCCTTCGTGCAACAGCTGCGAGACGCGCGAGGCATTGGGACGCGGTATCACTACAACAGCATTCGTGCGTGGACGGTTCGGGCGAACGGGACGGTCGTATTCGGGAGGGGAGGGTGAGCGCCATGAACCGATTGCTTGGTGGATGCACGTTGCTCGCGGGCCTGGCATGCGCGGTCGGCGAAGGGGCCACGCCGCACCGGGCGGCGCCACCCCAATCAGGCTCAGCGGCGTTCGGCATTGGGCGCACCGCAACCGCAGAAGAAATCGCGGCGTGGGACATCGACATCATGCCCGACGGCACCGGGCTGCCACCGGGGAGTGGGAGCGTCGCGCGAGGCATGGCGCTCTATGCCGCGCAGTGTGCCAGTTGCCACGGCCCCACCGGGGTCGAAGGCCCCTACAATGTGCTGGTGGGCCGAGTGCCCGGCGACGCGTTTCCGTTCGGCAACGATCCGTCGGTGCGATCGACGATCGGGAACTACTGGCCGTACGCCACCACACTGTACGATTACATCAATCGCACGATGCCGTTCGAGGCACGGGGGAATTTACAGCCGGACGAGATCTACAGTTTCGTGGCCGCGCTGCTGCACATGAACGGCATCATCGGAGAAGACGAGGTGATGAACGCCGAGACCCTACCCGAGGTGCGCATGCCTGCGCGGGATCGGTTCGTGCGGGACGACCGCACGGGAGGGGCCGAGATTCGTTAGGCGGCGTCTTCGGGCGGCAGGCTCGGACGGGTCCACTGCCGGGAAATCCGTCGCAGCGCAAGCGATATCCGGGAGATCCGTTCCGGTTTCGGGTCGGGAATCCCCGCCGACTCCATCACTTCGACGACGGTGTCCGCCAGTTGCTTCTGGATCGCGGCGATTTCGTCCTCGGCTTTCTCCAAATCGCCAAAGCCCCGGTTCTTGTCCACCACCGCCCAGTTCAGGCGACTCACGTCGCGCAGGAACCTGTCTACCGCCTTGCGCAACCGGCTGTACCGGCGCAGGGGCTGGGGGGCCTCCCGCTGGATGATGATGGGTGGGAACTGGCGGGACAGCCAGTAGATGGGCCACACGATGGGCAAGAGGGCCACCATGCCGAGCCGGACTCGGGTGACCGGATCGGCGATCCCCGCCAACACGTACGCCTCGGTCGCGACGCCGCCGATCATCAGCACGGCCACGATAATGGTTTCGGAATTGAAGCCGATGTTCTTTCTCATGATGTTCCGCCTGGGACGGCTGGTTTGGTCCCGAAAGGTAGGAGGACCGTGGGGTTTCGGTCGTGTTGCAGGTCACAGTGGGTCGCGTCGGCTTGGGTCACAGAGCCTCGATCCCCTAGCCCTCCAGGATCTTGCGGACCTCCGCCGCCCGCCGCCTGGTCACGTGGACCGTCGTGCCGTCCCGCAGCGTGATCGTGGCCGAGCCGTCCCCGTTGCTGGCGATCCGGTCGATCTGTGCGACGTTCACGAGCTCCGCGCGATTGGGGCGGATGAACGCCGCGCCGAGCCGGTCCTCGAGGTCCGCCAGCGTGTAGTCGGTGGGGTAATCCGCTCCCTCGGTGCGGGCCCGCACCGTCCCCCGTTCGGCGTGAAAGGCCTGGATCTCCTGATGGGGAATCAGGCGATGGCCCCCCCGGTCTCGCACCAGGAGACGGGCCGAGGCGGTGGGCGTCGGTTGCAGTGACGCGCGCAGCTGCCGCAACACGTCCTGGGTCAGGTCCTGGGTTTTGGCCGCCTTGATGTGTGCCCGGGCGCGCTCGATGGCACGCTGGAGCTTCTTCAAGGTGACCGGCTTGACCAGGTAATCGATGGCCTCGTGATCGAACGCCTGCAACGCGTACTCGTCGAACGCGGTCTGAAACACGATGAGGGGCTTGGGGTCGGCGAGATGCTGCGCCACGTCGAAGCCGTCCACCTCCGGCATCGTGATGTCCAGCAGGATCACGTCGGGCTTCCGCTCCCGCACCAGTTTCAGTGCTTCCAGGCCGTTCTCGGCCTGCCCGACCACCTCGACGTCGAGCTCGGCGAGCATGATGGAGAGTCGCTGCCGGGCGGCGCGTTCGTCGTCGACGATGAGCACGCGCGTCAGGACGCCGCCTCCTCGCCGTTGAGAGGAATGTGTACGGTCACGGTCGCTCCTTCGCCGTCACCCCCGATCAGCACCCCACCTTCGTCTCCGTACAGGGTGGCGATCCGCTCCCGCAGATTGCGTAATCCGGTGCCCTCGCGATGCTGGGGCATGAAGCCGGCCCCGTCGTCTGCAACGCGGAGCACGAGATTGTTGTGCTCGACGGCCGCGCTGATCGCCAGGGTTCCCCCGTGCAACCTCCCCCCGATACCATGCTTCAGCGAGTTCTCCACGAGGGGTTGCAGCGTCATGGGCGGAATACGCAGCATGCGCGTACGCTCGTCGATGGACCACTCCACGGTCAACCGGTCACCGTAACGTTCTTTTTCGACCGACAGGTACGCCTTCAGGTAGTCCACCTCGTCATCCACGGTACTCATGGTGCAGCGCGATCGATCCAGCGTGCGCCGCAAGACCTGGGCGAGGTTGTCCACGGTGGCCTCGGCGGCCCGTGGATCGGTGCGGACGAGAGAGGCGACCGTATTGAGGGCGTTGAACAGGAAATGAGGATTGATCTGCGCCTGAAGAGCCGAGAGCTGTGCTTCGGTGGCAAGCGTCTGCGCTTGGGCTGCGACGTCCGCCTTTTCATGCGCGTAACGATGCAGGAAGCGCATGGTATCGCTCACCGTGCGCACCGCCATCATCACGAAGATGGCGTATAGCAGAACGGGAACCAGCAAGAGAGGATTCGACGGCGTGGACGGGAGCAAGATCCCCGCGGCCACCGCCAGCAAACATCCGGCCGTCACCCCGATGATGGGCAACACCAGCACGATGTCGTTCAGCTGCTTGTGCTCCTCGTCCGGCCGAAACCGCGCGGTGAACTGCAGGCAATGCCGCCAGATGCGTCTGAAGAGATCGTTGGCCGTGGCTTGCGCCAGCGGGCCGGGCTTGGATTCGGACGCGGCGTGCAACACCGCCGCCAAACTCCACATCAAGAGGCCCGCGTTGCCCAGAATGAGGCTCCACACCTGCACCCCGGCAGTGGGCCGACCGCTGGCCACCAGGTCCAGGACCACACCCACCGTCAGGAGGATGAGCAGGATCGGGATGGGGATGAGAAAGACCTTGGTCGAGGTCGGCGCGGACCGCAGGATGGTGATGACGATCCTCCAGATGCTTTGCTCTTTCCTCACCACCGCCTCTGCGAACGAAGGACAATGGAGACTCGCCGGGGTGCCGTCCCGGCAACAAGCCGGTCTTGCCGAACGGTCAACTGGGAGGCCCCAACGGTCGAATCGGAGGCCGGCCCGTGCGAGTCAGCGCGCTAACTTCCAATCTATATACTTGACCTTGATATGAGGGCGCGCCGCCTTTCGCCGCCCGTACGTGCCGCCTAGCTTTTCCCTAGACGGCTGTCGAACTCGGAGCTGGAGTGAGAGATGATTCCCCGAACGATTTTTGGGCTGGTCGCCGCCGGTATCCTCGTCAATCCTTTATCCACCGTGGCCCAGAATGACGCCGTGCACGTCATCCCGGTTTCGGGAGTCATCGAGTTGGGCCTGGCCCCGTTCGTGGCACGGGCGATTCGCGAGGCCGAAGCGGCCGGCGCCCGGGCGGTCATCCTGGAGCTGGAAACACCCGGCGGCCGCGTCGATGCGGCCCAGCAAATCGTCAAGGCGGTCTCCCAGAGTACCATCCCAGTCTACGCCTACGTCAATGCCCACGCGTGGAGTGCCGGCGCGATGATCGCGCTGGCCGCCGACTCGATCTTCATGGGCCCTGTCTCGTCCATCGGCGCGGCGACCCCGGTGGTGGGAGACGGCCAAAAGGCTCCCGAGAAAATCGTGAGCGCGATGCGCGGCGAGTTTCGGGCGCTGGCAGAGGCGCGGGGAATCGACCCGCGCCTGGCTGAAGCGATGGTGGACGAGAGCGTGGCGGTGGAGGGCGTGGTGGAAGAGGGGAAGCTCTTGACGTTGACCGGGAGTGAAGCGGTGGCCCTCGGGTTCGCGGCCGCCGAGGTGAGTTCCCTCGAAGACCTGCTGAGCACCGTGGACCTGGCCGGCGTGGCCGTGGTGACCGCCTCCATCAACTGGGCCGAGCACCTCGTGCGTTTTCTGTCGCACCCCATCGTCGCACCGATTCTGTTGTCCATGGGCACACTGGGACTCATCATCGAGATCAAGACCCCGTCGTTCGGCGTGGCCGGGGCGATCGGCTTGATCTCGTTCGCCGCGTTCTTCGGCAGTCACATGCTGGTGGGGCTGGCCGGCTGGGAGGAAGTCATCCTTCTCGGGGCGGGACTGATCGCGCTGGGGATCGAAGTCTTCGTGGTTCCGGGGTTCGGCTTGGCGGGGGCGGTGAGCATTCTCTGTATCGGGGGTGCCGTGTTCCTCGCGTTGATTGGAAGCCTGCCGACCTGGCCCGACGTGGTGCGGGCCAGCGGCATCCTCTCCACCGCGTCCATCATGGTGATCGCGTCCATTTACCTGTTGGTGCGTCACGTGCCGACGAAGGGGCGTGGCATCTTTCTCATGGCGTCCACGGGCAGGGAGACCGGCTACATGGCCGCTCCCCCGCGAATCGACGTCGTGGGCGTTGAGGGCGTCGCGATCACGGATCTCCACCCGTCGGGAACGGCCCTGATCTCCGGCGAGCGTATCGACGTGGTGTCGGAAGGTGGCTTTATTTCCAAGGACGCACGGGTTAGGGTAATCCGGTCTGAGGGATACCGCCACGTCGTCGAGGCGGTGTAAATAATATTTCGAATTGAGGCCATGGGCATGAACGTCGTCGATCTGTTGGGATCAGCCGGAATCTTCGTCTTCATCATCGGGGCCATCCTCCTGTGGATGTTGGTCAGCTTCGTCCCGGTGCGGTTGTGGGTCGAGGCCTGGGCGGCCGGGGTGCGGGTCACGTTGGGCACGCTCGTCGGGATGCGACTGCGGAAGGTGGCTCCGGCCGGAGTGGTCAGGCCGCTCATCAACGCCACCAAAGCCGGGTTGCGGCTGGATATCGACGCACTGGAAGCCCACTACCTGGCCGGTGGCCATGTGGACAACGTGGTCCGTGCACTGATTTCCGCCGACAAGGCCGGGATCAGTTTGGCCTTCCAGCAGGCCGCCGCCATCGACCTGGCGGGCCGTGACGTCCACGAGGCAGTCCAAGTTTCGGTGAACCCCAAGGTGATCCAGACGCCCCGCGTCGCTGCCATGGCCAAGGACGGCATTCAGCTCATCGCGGTGGCACGGGTGACGGTGCGAGCCAACATCCAGCGCCTGGTCGGCGGGGCCGGCGAAGAGACGATTCTCGCCCGCGTCGGCGAAGGCATCGTTTCCACGATCGGTTCGTCTACCGGGCACAAGGCGGTGCTCGAGAACCCCGACAGGATTTCCAAGACGGTGCTGGCCAAGGGACTGGACGCCGGTACGGCGTATGAGATTCTCTCCATCGACATTGCAGACGTGGACGTCGGCAAGAACATCGGCGCCGAGCTCCAGACCGATCAGGCCGAAGCCGACAAGCGCATCGCCCAGGCCAAGGCCGAGGAGAGGCGGGCCATGGCGGTGGCGGTCGCGCAGGAGATGGAGGCCCGCGTCGAGGAGATGAGGGCCAAAGTGGTCGAGGCCGAAGCGCAGGTGCCGTTGGCCATGGCCGACGCGCTGCGAAGCGGCAAAATGGGCGTCATGGACCTGATACGTTACCGGAACATCGAGAGCGACACGGCGATGCGCCGAAGCCTGTCCGTCGATGGCGAGCCGACCGAAGAAACGAAGTAGCGCATGGATTTCGGAGAGCTGATCCTCATCATCTTCATCGTCTCGGGCATTCTCTCAACGCTCGGCAAGAAGAAGAAACCCCAGGGCAAGAAGCTGCCGCAGGCCCGGCCCCGGCCGCGCCAGGCCCAACTCCCGTCACAACGCCGCGTCGAATCCGCGGGGGGGGCGGGACCCACACCATCCAGGGCAGGGATGGGTGCGCCGGAGCCACGCGCACCGTCGCCGCCGGCCCGCGAGTCCGCCACCGCCACGATGGAGGACATCCTCCGCCAGCTCGGACTCGATGTGGGTCCGCAACCCGAGGTCGAACTCGAGCGGGTGCCCGAACCCGAACCCGAACTATTGCCCCAGGTCCGAGAGGTGGAGCCGGTCGAACGCGAGATCCCCCCGGTATTGTCCCTCGAGGATGAATCCATCGACGCGGTGGCCGACCGGGCCGGCCCAGAGCACCGGGAATTCCACGAGGAGTTCGTGAAGGAGTTTCGCTACACCGACGTCTTCAGGGCCCGGTCCCGCGCCCGAATCCATCTCAACCCGCGGTCTCTCAGGGAGGCCGTCATCCTGAAAGAGATCTTCGGGCCACCGAAGGGAATGCAGTAGACGTGTATTTTCCCTCATGAAGGATCTGCCATACTTCACGGACGAGCATCATCGAGTTCGCGAGATGGTGCGCGATTTCGCCGAGAATGAAGTTCGGCCAGTGGCGCGCGAGCTCGACGCCGAGAGCCGGTTTCCTTGGGAAAACATCAAGAAGATGGGCGAGTTGGGTTTCCTCGGCGCACCCTGGTCGGAAGAGCTGGGCGGCGCGGGTCTCGACTACCTCTCCTACCTGATCATCATCGAGGAATTGGCCAAGGTGGACGCGAGCCACGCGCTCACCGTCTCGGCGCACACCACCCTCGGCACCTCGCCCATCATCAATTTCGGCACCGACGCACAGCGGCAGAAGTACGTCCCGCTGCTGGCCACCGGGCAGGTGCTGGGTGGGTTTGCCCTCACCGAGCCCGGGGCCGGATCCGACGCCGGCGGCACCCGGACGATGGCCGTCGAGAAAAGCGACCACTACGTGCTGAACGGCTCGAAGATCTTCATCACCCACGCCGGCGTGGGGGAGATCCTCGTGGTCACCGCGCGCACCGATCCCAAGCCCAAGAAACGCAATCACGGCATCACGTCGTTCATCGTGTGCAAGGACACGGTGGACCTCGATCGAGCCCTGGACCTCGGCATCGGGCACACCGACGAGATCGAGAAGACGCCGGGCGTTCGCGCGGGCAAGAAGGAAGACAAGCTGGGCTGGCGCGCCTCGGATACGAGAGAGCTGATTCTCGAGGACGCGGTCGTCCCCAAGGAAAACGTCCTCGGCGAGGTGGGGCACGGTTTCGGCAACTTCCTGAAGACCCTCGATTCGGGTCGGATCGGCATCGGCGCTCTGTCGCTGGGGATCGCCGAAGGCGCGCTCAACGAGTCGCTACGATATACCTCCGAGCGGAAGCAGTTCGGCAAACCGGTGGCTTCGTTCCAGGGGGTCCATTTCCAGCTCTCCGACATGGCCACCGAGATCGAGGCCGCCAGGCACCTCGTGTATCACGCGGGCTGGCTCCACCAGCGTGGCGAGCCCTACAAGCAGGAGGCAGCCATGGCCAAGCTCTTCGCCTCGGAACTCTGCATGCGCGCCACCACCAAGGCCGTCCAACTCCACGGAGGGTACGGCTACACCACTGACTATCCGGTGGAGCGAATGATGCGCGATGCGAAGGTGTGTGAGATCGGAGAAGGGACGAGCGAGATCCAAAGAATCGTCATCGCGCGACAACTTCTTGGTGAGCTGGTCAATTGACCGCAATCGCCGTCCCCTGGCGCTAAGTCCGCCCCCTGCTTATCCTTAAGACAGCCATGAACACCCCCGTCCGCGCAGTGCCGGACTTCTACCAGATCATCACGACCGAAATCCTCCCGCTGGTCTCCAAGCCGAATCGGTACGTGGGCAACGAGCTGGGTCTCGCCCGGAAGGACTGGGACGCCACCCAGGTCCGGTTTCTTCTGTGTTACCCGGACGCCTACGAGGTCGGCATGAGCCACACGGGGACCCAGATCCTCTATCACGTGGTGAATCGCCACCCGGAGTGGCTGCTCGATCGGGTGTATGCCCCCTGGCCGGACATGGAGGAGCAGCTCCGTTCGCGGGGTCTGCCCCTGTGGGGCCTCGAGTACAAGCGCCCGGTAGCCGAATACGACGTCCTGGGCTTCACGCTCCAGTCCGAGCTCACCTACACGAATCTCCTGAATGTGTTGGACCTCTCGGGGCTGCCCGTGCGCCAGGCCGAGCGCCGGGAGTCGGATCCCTTGGTGTGCATCGGAGGACCGTGTGCATCCAATCCCGAACCCCTGGCGCCCTTCGTCGACTTCGCCCTGATCGGCGACGCCGAGGATGCCATCGGAGAGGTGCTGGGGCTCATAGAGGAGTGGAAACGGCAGGGCCGGGGCCCGGGGGGCTCCAGGGCCGATCTGCTCCGGCGGCTTGCGGTGGAGGTCCCGGGCATCTACGTGCCGTCCCTCTACGAGGTCCCCCAGGGCGGCCGGATGGCCCGCCCCAAGCCGGACGCGCCCCCGGGCCTCCCGGCGCAGGTGGTCGCCCGCAAGGTGCCCGTGCTGCGGCCCGAAGATCACCCCCGGGAGATGGTGGTCAGCCTCACCGAAACCACCCACGACCGGCTGCCCATCGAGGTGATGCGAGGGTGCATGCGCGGATGCCGTTTCTGCCAGGCGGGCTACCTCTATCGGCCGGCCAGGGAACGGGACGTGGATGAAGTCGTGGAGATCGCCGAGAAGGGCATCAAGCACTCCGGCTGGCAGGAGGTGTCCCTGCTGTCGCTGTCCACGGCCGACTACTCACAGGCGTTGGAACTCACCGATAGGATGAGCCGCACCATGGTGGAGCACGGGGTGGGGGTGAGCCTCCCCTCGTTGCGGGCCGATGCGTTCAGCGTCGGCCTGGCCGAGGCGGTGAGCCGGGTCCGGAAGTCCGGGTTCACCTTCGCGCCCGAGGCGGGCAGCCAGCGGCTCCGCGACGTGATCAACAAGGGCATCACCGAAGAAGACATTCTCTCGGCGGTGGATCAGGCCATGGCCTCGGGCTGGACCAGTGTGAAGCTCTACTTCATGATCGGCCACCCCACGGAGGGGGAAGAGGACTTCGAGGAGCTGGCCCGGCTCGTCGAGAAAATCAAGGGGATCTTGCGGAAGTACTCGGGCAGGCGCCATATCACGCTGGGGTTCTCTCCGTTCGTTCCCAAATCCCACACCCCATTTCAGTGGGAGCGACAAGACGACTTCGAAACGACCCGTCGCAAGCTGGCCTGGATCCGCGAGCGGCTGAAGGGGCAGGGGGTGGCCATTCGCCACCATGAAACGGCCGACACGGCCATCGAGGGGATCATCTCCCGGGGCGGTCGCGAGATCGCCGATGTCATCGAGGGGGCGTGGCGGCGAGGGGCCCGCTTCGATGGCTGGAGCGAGCACATTAAGTACGACTGCTGGCTCGACTCCTTGGAATCCTGTGACCTCACGCTTCAGGACACCTTCAGAGAAATTGATGAAGACGAGGAACTCCCTTGGGAAATAACGACTTACAAGATTGACCGTAAGTACTTTCTCAAGGAGCGCCACAAGGCGTACGAGGTAGGGCTCACCCCAGAGTGCAAGCATGAGCGATGCTCCGCCTGCGGCGTGTGTGATTTCGACGCCCTGAAGAATGTGCTGGCCGGGCCGGTCACCAGCGAGACACCCGACCGGGTGCCGGGACTGTTGCAGGGGGTGCCCGGCACCAGCGTGCGGCTTCGCTATGGCAAGGGAGAGAACGTGCGATTCCTCTCCCATCTGGACCTACTCCGCGAGCTCGAGCGCACGTTCCGCCGCGCCGAGCTGCCTATGATCTACACCGAGGGATTCTCACCCCGTCCGAAGCTCTCGGCGGGTCCGCCGCTGGCGTTGGGATGGACGTCAGACGCGGAATGGATAGATGTTCAACTCGCCGGGGAATGGCCCCAGGCGCGCCTCGAGTCGCTGCTCGGCAGCCTCAACGCGTGTTCGGCCGCCGGCGTTGATTTCGTTTTGGCGGCAGCCATGCCGCCCAAGGTGACATCGCTCGTGGCGGACATCACGACGAGCGTCTATGTCGCACGTTTTCCGTCTCCCCCCTTCGATACACAGCTGGGCGACCTCGAGCAGGCGGTCTCCGCGTTTCTCGCGGCGCCGTCGGTCGCGATTCAGCGCGTGCGGAAGGGGAGGAGCAAAGAGGTGGACATCCGTCCCCTCGTCCACGAGTTGGCCGTCATCGCCTATGACCAGGTGGTTTTGACCCTGGCGACGGGCAGCGACGGCTCCGTTAAACCGACGGAGGTACTCCAGGCGGCTTTGGGGCTCGACGAGTCGCGGGTACCTCTGATCACAATCCATAAGGTGACGTCCACCGTCTCCTCGGGCGAGGAGCCCGCAGCGGAGGCCGTGGAGGTCGTTCAGGTGAAAAGCGTTGAAAAGGGAAATATTGATTACATCGAGCTCACGCGAAACGCGTGTGGCCATTCTGGAGGATGATAGGCTCGTCGAGCTTCTGGTCGACCGACCGGAGGCGAAACGGATTCTGGGAAACATCTACTACGGCCGGGTCGAGGCGGTGCTGCCCGGCATGCAGGCCGCCTTTGTAGACATCGGCCTGGAGAAGAGCGCGTTCCTCCACGCGTCAGACCTCATCGAACCCGACGATGCCGAGTTCGAGAGCGACGACAACGGGAACGGCAACGGGAACGGCAACGGGCGGTCATCCGGTCGCCGGCCCCGCAGACAGGCTCCCGCCATCCAAGAACACCTGTCCAAGGGGCAATCGATCCTGGTGCAGGTCACGAAGGAGCCCATCAGCACCAAGGGCTCTCGTGTCTCCGCACAGATCTCGCTCCCCGGCCGATTCCTGGTTTATCTCCCATCGGCATCGAAGGTCGGGGTGAGCCGCAAGATCGAGTCGCGGGAAACACGTACCGCACTGCGGAAGATCGTCCGCAAGGTCTTGCCGGAGGGTTCGGGGGGTGTGATCTGTCGGACGGCGGCGAAAGATCTGTCCGAGGACCTCATTCGCCGTGAGCTGAAATCGCTGATCTCGCTCTGGAAGCAGATCCAGAAGAAGACCGCGGCGAGTTCTCCTCCCACGCTCGTGCAAGAGGAAGCCTCGCTCACACGGGGCATCATTCGCGATGTCTTCAGCGACAAGGTCGACAACCTCTACGTCGACTCCCGGGATGTCGTGCGAGAGATCAAGAAATATCTCAAGCAGATCGACCCGGAACTGCTCAAGCGCGTACACCTGTATCGGGACCCCACCGAATCCCTGTTCGATCACCAGGGCGTCGAGGCGGAGATCGAGCATCTGTTCAATACCCGGGTAGACCTGCCGACAGGCGGCTACGTGATCATCGAGCAGACCGAGGCGTTGGTCTCCATCGATGTGAATACCGGGAGCTACACGGGTCGGCGGGATCCCGAGAAGACGATCCTCAAGACCAACATGGAGGCCGCCCGGGAGATCGCCCGCCAGCTCCGTCTGCGAGACGTCGGCGGCATCATCGTCATCGACTTCATCGACATGGAGCAGCAGTCCCACCGGGAGCAGCTCTTCCAAGAGGTCAAGGCCCGCGTGGCCGCCGACCGGGCTAGAACCCGAGTCTATCGGGTCACCGACCTGGGCCTGATTCAGATGACCCGCCAGCGCGTCCGTCCGAGCCTGGTGGACTCCATGACCACCATCTGCCCGGCCTGCGAGGGCATGGGACGGGTCTTCAAGCCCGAGGTGGTGGCCCGGCATCTGGACCGCTCCCTCCGGCGGGTGGCCAACGACGAGGCGGAGCGCCAGCTCCTGGTCCGGCTCCACCCCCAGGTGGCCCTCTACCTCCTGGAGGGGGAGCCCGAGTTCATGAAGCAGGTGAAATCCCGGGCCAAGGTCCAGATCGAGATCCGGGATGACCCTACCATAGCCATCGACGAATTCAGGTTGGTTTCCCAGCCGGCGGGGCGGGATGTGACCGACAAGTACGCGGCGGCGTAGGTGCGGGCCTTGCCTCAAAACGGCTGCCCTGATTAGACTTATGCGCTATGGCATATGCGATTTTCCAGGCGGGCGGGCACCAGTTTCGGGCCGAGAAGGGTGAGAGCATCAAGCTCGAGCTGATGGACGGCGAGCCCGGGACCAAGGTGACGTTCGACCAGGTTTTGATGACGGGGGACGGCGACAAGATCAAGACCGGCAAGCCGACGGTAAAGGGGGCCAGCGTGACGGCCGAGATCGTCGAGCACGGCAAGCACCCCAAGATCTACGTGTTCAAGTTCAAGCGGCGGAAAAACTACCGGCGCAAGACGGGACACCGGCAGAAGTACACGGAAGTAAAAATCACCAGCTTGAAGTTGGGGTGACGGACCATGGCACATAAGAAGGGTGTGGGTTCCAGTCGGAACGGTCGCGACTCCAATCCGAAGTATCTCGGGGTGAAGCGCTTCGGGGGAGAGCTCGTGCGGGCCGGCAACATCCTGATCCGCCAACGCGGCACCAAATTCCATCCGGGCAACAACGTGGGCCGCGGCAGGGACGACACACTGTTTTCGTTGGTCGACGGCCAGGTGAAGTTCGAACACAAAGACAAGAAGCGCCTCAAGGTCAGCGTCTATCCGGTGGCCGCTGCCAGCTGATTGGTCGGGCGACGCACTGCGTCGCCCCTTTCTCGTCATTGGGATCCCGCAGACACCAATTCGAAGCTCAGCTGCCCGGTGATTTCCATCTTCACGATGCGCCGAGGCACCTCTTTCGTGACCCAGTAGATCCACGGGAGCTGTCCTCCCTCCAGCGTCACCAGCCAGGTGTCGAACTCGCCGGCCGGGACCGCAACCGTGCCGCCGTCGAGCACCACCAGAGCGACTGGCATCGTGGCTGAGCGGGGTGCGACGAACAAGTCCAGCTCGTGACGCGACCCGTCTTCCAATTCCAGTGCCTCTGCCACCGTCGGCAACATGTCTTCGTCGTACACGATCGACTGGATGACGGTGTCGACGGTGGCGTCCAGTGCCCCGGCAATGGTGCCCGTGATGTGCCCACCGGAGCCGTAGATCAGGTGCAGCTCGATGGATTGCCCGCCTTGATTGGCCGTCTGATCGTAGCTCACGGGCGCGAGCGTAGACGCGTCGAGCACGTACGTGGCGGACTGCGCACCGCCGCTGATGACGAATTCGGTGGTGATCGTCACGTGTGACGGGTCGCGTTCACGCGTGCGGGTGAACGTCCCGAACGGACTCCCCTGCAGCAAGATGGCGAACGAGTCCCGACCCACGGTCAAACGTTGCGGATTCAAGGGAACGGGCCGAGACGCCGTCGAATCGGTGCGCTCCTGGGCCGCCAGCGGCACCACGCCGACGGCGTAGACCAGGGCGACGATCGCCATCACTCGGGGCATGCGAACGGCCTCGGTACGGGAAGCCAGACCGCCCGGCATCGAAGGGACGTGCAGCGGTCCGTCAGTCAGCCTGCCGGCTGGTCGCGATCCACTCGGAGACGTGCGAGGCTTCGGGTGGATCCGACGCCAGCGAAATTACCACGAGAGTGATGATATTGGCCGTGAGCCCCAACACCCCCTCGTGTAGGCCGTAGGGACGCCAATCGGCGACGATCTGCGCCGCCGTGATGAGTATCCCGGCCAACAGGCCGGCCACGACGCCGGTGGCCGTCGCCCGACGCCACAGAAACGCCGCATACACCGGGGGTGCCAGCTGCACCACGGCGCCGTACGCGGCGAGGAGCATCCCGACCAGCGAAAGCCCGCTCGGCATGGCAATGGCATATCCCAGGACGCCCACCGCGATGGCGAACCAGCGGATGAGCCGGCGCTGGTCGTGCTGGCTCAGGGTGTCTCCCCGAATGCCGCCGTAGACGTCGGTCACGCAGATGGACGCGGCGCCGTGGACCAGTGCATCACCTGTGGACATGGACGCCGCGAGGGCGCCCGCGCAAAAGAGCCCGACCACGACGGCCGGCAGTCCCGACGTCAGCATGATGTGGGGCATGATGGCGTCCGCGTTGGCCGGAGCCGATGCATAGAGCACACCGGCAAACCCCACGAGGAACAGGGGCAACAAGAACGCTTGAAACGTCGGGAACAACACGATGGTGCGCCGGATCGTGGCATCGTCTTTGGCGGCGAATGCCTTCATGAACAGGTGGGGCCACATCATGAGGCCGATGGATGACACGATGATCGCCGAGGAATACGCGCCCGGCGTCCAGCGATTGCCGACCGAATCGAGCCCGGGGGCCGTCAACATCTCCGGGCGGAGCGCTGCGATCTGCTCGAACATGGGCCCGATGCCGCCGTAGAGCTTGGCGGGGATGTAGAGCCCCAACGCCCACGCGATGACGATCATGAACACGCCCTGGAACACATTGGTCCAGCCGACGCCCATCACGCCGCTGTGCCACACGTAGATCAGCACCACGCCGTAGGCCAGCGCGGCACCGAGGGCAAACGGGACGTGCCCGTCGGTGACCTGCTCGATCACGATGCCGGCGCCACGCATTTGCAGCGCCACGTAGGGCAGCATGGCGATGACGCTCACGAGGCCCGCTGCCACGGCCACCCACCGACTCTGGAATCGATGCGCCAGCATCGCCCCCTGGGTGACGAAACCATATCGGCGGCCGAGGCGCGCTGCCCACGGCCCGATCACGAAGTAGGGAGCGATGCCCAGCACGCCGTAACCCAGGATGTAGAACGCCGCCGCCCCGCGGCTGAACGCCCAGCCGGGGCCGCCGAGGAACGCGAAGGCGGAATACACCGACGCGCCGGTGACGAAATACATGACCAGCGTCCCGAACTCGCGGTCGCCCGCCACATAGCCCGCGACCGTATCCGTGGAGCGACGGCCGGGCATGAGGCCCACGATGAGATTCGTCACGAGATACGCCGCGACGACGGCAACGACGATGGCCCAGTCAGTCACTTGCTGGAGGTGTGGTGGAGCAAGTAGAACACGGCGACGGAGCCCACGACCCACGCCAGGACCCAGGCGAACACGAAGGGCAAGCCGAAGATGAACGGTCGAATGCGATTGAAGGGTTGGATCCCCGGGAAGGTGACCATCACGGCCATCGCGGCGAAGTAGACGAACCCGATGGTGACAGCAGTACGCTTCATCCCGACTCCGTTCTTCGTTTGCGAGCCGCCTTCAGCAGCTTGAGGTCTTTCTTGGCCAGGGAGGCCTTCCGGGCGAAGTACGCGCACGGTGCGATGGCCAGCGCACCAACGGTTCCCATGATGATGGGGATCGTAGGATCGTAGCCCACGGAGCTCATCATTGTCCAGATCACGCCCACTTCCCCCGTGAGCACCACGGTGGCAAAGCCGTCACGCAGGTGGGCCATGTCGTCCTTGAACCCGCGCAGGCGCAACTCGGCGTCGGTCTCGGCCGCACCGGCAGCGACGAGCTGCCCGTTGAACGTGTAGATCGCGCCGCATTTGGTACAGACGCGCAGGGGGGAGGACAGGAGGCTCTGGAGCCCCCGCCACCAGTACCGTGTCCAGCGCAGCCGCTTGAGCGGCCGCCCGAGGATGGCAAGTGGATGCTCGCAGAGTTGGCAAGTGGCGTTCATTGGCGGTCAGGGGACCGTACGGCCGGCAGGCCGGTGCAGTTCCGAACTCGGGACCTACGCCCCAGAACGCACCCGCTCGCGAAAGAGGTCGTACAGCCGGCGGTGGACCGGCCCTGGCCGGCCGTCTCCGACAGGTTGCCCGTCCAGCTTCACGATGGGCATCAGCTCAAGAGTGGTACCGGCGAGGAAGAGCTCTTCGGCGGACTCCAGCTCATCGAGGTAGACGGGTGTTTCGCGCACGGGGATCCCCGCGCTGCGGCACAGCTCGAGTGCGACGGCTCGGGTGACGCCGGGTAGGATATAGTTGGTGGCCGGGGCGGTGCGCACCTCGCCATTGAACACCGTCAGAAAGCTCGAGGCGGTGCCCTCCAGGGCCACACCGTCCCGCACCAGGATCGCCTCCGTCGCGCCCGCCTCCTGGGCGCGTTGATTGGCCAGGCAATTGGGCAGCAGGTTGACGGACTTGATGTCGCAGCGCGCCCATCTCGTGTCGGGCTGGGTAATGACAGCGACGCCCCGGGCGGGATCGCCCTTGGGTTCGAAGGGTGTGGCCGTGGCGTAGAGGGTCGGGGCCGTCGAAGCCGTGGGGAACGCATGGCGCCGCGGGGCGGCCCCCCGCGTCACCTGCATGTACACGAGCGCGTCCCCGTCGGCGAGATCGTTCTCCTCGAGGAGTTTCCCGGCGATGCGGACGAAATCACCGGCGTCGAACCCCGAGATCCGCAGCTCGCCGAGCCCCCGGCGCAGGCGCTCCACATGTTCCTCGAGGGCGAAGATGCGGCCGCCGTAACTGCGAACCACCTCGTACACGCCGTCGCCAAAGAGGAATCCGCGGTCGTCGGGGGAGATCTTGACGGACCTCTTCGGGGCGTACTTGCCGTTGAAGTAGGCGATGGGCTCGGCAGCCTTGACTTTCGTACGTTCCACCTTGCGGATGGTCGTCACCGGTTGCGCCATGACCTAATCTACGGCAAACCGCTGCCTAGCGCCCCCTCAGACGCCGCAGCATCCGGATCGCCGGACTCCTGATATGTCGGTCGAAGAACGTGTCCACCGGTTGGCGCGGTGTCTCCACCGCGGTGAGAGCCGGGCCCGGCGTGATCAGATCGGCGGCGAAATGACCGGCTTCGGGCACCGGGTCCGCGAACACGGCGCTCATCTCCTCGTTGACGTCCTCGATGGCAAACGCGGTGTAGGCGTAATTGAAAAACCCGTCGTCCATCACGCTGTCACCGAGGATCGCCGTGGTGTGAAACCCGAAGAACCGGCCGCACACCCCGGGAATGAACACGTCGATGGGATCCCACGTGACGTCGTCGGTGTTGACGCCGATGAAGCCGCTGTCCGCGATGATGTCCACGTCCATGGAGACGAACATCTCGGCACCCATGTTGGTGGCGAGCTCCGGGAAGATCGAGTCGAACTGAAAATCCTTGAACGTCTGGAAGCCGGTACCCGCATCGCCGTCGATGTCGATGTCCATGAAGATGGACGCTTTGTTGGCCGGGCCGTCCAGGGTGCGAGCCTGGGCGAACTCGAACAGCCCGTAGAGCGTGCTACCCGATCGGGCCAGCGTCGCGCCGATGATGTCCGGGGCAGTCAGCACCGCGGGATCCTGGCCGCCGATGAAAAAGGTCGAGGACGTATCGGTGGTCCCGATGGTGGAAATGCCACTGGAGGTCGTTATGAAGCAGACGGTGTTGCCGTCGATGGCCGGGTTGCCCACGTCGTCGGTGAACCCGGCGAGATCCATCTCGTAAATGGAGTGGGGCTCGAGGGGGGCGTCCGGCACGAACGTGAAGAAGGTGTTGTCCGTCGACAGCGTCGGGGTGCCCGGGACCGCGCGGGAGTTTTGCCGCAGCGTGAACGACGCGCTGGGACCCGACTGCACCAGGGGCTCGCCGAAGCGGAGCTCGATGGGGGTGTTGAGGGCGACATCCATTTGCTCATGACTCGGTGTGGAACTCAATACCTGGGGACCCTCGTCGTCGTGACGGATCACGATGATCGTGGGTTGGCTCACCGATCCCGTGCCGTCGGACGCTGTCAGGACGAGCTGGTTTTCTTGATTCAGATTGAGCTGCACGTTGAAGCTGAACGAGGTACCGGCGAGTGTGTCCGAGACGGTGGACACCCCCCCGGCGATCGCCAAAACGACGGGTGTGTCCGCGGGAGGATCCCGAGTGACGGTGCCCGACACCGTGATCGTGGCCGTGGGCGAGAAATCCGGGAGGTTGTTAACCGTAATCAGCAAGATGCCGGGCTCGGTCCCGCAGGCCGCCACGACGCCAGCTGCCATCCACGACAAGATACGTTTCATTACCGTTCCCACTTTCTTAGGCATTGGTCCCACTGGTCACCGACGCGGCGTCCTGTCTGGCCTTCGGGATCAGGCTCCAACCGAGCACCGTCCACCCGGCGAGAAGGCACACACCGCCAACCGGGGTAACCGCCCCCAGCCAGCGCACACCGGTGAAAGCCAAGAGGTAAAGGCTCCCGGAGAACACGATCGTTCCCGCGACAAAGAGTCTCCCCGCCCAGAGGGGGCCCCTCCCGGGGAAATCGCGGGGGAACACGCCCAGCAGCAGCAATGCCATGGCGTGGTACATCTGATACTCCACTGCCGTGTCGAAGATCTCCAGGAGGTCCGGGGCCATCCTCGCCTCGAGCAGATGCGTCCCGAACGCTCCACCGGCCACGCCGAGGAATGCGAGGGTTGCGCCCACCGCTCCAAACGCGCAGGTCCGGGTCATGCCGCGTCTTCCGGCGGGGCCTCCACGGCCTTGCCGAGCAGGGCGCGGGCGTGGTCTGCCAATGATTCGCTCACGAGAATCGTGGCCCCAGGGCCGATGGGGCCGTGCAAGATGCCCTCGGTCGACTGGATGATGTAGGGGATTTCGGCGCCTTCCAGCAGCCCGCCGGCGATCTCGGCCTCGAGCTTGGTGCGGAAATTGGCGACTTCGACAGGTCCTTCCATCAGTAATGGCTCCGATTCCAGTGCGTCACATGGGCCTGATCAGACCCACAAGGCCACAGCGAAAGTTATCACGAAGATGGCGGCGACGTTGAGCCACCATCCGGCCCGCATCATGTCGGAGACTTGCAACCGCCCCGACCCGAAGACGATGGCGTTGGGCGGGGTGGCGACGGGGAGCCTGAACGCCATGGACGACGCTATGGCCGCCACGGCCATGAGGGGTAGGGGCTCGACGCCGAGCCCCCCGGCGGCGCCTGCGATCAAGGGCATCCCGAGGGCCGCCGTGGCCGTGTTGCTGGTGAGCTCGGTGAGGAAGACGAACATGGCCGCGGTGACGAGATAGATCACCAAGGTGGGAGCACCCTGGAGGCCCTGGAGCCGGCCTCCGATCCACTCAGTCAAACCGCTCTCGGCAAACCCCGCGGCCAGGGCCAACCCACCTCCGAACAGGAGGAGAATCCCCCATGGGACCCGCTTGGCCGACTCCCAATTCAGGGCGACTCCGTAACGCGCCTGGGGCAGGGGGATGACGAACAGCAAGAGGGCGGCGCCGATGGCGATGCCGGTGTCCGTCAAGCCGGGGACGAGGTCGGCCAGCCCGGGAATACGCACGTCGCCGATGAGCTTCGGGGCGCGAAAAACCCAGGCGGACGCCGTCGCGATGAACACCGCGAGGATGTATTTCTCCGCCCCGGCGAGGGGCCCGAGCATCGCTCCCTCCCGTTCCAGCATCTCGTCCAGCTCGGGCACATGGCCCTTCACCCCGCACAGCCGGACCAAGAGGAACCAGCACCCCGCGAGCATGGGCACCGACACCATCAGCCCCAGGCCCATCCATCGTCCGAAGCCCATGTCGATGTCGAGGAGCTGCCGCGCCGCGCCGGCGAAAATGGCGTTGGGAGGAGTGCCGATCAGGGTGGCGACGCCGCCGATCGAGCACGAGTAGGCCACACCCAACAACAACGCGACGGGTAGTCCGCTGTGCGGTGCGTCGGGCCCATCAGTGGATCGCCCGATTCCCGACGTGACCGCCGTCGCGATCGGCAACATCATCACGGCGGTCGCCGTATTGGAGATCCACATGCTCAAGAAGGCGGACGCCAGCATGAACGCGAGCAGCACGCGCGCCGCATCCGTTCCGGCGATGCGAACGGCCGCCAGTGCAAACCGTTTGTGGAGATCCCATCGTTCCAAGGTGGCGGCGAGGAAGAACCCACCCAAGAACAAGAAGATGATTGGGTCGGCGTACGACGCCGTGACCTCACCAATGGGGCGCTGCATGAGCAGCGGCAGGAGCACGATGGGAAGGAGTGCCGTGGCTTCCAGCGGAATGATCGCGGTGAGCCACCACAGGGCCATCCACGCCGCGAGCCCCGCCACGCGCCACGCGACGGCCGACATCCCCACCGGCGGGGCCAACACCGCCGTCAGGAGTAGCAACATCGGGCCGGCCGGAAGAATGAACCGGCGCCTGGTGTTCGCCTCGGGAATCCGGTCCGCGGGCGAGCGACGTCGCATCATTATTTCGGCGGCAGGAGCCGCACGGGGTTCGTCCGGGTGATCTTCGTCTTCACCTCATCGGATAACGGCAACGCCAGAAACTGGTCGAGGTTCTGCCGAAGGCCCTTGACCCCCGGACTCGGCCAATCCGTACCCCACACGACGCGGTCGGCGATCTCTGCCAGGCGCGGGAAGTATTCCAGGAGTCGTTTCGGCGGGATACCCGACAGCTCGAGGTGCACGTTCTTGTGACGTCGCAGCACGAAGAACGCCTCGTCCATCCACAGCGGCCGGCCGCCGTGCGCCATGATGATCGTGAGATCGGGAAAATCGATGGCGACGTCGTCGATTTCCATCGGGCGGCCGTATTTGCTTCGCGCGCCGGGGAAGATGCTCGTTCCGGTGTGAATGAGCACCGGCATCCCGCGTTCTTCACAGCGTCGGTAGATGCGGCCCAGGTTTTCGAGTCCCGTGGTGTACGCGTTGGCCGGGTAGAGCTGGTGAGGCGGATGAATCTTCAAACAGCGGATGCCCATCTGCAGCAGCTCTTCCACCTGCATCTCGGGGTCTTTGGTGAATCGGGCGTGGACGCCCCCGTAGGCGATGAGGCGCTCCGGCGAGGCTTTCACATAGTCGGCAACGAAGGTATTGGTCTCGTCGGTGAACCCCATGAGGTCGGGGCTGGGATAGTTGATGAGCCCCACCCGCCAGATGTCCGCCTCGTCGAGAACGTCGAGCAACAGCTTGGGGTCGTCCATCAGGGCGGATATGCGCTCCCAATCCTGTCCCTTCCGCATGACCTCGAGAACGGAGGTCTTGAGCTGGCGCCAGGGCTGGATGTGGATGTGGAGATCCGACACCCCTGGCAAGGTGTCCGTCATGTTCTCAACGCCCGGTGAATGCCGGCGCCCGCTTGTTGAGGAACGCGTCGACCCCCTCCTTCTTGTCGTCCGACGCGAACGCCAGGGCAAACAGGGTCACCTCTTTGGAGAGGCCCTCGTCGAGCGGCGTGCGCGCACTGGCACGAACGGCCTCCTTGATGAGTCGCAAGGCGACGGGGCTCTTCTGCGCGATGGACTGGGCGAGTTCCTTGGCCCGGCCGGCCAACTCTTCCGGCGGAACGACTTCGTCGACCAGCCCGATGCGATATGCTTCGGATGCACGGATGAAGTCCCCGGTGTAGAGCAGCTTGTACGCCGCGCCCAAGCCCACGAGGCGCGGCAGCCGCTGGGTGCCGCCCCCGCCCGGCATGAGCCCGAGGTTGATCTCCGGCTGACCGAGCTTGGCCTTCTCCGACGCGATGCGTATGTCGCACGCCAAGGCGGTCTCGCATCCGCCGCCGAGGCAGAACCCGTTGATGGCGGCGATGGTCGGCTTGGGAAAGTCTGCCACGGCCTGAAACATCGACGAGTCGGTCATCACGCGAAACTGATCAATTGGACTGCGTCCCTCGAACTCCTTGATGTCCGCGCCCGCGATGAACGCTTTGTCGCCGGCCCCCGTGATGATCACAACGCGCACGTCGTCGTTCCGCGCCAGGTCAGCGAGCGCGTCCACCACGGCCTGGCGTGTTTCGATGTTCAGCGCGTTCAGCTTGTCGGGACGATTGATCGTGAGGGTCGCGACGTGTCCATCGATATCTTGGAGCACTACTTGGTCTTTGGCCATTTGTAAAACCCCTTACCGGTTTTCTTGCCCAGTTCTCCCGCGGCCACCTTGTTGCGCAACAGGGCCGGGGGCTCGTAGTGAGGATCGCCCAATTCTTTGTACAGGTACTCCGCGATCGCCAGCCGCACGTCCAGTCCGACGAGGTCGGACACTCTGAGGGGCCCCATGGGATGGCCGTAGCCGAGCTCCAAGGCCTTGTCGATGTCTTCCGCGCTTGCGACTCGTTGCTCGACCATACGCATGGCCTCGAGCCCCAGCACCACGCCCAACCGCGACGACGCGAACCCCGGCGAGTCTCGCACGACGATGGGTTCCTTGCCCATGCGCACCGCCACGTCGCGAACCCGATCCGTCACCGCGTCGGCCGTTTCGTCGTGACGCACCAGCTCCACCAGCTTCATGATGTGCACTGGATTGAAGAAGTGCATTCCCAACACACGATCGGGACGACTGGTCGCTCCGGCGATAGCGGCTACCGAGAGAGAAGACGTGTTGGTGGCCAGAATCGCATTTGCGCCGGTCATCGAATCCAGCGTGCTGAAAAGCTCTTGCTTGACCGGCAGGTCTTCGACGATGGCTTCGATGACGAGGTCAGCACCCTCAACCGCCGATTCCATCTCCGACTCCACGCGCAGACGGCCCATCGCCGCCTCGGCATAGTCCGCCGTGAATTTCCCACGCGTCACGCCGCCGTGCAGGTTCCGCTGAATCCGTTCCAAGGCCGCCGGCAGGGCCTCGGCAACGCCGTCCGTGAGCGTCGTGGCGAACCCGGCCATGGCCGCGACCTGGGCGATGCCGTGCCCCATCGTTCCCGCGCCGATGATCACGAGCTTGCTCACCCGAGCATCCTCCTCACGATATCCGGCCGATTGGAGCAAATCCCGTCCACCCCCATGTCGAGGAGGTTCTCGATGCGCGCCGGGTCGTCCACCGTCCAGGGGATCACCCGGGCACCCACGGCGTGCACGGCGGCGACGAGCTCGTCGTCGACCAGATTTTGGCGCTGCCACAGCTCCTCGGCGCCCGCCTGTTCGAGCTGGATCAAGGGGTTCAAGGGATAAGAAGCCGAGAGCACGCCACCCACCAACCCCTCGCTCTGCGACAGCAGGCGCCGGATGATCCGATGATCGAAGGCGTGCACGTGATAGTTGGCCGGGGTGGGGCCGCCCGCAAGGACGCCCAGGAACGCGGCATCGTGTTCCGGAGCCAGCGACTTCACTTCCACGAACACCGTGATGGCCGGGCCAAGAGCCCGCAGCACATCGTCGAGCACGGGTACGGGTTCCCCGTTGGCCAGTGATTGCCGTCTCACGTCGGCCAGCGTGGACTCGGAGATCATCACGCCGCCCACGGTATCGTCATGGTGGACCACGATGCGACCGTCGGCGGCGGCGTGGGTATCGAGCTCGATGGCGTCGGCGCCCAGTTCCACGGCCGCCGTGAATGCGGCCATGGAGTTTTCCGGTTGTGACGCCGAAACGCCGCGGTGCGCGATGACTAGCACATCAATTCGTGCTCGTGCGCTGCTCGATCCAGTCGTTGTCCTTCATGATGTCGTTGAGCGTGGCGTAGTCTTCCTTGCTCGGCGTGTGCTCGGCCAGGTACTTCTTGTAGGGCTCGGGGCTCATCTCGTTGCCCTGGATGTCGCGGCACTCGTGCGCGTACGCGCCGATGCCCCGGTTGAACGTCATCGCCGGTATGAACAGATGCCGGTCGCGATCGGGGATGTAGCGGTTGAGCCGATCCACCAGGCGGACGCACTCCTCGCGATACAGCGTGCGCGACGCTTCGTTGAGATGTTCCTTGTCGGCCTCGCGTTGATTCTCCCGCTCGTCGAAGCGCCCCTTCAGCCCCCACACATACCCCCAGTGTGCCGAGGATGAGTTGTCGGTGCCGAACAGATCGAACGCCGTCGGGACCCACTTGTTGAAGAATTTCTGGATGAGTTCCGGCGGCACCCGGCCGGCCTTGATGATCCGCGCGAGCCCCTTGTTGCCGGTCCCGAGATGGTAGCTCTCCTCCTTGAGCATCGGCCCCATGGAGCGGGCAAGGGGTTCGAACGCGCACGTGGACAGCATCTTCAGCTGGAACTTGCCGTCCCGATCGATGAACTGGGTGTAGGTGAAGAAATCCAGCCAGTTGTCCACCATCTCGTTGAAGCTCCCCAGCAGCCGCTGCCCCTCGATGGCACTGCGTTCCAGCAGCTTTGCGGCTTCGCGCCGGCCCTCGTCGCCGAAGTGCTCGCACAAGAGGTACGACATCTGCCAGCCGTGGCGCATCTCCTCGCACATGACCCGCATGATGGAGAGCATGTCGTAGTCGCTGGGCGGCTTGAGCAGGAGATTCCGCTGCTGCTCCACGGACGCGAACTCCGTATCACCCTGGTAGATGATGAGGTTCATCAAGGCATCACGGATGCGCTGATCGGGGATATGCATCAGCGAGGCCCACTTCCGCTGGCCCTTGTAGTGCCCGAATTCGATGGACGCCACCTCTGGATCGCCGAACTTGATGTCGAACGCGAAATCTCCGAGCTCCTTTCGATCGAGCCCGATGCTCTCCCGCCAAAAACTGAAATAGTCGATCCAGTCGTCCCAGTTGTTCAGTTTGCGCATGGTGGCTCCTATATTCCGCGAAATTTTGGTGAGCGTTTTTCGAGGAAGGCGTTGAGACCTTCCATCGCATCTTCGCTGGCGAAGCAGCGGAGTTGGTGGCGCAATTCCACACCCAACATGTCGTTCAGACTACATTCCTCGCTCTGATAGAGCGCCTCCTTGGCCAGTGCCAGCGCCATGGGAGGCTTGGCGGCCAGGAGGCGGGCAAAGGCATCGGTTTCCGCTGCCAGTTTGTCGGGGGAGACGACCTTGTTGAACAGCCCTATGCGAAGGGCCTCCTTTGCATCGATCATCTCTCCAGTGAACACGAGCTCCATCGCCTTGGCCACGCCCACCAGCCGCGGCAGGAAATACGTGCCGCCCCAGTCGGGATGCAACCCGATCCGGTTGAAGGTTTGGCCGATGGACGCCTTCTCGGACGCAATTCGAAAGTCGCAGGACAGAGCCATGTTGGCGCCGCCGCCGGCGGCCGGGCCGTTGACCATGGCGATCACGGGCTTTGCGGTCTGCCGGATGGTCGTGACCACGCTCCGTCCGGCCTCCACCAGCTCGCCGAATGCGTGCGTGTCACCGCTCTCGATCAACTGCTTCATGTAATTGATGTCGGCACCGGCGCAGAACGCGCGCCCCGCACCGGTGATGATGAGAACCCGCACATCCTCGTGATCGGCTATTTCCTTGACGGCCTGCGTCACCTCCTGGCGCATCGTGCCGGCGAACGCGTTCAGCTTGTCCGGCCGGTTGAGCGTGATGGTGCCGATGCCGTCGGTGACCGACGTCAGGACGTACTCGAACACGGTAATGTCGGTGGTCATATTCGCTCCACGATCGTGGCGATTCCCTGGCCGACGCCGATGCACATGGTCGCAAGACCATACTGGCCGCCGCGCCGGTGCAGCGCGTGGACCAGGGTCGTCAGGATCTTGGCGCCGGTGCATCCGAGGGGGTGCCCCAGCGCGATGCCTCCGCCGTAGACGTTCACCTTCTCGGCGTCGAGGTCCAGCTCCCGGATGCAGGCAATCGCCTGGGCGGCGAACGCTTCGTTCAGTTCGACGAGGTCGATGTTCCCGACGCCGATGCCGGCATGGGCCAGTGCTTTTTGGGTCGCCGGGATCGGCCCCAAGCCCATGCACGAGGGGTCCACGCCGGCCACGGCCGTGGTCACCACGCGCGCGAGGGGTCTTATCCCGTGCGGCAACCGCACGGCGTCGCTGGTGATCAATAGTGCGGCCGCGCCGTCATTGATGCCGCTCGATGTCCCGGCCGTCACCGTGCCGTCTTTCAGGAAAGCGGGCCGCAGCTTGGCCAGCTTGTCGACGGTGACGTCGGGACGCGGATGCTCGTCGTGCTCGAACAAGATCTCCGACCCGTCGCGCTGGGGCAGGGAAACGGGGACGATCTCGTCCTTGAACACGCACTCCTCCGCCGCCGCCCTCGCCCGCCGCTGGCTCTCCGCCGCGAACGCATCCTGATCCTCCCGCGAGATTCCATATTGCTTTGCCACCACCTCGGCGGTCTCGCCGAGAGCGATGGTCCAGTCCTCCCGCATGTTGGGATTGACGAACCGCCAGCCGACGGTCGTGTCGGCCACCTCCGGTGGCTTGCGGTCCCAGGCCTTGCCCTTCTTGAGCATCACATACGGCGCCCGCGTCATGCTCTCCACCCCGCCGGCCACGAAGGCCTCGCCTTCACCGGCCTTGATGGCGTGGGAGGCACTCGCCACCGCCTGGAGACCGGACCCGCAGAGACGATTCACGGTCTGCCCGGGCACCTCCACGGGGAACCCGGCCAGCAGCGCCGCCATGCGTGCCACATTGCGATTGTCTTCTCCCGCCTGGTTCGCACACCCCAGGATGACATCGTCCAGCTTGCCCGCGTCGAAACCCGTGCGCTCGATCAGCGCCCTGAGGGGGATGGCAGCGAGATCGTCGGTACGCACGCCGGCGAGGGAACCGCCGTGCGTGCCCACGGGCGTGCGAAGCGCCGCAACGACAATCGCTTCAGGCATCCGCGTTTACAGCCCCACCCAAACCGACTTGGTCTCCAAGAAACCATCGAGCGATTCGCGGCCCAGATCGCGCCCGAATCCGCTCGCCTTGTAGCCCCCGAACGGCGCCGCGGGATCGTACATGTTGTACGTGTTGATC
This sequence comes from Gemmatimonadota bacterium, assembly GCA_027294455.1. Classification (GTDB taxonomy): domain Bacteria; phylum Gemmatimonadota; class Gemmatimonadetes; order Gemmatimonadales; family GWC2-71-9; genus B3T1B10. The sequence goes on from JAPULZ010000160.1 coordinate 79,382, forward strand.
CACACCGTGCCGGCCTTGATCGCTCGAGCGACGCGGTGCGCCTTCTGAATGTCCTTCGTCCAGATACCGGCGGCCAACCCGTATATGGTCTCGTTGGCCAAGGCAATGCCCTCGTCGACGCCGTCGAACGACAGCACCGCAAGCACCGGCCCGAAGATCTCCTCGTCCACGATCTTCATGCCCGGCTTGGCATCGTCGAACACCGTCGCCTCGACGAAATACCCCTTGCCGTTGACGTCCCGCTGGTTGCCGCCGGCCACCAGCGTTGCTTCTCGCTTGCCGGCCGCGATATACGACATCACGGTTTCCTGTTGCTTCTTGGACACGACCGCGCCGAGTCGCGATTCCTTCACCAGGGGATCGCCGGGCTGCAGCTTCGCCGTGCGCTCCACGAGTTGCTCGACGACTTGAGCCTTGACCGAGGCCTCCACCAGCAGGCGCGACCCCGCGGCGCACACCTCGCCCTTGCCGTAGAAGATGCCGCTCTGCGCGCCGCGCACGGCGCTCTTCAGATCGGCGTCCTCGAAGATGACGTTGGGACTCTTCCCGCCCAGCTCCAGCGTCACGCGCTTGACCGTGTCGACCGCATCACGCATGACCTGCTTGCCGATCTCGGTGGAGCCGGTAAACGATATCTTGTCGACCCCGGGATGTTTCACCAGTGCACTGCCCGCCGTAGAGCCTCCGCCCGGAAGCACGTTGAACGCGCCCGGCGGAAAACCCGCCTCGAGCATGATCTCGGCCATCAGCAAGACCGTGAGCGGCGTTTCGCTCGCTGGTTTGACGATCACCGTGCACCCCGCCGCCAGGGCAGGGGCGAATTTCCACGTCGCCAGATTCAGCGGAAAGTTCCACGGTACGATGGCACCCACCACGCCCACCGGCTCGCGCAGCGTGTACGCGAAAAAGGGGCCGTTCACCGGCAACGTGTCGCCGGTGATCTTGTCGGCCCAGCCGGAGTAGTACCGCAGCGTCTCGATGCTCATCGACACGTCGATTTTCGACTCGA
>JAPULZ010000161.1 GCA_027294455.1 Gemmatimonadota bacterium
CTGGGCCAGGGTGGCGAACGTGGGCCGCCCGGGTGGCGCCGTGTCCTGCACCACGGGGATCTGGATGGGCTGGATGACGGTGGCCGTGTCGGGCGGGGGGGGCGGCGCCAAGGCGTCCAGCACCCACCGGCGGCGCCGGGCGAGCCGGGCCTGCTCGACGGCCCTGAGGGTCCGGGCGACCCACTGCTCCACCAGCATCCTGGAGCTCACGGTGCCGTCCCAGAGCCCGCCCAGCCGTAGCGCGGAAGGGGACTGTATTTGTAACGTGTCAACGGGAAAACGCAGGCGGACGCCGGGACCCTGGACCTGCCCCACCGCCGCGGAGGGAACCACGAGCCCCGCCCCCACGCCGGCGAGGATGAGCCAGGACACTTTCCGAGGGAGCCCGGGGTACCCCATGGGTACCGACCTGGCTAGCAAGGCCGTAACTCGGTGGAGTATAAACGGTTAAATAAACTCAACAGTGACGATACTCAGCAAGTACCTTCTCAGGTCCCATCTGGTTCCCCTCGTGTTCGCCCTGACCGCGGTCACGGGAATCATGATGTTGAACCAGATCGCGAAGCGGCTCCCGAGCCTCGTGGGCAAGGGCCTGCCGTGGACGGCGATCGTGGAGGTCTTTGCCCTGTCGCTCCCCTTCGTCATCGCCATGACCCTCCCCATGGCCGTCCTGGTTTCCGTGTTGTACACCGTGAGCCGCATGGCGGCAGACAACGAGCTGACCGCGCTGCGGGCCGGGGGTGTCTCGCTGGGCCGGCTCCTGCGGCCGTTGCTCCTGGCCGGCGCCACCATCACGGCCCTGGCCTTCCTCTTCAGCGATCAGGTGCTGCCGCGCTCCAACCATCGGCTGAAAACCCTGCTGACGGACATCGCCCGCACCAAACCGACCTTTTCGCTGGAAGAACAAATCATCAACGAGATCCAGCGCGATCGGTTCTTCCTCAGGGCCAACAGTATCGATCAGGCGACGTACGTCCTGCGGGACGTTACGATCTACGACCTCACGAATCAAACCCAGCGCCGCACGATCTACGCCGACAGCGGCACCATGGGTTTCGGGCCCGAACAGGACGATCTCTTTCTCACGCTCTACGACGGCTCGATGCACGAGGCCGATCGCACCGATCCACGACAGTTTCAGCTGATGAATTTCCGCCAAAAGATCATTCGCATCGAGGGGATGGGCCGAAGCTTCACCCGATCGGGGACCGATCGGTTCAAAGGCGACCGGGAGATGGGCGTTTGTGAGATGGACTCGGTCATCACGGTCGCACGGCGAGAGATGCAATCCTCTCGACAACGCGCGGCGGGCGTCGAGCTCAACAGTCTGCGAGGCATGGTGGGCCTCGCCCCGATGCCTATCGACTCGGCTGTGCCGCTACGCGAACCGGGATTCTATTGTCGGGCGGTGGAACACATCGCCAACTGGCTCGCCCCCGAGGCGGCCGAGGCCCAAGAGCAAGAGAGCGACACCGTCCACGCCGCGACGCAACCCACGAACGAACCCGGTCGCGTCGAGTTCGTACCCGCCACGACCACCCCCAACGTCGCGTCCGCCAAGACGCTGCGAGACCGGGCCCGCAGTGCGGAGATTCGCACGGCAAACTATCTCGTCGAGGTCCACAAGAAATACGCGATGGCCGCCGCTTCGATCGTGTTCGTGCTCGTGGGTGTGCCCGTGGCGATCGCGTTTCCCCGAGCCGGCGTCGGTCTCGTCATCGGCGTCAGCCTCACCGTGTTTTCCATCTACTACGTGGGGCTCATTGGCGGCGAGTCGCTTGCCAACCAACTCAAGGTCCCGCCGATGTGGGCCATGTGGGCGCCGGACATCGTCTTCGGCGTTCTCGGGTTATTCGGCCTCTGGCGCATTCGCAATGGCGCCACCATCGCGCGCAGCGGTGGCCCCGTCGACATGTTCCGGCGACTGCGAGCCCGCACATGAGATTCGGCCTACTCGATCGGCATCTACTGTGGGAGTGGACGAAGATTTTCTTTGCCACCGCCGTGGGATTTCCACTCATCGTGATCATCATCAACATCGTCGAGAATCTCGACGACTATCTCGCGCGCGGGATCTCCACAACCGATATCTTTCTCAGTTATTTTTTTAGCTTCCCCGAAAACCTGTCGCTCGTGCTTCCCGCCGCCGTGCTGTTCGCCACCGTGTTCACCATCAGCGGGTTCAGCAGGCATTCTGAATTGATCGCGGCCAAGGCGTCCGGCCGGAGTTTCCACCGCATCATCGTTCCGCTGTTGGCGGCCTCGGTCGTGGCCACGGGCATCGGCCTCGTCGTCGTCGAAATCGCGCCTGCAGGAACGCGACGGCAGATGGAACTTCTCGGTGAGCGCCAGCGCCAACTCGGTTCGAAGCGATTCAATTTCGTCTACCGCGCCGAAGAGGGGTGGGTGTACGTCATCTCGGCGCTGGACAAGGCCCAACGCACCGTGCGGGACATTCAGATGGAGCGCGAAGGCGACGGTGAGGAGTATCCCACGCTCGTCGTGCAGAGCCGACGTGGCCATTACGACGACTCCCTGGCCCATTGGACTCTGGCAAACGGCCACTTGCGCATCCTGTCGGGAACGACCAACGAGTTGGCGTTCGCGTTCGATTCCATTCGCGTGCGCGGGTTCACCGAGACCCCGGCGGCGCTGCTCGCCGAACCCAAGCGTCCCGAGGAAATGAACTACAGGGAGCTCGGGCGGTACATCGACGCGCTGGAACGCTCCGGCGGTGACGGCCGCAAGCTGCGAGTGGCACAAGAGCTCAAGGTCGCGATTCCGTTTACCTGCATCATCATCGCGGTGTTCGGCGCACCGCTGGCGGTAACCGCACCGCGGACGAGCGGGGCGATGGGGATCGGGCTAGGGCTCGGCACGACCATCGTGTTCCTGTTGCTCGTCCAGCTGTCGCAGGGCATCGGATCCGGCGGGCTCGTGCCGCCGGTCTTGGCGGCCTGGATGCCGAACATGCTGTTCGGCGTGATCGGCGTTTGGTTGATGGCGCGGGCGAAAACGTAACGGCTTGCGGGCGAGATATGCCTCGCTCCTACAGGCTCTCTAGACGGCAAGCTCCAGACTGATCGTCACCGGGTCGGGCGCATACGTGAGCGCCCCGATGGAGATGCGCTGCGCGCCGGCCGCCGCGTATTCGGCCGCCGTCTCCGGCGTGATCCCCCCGGACGCTTCGATGGTCACACCCGGCCCACAGCGCGATACCCACCGCCGAATGACCTCAGGATGCCGGTTGTCGGCCAGAACCCAGGTCACGCCGGCCGCCACCGCCGCGTCCAGCTGATCGTCGTTCTCCACTTCGACGCACACTGGCAATTCCGCGGGCGCCCGCTCGAGTGCCTGGGCCA
>JAPULZ010000162.1 GCA_027294455.1 Gemmatimonadota bacterium
CATTGCCCTCAACAGACCGCACATTTGCAGCGTCGTTCCCCATGTGATCCCAGGGGGGAGTATCCGAGAGCGTGCCGGCCTGATAGATGCGGCCGCCCGTCAGGACGAAGCGCCCGTCGTATAGATCGTGTTGTTCCGGAGCATAAAGCCCCGCCTCGGTGCCGGGCTGCTGCCTCGGCCCGCGCGACTGCTCCTCTGTGCCGCGCTCAGGCGCGGCGCACGCCACAGCCGCGACAGCGTATATCACGCAGGCAAGTCTAACCGTTCGCATACTTGACCTCCCGTCGATACCATTTCGTGCGCCCGTCGAAACTCGCGAACGTCATTGCTCATTTCGACTCTAAGTGTGCTTGTGTGGTCCACCGGTTCATCCCCCAACCAAATCCCGCAACGCCCCCGATAGCGTCACCTCTCTTCCTCCCCTTCCCAAGGCATACGAACCACACCGTTCACCAGTTTGCCGATTACGTCAAGCCGCAGTCTAGCGGGCGTGCGGGGAGATACCTACCGCATGGCCGTCGCGCTGAGCCCGAAGAAGAAGTGACCTCCCACCCTGCCCCGCGTGCCTCAGGATGTTCATAAATCTGGAATCTAGAATCATTACTCTCTCAACGCGTCCACCGGATTGGTCCATGTGGGGCGAATGGCCGGCACTGTAGCGGCAACCCAAGGCGACCGACATCAACAGCGCTCCGATGCCTACGAACGCAACCGGATCGGTCGGGCTCACGCCTAACAACAAGCTTCGCACCAGTCTGGTCAGGCCGGCTGCCATGGCAAAACCGACGGCGAGACACGGCGGCAGATCCGCCACTGGGAGATCGACACCGTACTCTTCAAACTTTCAATGTTGCACTTCAAAGTTGATATCAAGCGGCGGCGGCCTACCGGCGATCTTCGTCGACGACGCAAGCTACTCGTGACGGGCTTACGAACTCAAACCTTCCCGTTGTCGCGTCGGGACGCCAGGCCTGGCGAATCGACTTCAGCGAGTCTGCTGCCGCACTACTTTGCCATTCCCCGAACGCCACGACCGTCGCGTCGTCTACGCCGTCGATCGAGCAGTCCACCCAAACCATCGATTCACCCTCTCGAAGCGGAGGCAATCGGAGCGCGGTTTCCACCCGCCAGATCGCTCGACCAGCCGGCGTGCGTTCGACAAGCTCGCTGAGCAGTAGAAATGTTTCGTTCTCTCTGCTGAGCTCACTCAATGCATGATCGTCGCCAATCATCATGCCCCCTTGCCGCGTGTATCCAGCGGGCACGGGCGGGTAGACGATCCCCCTAAGTGAATCCGAAGGCACGGCCTGGTCAGCATACACGACGCCCTCGGGAGGGTTCGGAGCTCGTGGACTCAATGTATCGCCGGGAACATCGGAGCCGTCGTTTCCGGCCCCGCATGCCACGCTGACGAGTCCCGCCACAGACGCCCCAACGATGACTCGTACGATCCACCCGGAGCGAACGTTGGGCGGCCGTCTAACTACCAGTAGGCGGCCGATTGGATGCCTCGAAAGCGGCCTAATCTGCTGCATAATCCCATCCCTGTGGTGACCCTGCGCCCGCCACCTTCCATACATAATACGAATCGCGCCCCCGCTCGGCCAGATTCGCGGGGGATATGCAGCCTACATGGCCGCATAACGTCCACACGCTTTTCTCGGCTTTCCTTCGGGCCCTTGAGAGACCCCCAAGCCACAACAGCAAGTCCGCCGGACTGCGAATACGGAAACCGTCTCGGTTCAGCACATGGGTATAGATCTTGGGACAATCATTGAAAAATGCGGCTTGAGGGAGCGCTGAATCGAGTGCTCTGGATCGAGGGAGAAGACCCAGCAATCGACTAGACCGGTTCGCAGGGAGTGCGTCGACCTCCCGGAGCCCGCGTCACACTTCGGCGCGGGCTCCGGAGGGCCGCGCTCTACCGCGGCCTCGACGACATCAGGGTAACACGACGCCGAGTTTCAGGCTGATGACGAATTCGTTTATGCTCAAGTCGAACCAGCGGCGATACCCACCCTCGACTCCGACCGCGACGTGTGAAATTGGCTCCGCTCGATACCCGATGGCGCCGCCGGCGGCGAGTTCAGTGGCTGAGCCACTGCCGCTGAGCGAGACGTACTCCAATGCGAGGTTGCCGGCAAGATAGGCCGAGTTTGTGGAGGGAGTGAACAAGTAGCCAATCCATGCGGCCGCTCCGATTGTGGTGAGGGTGGTGCCGCCACCGTCCAGCACGCCAAAGTGGACCTCCGGGCCAAGCATGATGTTAGGTGCAGGAAAGAACATCACGTAGGCTGTCGGGCCGAGGAAGATCCCACCGCCAGGGATCGAGACGTTCGTGACGGTCCCGCCGCCCGTCAAGAGGTCGACGCCGAGGGCTCGGGTCCCTATCTCGACCTGAGCCGTGGCGTAGGTCGGGAGCAGCAGGGCCGTGGCGAGCGTAAGTAGAAGTTTTCGCATGGTTTTTACCTCCGAAGTGAAGCGGTTTTGACGGCTTTCGGATCTGGCGTGGATCCATTTCACTTGTTCAATAAACCCGTTGGCGTCAATTCTGCGTCAATTCGCTGCGGGGGCAGTACCCGCAACTAGCGCTTTCCCATGCTCGCCCACACATTCGAGCGCCTTCAACTCCGGCCTGGCGAATGTCCCTCACCGCTCGTGTCCTTGCCGCCTTACTCGCCGGCCTCGCCGCCGGCGTCGCCATTGCATGGTCCAAGTCCCCTGCCTTGCTTTCCGTCGTGTCGGCCGTGGAGCCCATCGGCGCGCTGTGGGTCAACGCCATTCGGATGACGGTGGTGCCCCTCGTTGTGTCCCTGCTCTTCACGGGCATCGCCTCGAGTTCCGGTCACAACATCGGCCGCATGGGCGGTCGCGCGGTCGCATGGTTCGTCGGGCTCGTCGCGGCCGGAGCCCTGTTCACCGCCATCGTGGCACCGCCCCTGTTGTCGCTCGCCGACCTCGACTCCGCGGCGTTCGCCTCGTTGCGCGAGGGAACGAGCACGGCCGCCGTCGAGCTGCCCCCGTTCCGCGATTGGATCGTCAATCTCATTCCGTCGAATCCCGTGCGGGCGGCGGCCGACGGCGCCATGCTCCCGTTGATCGTGTTCACTGCAATCTTCGCGCTTGCTGCCACGCGGCTCGAAAGCGCGCATCGCGACATGCTCGTCGACGCTTTTACGGCGGTGGCGCGGGCGATGCTCGTCATTGTCGAATGGATCTTGCTCGTGGCGCCGGTGGGCGTGTTCTTCCTGGTGCTGTCCTTTGCGGCTCGGACCGGGGCCGAGCTCGTGGCTGCGCTGGGATCGTTCGTGCTGGTGGCTTGCGGTTTGATCGTGATCGCCAGCGCCGCGCTCTATCCCATAGCCACGGTGTTCGGGGGAATTCCGTTGCGCCAGTTCGCGCGGGCGTGCGCGCCGGCCCAGGCCGTCGCGTTTAGCACGCGCTCGTCGTTGGCCTCTTTGCCCGCCATGCTCGACTCGGCGGAGCGCGAGCTGAAACTGCCGCCCCAGGTGAGCGGAATGGCGCTGCCCATCGCGGTGGCGCTGTTCAAGTTCGCCTCCCCCATCGCGCGGATGACGGGAACGTTCTTCGTGGCCCAGTTGTATGGAATAGACCTCGGGGTCGTGCAGATTGCAGCCATCGCTGGCGCCATCGCGGCCTTGAGCTTCTACTCGCCGGGGATCCCGAGCGGCGGGTTGTTCATCCTGACCCCGATCTACGTCGCCCTCAACCTCCCCATCGAGGGCGTGGGACTCCTGATCGCCCTTGACCTGATCCCCGACATGTTCATCACGACAGGCAATGTGACGGCTGACATGGCGGTGGTTGCTGTCATAGGACGATCGAAGACCATTCGTTAGGGCACCGGCAGGGGAATCGGCCGATCGCTATTGGAGATATCCAGCGCCAGCCGCCACTGACCGTCTTGCCGTTTCCAGACCCCGACGAACTTCCCCACGTCGTCGTTTTGGGGGTCCAGGGAATCAGGGATGAAACGGTAGGTGCCTGTCACCACGGCGAGATCCCCCGATTGGGCCACCGTGATCGTCCGCTGCTCGAAGTGGTGGCTGAAGCGGGGAAACCGCGCATGCAGCGCCTGAAAGAACGCCAATATGGAATCGTGTCCCTCGATCGCCGGCTGGTTGGCCAGCATCTCCCGGGCATCGGCGGCGTACATCACCATCATCGCATCGAAATCCCGGGCGGCCAGGGCGTCGAGCCATCGCTGGTCGAGAACGCGAATCCGCTCGGCCTCCGCGGCGGTATCGACCTGGGGCGCTCCACCACAGGCGATGAGCGTGAGTCCGATAGCGGTTACTGCTCGTCGCATGGATCCTCCTGGCGTTAAGGCATGTGCCGCATCCACACATCCTCGAGCACGTCGATCGTTGCCGTCCGCTCCATGCCGCCCACCTGCACCACGACCCGGTAAACGCCAGGCTCGACCAGCGGCCCCTGGTTGTCATCTTCATCCTCGGGATTCTCCCGCAGGTCCCACTGCACGCGATTGAGCCCGGCCATGGCAGGTCCGTCGATATCCCGAATCGTGTCTCCGGTGATCAGGTCGATGATCCGAATCGTCGCCCGCTGTCCCGCGTTCGCCAGGTGGTACTGGATGGCCGTACCGGCCGGTGCGTTCTGCCCAGCCCAATTCTTGTCGCCAGTGACGGCGCGACGCTGACGAAGGTCTTGCTTCCAGCGCACGGCCTCCCGCGGCGGGAAGAGATGGAACGTGCTCGCCATCACCTCCTCGTTCATCGCCTGCAACGCCGTTACGTCGTCCATGATCCACACGCTGCGGCCGTGAGTCGCGAGAATCAAATCGTTTTCCCGCGGATGAACCAGGATGTCATCGATCCGCACCACCGGCAGGTTGGGCATGAAGCGATCCCAGGTGAAACCCTCGTCCAGCGATACGAAAACGCCGAACTCGGTTCCGACATAAAGCAGATGCGGATTGGAAGGGTCCTGGCGAATCGTGTTCACATTGCCGTACTCGGGCAGGTTGGCGCTGATGTCGGCCCAGTGTTCTCCGTAATTGCGCGTGACGTAGACGTAGGGCTTGAGGTCGTCGCTCTTGTGCCCGTCGATGGATACGTACGCCGTGCCCGCGTCGTGATACGAGGCTTCTACGCGTGACACGTAGTAGCGCGTTCTTCCGCCGGGGAGGTTGCGGCTCACCTCCTTCCACGTAGCGCCGCCGTCCCGGCTTACTTGAATGTTTCCGTCGTCCGTGCCCACCCACAGCACGCCGGACACGACGGGCGACTCGGCCAACGACACGATGGCGCTCCACATGCTGACCCCGTCGTTCCGCGACGGGACGCAGTCGATCCCACGGTCGAGTTGCCGGCACCGAGGCACGCTGTTGCGGATGCCGTAGATGCGCTCACCGTCGCGGTTGACATCTTTCGAAAGGTCGGGACTCATGGACCAGTGTTCACCACGATCCCGCGAGATGAACAGCCGATTGCCGCCCAGGTAGATGGTGTGCGGGTTGTGTGGCGACAACGCGAACGGCGTGTTCCAGTTCCAGCGGATCTCGGTACCCACGGCGGGTGCGGGCACGATGTTGGACTGCGAGTCGTTGTCCGGCGTGGGCGGCCGGGGACGAATGCGTTGTGTTTCGCCGGTTCGCATATTGATACGGCGTAGGTTGCCGTTCTGCGATTCGGAGTAGATTAGGGTGGGATCCGTGGGATCGACGGCCGTATAGAACCCGTCGCCGCCGCCCACGCGGAACCAGTCCTGGGAAAGGATGTCTCCCACTCGCACCGTGCTCGGGCCGCACCAGCTGCCGTTGTCCTGGAGTCCGGTGCAGACCAGGTAAGGCCGCTCCATGCTCACAGATGTGTGGTAGGGTTGTCCGTTCGCCCAGCTGCGAAGTGACTCCCAGGTCTCGCCCTGATCGTAGGTCACGTCCACCGCCCCGTCGTTGCCGATCATGATGTGGTTGTGATCGGCGGGATCGATCCAGACGGCGTGCTGATCCACGTGTCCGTAGCCGTTGAGCGTCTCGAAGCTCCGGCCGCCGTCTCGCGATTTGTGGACCCGCTGGTCCACGACGTACACGAGGTCCGGATCTTCGGGTGAGACGCGGAGTTGGCTGAAATACATGGGCCGGCCGTTTTCATTGCTGCGGAATTCCCATGTTTGCCCCTTGTCCGAGGACCGCCAGATGCCGTTCCATTCGGGATCGGGCGGCAGGGAATCCACGTCGTCCAACCGCTGCCATTCTTCCATCTCGCTCTGCGACAGAGGGTCCTGCCTGTCGGCCGCCACTTCGATCTGGGCGTAGACCATGTCGGGATCGGCGGGCGTCATGGCCAGGGCGATCCGCCCCATCGTTCCCAGAGGCAGGCCATTGCCCTCTATGCGGTTCCAGGAGTCCCCGCCGTCGTCGGAGCGCCACAGTCCGCTGCCGGGGCCGCCACCGGCGAAGCAGCAGGCCGAGCGTTGGCGCTGGTAGGTAGCGGCGAAGAGCATGTTGGGGTCGGAGGGATCAAGCACGATGTCCGTGGCACCGGTGTGCTCGTCCACGTAGAGCACCTTCTGCCAGGTGGCCCCGCCGTCCGTGGTCTTGTAGATGCCCCGCTCCTCGTTCTCGCCAAAGAGATGGCCGTTCGCCGCCACCCACACGACGTCGGGGTCGGTGGGGTGGACGACGATGCGGGCGATGGATTGGGTTTCCCTGAGCCCGATGTGCCGGAACGTCTCGCCGTCGTCCTCGCTCTTGTACATCCCCTCGCCGAAGGAGGAGCTCTGCCGGTTGTTGGACTCGCCCGTTCCCACGTACAGCACGTCGGGGTTGGAGGGTGCGATGGCCAGGGCCCCGATGGAGTGGGTGCCGTATGTGTCGAACACCGGCTTGAAGGTCGTGCCGTTGTTGGTGGTCTTCCACAGGCCGCCCGTGGCGAAGCCCACGAAGAAGGTGTACGGATTATCCGGCCGCACCGCGATATCGTCCACCCGTCCGCCCTGGCCGGTGGGTCCGATGGAGCGCCAGCGGAACACCCGCAGCAGCGGATGCTCGGGGTCATTGATCGTCGTCCCGTTTTCGGTTTGTTGTTGGGATTGGCCGGGGGTGGCGAAGATGGTCAGCGTCAATCCGGTGAGGGCGACGACGGCCAGGCGACGGACGTGAGGGGACCGAAGCATCAGCGGGCTCCTAATGTACGGTATTGGTGAGTCGAAAACGTCCCGCCATTGTCCTTTTTTGAACGACGGTTGTCAAGCAGGCTGGTCCGGAAGGCTTAGTCCGTACGAAGTGTCTCCATGGGGTCTACTCGGGTCGCTCGCCGTGCGGGCACATAGCTCGCCAGGCTCGCGACGGCGAGAATCCCAAATCCGATGGCGATGTACGTGGCCGGGTCGGTGGCTGTGATCCCATACAAGAGGCTCGCCACGAATCGGGAAAGCAACAGAGCTCCCACGACTCCTACTATGGCGCCGACCGCCGCGAGGGCGAGTCCCTCCCACAACACCATCCGGACGATTCCACTGCGCCGCGCCCCCAGCGCCACGCGTATGCCGATTTCCCGAGTGCGCTGTCCCACGGCATGTGAAAGCGAACCGTACACACCCACCATTGCCATGGTGACCGCGAGGATTGCAAATGTCCCGAACAGCGCAAGGGCAAATCGGTTGGGTGAGATGAGATCGCTCACGTAGCCCTCCATGGCGCGGGGCCGCGCCAGGGGAATCGTGGCGTCCATCTCGGCGAGGAGTGCCTTGAGCGCGGGAACCGCGTTCATCGGGGCGCCGCGCGTGCGCGCGACCACGCCGAACTCCCAGTCCGTCCAACTCCAACCGGCCGTAGAGAAGTAGATCGTGCTCGCCGGCTCCTCCCTGATGTCTTTGTAACGGATGTCGCCCACGACGCCGATCACGTCGAACCACACGGGCTGGTCCCACGGCGACGTCTGAATCCGCTTGCCCACGGCCGGTTGACCGGGCCAGGCCTCGTCGGCGAACCGTTGCGAGACGACGGCCACCTCCCGCATATCGTTGGGTTGGAACGTGCGGCCGTCGAGGATGGGGATGTCGAGTGTCTCGAAGTAGTTGGGCGTAATCACTCGTTGGTTGGCGGTTGCTTGATCGCCTGGGGCATCACCCTCAACCGTGTAGTCAGAAGACCAGCTCTGTCCTTCCAGTGGAATGGGCCACACCACGGCGGCTGACTGTACCTCCGCCAGACCGGCAGCACGCGTGGTCATCTCATCGAAAAAGCGATGGGTGCCCGCGGGGATCTGATACTGGGTGCTGGGTAGCGAGATGGAATAGGTGAGCAATCCGTCGTAATCGAATCCCGGCCGGATCTTCTCGAGCAACGCGAACGTGCGCAGCAGCAGCCCGGCGCCCACCAAGAGAACGAAGGCGACGGCGATCTCTCCGGTCACGAGCACGCGCGTGAGACGGGCGCTCCGTCCCGCCGATGCGCTGCGGGACGGCAGGGTGGCGTGGGGGTTGGTATGCGACCCGAACAATGCCGGCGCCAACCCGAACGCCACGGTACTCAACCCGGCGACGATCAACGCGAAAACCAGGACCGTGCCATTCACCTGAATGTTCTCCGCGCGGACGAGATCTGCCGGGCGGATGGCGGCGATGAGATCCGTCCCGCCGTACGCCAAGGCGACGCCGACCGCCGTGCCGAGGAGCGCGAGCACACAGCTCTCCGTCAACAGCATGCGCGCGAGCCGTCCCCTGGACGCGCCGAGGGCGACGCGCACGGCCAACTCCTGACGCCGAGCGAGAGAACGGGCGAGCATAACACTCGAGACGTTCGCACATGCGATCAGCAGGACGAGTCCCACGGCTCCCAACAGGGCAAGCAACACGGGCTGCACGTCCCCCACCACGGCGCGGTGGAGGGGCCGCGCGGCGAAATGCACATCAGCCTCGGCATGGTCGGCCTCCTCGGCCCGCAATGCGGCGGCTACCGCTTCGAGCTCGCCGGCCATCTGGGCCTCGGTGACGTCCACGCGCGTCCGTCCCACCACGATCCAGAACGACGCCGTGAGTCGCGGCATGTTCCAGAAGTCGCCGTTCACGTACTGGGGATCGGGCTTCTTCCACATGTCCACCCGCGCGGGCCAGCCGTACTGCGGTGGTAGGTCTATGCGGAAGTCGGACGGCAACACCCCGATGATCGTGACGGGGCGGCCGTCGAGAGATACGGCGGTACCGGGCACGGTGGAGTCGGCGCCGAAATAGGACACCCAGAACGCGTGACTCAGGACAACCGACGTGGAAGGATCGTCGGCGTCGAACAGCCTGCCGAGCGCGGGTGTCACGCGGAAGACGTCCTGGAATCCGGCCGAGGCCCATCCCACGTCCAGTTGCTCCGGTGCATCGCGCCCCGATACGTTTTGTCGCACACTGGTGAGGCCCACCAAGCTCACGAAGGCCGACACGTCGCGGATCATGCGCTGCACGTCGGCGCCGGGATGAAACCTCTGATGCCGATCGGTTGCGAGGTGTTCGCCGTCGATCAGGAAGAGGTGATCGGCATCGGGATACTCCAGGGGCCGCAGCATCACGCCGTTAATGACACTGAAGACGGACGTATTGGCACCGATGGCCAGCGCCAGCGTCGCAACCACGACGAGGCTCGGCCCGGGTGCGCGGAGGAGCCCACGGACTGCGAATCGAACGTGCTGCAGCAGTTCATCGAACATCGCCCGCTCCTTGTGTTTCCGCAGCGGCGGTTCTCTGCGCCGGGCGGTTGCCGCGCGGAGACTCCATCCGCCGCGTATCAGATCGAATAACGCCGCCGCCCAGGCGCGGACGAGGTGGAGTCCGCCGCCGGATTCCCGCAGCCGCGCGGCGAAAGCCGCTTCTACGTCGGCGCCGTGCTTCGCGACGAACGACGCTGGAAGTGCGCGCAACAGCAGGCGGTATGCCTCGTGGGAGCGGCGATGGCTCATGTGCTCAACCTGGCGAGGGCTTCCTGCGCGGTGTCGGCCATGTCCCGCGCTTCCTCCGCCAGTACGCGGCGGCCGTTCTTGGTGATGCGGTAGTAGCGTTTCTTCTCGCTCTCGTCGGACGGATGCTTGGATCCGGCCAGCTCGGAGATCAGACCGCGGTCGGAAAGTTCTTGGAGGGAGCCATAGAGCGACACGGGCCAGAGCCGCACGCTGCCGCCGGACAGTGCCAGCACTTCCCGTTCGACGGCGGAGCCGTGGAGATCGTCGCCAACCAAAGCGAGGAGGATATAGAACCAGGGACGCTTGAGCCGGTGGTCCGATCGAGATTTCCTGGCCATGTGCCGTTCTTCACATTTGTATTATACGATATTGTAGTATGTGGGGCCGGGGGTGTCCAGGGGTCAGTCCCGCTTCGCCGGGTCAAACCGAATTTGCGCTCTTGAGGTAGTAAGGTAAGTTGCCTATTGAAGCAGAACCGGCGGGACCCGGCGTGGCCAAGCACAAGAAGAAAAAGAAGAAGCAAGACAGACGACCCAGCCCGGATCGAACTTGGGCCAACACCGGCCAGCTACTGGGATACGGTTACCGTCGCTTCGAGGACCACACCGCCGAATTGATTCGGGCGCGCGGGCACGGGAGCTATCGCGTCGTCCATTCGTCGGTGTTGCGGAACATGGATCGCGCGGGGACGCGCACCACCGAGCTGGCCCGGCGCGCCGGGATCACGAAGCAGGCGATGGGACAGATGGTGAAGGAGCTGGTGGAGTTCGGTTATCTCGAGTTCGCCGCGGATCCCGGTGACAAGCGGGCGAAACTCGTGGTGTACACGCCCATGGGGAATCGTCTGGCCACGGATGCCCTCGATGCCGTGACCGAGGTGCAGGACGAATTCAAGAAGAGTTTGGGGAAGGGCGGCCTGAAAGAGCTTCGGCGGTTGCTGGAAAAGCTCTAGAGCGGTATCGTGCCTCACCCGTCCAGCTGTCCCGACCGCGAAAAGAGAGAGAACACGAACGATTGCGGCTTGCCGGCCGGCGTCTTGTGCAACTCCGTTCGCGTGTCCTGCAGTTTCCACCGGGACCCCAACGTCGCCGCCAGTTCGTCCGCACTGTAGCGCTGCACGGGCAAACCGCTGCAACGCGCCGGTCCGTCAGGCCCGAACGTGGCGATCATGGCCCATCCGTCCCGCGCCACACCTTGTTCCAGCGCGTGGAGATATCCCTGCCGTGCGGCCGCGTCGACCTGGAAGTGAAAAGCCGCGCGGTCGTGCCACAGGTCCCATCGATGGGGCGGATCCCATTGCGTGACATCGGCCACGAGCCACTCAACGCCACGCCCGCGATCGCCGAGCCGCTCCTGAACGGCTGCGACCGCCGACTCGGCAACGTCCACCAACGCGAGTCGCTCGTAGCCACGATCCAGCAATTCGTCCAGCAATGAGGCAGCGCCGCCTCCCACGTCGATGATCGAGGCCTCCAAGCTCAGTCCCGCTGACTCGATCAACTCGAGTGACAGCACCGGTTTCGCCTGGTACCAGCTGACATCGTGCGCGGCACTCGTGCGATACACACGCTCCCAATGCGTTCCCGAGTTCATGGTCAGGTTGGGCTCCCGAACATGATCCGGTGTCCGTCTTGCGTACGTACGCCGAACTCGCGCATCTCCCAGGGCTCGTCCCGCAGGGGCTTCACGATCTCGGCACCGGCTGCCACGACCTTCTTGTGGTACGCGTCTATTCCATCGATCACCATGTAGGCGAAGTACGAGTGGTCTCCCAGCTGCGCGGGCGGAATCGCGTCGGGACACTCGCCTGCCATGATGCAGCAGTGGTCCTTGAGGAAGAATCGCCAGCCCGCGTCGCCGATCTCGTGAATCTCGAATCCGAGCGCGTCATGATAGAACTTGGCCGATGCCGCCAGGTCGGGAACGGCGATCACATATCGAGTTTTCGAGATCGTGTCAGTCATGTCGGTCCTCCTCGTTCGTCATCTATTCAAGAACGCTCGCACCTGCTGGAGGAATTCCTCAGGCTGTTCGATGAATGGACAAGTGTCCCGAGTTCCCGATGATCACGAGCGTGGAGTATTGCAACGATTGGTGCAATGCGGCGCCAGCCAACGTGGCATCCGGCTCGTCCGAGCCATCCATGATCAACGTGGGCGTTGTGACGCTCGCCAGAGCATCGTGCAGGTTGAAATCCATGAGATCCACCATCATGAACTCGAACTGCCGGCTCCGGTCGGTGTAGTCGTCCGGCACGTAGAGAGTCAGTCGATCGATGAACGAGCGATCGTGGAACTGTAGCTTGAACGAGACGCGAAGGAGCTTGGCGATGGCCTCAGGTCGTTGCTGGGCAAACCCCTCCGACTCGAGTACGGCTTGGCGCTCGGCGCTATCTGCGGCCGTCGCACGCTGCGCCAGGATGGTTTCTTCTTCTTGCCACAACGCTGAGCTGGCGCTCATGGAGTTGAGCAGTATCAAGGAGTCGAGATTCTCGCCGTGTTCCACCGCATAGCGCATCGCGAGCAACCCGCCCCACGAGTGCGCCATGAGATGAATGCGTCCCAGATCGAGTGCCACCCGTAGCGCTTCGATGTCTTCCACGAAGGTGGCAAGCCGCACCGTGCCGCTGTCGACCGTCGCCGCGGACCGGCCGCTCAACCGCTGGTCGAAGAAGATGAGCTCGTGGGACTCGGCCAGCGGGGCGAGATGCGTCAAGAGGTAGCCGTGCTCCATGACCGGGCCGCCGCGAACGACGACGATGGGCTCCCCCGATCCCATGCGCTCGACGAAGAGGTCGGTGCCGTTTATGGGCAGGAGACCCTCCTCAACCTGAGAGCTGCTGAATGCGCCGGCGCCGAGGCCGATGGTGAGAAGGAAAATTGCAGACGGTTTCATCTTGGCGTTCGGAAAACCCCTTCCCTTAATATAGGGCCTATTGGCTGGAGGGTTCGGGCAGATTCGATGAGATGCAATGGTCCGAGCGGGACCGCACTAGATGCGGTCCCAATCCCAGATGCTCATCTGCGTTTTTTGGTCGAGCTTGTGCCCGCATTCCTTGAGTGTCAGCAGGATGCTGCCGCGATGATGACTCTCATGGGAGATCAGATACGCGAGGTGTGCGATGACGCCCTTCTTGAACCCCCGGCGCTTGGGTCTTCCTGCGATGCAGTCTTCGAAAAAAATCTCCATCTGCTTGCCGGACGCCTTGAGGTACTTCTTCAGTTTGGCCTTGCTCGGCTCTTCGTCGGATGCGAACTTGTCCAGGCCTTCAGCCAGGTCGCGCGCACGGTTCTCGAGCTGATACACGCGGTTGTTGTGCAGGTGGGCGAATTGCCGGACGACGTTCCGGCCGCCTCGCTTCGAGAGCGAGCATTTCATGCCTGCCGGGCTGATGCGGTCGATGAGGAAGAAGTTGATGCGGTCGTTGGTGCGCCAGGCCTCCAGCAGTTGCGGTAACACGGCTACCACCCCTCACGCTTTCGCAGGTTGGTAATGTGAGCGACATGGTGCCGGCCGTGCCATCCGTAGAATACGAGCAGCTCGTCTAGCCGCATGTTGCCGAGGTCGGGGTGGATGAGCTCGCGTTTCCAATCGGCGTCGCTGATGTTTCGGAGGAGATAAACCCACCGCTCGTGCAGCGCGTCCAGCAGCCGAAGCGACATCTTGGGCGGGCCGGCCGCGTCAGGTAGCTCGGCCCAGCGCGCCTCGTCGTAGGTGCGAATTGTCGGCTTGTCTTCGGTCAACGTCAGCTTGAACCGCGTGAGACTGTTCAGATGGCTGTCGGCCACATGGTGGACGACCTGGCGAACGGTCCAGCCTTCCGGGCGGTACGGCGTGTCGAGTTGCGCGTCGGACAGATTGTGGACGGCGTCGCGTAGCCACTCGGGCGTATGCTCGATGTCCGCGATCGCCACGTTGCGCTGCTCCTTGGTGGCATGTCCGGAAAAGTCGATCCGGCCGATGGGATATCGTAGATCAGTCAAATTGTTCACCTGCCTAAAGTCTTCAGCTCCGCGCGATACGATCCGACAGGAAACCCTGCATGAGATCGAGCATGGCGGCCGGATCGTGCAGGCCCGGTGCATGACCGCCGGCGGCGAAGGTATGCACCTTTGCGTTCGGGTAGAGCCGCTTCAGTCGCTCCCGGTGGCGGCGGGGGACCATGGGGTCGTCCTCGGATTCGATGATGAGCACGCGCCCAGGCCAGCCGGACAGGTCGGCGTTCGTGAAACGGTAGTGAGAGTGGTAGTCTGCTACATAGTCGCACATCGCCAGCAGATCGACCTTGGCGAACCCGGCCATGGTCTCGTCGATCTTCCTTCGCACGGCGGGTCGCTCCGCCTTCGAGGAGGCCATGGTCTTGGTCAACTTCTTCTTCATGGTCTCCACCAGCCAACCACCTGGTAGAGCACGGAACACTCCCCGCACGGTGCGGACCAGTGGGCCGGCCCATGGCACGGGAGCGGCGGTGTTCGCCAACATGAGACTTTTGACGCGGTCGGGGTGGCGACGGACGAGACATTGGGCGATGGCGCCGCCGAGGGATGCGCCGAACATGTGGGCCTTCGAAATGCCCTCGCGGTCGAGGATCCACACGATCCCGCTCAGGAGTTGTTCGATCGTGGCGAGGGGCGGGTACACCGGGGCCAGGATGACGATTTCGTCGGCGAGTGGCCCGAGGGTGTCCGCAATGGGATTTCCTTCACCGGCGCCGCCGGTGAGGAGGAGCAACGTGTCATCGCCGTGCCCGGCCATGTCGTAGCGCCAGTGATGTCCCTCGATGTTGAGACCACGGATTACGGCCGCCCGTCGCGCCGTCACCGCCAGGTATCCCCCAGCACGCGGAGCCAGTTTTCCAGTGTCAGCTTGCGCAGCGCAACGTCGTCGTAACCGGCTTGCTGCAACTCGCCGATCAACTTCGGCAATCCGGCCACGTCCCCCAGGTATTGCGACATGGTCGCACCGTCGAAATCCGATCCCAACGCCACGTGGTCGATGCCGATGCGGTCGACCATGTAGTCGATGTGGTCGATCATGACTCGCAGCGGCGTGTCCGGATCCCGCAGTCCGTCGGGGCGCAGGAATCCGACGTGGAAGTTGAGGCCCACGACGCCGCCCGACTCCCCGATGGCGTCCAGCTGTTGGTCGGTGAGATTCCGCGAGCACGGCGAGAGCCGATGGGCCGCGCCGTGGGTGACGACCACGGGCGCATCGGTGACGGCCGCTACGTCCCAGAATCCGCGCTCGTTGAGGTGCGCGAGATCGACGAGAATTCCCAGGTGGTTGCACTCCTGGACGATCTCGAAGCCGGCATCGGTGAGGCCGGGCCCCGAGTCGGGAGATGCCGGGAACGCGAAGGGCACGCCGTGGCCATAGGCGTTGGGCCGGCTCCACACCAGGCCCAGGGAGCGCAGGCCTCGGTCATAGAAATGCTCGAGCACCGAGAGGTCGGGGTGAATGGCCTCCGCGCCCTCGAAGTGGAGGATCATCGCCAGCACGTCTCGGGCAAGGCAGCGCCCAAGTTCCTGGATGTTGCGCACTAGTCGGACCTGCCCATCGGCCTGCTCCTCGATGTTGCCCAGGAGCGTGATGAGATCGTTGGTAAAATCCTTGGCGTACGCGGGATCCAGGGCGGGGACGGGCGGTGCGACGGATGGCGCGTTGGGATCGTCAGGCGGCGCACTGGAGCTGTACTCGTCTACCGGCGGCACGAAGATGGCGAAGAACCCCCCGGCCAGCCCGCCGCGTCGCGCCCGGGGCAGGTCGATGTGTCCCTTTTCGCTCTCGATAAAAAAAGAACGACCTCCACCCCGCTCGGCGAGATGGAGGTTCAGTAACGTATCGTTGTGACCGTCAAAGACGCGGTAGTTGGACGCAGGCATATGTCCGGACAACTAGAATATGATGCGCCCCTTTGTGCAAGGCCACTGCTCCCAGTAGGAGTAGTAATAGGAATACGATTTGTCTTGCGGAACCTGCCACCAGGGATGGGTCGGGTCGTCGGCCGGCGCGGTGATCCCCACGTTGCGTTGGAACGCGTTCGTCTTTTCCACGACGGCCCGTTGGCCGCAGAAATTGCATTCGTAGAAGCGCTCGTCTCCAGGAATCCACCAGATGTATGGAGTGCCGCCGGCTTCGGGCCACTTGTCGCAATCATGGACCACCGGACGGCGACGGCCGGGCGGCTGGTCGACTTCCTGATAGAAACCGCAGAATCGGCATTCCCGGAACTTCTTGTTGTCCAAGGCCCGTGGTCCGTAGAAACCGGTGAACCCACACGAGGGACAGTGAACCGGATCGGCGCCCTCGGCCATGAGAGCGTACGAATCGCTGTCCCAGTCGTCCACGGTGTATTTCAGCTTCGCGATTTTTTTCTCGCTCGGTCGATTCTTGGTCCGTTCCATGGTCGTGGCTGCCGGTGATTTCGCGAAGATGCCCAACCCCGATCCTCCTCAGGTGAACCGTTGCCCGCAGTAGGAGTAACGGCTCAACATGAGAAAAAACGGCCATTGTCGCAGCGACGAGCGTCACACTGACCAACAATGCAGACCTGAGCCGGGGGCTATCCGCTCGAGAGGGCGCTGTTGCAGTGACATGACAATACTTGACAGATCAATTATTGACTATTAAAATGTAGTATGGTCAATCAACAAAGTGGGCTGGCACGGGACGTCCGGCAGTCAAAGACATTTGCCAGTCTGAGCGAGCAAGCGGCCCTCGGCCTCCTAATAACGGCCGACGTGATCCGGCGGTTCTTCGAGGGCGTTTTCGAGGGCGTCTCCCTCACTAGCCAGCAGTACAACGTGCTACGGATTCTCCGAGGTGCGGGGGCCGACGGGCTCCCCACGCTGGAGATTGCCAACCGCATGATAGAGAAGAGGCCCGGCATCACCCGGATGATCGATCGCCTCGAGACCAAGGGGCTCGTGCGGCGGGTCCGCGGCTCGGACGACCGGCGCTGCGTGTACTGCTTCATCACCCCGGACGGCGCGCGGCTCATCGCGCGGCTCGACGAGCCGCTGCGTCGGGCCCAACACGAGGTCCTCGCCATGGTGAGTGAGAAACAGCAGCGCAAACTCATCGAGCTGCTCGACTCCATCCGGGCGGGGCACGACGCCCGCATGAGCGGGTGACTGCAGATCTGCAATCGTTTTTCTACAAGGAGTGATTATGATCGATCGGACAATCAGCATCGCCATCGTGCAGGGCAGCGTGCGACCCGGCAACTTCACGGCAAAGGCCGTCGCGGTCGTCGCGGACGAGCTCAGACAGCAGTCGCAGGTGAGCGTGGACGTGATCGATCCGGCGACGCTGGATCTGCCACTGCCGGGGGCCGCGTCGGAAAACAGCGGCGCCGAGCAATTACAGGAACGGATCCAAAATGCCATCGGCGTGATTCTCGCGACACCAGAGTATCACGGCGGGTACTCGAGCGTCATCAAGCTCGCGATCGAGAACATGGGGTTCCCCTCGGTGCTCAAGGGCAAACCTGTGGCGCTGCTCGGAGTGGCTGCCGGCCAGATCGGGGCCATCAAGGCGCTCGAGCAGTTGCGCAGCGTCGTCTCCCACGTGGGTGCCATCGTATTGCCGGGCCCCGTCTCCATTGCAGGGGTGCAAGGCAAGTTCGACGAGGGGGGCAACGTGATCGACGCGCAAACCGACGGGGCCATTCGCAGCGTGGGCACGAATCTCGTCCACTACATTCACGACAACTTGTGTCCGAAGATGGCCCTGGAAGAAATGGTGCGGGCAGAGGCGGCCTGAGCCGAGGTTACGCCACCGCCTCGGTCCGCCGCGTCTCCAGCATCTCGACGACTGCCAGGGCGATTCGATCGGCGATCTCCTCTTGCGCGCCGAGCGGATCGTCCAGCGTACGGTCGTAGCTCTCCGCCCAGATGTGCTTGTCTTCCCTGGCGTCGATCAGCTGTGCCACCACCCGAACCTTGGCGCCGGAGCTCCGCACGCTTCCTTCCAGCACGTAGGCCGCGCCGAGTTCCGCCGATATTTCCCGCACCGCCTTTGGCGTATTCCGGTACCGCATTGACGTCGTCTTGGACGTGACCTGGAGTGTATCATCTTGTGATACCCGCGAGAGGATGTCGTCGGTGATGCCGCGGGCGAAGAACTCGTCTTCGCGGTCCGCGCCAATGGTGGCGAACGGCAAGACGACGATCGCAACCCCGGCTGCCGGGAGGGCGGACGGCGCGGGGGTGTCGGTCTCGGACCCCACCAGTGGCTCGAGCATGCGGACGAAATCCCGCACCGTGGCAAAACGTTGGGTGCGATCGGGGGCCATGGATCGCTGGACCGCCCTGTCGATGATGTCGCAAGCGGTCCAGCCCACCGACCGCAGCGACGGTGTCGCGCGTCCAGACCCTGCGTCCGGCGGTACGGCACGGGCCTCAAGATCGAACGGATGGCGTCCGCTCAGCATCTCGAACGTCACGAGCCCCAAGCTGTAGAGATCCGACCGCGGATCGATGTCGAACCCTCGCGCCTGTTCCGGACTCATGTAGCCCGGGGTGCCGATGGCGTGGCCCTCGATGGTAAGGCGGTCGTCCACCGGCGTGGCCGGCGCGAGGGCGATGCCGAAGTCGGCGATCATGGCATGGCCGTTCGACAGCAGGATGTTTTCGGGCTTTACGTCACGATGTACGACGCCCCGTTCGTGCGCGTAGTGCAAGGCATCACCGATCTCGGTGGCGATCCGCAGGGCATCGGCCAGCGGGAGGGCGCCCTCTTCGCGCAGCCGATCCCGCACTGTCGGACCGGTGATGTGTGGCATGACGTAATACGGCAGCTCGTCCACCTCGCCGGTCGCGAAGATCGGCACGATGTGGGGGTGGGTGAGCTGCGAGGCGAATTCAACTTCCCGCATGAACCGCTGCCGCGCAACGCGGCTTGCGCCCTCGGGCTTCAGCACCTTGATGGCCACCTGCCGAGGCAGACGCTTGTCGCGGGCGAGGTAGACGGTGGCCATGCCGCCGCTGCCGAGCTCGCCCTCGATCGCGTAGCGGTCCTTCAATGCCCGTTTCACCTTTCTATCGAATCGTTTGAACATCATCGCTTCCAAGCCGGAGTAGGCGGAACCAGGCGCGCAGCCGTGGTATCCGCCAGACTCTCGATCAAAAGTGCTTCTCCAGTATCAAACGGAGATTATGGTCCCGCCGGAGGCCGAACAGCGGATCGTCGCCCTCGATTGCCACGAACGCCGTCCCCTCCACTTCGAGCCGCCAGCTGCTGCCCAACCGTCGCGCGGCCTCGAGCCGGAGGAGCGTCGACCCG
>JAPULZ010000163.1 GCA_027294455.1 Gemmatimonadota bacterium
CGGACGGCTGACGGGGAGAGTGGGTGTCTGCCTTTCGACCCTGGGTCCCGGCGCGACGAATCTGGTGACCGGGGTGGCGGACGCGAACATGGACCGGGTGCCGGTCGTGGCCATCGCCGGCCAGGTGGCCACGACCCGGATGCACAAGGAGAGCCACCAGCACCTCGATCTGGTCAGACTCTTCGCTCCCATAACCAAGTACAGCACGCAGATTCGCGAACCGGAGATCATCCCGGAGGTGGTTCGCAAGGCGTTCAAGCAGGCCCTCACAGAGAAGCCAGGTGTCAGCTTCATCGACTTCCCCGAAAACATCGCCGGGGCCGATATCGAGGGGAAGGAGCCGCTCAGGGTGCAGGCGGCGGCGACTCCGGAGCCGCCCGCCGCAAAGGTAGCGCAGGCCGCCGAGATCATCTCGGGTGCCGAACACCCCATCATAATGGCCGGGAACGGGGTCATTCGCGCACGCGCCACGGAGCAGTTACAGGCCTTTGCCGAGAAGCTCCAGATTCCGGTTGCGACCACGTTCATGGCCAAGGGTGCGATACCGTTTTCGCACCCCCTGAGCCTCGGCACGGTAGGCCTTCAGGCGCATGACTATGTCGACTGCGGGTTCGACCGAGCCGACGTGATCATCTGCGTGGGCTACGACATGATCGAGTACCATCCTTACCTGTGGCACCCCGAAAAACACGCCCAGATCCTACACATCGACCAGACGCCGGCCGAGGTGGATGAGCACTATATACTCGCGGCGGGTGTCATCGGAGACGTCGGTGAGGCCCTGCGCCGGATCGGTGAACTGGCGCGGCCTCAGCAGGAGCCAAAGCTTGGAACGCTGCGGGAGTTCGTTCTCCGAGAGCACTCTGAGCACGCGGAAAATCCGGCGTTTCCCATCGTGCCCCAGCGCATTCTCTGGGACCTCCGCCAGGTGCTCGAGCCGGAGGATATCGTCGTATGCGACGTGGGTGCTCACAAGATGTGGACCGCCCGGCTCTATGAGGCCGAGCGGCCCAATACCTGCATTATCTCGAACGGCTTCGCCAGCATGGGGATCGGCGTGCCGGGTGCCATCGCGGCCAAGCTGGCCCACCCCGACCGTACGGCGGTTACCGTGACGGGCGATGCAGGCTTCCTGATGAACTGTCAGGAGATCGAGACCGCTCTTCGTATCGAGACCCCGATCATCGTTCTCATCTGGACCGACGCCGAATATGGCTTGATCCACTGGCACCAGCTACAGCACTTCGGACGACCCAGCCATATCACCTTCAACAATCCCGACTTCGTGAAATTCGCGGAGAGCTTCGGGGCCAAGGGTTATAGGGTGCAGGCCGCGGACGAACTGGTTCCCGTCCTCACCCAGGCCATCGCCGACGACACGGTTGTGATCATCGACTGCCCCGTGGATTACTCGGAGAACATGAAGCTGACCGAGAAGCTGGGGAAATTGGTCTGTCCCATCTAGCATTTCGGTAAAGAAGCGAGAACGCGTTTCAAAGGAGCGTTCCGCCGGTAGTGAAGTGGCGTGACCGCCTGTTCAGCCGCTACTTGCCGTCGGCGGGTAGTCCTGCCGAGCGCGCCGCCTCGCAGAAGCGGCGGATGATCGAGGCCACGGGCTCAACGGTGCCAATTCCGGACACGCTCTTTCCGGCTTGCCAGTAGTCTCCTCCAGCGCTCGTGGCGTGAAGAGCCCGGCGAAGCTGCCAAAAGGACTTTACGGCGTAGATCGTGCGCATCCAGTGTTTGGTACGCCGCCCGCGAAGCATCCAGCGGGCCAGCGGCCCCGCACGCAGGCCCAACCTCTGCACGGAGGGGGTGTTGATCACCGCTACCGGCACACCGGTGAGACGCTCGCTGTGCACGATGTCGTCCTCGTCAGCGTCCACGATGGTCTGCTTGTATTCGTCACTGGCAGAGCATTCATCCGTCGCGATGAAGCGGGTGCCCATCTGCACTCCCGCGTATCCCATTCTCAGGGCGGCGACGAATTCCTCCTCGTTCCCGACGCCGCCTGCGCATACGACGGGCAGGCCGAGATCGCCGACCTCGTCCAGGAGAGCCCGGACTTCGAGGGGTCCCGCGTGTCCACCGGCCCGGTTGTTTACGGCTATGAGGCCGTGGACGCCACAATCGAGGCCCTTTTGCGCCCATTTACGCTCGGTCACGTCATGATATACCCGACCGCCCACCGGCTCGACCCGTCGCACCACCCAGTCCGGCTTCCCCAGTGAGGTCACGAAGAACCGCACACCCTCCTCCAGCGAAACATCGATCCACTCCTCCATCCGGCGCCGGTACAGTCTCGAAGACTGCTCGATGAGCGCGTTCATGCCGATCGGTCGGTCGGTGAGCGAACGGATTTTGCGGATGCCGGCCCGGAAGTCGTACCCGTGCACGAATGTGAGAGAGATCGGCTGGAGCACCCCGAGCCCGCCAGCTTGTGAGGCGGCCGCGACGAGCTCGGGATTGGAACAGGGGTACATCGCGCCGCAGACGATGGGAATGGCGATTCCAGCGTCCACCATCAGGGGTGTCTCCGTCACGGCTTGGGTCCCAGCCGCCACACCACCACCACGCGGGCCACGACCTCCCCAGCTCGATCCCGGATCTCCGCGGTGACCGTGTAGTCAGTAGGCTCCAGTACGGCGGGGGGATCACAGGTGCACTCGGCGGTGAGCCGACCGCGCGCCTTCTTCACGAACTCCGTTGAAATGTCGGTCACGATGCCGCGGACGGTGGGCGGTAGGCCCAAAAGCATGGCGAGGCCGCTCGTCAACTCGCCGAGATTGACCAGCGCCACGGCGTGTACAGAGCGAAGATGGTTGCGAACCCGACGGCGATCCCGAAGCGACAGGCGGGCGTACCCCGGCTCCAGCGCCTCCACACGCGCACCGATGGTGGCGCTGTACGGGACACTGAGCCGCAACGCCTGGCTGAATACCCACTTTCCCCCCGGAAACGCTGAGAGCCGCTTCCACAGGCGCCCGAGCGATGTTCCTGGTGATTCGGCCGAT
>JAPULZ010000164.1 GCA_027294455.1 Gemmatimonadota bacterium
CCCACCTTGGGCCATGTCGAGTTGCTACATCCTGCCGGGGATATCAGATTATGGGCATGCCTGCACCTCAAGCGGTCACTACAATCGGGGGCTGACCGGCCTTCCGTAGGGTCGACGCACTGCGTCGCCCCTACGGCGATCTGCGCCCCTCTCTACTGCACCAACCGAATCGGTCCCCGGCTCTTCAAGACGAACAATCCTTCCGACATGCTAGTCACGACGATCACGCCGCTCTCGAAGAACGGATAGTTGCTCCACGACCCGCCGCCGCCATACGGCGTCGTGTCGAAGAACCCAACCTCCACGGGGTTCTCGGGATCGGACACGTCCAGAATCCGAAGCCCGCTGCCGTAGTTCGACTGGTACATCATGTTGCCGCGGACGTAGAGATTGTGGTCCGTCGTCGTCGTCTCGGCGATGTACTCCTTGACGAGGATGGGATCGTCCAGATCGGTCACGTCCCACACCAACGTCCGGGTACCATCCACCAATCCCTGGGGCTCGTCGCCCTCGTCGTTCATGTAGAAATAACGATGGTCGTCGGTGAGCCATCCCTGGTGGGTGTATGCCACGTTGGGATAGGATGCCGTCGCCAGCGCCACGGGATTGTTCTTGTCGGTGACGTCGGCGATGCTCAAGGCCGTTTCGTTGGCCCCCATGCAGATTTCCTTGCCCTGGTGCTCGGTGTCGGGACCGTGGTACTCCACGCATTGCGCATCGTGGGAGTAACCGGTGCCGCGCCGGCCCGTCGACGGATCGGCGAAACACCCGGCAAAGCTGGGGCTCTCCGGATTGCGGATGTCGATCATGTGCAGGCCGCCGCCGCAGGTCTCTCCACCGCCGCTGCTCCCCACCGCGTAGGCGAATCCGGTCTCCTCGTTGATGACGATGTTGTGTGCGCTGTGGATCCCGTGGTACGTCATGGTGGCCTCGAACGTCACCGGGGCGTTGCGCACGTTGCGCAGCTCCGTGAGGTCGAACACCTGCACGCCGTGTTCACCGGCGGCATCGGCGACGATGTAGGCGTGATCGCGATACACCTTGATGTCGCGCCAAATGCTACTGCGGGAGCCTTCGGTCTTCGGAAGATCGCCGAGGTAGGTCGGGGCGTTGGGATCGCTGACGTCGATGAACGACGTGCCGTCGGTGCGTCCCACCATGGCGTACTCCCGACCGGTCTCCGGGTCGGTCCAACCCCAGATGTCGTTCACGCGCACGCCCCGGCTTCCGCCGATGTCCTTGATGGGAAGGAATGACGCCACGTCGACCATGCTGCACTCGAAGCCGGCGGCGCGATCGTCGGTGCACTCGATGTCGGCACCGACCATCGCATCGAACCCCTTCATCTCGTTGATGACCGTGTTGCGCTGCTGCCAGCCGCCTCCCGCCAGCTCCATGAGCACTGCTGCCCCCTCTCGCGAATCGACGCCGGTGGCGCCCACGACCGCCACACCACCCTGCACCACCATGGCGTTCCCGAACGACGCGCGTTCCGGCAAGTCGGCGCCCGTCGTTCTGGTCGCACCAGACCATTCTCCGGCTTCGTCGCGTTCGAAAGCGTAGAGCGCTCCGCGTCCCTGAGCTTCTCCGGGAGCGCCGATCCACGCCGTCGCACCGTCAAACGCGATGGATGTGCCGAACTGGGCGTTGTTGCCGCCAGCGAACGGTGCCAGACGACCCTGCGGGACCCACGCGCCGGTCTCCGCGTCGTGGGCGAACGCGAGAACCACACCTTGCCGGCCCGCCACCTGCGGCGCACCGACCAGGGCGAGCCCGTCCCGCAACCCCAGGGCCGACGCCAGACCGCTGGCGTTGCCCAAAGCGCTCGTCTCGAGCATGGCTCCCTGGGTCCAGGCGTCAGCGCCGGCATCGTATCCAAAGGTGTACACGGCACCCGGGGCCTCCCGCTGTGACGGGACGCCCACCAGGATGGTCTCCCCATCGAGCGCGAGCTTGGTGCCGAACGCGGAACCCTCTTTCAGCCCGTCGGCCACCAGCTGCGAGTGCTCCGACCATCTTCCGTCGGCCCCGCGCCGCAGGAGGTACACGGCTCCCGTCTGCGCTTCTCGGCCGGGGGCCGACACGACGGCGACGTCGCCCCGAATCGCGATCGCGCTCCCGAAGGCGTCCCCTTCGGCGCCATCAGCAGGGATGATCCGCTCGACCTCGGTCCAGGAGCCGGAGCCGTTCTGGCGGAAGACGTAGACGGCCCCGATGCCTTCCGCCCGCCCGGGGCTTCCCACGAGCAATGTCGTGCCCTCCGCGGCCAACGCACGGCCGAAGTGGTCGGGCGGCCCCTCGTTGTCCGCGGCCGTGAACTGGGCCACTTCCCGCCAGACGCCGCCGGCCCCCTGGTAGACGTAGACGATGCCCGGGAAGATGGAATTCCCGGTCTCGCCGATCAGCACGTCGCCGCCGGCGATGGCCAGGGAGCCGCCGAATCCCTGGGCCTGGACGGACGTCGGAATGGCCAACAGGGCCAGAAACGGGAGAAGAATGCCGTGTCGGGTCATGATTTATTAAGCCTGTATTCGGGAGGTTAAGTCTTTGTGCGTATGGGCCCTGAAAGTTAACGGCGCCGGTAGACCGTGGCGAGTCCGGGCTTGTAGGAGCGAGGCCGACGACTTTGTCATCATGCCCGACCACGTGCACGCCCTCGTGTTCATCGATCGCCACGTCGGGACCGACGAGTCGCCGAACTGCGGTGGGTCGTCTGCCATGCATGCCCTTCAACCTGGGGCCTCGGAACGATCATCGGGTCATACAAGTCGGAAGGATCAACCGACTGCGAGGCACGCCGGGACGCCAGGTGTGGACGCGAAACTACCATGACCGCATCGTCCGAAGTGACTGCGCTCTGGCAACTGCTAGACGATACATTCGGGAAAACATCCAGAAAGACCTGGGTCGCGGAAAGATTCTACGACCTACCGACCGGCCAACGTGTCGCATGAGGATGTATCGTCCCACCTAGCCGGGGGAGGCATGGCCTCGCCCATGCGCCACCCGCCGCCGTACCGCCTTACCTGCTCACGCCCTCGGATGATAGGACTTGTGCGCAGATCTCAGATATTCGCGATCCACGTGAGTGTAGATCTGCGTGGTGGACAGATCGGCGTGGCCCAACATTTCCTGCACGGCGCGCAGGTCCGCGCCGCCTTCGAGCAGATGGGTCGCAAAGCTGTGGCGCAGGGTATGGGGCGTCACCTTCTTGGTGATCCCGGCGCGTCGTGCGCATTGTTTGACGATTTCCCAGGCCCCTCCGCGCGTGAGCGGCTTGCCACGCGCGTTCAGCAGGAATCGGCCCTCACCCATGCCCTTGTCGAGCGTCGGCCGCTGCTCGTTGATATACAGTGCGGCGGCGGCGAGAGCACGACGGCCGAGTGGCACGAGACGTTGTTTGTCCCCCTTGCCGATCACCCGAACGAGGCCGTCCTCGAGCCAGATATCCGCCAGGCCCAGACCGATCAGCTCCGAGACCCGCGTGCCGGTGGCGTATGCCACCTCGAGGAATGCGCGATCGCGCCACCCCAACGTGTTGTCGGGATGGTGCGCGGCGATGAGGCGCTCGATCTCCTCGACACTCAGCACATCCGGCAGCTTGTGCCATCCTTTCGGCACCTCGAGTTGCGCGCTAGGATCGGTGGGAACATGCCCTTCGCCGATGAGATATCGATAGTACGTTCGAACGGCGGAGATCTGGCGCCGTATGCTCGAAGGCGAAAGACCGACGTCCTTGAGGTGAAAAACAAATTCGCGCAACAGCGGTGGCTCGATGGCTTCGGGACCGGTCACGCCTAGGGACACCGCAAACTGCGCCAGCCGGCGAATGTCCCTGGTGTAGCTGTCCACGGTGTGCGCACTGTTCCCCACCTCGAGGTTCAGATAATCCTGAAACCCCTCGAACCAGAACATGCGGGCTACGTCAGCGGTCGGCATCGTCAGCCGCTCCACGCATGAGCCGTCGGCGACGCCACACGATCGCCAGCACCGCGGTCGCGACCACACCAACGGCCACCACCCCGACGATGTTCAACCCCCTGACGAATCGCGCGATCTCGTCGAATTCTCCGATGAGGGTGACGGCCAAAAAGGTGAGGGTACCGTACCACACGCCCGACGCCAGGATGAGCGGTAGGAGGGTACGCCCCACCCCGAGCCTGGCGATGCCTGCGAAGGGGGGCACCACGGCCCGCAGGCCGGGAACGAATCGACTCAACACGATCCCCCACGTCCCGTGATGCTGGTAGAGCCTCTCCAGCCGCCGTATCGACCTCGGAGGGAGCAAGCGGCGTCCGATCCGCCCGCGGAAGAACGCACGGCCCACCGTGCGCCCGGCTACGTACACCCCCACCGCGCTCATCGTATTGGCGAGCCACGTCACTGCAAACACGGCCCAGGCAGAGATCTTGCCACCGATGGACAAGAACGCCCCTATGGCGACGGCCGTATCGGCTGGAACAGGAGGAAACACATTTTCTACGGCCGCCAGGAGCCCGATGACGAAGTACACGGCGGCCAGGGGGGAGCCCCAGCAAAGCGTCGATGACGTGTTGGATCAGCTCACGCTCCCCCAAGTGACACGATGGCAAACACCTTGAGCGCCTTGCCCCGCCCGACGGTGTCCATCTTCTCGTTGGTCTTGCCCTTGACGGAGACGGCCCCGACCGCCACGCCGAGCGCCTGCGCGAGGCTCTCGCGGATGGCCAGCGCGTGCGGCGCGATCTTCGGCAGCTCGGTCACGACGGTGATGTCCACGTTGAACACGAAGTAGTTCGCGGCGTGGAGACGGCGCTTGACTTCCGCCACCATCAACATGGAGTCCGCGCCCTTCCACTTTGGATCCGTATCCGGGAACACTCCGCCGATATCGCCCATGGCGGCTGCCCCCAGCAGAGCGTCGATCACGGCGTGGGCAACGGCATCACCGTCGGAGTGACCGCTGAGACCACTCGTGTGCTCGATGGTCACGCCACCGAGTTTGAGCGGCCGCGCGGCTCCGAATTTGTGGGTATCGTATCCCAGACCAACTCGCTGTCGCATGGGCGCATGTTACAGTCCCACGGCAGAAGTGGGAAGTGGCGACACGGGCCTACTCGACGGAAATCCTTTCGTCCCGAGCCATTCTCTTATATTCTGCTAGCATGGCAGAGACCTACTTGCTCATTTCGAATCCGCCTCACGGGGAGATCGAAGCCCAGGACATCGCCAAGGTATTCGGCTTCACGCCCATCGAGGCTCGCATGCGGGTCCATTTTCCGGCACCCGAGATTTGGTTCGCCAGCGAGGACCTGCAGTCGCTGAAGGAATCCGGCGCGGCATTACAGCGCGCCGGCGCCCACGTGAAGATCATCAAAGGCTCCCTGCTCTCGCTGATCCCGCCACCGGACGCCGTGAAATCATTCTCCTTCGGCTCCGCAGATTTCACCGCCCAGCTCGCGTCGGGCGCGGCCACGACCTTGCCGTACCCGTGCCGGGCCGTGATGATCGCATCCCGCCCGGAAGATCTGACGTCCGACGTACCCCGGGATCCGATCATTCGCGACAGCGACGCGCGACCGCCTGCGGATACATCGTTCCTGGACGCCTTCTTCCTCACCGACTCCAGCGTGCTGCGGACCACCATCTTCTGGGACAACGTGGACTACACCGGCCTGGGGCCCGATCTGAAGGAGGAGGCGAAAGAGAATCAGGACGAGCTGGTGCAGCAACTGAAAGACCGGTTCCCCAAGCACGCAATCGACGACCGACTCGTCGATGCTCCGGCGCCCAAGCCCACCATGGTGAGCGGGAAGACCATTCCGGCCATCCTGGAAATGAT
The DNA here is from genome assembly GCA_027294455.1 of Gemmatimonadota bacterium. Lineage (GTDB taxonomy): Bacteria > Gemmatimonadota > Gemmatimonadetes > Gemmatimonadales > GWC2-71-9 > B3T1B10. The sequence continues at coordinate 5,822 of JAPULZ010000164.1, forward strand.
CGACCCAACCCTGCGCGACCTCACGCGCGCCGACCTGAGATCCCGGTTGGCGTTCTTGTCCAACCTGTAAGGCGTACCCGGCAGGGAACGCGCTCTTCTCCGAGACATGGCTGACGACGTTCGAAACCGGCTGGCTGCCGCCCTCGGGGAGCAGTATGAGCTAGGCCCCGAGATCGGTCGAGGCGGTATGGGGATCGTGTACTGCGCCACGGACAAGCGGTTGGAACGCGACGTGGCGATCAAGGTTCTCCCGCCGGAGCTCTCCTATCGCGACGACCTGCGCCGGCGGTTCACCCGAGAGGCCCAGCTGGCCGGCGGGTTGAGTCATCCCAACATCGTTCCCATCTACAACGTGGACGAAGCACAGGGGCTGGTGTGGTACGAGATGGCGTTCGTCGATGGCGAGAGCGTGCGCGACCGGGTCGCCCGCGACGGCCCACTCACCGAACTCCAAACGCGTCGCATCGTGCGCGAGGTCGCGTGGGCGCTGGCCTACGCCCACGCCCGCGGCATCGTCCACCGCGACATCAAGCCCGACAACATCTTGCTGGAAAGCGGCACCGGCCGCGCGTTGGTGACGGACTTCGGCATCGCCAAGATCGCCGAAGGCGATACGCCGACCCTGCCCGGCACGGTGCTGGGCAGCCTCATGTACATGTCGCCCGAACAGGCGACCGGCGAAGATGTGGACGGCCGCGCCGATATCTACTCGCTGGGGCTGTGCGGCCACTTCATGCTGAGCGGGGAGCCGCCGTTCGCCAAGGCGACGATCATCACAGTGGCGGCGCGCATCGCCACAGGCGCCACCCCGGAATGGGACACCATCGAGCAACCCATCGACCCGAGCTTCCGGCAACTGCTGGAGCGATGCGTGGCGGCCGACCCCAACGACCGGTGGCAGGACGCCGAGGACATCCTGGAGGCGCTCGGGCCACTGGCGCTGGCCCCTCGGCCCATGCCCGCCTCCATCCGGCGGCTCGTGCGCGACTTCATGCTGATCCCGACGGTGGGCTTCCTGGTGCTGGTGATCGACATCGTGGCCGGCGAAGGCCTGACGCTGGCCGAGTTCCTGGCGTGGATGGGGATCGCCCTCGGCGTGAATTTTTTCATCACGCTGCGCAAATTCACCGAACGTGGTTTCCGCTGGCCCGACCTGCGCGAAGGCCTCGAGATGGAGATCGCGAGACAGGCCGAAGAGCTCGAAGCGACCGGCGCACTCAAGGATCGGGTGAAGGCGCTGGTCTACATCGCCATGGCGATCGTGGTTTCCGTAGGCATGCTCGAGCTAGCACTCCAGGCCGGCCTGACGCCATCGGTCTTGCTGGTGGCGGGAGCGCTGGCGGCCGGCGGGGTGCTCTCCCTGCCCTTCTCATGGCTCCAGATGAAGATCCTCAACTTCTTCGGCCGGCTCTTCATGAAGTTGCTACCCTCGCTGCCGCGCCCCGAAGCCGAGGGTTGGTTCTCCCGGTTTGCCGACAGCATCCTCACGAAGCTGTTCCGGCCCGTGCCCCAGTCGGCAGACGCAGAACACAGCGCGCTACCTGTCGCGTCCAGCGGCTGGTCCACGTCCGACGTGGGCGCGGCCCGCCGGTCCACGCGATCCATTGACGACCTGTTCGGCGAGCTCCCACGCGAGGTACGCCGCCTGGCGCAGCCGGCCCGAGAAATGGCGCGCGAGCTCACGAGCGCCGTCGACACCATGCGGCGGGAACGAGCCCAGATCGATCGGGACCACGGCAGCCGGCTTGCAGCCCTCACGGCATCGTCGAAACAGACGACGCACGCGCTCGAGCATTTGCGCGCGCTGCTCGAGCAAGTGGCGGCCGGCGACGCCGACCCGTCGGAGATCCAGGCGAGCGTGGAGCGCGCCGCCGCGGTCCTGCGGACGACGGCGGACCCAGACGGCCAGAGTAAGAAGAAACCGCCCTCCTCGCGCTCGGGTAATTGGCTCGGCGGGGTGTTGCTCAAGTCGGCCGTGACGGGATCGGCACCGTACAGGGAAGAGGACACCGACCTGCATCAGCTCGCGGCGGACCTCACCTCGGAGTGGGATCGCCACGACGAGCTCCGCACGATCTGGCCCGAAGCGGAAGAGGCCCTCCCGGAGCTGACCACCAAGATGCATCGACTCCACGCGTCCCTCGCGCTCCACAAACAGCGCGGTAGGCGCATCGATCCGGGAACGGCCGCATCGCTGACGGAGTGTGAGACCCTTCTGGCCGACCTCCTGAACGCCATCAAGGGACACGAGATCGTGCATGCGGGCGACAACACGCAAGAGATCGACGGTCTCGTGCGCAAGATCAACGATCTCCATGTGGAGATCGACTCCGCGCTGCTGGTTGTGGATGAAGTGAAGAAGGTGCCGTAACGCGCTATCGCAGCTTCAGGAGACTGATCAACATCTGGTGGAGGGTCAGCTCGGCACCGGCCTCGAGCACGAATTCGTGCAGGGTCGCGTTGTAGCCGGTCAGGGTGATGCTGACCGTTGCAGAACCCGCTGGCACGCCTTCGATCCGGAAATCGCCCGAGGTCCGGTCCGCACCGCAATCGAGGTGCCCGGAACCGTGACTTCCGCCCCTTCGATCGGATCGCCGGTCGCCATGTCGGTCACGATGCCCGCGACAATACCGGTTTGCGGGGCGGCGGCCCGGCCGAACGTCAGATCCTGAGTCCAGATCAGATCGCTGGTGGGATAGAGCTCCCGGCGGTTGAAGCAGCGCGCCCGTCGCGCGGGATCCACCGACGCCATCTCGTCGCCGACGCGATTGGCATTGGGACCGGCGAGGCACACGTCCCGATTGTGCCACACGCCGTCGTCATCGAACGACAAGAGCACCGGCTGGCTCTTGAGGCCCCGGTACTCCGCCATCACCATCATCAGCCGATCGTGGGGGACGCCACAGAACTTGTACCCCCCGACGCTGTCGGTGACCACCGAGGCGTCGCGGTTGCGTATCGTGCCGCTGGCGATGGCCGCTAGGTCCTGCCACGCGGCACTCACCGTGGCCCCCGCCACGGGGGCGCCGGATCCGGAGTACGACACTTTCCCCACGATGCCCCGCAGGCTGGGAGCGACGCCGGGACATACGACGCTGAAAACGTCCGACGGACCGGGGACTTCGAGCTCCACGAACTCGTTGGCTCCCCGCACCAGTTCCACCGCGGTCGCGGGCATCGTGAATCGGAGGGAATCGAGCCGCGGGTGAGTGAAGGTGACCCCGTATTCACCGCCCATGAGCCCGCTCAGGACGAAGCGGCCGCTGCCGTCGGTCATGGCCGTGCGAAGGGTGCCGGTGAGGAAGACCAGGGCCCCTGCGAGTCGTTGCCCGGACGACCGATCGGTGACGACGCCGCTCAACCGGGCCAGCTCCGCCGAGTAGACCGAATCACCGCGGGCGGTCGTGATGTCGAGGACCTCGCCGCCGGAATGCCGGTACCCCTTCACCCCCAGGATGCGCCTGGGCTCCCGCCCCGAATCGTCGCGAATGTACTCGATGCCGAGAATCGGCATTCTGATCTGAAAACGGTAGACGATCCAGGCGCCGTTGGGGAGTTGCAGGAAGTCGAAGGGTGCCGCCCAGACGATCGTCCTCCACACCGCCCACCAGGTTGCGATACTCGTACTCCAGGGTCCGCAGTTCCGAGGACCGTTCATCGAGCCACAACACGCCCGCGATATCGGGATTGCGGCGACCCCGTTCAGGCTCGAACGCTAGGCCGATCCGGACCTGCTCGCCGGTGGTGTCCCGCACGACCCGGAAACAACGCGTGCTCAGGAACGCATCATGCTGCAGCACCTGGTCGTCGGGCGCGTAGAACCAGATGTCGCCGTCTTCCTCCACCGCATACCCGTGTTCGGCGAGCTCTTCGGCGCTGCGGCTGAGAAACGGCGTGCGGAAGAAACCGGTCTTCTCTTCGGTTTGCTCGCTTTCGACGCGCTCGGCGTTGCGGTCGAGATCCCGCAGATACATGGTGTGGCGATAGCGGTATCCGCGCTGCGCCGAGGTCCAGGTGGCCGCCGCCAGGGCCTTGCGAATCTCCTCCCACAACAGGGCGGTGGCCTCCCCCTCTCCGGGACGATTGCGACAGTTCGTTTCCTCCCGGATCTCGATGCTCGAGAGACGCAGGGGCAACAGCTCGATCTCGATGCGGAAGGTCTGCGTCTCTCGAGGACCGAACTCGAAGAGCGGGGTTTCCACGGCACTGTATCCGATCCGCTCGGACTTGAGACGATAGCGGCCGGGCCGGACGCGGCGGAACGCGAATGCGCCGTCGGCGTCGGTGAGGGTCCGCATCACCTCGGCGTCGTTCTCGTCCAGCAATACGACGAACCCCATCCCGACCCCAATGGCACTCGAACCGTCGACCACGGTGCCGCTGATGCCCTGGGCGCTGGCGTCGAAAACCCCGGCGCCGGCTGTGAGCGCCAGGAGCACCAGCAAGCGACCAACAGGGCTGTGCGGTGAGGATGTTGCCTTCATGTTATTCATCTGAGTCCGTGGATCAGTACCCCCACCTCGCCTCGGTGTTCGCCCCGTGCTAGCGACCGATGATCCGCAGCGCCAGGCCGGCCGCGTTCTTGGCGTTGCCGATTCCCACCGTGCCCACGGGACACCCCGGAGGGAGTTGGGCGATGGCGTAGAGGGCGTCGACGCCGCGGAGCGGGCCCACGTCGAGGGGCAGACCAACGACCGGCAGATCGGTCACGGCGGCCACGGCACCGGGCAACGCCGCCGCGAGGCCGGCGGCCGCGATGATCACGCGGTAACCGTTCTCCCGCGCGCCCCTGGCGATCTCCGCCGTCTGCTCGGCGTCGCGATGCGCTGACGACACGACGAACTCATAACCCACCCCGGCGTCTTCGAGCACCTTGAAGGCCGGCGCCACCCGTTTCCGGTCACTCTCTGAACCGGTCATGATCAGCACTGGTTTGTCGGACATCCCCGCTAGACTCCTCTTTTTCCATCAGATGGTGTTACACGACCGCATCTTCCCGAATGATCGAATAATCCTGCGTGCGTTGCGCCGGCACGAACCCGGCATCGACGATGCAGCGGCGCATCTCGCCAATCGTGGCGTGGTGTGATGTCCCCGCCGCCGACACGACGTTCTCCTCGATCATCAGAGAGCCGAAATCGTTACAGCCGAACCGCAACGCGATCTGGCCGACCTTGAGTCCCATGGTCACCCACGACGCCTGCAGATTGGGCACGTTGTCGAGAATGATGCGGGCGATGGCCACAGTGCGCAGGTGCGTCACCGAATCGGTCTTCGGCGTGCCCGCCATGCCGGTACCGTCGGGCTGGAGAGGCCACGTGATGAATGCCGTGAACCCACCCGTCCGCGACTGGACCTCTCGCACCCGGAGCAGGTGCTCGATGCGATCGGCATTGGATTCCCCGAGCCCGTACATCATCGTGACGGACGTCTTCATCCCGAGCCCGTGTGCCAACTCCATGATCTCGAGCCAGCGGTCGGCACCGACCTTCTTCTTCGCGACGCGATCACGAACGTCCTGCACCAGAATCTCGCCACCCCCGCCAGGGATGGAATCGAGGCCTGCATCCTGCAGCTGGCGAATGACTTGTTCGGCCGTCATGCGGAACCGCGTCGCAAAAAAGTCGACCTCGGAGGGCGAAAACCCGTGAATGTGAATCGGGTGGTGTGTCTTGATGTGCCGCATTAACTCCAAATACCACTCGAACGGTATGTAGGGGTTGTGTCCGCCCTGAATGAGAATCTGGACGCCGCCGAGCTCCTTGGTTTCCTCGATCTTCTTGCCGATTTCTTCGAACGAGAGCACGTAGCCCTCGTGGTGTTTGGGTCGCCGATAAAACGCGCAGAACTTGCAATCGGCGACGCAGACATTGGTGTAGTTGATGTTCCGGTCGACGATGTACGTCACCACACCATCGGGATGGAGCTCCTGGCGCTTCCGGTCGGCCAAAAGCCCCAACTCCAACAAGGGGAGTTCCTCGTAGAGCCGCAGGTACTCGCGGAATTCCGGTGTGGATCGATCGATCATACTCATGCCACGGACAGGAAAGAGAGGGTACCATCACGCACCACGCCGTGCGCCGCGAGGCGCCGCAAGAAACTGGTGAGGCCTTCCAGGTGTCGATACGACAACGCGTAATCGAGGCCGCTGAGATAGGTGCGGCACACCTCGAGGCTGATGCTCGTGGCCTCGTGGGCGGCGTGCGCCAGTTCCTCGAGATGGGCCAATCCCCAGTCGCGCGAGGCGACCAGGGCCTTGTGCACGTCAGCCACGGCCTGTTGGTCGGCATCCCGCCGCGCGGCCCACACCGCGAACACGAAGGGCAGACCCGTCCACGCCTTCCACACTTCGCCCAAGTCGTACCGGAACGCGTAGCGGTCGTGCGCCGCCAACACCAACGCGGCATCCCCGATCACGAGGACAGCGTCGTGGGGCAAGCTCCTCAGCGCGTCGAGGTCCTGGGACTCAGCGCGAGCTTCCACGAGTTGCGGGTGGACCTGCCAATATTCCCGGCACAACAGCTCGATCAGATGCACCGACGTTCTGGACGAGGCCGACACGATCACCGTGGCTCCATCCAACTCGTGCACATCCCGATGAGCAAACAGTGCGACGCTTCGCACCGGGCCGTCGCACGAGATGGCGAGGTCGGGCAGTAGATGGTATTCCCGAGCATTGCGTGCGTACTCGACGGCCGACACCACGGAGACGTCGAGCTCGCCCGCCGCGAGCAGATTGTTGAGCTCGGTCGGAGTCCCGGTCACGAACTCTCCGGGGCTCGTGACGATGCCCCGATCGATCGCGCCATGGACCGGATAGCAGTTGATGTACCCAATGCGGCCGACTCGCATCATGCCCTGCCGGTCCCGACGAGTCGCGTGAGATCCGGGGTCGCCTGGGTGGGATGGTCATCCGCTGCGCTGGGCGCGGCCAAGATCGGATCGTCGTCGGGGAAGGTTCGCAGCGTTTTATACAACGAATCCCGCTCGACAGGGTCCTTACCCGCCGCCCGGATGAATCGCACCAGATCGTCATACGCCATCATCATCGGGGTCTCGGCGCCAGCCTCGTGGTAGATCCGTTCGTACACCACGGTACCCTCGACATCGTCACAACCGAACTCCAGCGCGATCTGCGAGAGGAACGGCGTGACCATGGGCCAGTGCGTCTTCACGTGGGGAATGTTGTCGAGGAACAGCCGCCCGATCGCGATGTTCTTGAGATCGTCGAACCCCGTGGTTGCGGTGCCTGTTCGTCCCAGGCGCTCGCCGAGTTCGTTGTGATCCGGGTGGTAGGCCAATGGAATGTACGTGAGAAACCCCGGAGACTCGTCCTGAAGCGCGCGCAGCATCGCCAGATGGCCGACCCTGTCTGCCATGGTCTCCACATGCCCGTAGAGCATCGTGCAGTTGGTGAACATGTCCATGTCGTGGGCTTCCCGATGGATCCGCAACCAGTCGTCCGCGATGAGCTTGCGGTCGGCCAGCGCCGCCCGCACCCCGACGCCGAAAACCTCTGCCCCACCACCCGGCAAGGTATCCACGCCCGAGTCGCGCATCGCGAGGAGGACGTCCACGGTCGACATCTTCTCGATGCGGGCCAGGTTGGCCACTTCGACAGCCGTGAGGGCCTTGATCTGGACGTGGGGGTGACGCTCCTTGAGGCCCCGGAACATGTCCAGATAGTACTCGAGACGCAGCTTCGGGTGCAGGCCCCCCACGATGTGAAACTCGCGCGTGGGGCTATTCCGCGCCGCTTCCGCCTCGTGGTAGACCTCCTCCAGCGAACGGAGGTAGGCGCCTTCTTCTTTGGGCGACCTGGCGAACGAACAAAACACGCAATTCTTTCGCAGAATACAGACGTTGGTGGGATTGATGTGCTGGTTGGCGGAAAAGAACACCCGATCGCCGTTCAACCGGCGATTGGCAAAATGGGCGAGCGCGCCCAGGCCGAGCAGGTCCGCAGTGTCGAACAGCGCGAGTGCATCGTCGCTCGACAAACGCTCCCCCGCTTCGACTTTCGCCGATATGGGGGTGAGCGCCGGATCACTGACAGAAATGCCCATTACTATGGCTCGAAACGTCGCACGGCCAACGAGACGTTGTGCCCTCCGAAACCGAACGAATTGGAGATCGCCAGCTCGACTTCACGCTCCACCTTCACGTTGGGCGCGCAATCAAGATCGCATTCGGGGTCCGGATCGTCGTTGTTGATCGTCGGTGGAATGATCCCGGTTTGCACCACCTTCACGCACACGCTGAATTCCAATCCGCCGGCAGCGCCGAGCAGATGGCCGGTCATTGATTTGGTCGACCCCATCACCAGGTTTGCCGCATGCTTCCCGAACACGGCCTTCACGGCGGTCACTTCCGCGATGTCGCCCAACGGCGTCGAGGTACCGTGGGCGTTGACGTATCCGACCGCGTTCGCATCGATGCCCCGGTCGCAGATGCACTCCTGCATCGCCGCCCGCGCCCCTTCGCCCCCCGGAACGGGCTGGGTCATGTGATAGGCATCTGCGCTCATCCCATACCCGACTACTTCGGCCAAGATGTTGGCATCGCGCGCCTGCGCGTGCTCAAGGGACTCCAGCACGACGACGCCGGCCCCTTCGCCCAGCACGAACCCGTCGCGTCCCTTGTCGAACGGCCGCGAGGCTCGCTCGGGTTCGTCGTTGCGCATCGACAGGGCCTTCATGTTGCCAAACCCCGCGACGGCCAGCCGGGTGATGGGGGCTTCGGTCCCACCGGTAATCATGGCGTCCGCCTTGCCGGATTCGATGAGCCGGAAAGACTCGCCGATGGCATGTGCAGACGACGCGCAGGCCGACACGGTGCAGTAGTTGGGCCCCTTGGCCCCGAAGCGAATCGACACCAGGCCGGACGCGATGTCGGGAATGAACATCGGCACGAAGAACGGTGAGACCCGTCGAGGCCCCTTCTCGAGCAACGCGGCACACTGCTCCTCGAACGTCTGGATCCCGCCGATGCCGCTTCCGATCACGACCCCGGTTCGCGAGCCGGCGGGCTTGCTGGTATCCCAGCCGGCGTCCGACACGGCCTGGTCGGCCGCCGCAAGGCCGAGCTGGGCGAACAGATCGGTGCGTTTGGCCGCCTTGCGGTCCATGAAGTTCAGGGGATCGAAATTCCTGACCTCGCAGGCGAACCGCACGTCGAACCCATCGGTGCCGAAGCGCGTGATGGGTGCGGCGCCAGACTTGCCAGCCAGGAGGGCCTGCCATGTCTCATCGGCCGATTGGCCCAGGGGCGTGATCAACCCCATGCCTGTCACGACGACTCGACGCCTCAAGAACCGGCTCCGACCTTTTCGTGCAGGTATTTGAGCGCATCGCCGACCGTGCGCAGCTTCTCGGCTTCCTCGTCGGGAATGTCGATGTCGAACTCCTTCTCGAACGCCATGACTAGTTCTACGGTGTCGAGACTGTCCGCTCCGAGCTCCTCCATGAAGCTCGCATCGGGATTCAGCTTGTCTCGCTCCACGCCAAGTTCTTCGACAATGATGTCCTTGACTTTCTCTTCCATCGCTTCGATGTCGCTCATAGGGGTCCTTTTGGGGGTTGGGGTACGTTCCTACATCACCATGCCGCCGTCCACGACCACGACCTGCCCCGTCATGTAGCTCGAAAGCTCGGACGACAAGAAGAGTACGGCGGCTGCCACGTCATCGGGCAGGCCGAGGCGCCCCAGTGGCACCAGCTTGAGCAGCGCTTCGCGAGCGGACTCGGGCAACGCCTTGGTCATATCAGTGTCGATGAATCCCGGCGCCACCGCGTTCACCAACACTCCCCGTGACGACAACTCCTTTGCCACGGTCTTCGTAAAGCCGATCACCCCGGCCTTCGAGGCCGAATAGTTGGCCTGGCCGGCGTTGCCGGTGATGCCGACGATGCTGGCGATGTTCACGACACGGCCACTACGACGCTTCATCATCCCGCGGGCGACCGCCTTGGTCATCATGAACACGCCCGTGAGGTTCACGTCGAGCACGGCACGCCAGTCCGCCTCCGACATGCGGATCAGCAGGCCGTCACGCGTGATGCCGGCGTTGTTGACGAGAATGTCGATGGGGCCCAGCGCCTCCTCGACTTCTGCCACGGCCGCCGCCACCTGATCGGCATCGACGACGTTCGCGTTGATGGCGATGGCCCCACCCCCGAGTTCGGCAGCCGTCGCCTGGATCTGCTCGCAGTCGGCCACATCCACCACGGCCACCTTCGCACCAGCCCCAGCGAGACGCATGCCCACCGACTTGCCGATGCCTCTGGAGCCACCGGTCACCAGGGCAACCTTTCCGCTCAAATCGATGTTCACGTGGCCCGCTTTCTGATGAGGTTCACGCTGGGCGACCCCGCCCGTAATGTAGCCATGGGGCCCGGATACCAGAAAGAGCATGGCCGCGGCGGAACCGCGCGCCGGCGCTCCCGCTCACGCATGGGTCTCCAGAAAGGCGTTCACGTCGGCGGCGGTACCGAGACTGACGACGCTCGCCCCCTCGACGATACGCTTGAGCAGGCCCGCCAGCACCTTGCCGGGGCCCAACTCGACGAAGGTCACGCCGTCCCCGCCGATCGCGGCGGCTTGCTCCATGCAGCCCACCCATCGGACCGGTGACACCAACTGTTCTACCAAGAGGCGCTTCGCCGTCGCACCGTTCCGCACCGGTTCGGCCGTGGCGTTGGCGACCACCGGGAAACCCGGATCCCGCAACTCCACCGACTCCAACTCGGCAGCGAGCCCGTCTCTCGCCGGCGCCATGAGGGGAGAATGAAACGCCCCGCTCACGTTGAGAGGCTGGACGCGCCTCGCCCCCGCCGCCTTGCACACCTCACCGGCCCGTGACACCGCTTCGGGATCCCCTGAAATGACCGTCTGGTCGGGCGTGTTGAGGTTGGCCGGCACCGCCCACGCATCGGTCGTGGTCGCGCCCTCGCAGGCTCCCTCGACCGTATCGGTGGCGAGCCCCAAGACAGCCGCCATCGTCCCCACGCGGACCTTGCCTGCCTCGAGCATCAGCTCCCCGCGACGCCGCACGAGCGTCGCGCCATCCCGGGGGGACAGCGAACCCGCCGCCACATACGCGCTGTATTCTCCGAGGGAGTGCCCGGCCCCCGCGAGGGACGCCAGCACCGATCCCACGACGGCGTGGACCGCCGACGAGTGGGCGAGAATGGCCGGCTGGGCATTGTGGGTCAGGGTCAGCTCGTCGGCCGGGCCCTCCCACATCAGCCGCGACAAGGAGAAGCCGAGTGCGTCGTCGATCGCCTCGAACGTTTCGCGCGCGGCCGGAAACTCCGCGGCGAGATCCTTGCCCATCCCCACCTTCTGGGCCCCCTGGCCCGGAAACATCAGGACCGCGTTTACCATCTCACGACGACGGCCCCCCAGGTAAGACCGCCCCCGAAGGCGACCATGAGAATCGTGGTCCCTTCGGTGACGCGCCCCTCCCGCACGCACTCGTCCAGAGCGATCGGAATGGACGCCGCGGACGTGTTGCCGTAGCGGTCGATGTTCACGTACACCTTGTCGAGGGGCATCCCCATGTGCTTGGCCGTGGCCTCGATGATCCGCAAATTCGCTTGATGCGGGATGAGCAGGTCGATGTCGTCGCCGGAGAGTCCGGCCCGCGCCATCGCCTGATCGCACGCGTCGGACATGGACCGCACGGCATGCTTGAACGTCTCACGCCCGGCCATGGTGAGGAAGTAGGAGCCGTCGGCGAGCATCTCCTCGGAGGGCGGATGCACGGAGCCACCGCCGGGCCGGTAGAGCAGGTTGGCGAGCCGGCCGTCGGTCTTGAGGTAGCTGGACAAGATGCCGCGCGTACCGTTCCGGGCCGGCCGCACGAGGGTTGCGCCCACGCCGTCGCCAAGCAGGATGCAGGTTGCCCGATCCTTGTAGTTTGTGATCGCCGTCAGCCGTTCCGCCCCTACGACCAGGATGTTCTTCGCCTGCCCGCTGCTCACCATGCCCTCGGCAACCGTCAATCCATAGATGAAACCGCTGCACGCCGCGATCACATCGAACGCGGCCGCATTGACGGCGCCCAACGTCGCCTGTATGTCGCAGGCCTGTGAGGGGAGCAATCGGTCGGGACTTGCGGTTGCCGTGAGGAGCACATCCACGTCGGCCACGTCGACGCCGGCGCTTTCCAGGGCTTGCTCGCACGCGACCTTGCCCATGCAGGCCAATGTTTCTTCGGCCGAAGCCACGCGACGCTCGCGAATCCCCGTGCGATCCAGGATCCATTGATCGGAGGTGTCGACCATCTTCTCGAGGTCGGCATTGGAAAGCACTTTGTCCGGCAAGTACCGCCCGGTACCGATGAGCTCCGCGATAGGTCGTTTCATGCAACCGCTCCGTGGGCCAGCTCCGCCCCGATGTCTTGACTCAGATGATTCGTCGCCGCCTGCACCGCCAGGCGGATGGCATTCTTGAACGCCCTCGCGGACGAACGGCCATGACACACGACCGGGACACCCCGCACCCCGAGTAGGGGGGCCCCGCCGTACGACGAGTAGTCGAGGAATCGAAACAGGCGAGCCACACTCTCACGCTGCGCCATCTCCCCGTCGAGTTCCTGCTGTAGAAGCCCGGCAAACATACGGCCTACCGATTCGTAGAATTTCAGCACCACGTTCCCCACAAATCCGTCACACACGAACACGTCACACTTCTCGCGGAGGATGTCGCCCCCCTCGACGTTGCCCACAAAACGAAAACTGCCGCACGCGCGCAGCAACCCATGGGCTTCACGAACGGCGGCGTTCCCCTTCCCATCTTCCTGCCCGATGTTGAGCAAACCCACCGTGGGTTCGGCACGCCCCAGCACGTCCCGGGCGTAGACTGCCCCCAGCCGGGCAAAGCCGAGCAACTCCCGGGGGCTGCAGTCGACGTTGGCTCCCGCGTCCAGCACGAGCACCGGATCCCCGCCGGTGGGCAACACGGTCCCGATGGCCGGCCGCTCGATGCCCTTGTGCAGCCCCAGCAGCAACGTGCTGGCCGCCATCACGGCTCCCGTATTGCCCGCAGATACGAAGGCGTCGGCCTCACCCCGCTTGTGGAGCCCGAGCCCGACGACCACCGATGATTGCTGCTTCTTGCGTATTGCCCGAAGGGGCTGTTCGGCCATCCCGATCGTTTCCGGCGCGTCCACGACCTTGATCCCCTCGGGAGTGGAGCCATGCGACTGCAACAGCGCTTCGATCTCGGCCCGGCGGCCCACCAGGGTCACCTCGAGCCCGCTCGATAGTTCCTGTACTGCCTGCAACGCCCCACTCACCGGAGCTTCCGGCGCCTGATCACCTCCGGAAGCATCCAGGGCGATCCGGATCACGGTCAGACCTCCGCGACCTCGATCCGCTGCTTGCCGGCGTAATCGCCGCAATTGGGACACACCCGGTGCGGCCGGCGAAGATCGCCGCACTTCGGACACGCCTGGGTGGCGATGACCGCAGCCCTGTGATGGGTACGCCGCTTCAATTTGCGGCTCTTGGACGTCCGCCTCTTGGGAACAGCCATCGTCGTTACTCTTCGAATTCGGTTTTCATGGCCTGGAGTCCCGCCCACCGCAGATCGGTCGGCGGCTGACAATCACACGACCTCTTGTTCAAATCGGTGCCACAGCCGGCACACAACCCCTTACAGTCCTCCCGGCACAACAGGTATGGCCCCGTGGCCAGGATCAGCTCCTCCCGCACCGCCTCGTCCAGTTCGATCGCGCCCGGACCGATCGCATACTGGGATGGGTCGTCCGGATCCTTGCCTTCGGCGAACATCACCGCCACCGCGGCATCGACGGACGCCGAGGTCGCGGCCAGGCAGCGGCGGCACAGGCCCCTTACCTCGGTGACGAGGCGGCCCCTCCAAAAAAACCGGCCCAGAGTGACCATCGATACGCGGCCGGAGACGGCAACCGCCTCAGCCAACTCGAATCCCACGTCTTCCAAAACCGGATCATCGACGGCGACCGAGCCCGAAATCTCGACCGGACCCCGTTCGAGATCGCCGATTTCAACGCGCAACATAGCCTGTAAAACTATCCAGGACCTATACTTGGGTCAACGCGGGATCGCCGGCGATTCGCCGCAATTCGGCCTCCGAGAAAAAGAAGGCCACCTCCCGAGCGGCGTTCTCCGGCGAATCCGAGGCGTGGATGGCGTTCCGCTCCTTGGACTCGGCATAGAGCTTCCGGACCGTCCCTGCGGCCGCCTCAGCCGGATCGGTGGCCCCGATCACCTCGCGGAGGTAGCTCACGGCCTCGTCGCGTTCCACGGCCATGGGGATACACGGCCCCGAGGTCATGAAGGCCACGAGCGAGCCAAAGAACGGCCGCTCCCGATGGACCTCGTAGAAGACCCTGGCTTCCACCTCGCTCAGACGCACCATCCGTGCACCCCGCACAGTGAATCCCTCGGCCTCGAGGTGGCCCAAGATCTTTCCCGCGCGGCCGCTTTCCACGGCGTCCGGCTTGATGATCGTCAACGTCAGCATGGAGTGATTCCGCCGGTTCATGATCCAAAAAGGAGGCGGACGATTCCGCCCCTGGTGAGAATGCCCACGAGCATGCCGTCCCGCACCACGGGGAAGCGGTCCGAGTCCTTGTTGACGAAAACGCTGGCGACGTCGGCCAGCGTCTGGTCTTCGGTCAGGCAGAGCACGCTCCGATCCATTACTTCCCGGACGGCCACGTTCCGGGGATCGGGCGATTCCCCGGTCTCGGAGGCCTCGGGCATGTCCCCCTCACCGCTGATCCGGGCGTCCGACCCCGTGACCTGGCGGATGTATTGCGGGAGGGCCAGCCGGAGAAGATCCCGGCTGCTGACAATCCCCAGCACTTCCCCGTCTTCCGACGCCACCGTGATCGATGCGAGGTGGTAGAGCGACATCGCGCTCGCGGCGTCCGCCAACGTGGTCTCCGGCGTCACGGAGCGCACCTTGCGGTTCATGACGGCACCCACGGACACGGAGCCGGGAAGCTCCACATCCATGAGCTCGGCAATCGCCTCCACCTCGACCGCACTCGAGGCGGCCAGGACGGCCTTGACGACCTCATCCTGGCTCAACACGCGCGCGAAACCGGTCACGGCCTGGAGGTACACGGCGGTTTCCTTGAGGGGCGCCGACACGACGACCACGATTCTCGCCGATTTCTCCGATTCCTGCTCGAGACTCATCGGCTCGGCCGTGACCCCGAGGGCGGCGCTCACCGAATCCATGGAGCCGGAGCGAACATGGAGAATGAACGCGTCCCGTCCTACGGTCAGCGCTTCTTCGGCGGGCGTCTCCATCACCCGGGCGATCAACTTGGAGGCTTCGCTCGCCACGCCGGATTCCACGAACGAGCCGATGAGTTGTTCGGCGGCGTCATGGAGGGTCTTGGCCGGCAGCGGAATGACGATCCGCTCCGCGGTTAACAGATCGCGAATATTCACCGGATTAGAGGCGCTCCTTCAACAGGGTGACCACGTCCGCGGGACGCTTCATGACGCCGATGCCGGCCGCGTCGAGTGTGGCCATCTTCTCGGCAGCCGTGCCGCTGGATCCGGAGATGATGGCCCCGGCATGGCCCATGCGGCGCCCAGGAGGCGCCGTCTGTCCCGCAATGAAACCCACGACGGGTTTCGTGACGTGCGCCGCCACGTACTCGGCCGCCTTCTGCTCGTCCGTCCCCCCGATCTCGCCCAGCATGACGATGGCATCCGTATCCTGGTCGGCTTCGAACGCCGCGAGACAGTCGATAAAGTTAGTCCCGATGATCGGATCGCCGCCAATGCCGATGCAGCTCGATTGGCCCAAATCGTGACGCGAGAGTTGGTGGATGACCTCGTAAGTGAGCGTCCCGCTACGCGATACCAGTCCGACGCGCCCCTCTCGACAGATATTCCCCGGAATGATGCCCACCTTCGAACGTCCGGGAGAAATGGCTCCGGGACAGTTGGGCCCGATGAGGCGCGTCCCGTGCTCGCGCAGGTACGGCATCACCTTGGTCATGTCCAGGACAGGCACGCCTTCGGAGATGCACACCACGAGCTCGATACCCGCATCCGCCGCCTCGTAGATGGCATCGACGGCAAAACGGGCCGGCACGTAGATGACCGCCGCGTTCGCACCGGTCTCCCGGGCTGCCTCCACCACCGTATTGAAGACGGGAACCTTGTCGTCGAACCGCTGGCCACCCTTCCCCGGCGTCACTCCCGCGACCACTTGCGTGCCGTATTCGAGCATCTGCCGGGTATGGAACGAGCCGTCTCGACCGGTGATTCCCTGAACGACCAGCTTCGTGTCGGCATCGATGAAGATGCTCATGCGGCCTCCTGAGCAATCTTCACAGCCTGCTCCACCGCTTCGTCCATGTCGGTCAACGCGCTGAACCCGGCGTCTTCGAGGATCTTCACCGCCAACTCTTCGTTGGTGCCGGTCAACCGAATGACCAGCGGGACCTCCAGCGTCAGTTGCTTGGCGGCTGCCACGATGCCATTCGCGACATCGTCGCCACGGGTGATCCCACCGAAGATGTTGAAGAGGATCGCTTTCACATGCGGATCGGTGGTGATGATCTTCAGCGCCTCCACCACCTTCTCCGGATTGCTGCTGCCGCCGATGTCGAGGAAGTTGGCGGGCTCGCCGCCGTAGTACTTCACCAGGTCCATCGTCGCCATCGCGAGCCCGGCACCATTCACGCAGCAGCCGACGTTGCCGTCGAGCTTGATGAACGTGAGGCCGGCCTCCCGTGCGGCGAGCTCCGACGGCGCCTCCGCGGAACTGTCGCGCAGTTGCGCGATGGCCGGCTTGCGATCGAGCTCGTTGTCGTCGACGGAGATCTTCGCGTCGAGGGCCACCACCGTTCCCTCGTCGTCCGTGATCAGCGGGTTGATCTCGGCCAGCGACGCGCCCGCATCGATGAACGCGGTGTACAAGCGCTGCATGACCACGGCGGCCTGGCGCACCTGCTTGATATCGGAGTACAGCTTGAAACCCAGCGAAGCCGCCTGGAAGGGCAACAGTCCGAAACGGGGATCGATGGCCAGCTTGTAGATCTTCTCCGGCGCCTTGGTCGCCACCTCTTCGATGTCGACGCCGCCCTCGGGACTCACCATGAGCACGGGCCGTTGCGACTCGCGGTCGACGATGATGCCGACGTAACTTTCCGATGTGATTTTCGCGGCCGGGGCGACGAGCACTTTTCTTACGGTCAGCCCCTTGATGGTCATCCCCAGAATTTGCTCTGCTGCGGCCCGGGCTTCGGCGGGGTCGGCGGCCAGTTTCACCCCGCCGGCCTTACCCCGTCCTCCCGTGTGCACTTGTGCTTTGACGACGACACCGGTCCCGATGTCGGCGGCAATGCGTTCCACCTCATCGGGCGTGGAAGCGACGTCCCCATCGGGAACGGGCACACCGGCGGCTTTGAGCAGCGCCCGTGCCTGGTATTCGTGCAAGTTCACGCATCGTCTCCCAGAATTGTCGTTCCTGTCTCACCGCGGAGCGCGGCCGCACCCTCGGACAGGTGAGCGATCACCGCGCGGCGGCCGCCGGCTGCGACAAAGGCCGCCGCGGCCTCGAGCTTGGGTGCCATGCTGCCCCGGCCCAGCTGCTCGGTCGCCAGCAGGCGCTGGGCTTCTGCCACCGTCATACGGGCGATGGGGGCAGCCCTGTCCGTGCCCCAGTCTCGATGCACCGCGGACACATCGGTGAGAATCAACAGGGTGTGGGCATCGAGACGCCGGCCCAACACCGCCGCGCTGCGGTCCTTATCGACCACCGCGTCGAGGCCCTCCCATCCTTTGACCGGGTCGGCATACACCGGCGTGCCGCCGCCCCCGGCGGCCACCACGATCTTGCCTTCGTCCACCAGCTGTTTGACCGCGTCGGCTTCCACGATATCCACCGGCGTGGGGCTCGGCGCCATCCGTCGCAAGCGGCCGGAGCCATCCGGAGCCACCACGTCGCCGCGCGCGCGCAAGCCGGCGGCCGTCTCTTCCGACAGCGTCCGGCCGATCGGCTTGGTGGGCTCGGCCAACCGGGGGTCGTCCCGCGCCACCACGGTTTGCGTGATGACGGTGATCACCTGGCGGTCGATCGACTCGCGCCGAAGCGCATTCATCAAGGACTGCTGGATCATGTACCCGATCCATCCGGCGGTCCCAGCCACCAATACACCGAGCGGTAGGGGCTCGATCTCGAACATCGCGAGTTCGTTGCGCCGGAGCGCGTTGCCCACCTGCGGACCGTTGCCGTGCACGATCGCGATGCGCCACCCTTCGGCAGCGAGGACCACGACCGCCGCCAGTGACTCGCGGGTGTGGCGGAACTGATCGTACAACGTGACGTCGTCTCCCTGCGGCGCCAGTGCATTCCCGCCGAGGGCGACGACGATGGTATCGTGTCTGGTAGTCACGGAGCGAGTGAAGCTAAGGGGGTCTCCGGGCCCGAGCAACCCGAGTCAGGGACTTCGCCCGGCGTTCTCGGTCAACAGGACCCGCAACGCTTCGTAGGCGATCCCAAAAGCCGACCAATCCCCCGATTGGCGGGCGGCGTCCAGTCGCTCGAACCAGCGGCGCGCGGCGGCCCAGTCGATCGCCGCCAGTTCGGGCGACCGTTCCGAAGCGAGCGCGTCCAGCAGGGCTTCCTCGAAGGTGCCGCCCTCGCCGATCGCACCGCCCCACGCCACGGCTACGCTGAGCAACTCGGACACGTGGCCCCCGTCGTCCGCATCGCCCGGCGACGTCATGTACGTCGACTGCAGCGAGAACACCCCGTCACCGACGCGCACGGTCTTCAACGGGCCAACGACCCCCAGGTCGACGCCCCGCTCCGTCACGAACCGGCCCACCGTGGTGGCCGAGCCGGCGATGTCCCACGGGAGTTGAAACCGATGCACGGCCAGGGTCGGTCCCCGTGCGTCGCTGGAGCCCTCCACCAGCCCCGCGAGGCGGGCGGGTTCCCCCTCCTCCAGGGTGGCCAAGCGTCGCAGCCGCGGTATGGAATCGTCCGGCGTCGGCCCAAACCACCAATACGGGGCCGGGGCGGTGCCCGGATTGCTCGAGCCCCCGCGCACCCGGCCAAAGAACTCCGGCCGGCGCTGCGGCCCGCGATCCCGCAGCAGCTCGAGCTGGGTGCGAAACATCTCCTCGGGGTAATGCACGTGTTCCCGCACCTCGTGCGGCAGCTCGTCCCACGACTTCACGACGTCGGGCGCGAACTCTGCCCACAGCTTGCTGAGGGGATCGGGCCGAGGAACCAGATACACCGACGTCTCGCCCGTGACCGCATCCACGACCCCGAAAAAACCGGCGCGCAGATACCCCACTCCGCGATCCAACCAGCGGGTGCGCGCGGCGAGGGGAAATCCGTTCGAGGCCACGTAGCCGAATGCCGTCCACATGACCCGCCCGTCGGCGATCACGGCATGGGGACTCTCGAAATCCGCGAACGGGGCCACCCGTCCCAACCGCTCCCGGACGGAGCGGTGCCACAGCACCACGGAGGACCGCGTCAATGCCGGAGACGTGAGCAGCCGCGAACTCTGCAGCCTCCACGCCAGGGCGAGGCGTCGCAAGAACCCGCCGCGGACGACTCCTCTGGCTGCTCCCTCGGGCACCACGGCGAACTCCGACGTGGTGGGCCCGAACAACATGATAGAGTCGCCGAGTACCAGGTCGACCGGTACCGACACGGCGGAGTCGGGCCGGGTCAGATCCGGAATGAACATGGGACTTCCCCCGGGCCCCACAAGGTCCGCGCGCACGGCAACCGCTCCGCGGGCGACGCCGTAGGGCCGCAGGTGGATGCGCTCCCACGACATCGCAGGGTCGAGATCTCTCGCGACCGCGAGGTCGACTTCCCGCACACCGATCAAGACGGGGACACGCCGTTCGCGTGACACCCGATAGCCACCGGGCGAGATCGACGCAAAATGGTAATACGGCTCCCCGCGAAGGTCCCGATTCAACAGTCGATCGATGGCGAGGACATCCCACACGACCGGCG
Organism: Gemmatimonadota bacterium; assembly: GCA_027294455.1. Taxonomy (GTDB): domain Bacteria; phylum Gemmatimonadota; class Gemmatimonadetes; order Gemmatimonadales; family GWC2-71-9; genus B3T1B10. The sequence continues at coordinate 25,829 of JAPULZ010000164.1, forward strand.
TCGCGAGTTCGGGCGCGTCGATCGCCGAGATGCGGGGATCCAAGCGGGGCGATGCCTGCATGTCCACAGCGACATCCGCCAGGCCGTAGGCGAACCGAGTGAGGGTCTCGTGCGCCTCGGTCAGCAACGGCGCACGCAGCTGGTCGTCGGTCCGTACGGCCGCCGCCACGGCGGGGACCACATAATGCCCTAGCAGTGACAGCGCCCCCAACGCCCCCCAGCCGAACACCACGAGTCCCACCCGGGCGGATCGGATCCAGAGCACCGAGGCCAGACACGTCAGGAGGCCGACAGCGCTGAGCAGCTTCGCCGTGGGCAGTCGCACGTCGATGAGTACGGAGTCGAAGGGAACGTTGTGAACCCCGGCCAGATACTCGGTGGGCTCGAGGCGGTACCCCCATACCAGCGCAAGGGCGAGCACGGCGAACAGCGTCCCCAGATGACGTCGCGCATCGTCGGCGACATCGATGCGGCGGCGCACCACGCGCAGGGCCCCCGCCGCGGCGTACAAGATGATGCACACCCCTAGCACGACCGCAGACAGGATGGTGACGTAGCCGTGCAGCGTCCGCCGCCAGGGCAACGAGAACAGATAATACGACACGTCACGCTGGAGAATCGGATCGGCGAACCCCACCGGCGTGCCGGTTGCGGCGAGCGCGCGGGGATACCACCAACTGCCGGCGTCGAGACTCAGCACCAGCGCGAGCACCAGGCTGAAGACGAGGAACCCGATCGCGAGATAGTGACGCGGCACCGCTTCGACGATCTCGATATTGCCCAGGCGCCGCGGAACGTGCACGGACCCGATGGAACGGTAGATGAGATACAGGTTGCCGGAGCACCATATCGCGGCCCCGGCGAAGGCGACGGAAAACAGCATCAGGCGCACGCGGGCAATCGACGCGTGGGTTTCGCCGGCGCCGAGCGATTCGGCCCATAGCTGATCCGCCACGCCAATCGCCAACCACCGCCCCCCCAACAAGGCCACGAGCAGTCCCACGATCACGGCCGCAACGATCTGCTTACGCGACGGCATCTTGGTTACGAGAGTTCACGTCGCCTGTCGTGGGCATCGTCATTCGCGGTTGGAGGGAGCAGCATCGTTTGCATCAATCACAAAATCTAACCCGCCAGCGGCGGCCCTACTAATAAGGAATGCGAGCCTGACGCCCGCCCGCTGCAGTTGCTCGCGGGTAACGACCACCGCCCGGGCGAGGTACGTCCGGTCGATCACCCCTCCACCCGGAACCCGGTAGACGAATCCCTCGGCGAGTCGAAACGATTCGTTGGTCCATGCCACGAGGTCGGCGTTCGACCAGAAGGCCGCCTGGCCCGCCGCAACCGCGCGGTCCAGCACCGCGGCGCCGTCCGGCCATGTGAGTCCGCCGTGACAGAGCAACACCGAGTCCCACAGGCCGTGCAGATTCACGTCGCGCTCGACGCACGGGGAACCTTCGATGCGAACGGCAATACGGTTTCCTCCCAAATCCTCGAGGCGCCCGGCGTGCAACGGCTGGTGAAGGTCGGCGACGAAATGGCTCAAGAACTTGAGCGCTTCGGCACGCTGCGCCCGGGTCCGATCGGCGTTCTGTAGCTCCATCCCGTAATGGGCGATCGCCCAGGTCACGCAACGACCCACCGATGCAGAACAGTCGCGCGGCATATCGAATCCGCCGCTACCGGGAGGGATGTTCACGAAGTGATACGGTGCCGTGTGGCGATGGGTGGTAGAACGCACCGCGTCGGCCCAGGAACACGACTCGACGAACCCCAGGCGCCCGTCCGCCAGCACGCTCCCCACGAGGGCCTTCCCGGCCGGCGTGAGGCGTTGCCAGGCGATCTCGCACACGATCCTGTGACCTTCGACGCCCCAGCGAGGCGGGTGAGCCGGGAGCTCACGTGCCACGATCACCGTGACGAGGCCGAGAAGAAGATTCAATATCCCCTGCGGAGCAAGAAACCGTGGAATCTAGCCCGGGTGGCCCCACGCCTTGTCAAAGTATTGCAATGCGATATATTGTTATGCGATACTTTCACTCGTGGGAGCACCACATGACGCGTTCCGGAGCGGCGGGCACCAAGCCACTGACCAGTTCCGTCTTCTATATCCTCCTGGCCCTGGCCGACCAGGACCGGCACGGGCTGGGCATCGTCGAAGAAGTCGACCTCCGCACGAGGGGCGAGGTGCAGCTGGGTCCCGGCACGCTGTATAATGCCGTGAAAAAGATGCTGGCAGCCGGGCTCATCGACGAGCCGGAGGCCCGCCCGGCTCCCGAGATGGACGATCCCCGCCGCCGTTACTATCGCATCACCCCGGCTGGCAGAGCCGCGGTGAAAGCCGAGGCGGCACGGCTGGAGCGCGTGGTGGACGCCGCCCGAGACAAGAATCTCCTCTCCCCTTCCCGGGGCCGATGATGTCGCTGCGCGTCTACCGCCTGTTGCTCTTTCTTTACCCCGTGGGTTTCCGGCGTGTCTTCGGCGCCGAGATGGTGGCCGTGGCGGAGCGGCATTGGGCACGCCAGCGAGCCGGCCGGCGCCGGGGGCGTGGGATCTGGTTCTGGAGCTTTCTCGGCCGCGATCTGATCCGGACCGTCCCTCCAGCCTACTTCGCGTCATGGAGCGACGAACTCTTCTCCGTTCGGCGACGCCTTGGGCGCCGATTTTCCCGGGGAACCCCGACGAGCCCGCCGGGCCGCCAAAGCCGACCCGGACCCGGGCGCGGCGAGATCTTCGGGGCCATGCTCAGGGACGTACAGATCGCCCTACGCGGTTTGAAACGAAATCCCGGTTTCGCCGCGGCGGTCGTGGCGGTGCTCGGCCTCGGGATCGGAGCCAACACGGCCATCTTCAGCGCGTTGAACGCCGTGTTGTTGAGGCCGCCCCCGTTTCCCGAGCCCGAGCGGCTGGTGATGGCCAACCTGGCGTTCACCGATCCGGGCGGGACGGCCGAGCCGAGAACCTCGCCGTGGTCCTATCCCAAGTTCGAGATTCTCCAATCGAATCTGCGGTCCGTACAGCCGCTGGCCGGCTTCGTCGCGCGCCGCATGGTGCTCACGGGATCCGCCGACCCGGCCCGGATCGACGTCGAGATGGTGAGCCCCAGCTACTTCACGCTCCTCGGTGCGCACGCGTCGCTTGGTCGAGTGCTGTTGCCCGACGAGAACGATCCCAGCATTCCGAACCTGGTCGCCGTGCTGGGGCACGACATCTGGCACACGAGATTCGGCAGTGATCCCGATATGCTGGGGCAGACGGTGACGCTGAACAGTCATGCCGTTACCGTCGTCGGGGTGCTGCGCCCGGGGTTTCGTGGGCTGACCGGCAAGGCCGCGCTGTGGATTCCCATGAGCGCGGCGTCGGTGCTGGAGCACCCGCGACGGCTCACCATGCGCTTCTCCCATTGGTTCCACGCCATCGGTCGGTTGCAGCAGGACGCGACGTTGGACGCCGCGCGCGCCGAGGCGCGCCGGATCGGCGAGACCATCGACGCCGCACACCGGTGGCCGACACGCACCGAGTTGCAAAGCGTGAGTCTCACCCCGTTCCTGGACGCACGAGTCAACCCTGTGGCGCGCGCGTCGGTGTTGGTGTTGACGGCCGCCGTGGTGTTGGTGCTGATCATCACATGTGCAAACGTGGCCGGATTGCTGACGGCTCGAGCCACGGCTCGCCGCCGAGAGGTTGCGATTCGCGCCGCCCTCGGCGCCAGCCGCTCCCGTTTGGTCCGGCTCTATCTCACGGAAAGCCTCATCCTCTCCGGGATCGGCGGCCTCGCCGGCCTGCTCGTCGGGACGTGGGGCATTCGCTTCCTATCGGCCATGTGGCCCGAGTCACTGGGGACGGCATCTCGCAATCTCCAGTTCGTCGACTCGTCGGCCCTGGTCCTCGACCCGACGGTACTGGCGTTCACGCTCATCACATCCATCGCTACCGGAGTGGCCTTCGGCCTCTTGCCGGCAGTCAAGGCGTCCCGCACCGACGTGAGCTGGGCATTGAAGCACGACGGTCACGGCGCCGGACCGCGCCAGGGGCTGTGGCAGATGCTGAGCGGGCGCGCGGTGTTGGTGACGGGACAGGTGGCCATCGCGCTGGTGTTGCTGATCGGCGCCGCTCTGATGATGAAGAGCCTCGCTCGGCTGCAACGCGTGGAGCTCGGATTCGATCCCAGTCATCTGCTGACCTTCGGCTACGAGGTGCCCCGTTCCGATCCCACGTCCGACGATCCCGCGTCGTTTCACGCGGCATTCGCCGACCGGGTGCGCGCATTGTCCGGCGTGCGCGGCGTGACGTTCGGATGCCTGCCCGTATCGGGCGGGTGCGATCGCACGGTGGTCACGCGCATCGTCGGAAGAGCCCCGATCCCGCCGGATGCTGGCCCGGTAGTCGGAACCCAGATCGTGGGCGACGGTCACTTCGATGTCTTGGGGGCTCGCCTACTCGAGGGCCGGGAATTCACTTCGGTCGATCGCGCCGACGCCCCGCCGGTGATGATCGTGAACGAATCCGCCGCGCGTTTGTTGTTCCCGGGAGAGGAGGCGCTGGGGCAGCGGCTGGCGATTTCACTCGGTCGCTTCACCGAGCCAGGCGTCAACGCCGAAATCGTCGGCGTCGTCAACGACATCATGTACCGATCCCCAGACCTGGGGACTACCGTCGAAGTCTATCTGCCGTTTCGCCAGGAGCCGCTGCCCTACACCAACGTGACCGTGCGCACCGACGGCAACCCCACCGATCTGGTGCAAGCCATCCGCAAGGAGATGCGAACCTTGAGCGCCAACGTCCCGCTGGACGACATCGCCACGATGGACGAACGCGTGGCGGAGGCGACGCAGGAACGCCGCGTCATCTTCAACCTGCTGGCCATCTTCGCCGGCACGGCGCTGGCGCTCGCCGCCCTCGGGGTCTATGGGGTCGTCGCGCATGCCGTGAATGAGCGGACGCGAGAGCTCGGGCTTCGCATGGCGCTGGGGGCGCGTGGCCCCGAAGTGGTTCGCTTCGTGCTCCTGCGCGGCCTCTGGATGACGACGGCCGGCGTGGCCATCGGCATCGCCGCTGCCGTCGGTTTGACCCGATTCATGGCTGGGTTTCTCTTCGGCATCACGCCCACCGACCACTCCACGTTCATGATCGTGGCGGCGGCATTGCTCGCCGTGGCATTCCTGGCGGCCTACCTGCCGGCCCGCCGGGCCACGACCATCGATCCCCTCGACGCACTCAGGGCGGAGTAGGGCATTCGGCCAAAAAAAAGGCCCCGAGGAACCATCGGGGCCTCCGAGTCCTACGACGACCGCGCTGCACGTGACACAACGTCTAGGGAACGACGATCACGGTGAACGGCACCTCCCGCGTCACGCCCGGCTCGACCAGCAACACATCGCTCTCGTTGTAGTTGGTCGCCACCACGACCACGTCGTAAATCCCGGGATCGATGCCGTCCGGCGTCACCGTCATGGGCGAGCCGGCCGGATCGCCATTCTCGCAGTTCACGGTCCCCGGTGCCGGCACCTGGAACAACAGGTCGGGGGGGCCCCCTTCCACGGCGACCTGGACGATGAACCTCTTCGTGTTCGTGCCGCACCGGATGAGTACCAACACGTCGTCTGAGCCGTTCGCCGTGACCTCCAAGGTCGAAGATTCCAACTCGAGCTCGAACGTGCCCGGGTCCGACGACCCACATCCCCAGGTGACGAGAGATAGCACCGACGCCGCCGCGGCCACGCGGCCCAGGCATCGGATGTCAGCCCTAGTGCCAGGCCAGCCCTTCGAATGCATGCTCCCACTCCTCCTCAGAAATACTCCTACGAGAACTAACCCTCCTACGCCCCGGCGTTCCCAACGTTCGATCGGGCTCTCAGCCCCCTACCAGGCGATGCCGTAGTCCTCTCCATGATAACTGGACCCGCCCCACATGGTGCCGTGGGCCCGGTCGAAGAAGATCGCGTTGATGGGACCCGACGTGATCGGCCTGGTATTGAGGACGTAGCCCTTGTCTTCCAGCTCGGCTCGCACCCACGCCGGCACTGATTCGTGGATCGTCATCTGCCCGGGACGCGAGGAGTGATCGCCGAACGAACTTCGCATCTGATTGCTGTTGATGTTGGCGGCCTCCGCGGCCTGCTGGACGTTCATATCGAACTCCACCACGTTCAGAAAGAACTGCAGCAGGTTCTGGTCCTGCGCATCGCCACCCTGTACGGCGAACGAGAGAAACGGCTTGCCGTCCTTCAACGCAATGCTGGGCGTCAAGGTCGCGCGGGGGCGCTTCCCGGGCGCGACGACATTGAAGGGATTCTCACGCTCATCCAGCACGAAGCTCTGCATCCGCTGGCTCATGCCGATGCCCGTCCGGCCCGCGATGGTCGCCGGGATCCACCCACCGCTCGGCGTGATGGACACGACCCACCCTTCGGCGTCTGCCGCCTGGACGGAGGTCGTGCCGGCATAGAAGTCTTCCTCGTAGGTATCGTCCTGGGCGCTGGCGGATCGGTCCGACGTCGTGGGGGCCACCACGTTCCAGTTCTCCAGCAGATGCAGGTACGGATTCGTCCGGCCCTCGAACGGGTACGGGTCGCCGGGCTTCACCTCCGGATCGTTGCGTTCCCAATTGATCTGCTCGAACCGTTGCCGCGCGTACTCCTTGGACAGCAGGCCCTGAATCGGCTCCACCGGCTCCACGTACGGATCGCCGTAGTAGAAATCCCGATCTGCGAACGCCAGGTTCATCGCCTGATACAGGGTATGGATGTATTGCGCGCTGTTGTAGCCCATGGACTGGAGATCGACGTTCTCCAGAATGTTGAGGGCCTGCAGCAGCACGGGGCCCTGCACCCAGCTCGTGAGCTTGTAGACCTCGATCCCCTTGTAGTCGGTCATGACCGGTTCTTCGGTGTAGACCTCCCAGTTGGCGAGATCCTCCAGTGTGTGCAGGCCGCCTTCCTCCTGTGAACCCCGGACGAACTCCTCGGCGATGTCGCCGCGATAGAACCGGTCGAATGCCGCATAGATCGCTTCCTTGCGGCTCTTGCCGGCGGCCAGCGCCTGTTGCTCGGCCTCGACCAGCTTGCCGAGGGTTGCCAGGAGGTCGGGCTGCCGGAAGATCTCCCCGGGATACGGGGCTTCCCGTTCCTCGCCGAGGTGCGGAAGGAACACCTCGCGGGAATATCGCCATCCCTTGAGCTGCTCCTTGTTCCGCTCCATGGAGTTGGCCGTCTGCGCGTCGATGGGATAGCCCTCCGCCAGCTGCATCGCCGGGGCCAGAACCTCTGCGAGGCTCAGCGTGCCGTATTCCGCCAACATCACCAGGAGACCGCCCGGCGTCCCCGGCGTGGGCGCGGCCAACGGCCCACTGCCCGGCGGGTAGTCGAGCCCCCGTTCCCGGAAGAACTCCGGCGTCGCACCGGTCGGCGCCACGCCGAGAGCGTTGATCCCGATGACCTTGCCGGTGTGCGGATTGTAAATCAGGGCTTGCGTCTCACCGCCCCAACTCAGCACGTCGAACATGGTTGCCGTGGCCGCCAGCATCGCCGCGGCCGCATCCACCGCGTTGCCACCCCGCTGAAACACCCCGGCTCCGGCGGTAGCACCCAGGGGCTTGCCGGTGATCGCGATCCAATGCCGGCCGTGGAGCACCGGCTTCATGGTCCGCTGAGCCGCGGCGTCAGCCGGCCACGACAGCGCGGACGCCAGCAGGCCGAGCAACCCCGTCCGGAAGACGAGTCTCGTGGTGGAGCGCATGGTTCCTCCTCGCAAAATCGGCAGCCGCCCCGGCCCTGTGGGACACGCGGGACCGCATCAGGAGCGAAAAGTTATATCGCCCGTGGCGAAGACAGAAGGCGCCTCGGGAACCCGACCAACCTCTTCTGCATTCAATCATCCTTGACCAATATTCATTCTCCCGGATCGCCCGCTCCCGGATCGCCCGGCCCGTCGTGACAGCGCGCGACCAGCGAAAGGATCGACCGTGATGTTCTTGCGCAGCGTCCTCTGCTCCACGTTTGGCCTGGTGCTCTGGAATGCGTCGGCGCCGGCCCAACAGCCTGCGCTCCTCATCGAACGGGTTACCCTCATCGATGGCACCGGCCGGGCGCCGGTCAGCGGCGCGTCGGTGCTCGTCGAGGAAGACCGCATCATCGCGGTCTCCACCGAGACCATCGTGGTGGACGGGGCCGTCACGCGGATCGACGGCCGAGGGAAGTACCTCATTCCCGGCCTCATGGACATGCACGTCCACCTCAGTGCGGGGCGCGATGGCGGTGTGAATGCCGAACCCGGGGTGCGGGCGCTCCACGGCTTCTTGTACAGCGGCATTACGTCGATCTTTGACGCGGGGAACGATCCGGATTTCATCCTTGCCTTGCGAGAGCGGGAACGCCGCGGCGCGCTCACCAGTCCCCGCATCTTCGCCACGGGATCCCTGGTCACGGTCCCCGGCGGACATGGCGGCGGACGCCACGCCACGCTGGTCGAATCGTGGCCCGAGGCCATCCCGCTGCTCGACGCGCACCTCGCGCGGGAACCGGACATGGTCAAATTGACCTTCGACGAGCACGGCTGGGGAACCCGGCCCCTCATCCCGTTGCTGCCTGTGGAGCTGATGCGACGGGTGGGCGCATATTTCAACGAACACGGCATTCGCACGACGGTGCACATCTCCCACGAATACCGCGCGCGGGAGGCCATCGACGCAGGAATCAATACGCTGGCGCACCCGGTGATTCAGGGCCCGATCAGCGAGGGGTTCGTCCGGCTCATGGCGACCCGCAAGATCCCGATGGTCTCCACGCTCACCATCGGGGACGGATACAGCCGTCTCGTAGAGCATCCCGAATTTCTGGACCAGCCCCTCTACCGGGCCGTGTACGAGCCCGAGACGATCGATCTCTTGAGAACGGAGGTCCGCGATCAATACGCGCGGCGAAGCTGGACGACGTGGATGAAAGTGATGACGCCGGTGGCGCAGGAAAACCTGCGCCAGATCAACGCGGCCGGTGGCGTGATCGTACTGGGATCGGATCAGTCGAGCGGACCCGCCTCCCACCGCGAACTTGAGCTCATCGTGGCCGGCGGCGTCCCGCCGCTGGATGCCATCCGCATCGCCACGCTGCACGCGGCGATCTTTCTCGGAAAAGAGCGCTATCTGGGATCGATCGAAGCAGGCAAGCTGGCCGACATGGTGCTGCTGAACGCCGATCCGCTCGCCGACATCACCAACGCGGCGCGCATCGAGCTCGTGATCAAGGGCGGCACCATCATCGACCGGTCGACACTGGATCTGCCTATCAACCGCTAGGCTATCAAGGGGCCAGTCTTAGTTGACGGCTCGCTCCACCAAGTCGACGATTTCGGCTACGGACATCGTGTAGTATGACGCCTCCCCGGACTCGACGGTTTGGAGCCACGCACCGTACGCGCTGGCGAACCCCACCGGCGACACCACCTCGTCCTTGAGTTCGAGCACGCTCGCGTCGAGCACGTCTTCGGCAATGGCCACGTGGGGGATGATATCCTGGACGCCCGAGGGTTGGAACCGACTCGCAACGGCGACCCGGATGATCTGGATGTGGACGACGGTGGCCGTATCCGCCAGTCGCCCGACCCTTTCGACCAAGACCCGCGACTGGTCCTCTCCCTCACGGTTCTCATAGCTCCACACTTGCCCGGCCTCGAACCGTGACTCCACTGCGGGTGGCTCGGCCTGCTCGGACGCGCCGACACCGCACGCCGTCACGACCACCAGGAGCCCGGGAAAGCACCGCGGAAACGTCTTGCGCATAGAATCTCGCCGTTGAGAGTGTCGGAACGATCGAGGAATCCGGCGGCGATCTCTGTAGTCGGCGTCACCGAGGCAGCCAGGATGCTCCCCCCTACAATGTCTCTCATATCGTTACTTGCCAGTCGGTTACTAGCTGATGCCTCGCCACACCGGGGATTGGCCACCGCGGCTGTGATCTGGATCACAGGAGGTTCTTGTAGGGCTGGTGTACGATGACCGTCCAGAACACGAGGCCGGTGGATGCATCAAGTACCAAGAACCCTTGACGCGAAGGCCCGCGGTGCGCTCGCGGTGGCCATCCTGCTCGCTGCGGCGCCGGCGGCCCTGTCGGCCCAAGATGCGGTTGTGTTGGACGGCTTCTGGATCGGCGGTGGCGTGGGCATCGGCTTCGGAGGCGTGAGTTGCACCGTCTGTTCGGCCAGCAGAGAGGACGCCTTGGCGGCCTCGGTGCGGTTGGGCACCGCGCTCGGGAGCCGCATGCTCGTGGGCTTCGAAGTCAATGGGTGGGCCCGCAGCGAGGACGAGTTCGATTTTCGCCTGGGCGCGCTGTCGGCCGTGGTGTTTTTTTATCCGTCCAGCCGCGCGTCCGGCACCTGGTACATCAAGACCGGCATCGGGGCCGTGGCATATGAGGTGTCTGCCGTCGACGAAGAATCCATCACGGCCCGGGGAGCCAGCGGGCAATTCGAAATCGGCCGTTCGGTGGGGATCGGCTCCAAGCTGGTGCTGTCCCCGTTCGTCAACTTCATCGGTTCCGTGGGCGCCAACTTGAAGTCGGGCAACGAAGTCCTCACGTCGGCCAGCATTACTCTCCTACAGTTCGGCGTCGGGCTGACGTATCACTAACGGAGCAAGTTATGGTGATGATCGGACATGCGACTCGAACTGCCGCGGTAGTCGGATTGATCGGCACGGCCATCCTGGCCTGCGGTGACGGCGTGCTAGCACCCGAGGACGCGCCACAAGGTCCCAGCGGCGCGTTCGGTGTCTGGGCGCCGGGCCCCGACGACACGTGCACCGCCGAAATTCACGACCGCTACGCGGTGCTGGGGCCCGACGGCAAGCTATATCCCACGTGGCACCCGGCCGTCGACCCCGAGTCCGATTGTACGTTCGGCCACGAGCATGGACGAAATCCCGAAGGCTCCGACCTGTTCGGGGAGGTCGGCCATATCCCGTTCGGCTACGCCGGTGACGTCGCCGGTTTTGTTGCGCCGCATGTGGGACACAAGGTCGAGTGGGAAAACAACGTGCCCATGTCGTTCGACGGGGTGGGCGATGCCATCTTCGCGTCGGAGTGCGACCTCCTCGTGGAACTGCACCAAGGCTCCGCGGGAAGCGGGTCGTTCACCAACCCACACCACGAGCTCGTGTACCACGCCCACTGCGACGACGGCATCGAGCTACACCTCACACTGGTGAGCACCATCGGGACAGGGGGCGAATTCACTCGTTCGTGCAGCGACGGCAGTGCCGCCGTCGTACTCTCGGAACCCTTCATCAACGGCGGGGGACGGCGTCGCATTCCGGATCGCACCTGCGTCGACCGCCACATCTTGGTGCCGGAAGGCGAGCGGTCGGACTACCGGTCCGGGCTGCGAGAGAGCTGGCAGATGTCAGAGAGCATTCGCACCGAGGACGGGCATCGACTGGCCAGCGTGGGACCGTACTTCAACGTGTTCAATCCCAGCCGCTTCCACGACCCCGCATCCCCCGACGGCATCGGCCGGCCGATGGACGTGTGCTACGAAGTCACGGTCACAGGGGCACGCGCTCGCGGCGGAATCTGTGCCGAAGCAACCGACAGCGGCCGCGTGCTGGACATCGCGTGGAACGACCCCCGGTCGCTCTTCGACGGCACTGAGCGCGACGTCGACATCAACCGCATCCGCATCACCAATGCCGACGGCCCGGGGTTCTGGTATACCGATGCGTTCGGCAAGAACGGCCGGCCGGAACCGTTCGAGGGGTCCATCCGGCAGATCATCGCCCGCATCGACAATGCCGGCGTGGCGCCAAACGGACCGAGCATCGGCCGCGAGCGGAGTTACCGGGATACGGGGGTACACCCGCCCAACTGAGACGGGCGGTCAGATCGGGCTGCGGGGGTAGTCGATGTAGCGCGCGGTTTCTTCAGCCACCTCGCGCCCGAAGGTCTCCTCGACGACCGCGAACGCCATGTCGATCCCGGCGGAGACACCGGCGGAGGTCACGATCTCATCCACGACGACCCGCCGATCGCGCACGACAGTGATGGTCGGATCGATCCCTCGCAACACGTCCAGCGCGCCCCAATGCGTCGTGGCCCGGCGCCCCTGCAGAAGCCCGGCCCGCGCGAGGAGCAACGACCCGGTGCAGACGGACGTAGTCTTGCGCGCCGACTCCGCCACCCTCCTGATCCACTCCAGCGTCGGCTCGTCGTCCAGCAGCCGTCGCGTGCCGAATCCACCGGAAACGACCAGCAGATCGATGTGGGGCGCACCGGCGAAATCGCAGTGCGGCGTCACGCGCAGCCCACCGGTCGCCACGACGGTTTCCGGTGACCGGGCCACCGTGAACACGTGAAACGGAGCGGTGTCCTCCGAGCGGCGCGACTCTACCCCTGCCTCGAGGCGAGTGCGGGAAAACACTTCGAACGGGCCCGCGAAATCGAGAACCTCGACATCGTCGAAGAGGAGGATTCCGACGTTGAGTTTTTCCACGTGACGCCCTCTTTCACGGCGATGACCGGGGTGATGGCGACCAGAGTGGCCTTCTCGCTCACGGTAGGGACCCTACTAGCGGACGCCTTTGGCCGACAACTCTACCAGGTCGCCGGATCGGAAGCGGCGGCGGTCGGCGATATCACGGAGGACGAACGCGATCACATGTTCCGTGGGTTCCGCCGTCAACATGGTTGGTTGCCGCAGCCAAGGCGACACCGCGATGCCCCCGAGACGCAAACCGGGACCAAACCGCAGGTCCCCGGGGCCCATCTGGCGCCCGAGAACGACGCCCATGTTCCCGACCGCGAACGTTCGTTCGATCTTGAAGAGTGTCTCGTTTTTCAATGTTCGCCTTCCGCTTCTTCCCGGCCAATACCTTTCCCCCGCAGCCAATCCTCCACCTCGTCGCGGTAGCTCTTGAGCAGATCGGCCGAGGACGCTTCGAACCGCATCACGAGCACCGCCTGTGTGTTGGAAGCCCGTACGAGCCCCCACCCTTCCGGGAACGTGATCCGGACTCCGTCCATCTCGGAAACGGAATACCGGGAGCGGAAATGTTCGGTTGCCTGCTCGACGATGGCGAACTTCCGGGCGTCGGGGCAGTCCAGGCGTATTTCAGGCGTTGAGCAACGCACCGGGAGCGAGGAGAGCATCGCCGACAGGGGTTCGTCCTGCCCTGCCACGAAGTCGAGGAGGCGCGCCGCCGCGAACAGGGCGTCGTCGAAACCGTAATAATCCCCGCCGAAGAACATGTGGCCGCTCATCTCTCCCGCGAGCGGCGCATCGAGTTCCTTCATTCTCGCCTTGATGAGTGAATGTCCCGTCTTCCACATTTCAGGCACAAGGCCGGACCGCACGAGATCGATGGACAACGCGTCCGAGCACTTGACGTCGAAGATGACGGGATGGCCTTTTCCCATGCGCGCCGCGAGGTCGCGGCCGAACAGCGCGAGCAGATGATCGCCGAAGATGACGTTGCCCTGCTCGTCAACCACGCCGATGCGGTCCGCGTCTCCGTCGAACGCGATGCCGAGGGCGGCCTTCGTGCGGCGGACCGCTTCCTGCAGATCACGCAGGTTCTCCAGCACCGTGGGGTCCGGGTGGTGATTCGGAAACGTGCCGTCCGACTCGCAAAAGAGCGGCACGACCTCGGCGCCGAGCCGGGACAGAATCGACTCGGCCACCAGGCTTCCCACCCCATTGCCACAGTCCACGACGACCCGTACCGACTTCTTCAGTGGGCCGTTGCGCTCGAGAATGGCCGTGGCATACTTCTCCAGCACGGTGGTGTCGACGCCGAGACTCCCGGCGCCGTCGTCGGTTTCCGCTTCGACGATCAGCCGGCGCAATTCCTGGATATCGCTTCCGTGCAGCGTGGCGCCAGCCACGACCATCTTGAAACCGTTGAATTCGGGCGGATTGTGGGAACCGGTTACCTGCAGACCGCCATCGACGTCGAGCTCGTGCAGCGCGAGGTAGAGAGCCGGGGTCGGCAACATGCCGACGTCGATGGCGTGGGCGCCGGCGGCAGCCATCCCGTCCCGCACGGCCTGGGCCAACCCCTCCCCACTGGGACGGTTATCCCGCCCCACGGCCAAACGCGCGGGCCGGCCGAGCCGGCGGCGGGCATGGGTGGCCACGGCCCGGCCGATCGCATGCGCAACCTGCACATCGATCTGCTCGCCAATCACGCCCCGGATATCGTATTGACGGAAAATGGCTTCGGGGACGTTCATCTGGCGCTCAGCGAACGACGGTGGTGTCGACCGGCTCGGAGAGGGTGAACTGCACCGCCGGTTTGAGGTTGACGCTGCTCGATCGGGACAGCTCCATCAAACGTCCCGGAAAGACCCCGAACACCAGGAGCAGCGAGGCGGCGGCGCCGATGACCCAGCGGGTCGCCCCGACGGCCACGCTGCCCCGATGAGCCTCTTCGGTGGCCAAGGGCTGCATGTACATCTGCATGATGACCGGTAGGTAGTAGCCGGCGGACACGACGCTGGCCAGCACCAGGATCACGGCCAGGCTCCACTGATCCGCCTCGATAGCCGATGACAGCACGTACCACTTGCCGATGAAGCCGGCCGTCCCGGGAAACCCCAGCAACGAGAGCATGAACACCGCCATGGCGAATGCCATCCACGGACGCCGCGACGCGAGGCCCGCGAAATCGTCGATCCGCAGATCGCGCTCTCCGTCGCGCCCCACCACCGTGAGCACCCCGAACGCGCCGAGAGTCGTCAGCGTGTACGCGAAGGCATAAAACAGATAGGCGGCCGCCCCACTCTCCGTGCCGCTGACCACCGCGGTGAGCAGGTAGCCAGCATGGCCGATCGAGCTGTACGCCAGCATGCGTTTGATGCGACGCTGCGCCAGAGCCATCAGATTGCCGCCGAACATCGTGACCGCCGCCAGCCACCACACCGCGTTCTGCCAGGCCCCGATACTGTCCCCCAAAGCATGCACCATCACCCGCAGCAGGGCCGCGAAGGCGGCGGCCTTCACCGTCGCCGCCATGAACCCCGTGATCGGCGTGGGTGCGCCGTCGTACACGTCGGGCGCCCACATGTGAAACGGCACGGCGGCCACCTTGAACGCAAAGCCGATTAGGAACAGGCCGATTCCCGCGAGCAGCATCCCGTTCGACTGGAGCCCCAGCGTGCCCGACCGGATGTCGATCATCGTGAGGTTGGTGGTGCCCGCCGCCCCGTAGATGAGGGCGATCCCGTAGATGACGAATCCCGAGGCGAACGCACCCAGCAGGAAATACTTGAGCGCGGCCTCCGCCCCGAAAACGCTCCTCCGGTTGATGCCGGCCAGCACATACATGCACACCGACATGATCTCGAGCCCGAGGAACAGGACGATCAGGTCGGCGGCGGCGGCCATGACCATCATCCCAATGGTCGCGAACACGATCAGCAGGTAGTACTCCGGCGTCAGGATCCGCTCGCGGCCGACGTAGCTCAGCGACAGCAAGACCGTGAGAATCGCTCCGAGCAAGAAGATGGTGGACGACGCATAGCGGAATCCGTCGAGGGTCACCATCTGAGCCACGCCATCCGGCCGCGCGCCATTGGCCCACAGCCAGAACAGCGCGAACGTGGCGGTGACCAATCCCGCCAGCGCGAGCTGACCCGCGAACCGCTGATCGTCCTCACCGCTGTGCCGCCAGCCCGCGGCCAGCATGAGCACCAGGGCCCACACCGTGAGCACGATCTCCGGCAGCAGCGCCCACGACCATCCGGCGGGCGTCGACAGGTTGACGACCATGTCCACTATTCGTCGTCTCCCTTCTCGCTGTCCGGCGCCGGGCGCTGCGCCTGGGTTTGCCCGGGAACCTGGGCGCGGACTTGCGTGATCAGGGCTTGAGCCGACATCTCGACCCGCCTGAGTATCGGCGCCGGATAGAGGCCGATCCACACGATGCAGATCATGAGGGGACTCAGCACGCACACCTCACGCACGGAGAGATCGGGCATTGCCTCGTTGGCGGGGTCGTCCAACTTGCCGAAGAGAATGCGTTGGAGTGCGACGAGCATGTACGCCGCCGCGAAGATCACCCCGGTGGTGGCGATGGCCGTGGCGATGGGGAACTCGCTGAACGAACCGATCAGGACGAGGAACTCACCGACGAACCCGTTGGTGCCCGGCAGCCCGATCGACGACAGGGCCACGAGGGTGAGCACCGCGGCGAACCCGGGGATGGCTCGCGCGATCCCGCCGAACGCGGCGATCTCCAGCGTGTGCCGGCGCTCGTACATCATGCCCGCCAAAAAGAACAAGGCGCCTGTGGAGATCCCGTGGCTGATCATGATGATGATGGCTCCTTGGACGCTCTGGAGTGTGAGCGCCCAGATGCCGAGCATGACGAATCCCAGATGGCTCACCGACGAATAGGCCACCAACTTCTTGAAATCCGGCTGGACCAGCGCGACCAACGCGCCATAGATGATGCCTATGACGGCCAAGAGCACGACCACGGTCACGACGGTCGGATGGAGGGCGACCGTGGGGAAGAATGGCAGCGCGAATCGCAGAAACCCGTAGGTGCCCATCTTCAAGAGAATGCCGGCCAGGATGACCGAGCCTGCGGTGGGCGCTTCGACGTGGGCGTCCGGCAACCAAGTGTGGAACGGAAACATCGGCACCTTGATCGCGAACGCGAGGAAAAACGCCCCGAACAGCCAAAACCGCCACGGGTCCAACGACTGCAGATTCTGCAACATGTGCTGATAGCCGAACGAGTAGACGCCGGATGCGCGTCCGATCACGTAGTACATCACCAGGATCGACACCAGCATCAGCAACGATCCAAAGAACGTGAACACGAAGAACTTGATGGCTGCGTAAAGTCGCCGTGAGCCGCCCCAGACCCCGATGATGAAATACATCGGGATCAGCATGATCTCCCAAAAAACGTAGAAGGCGAACAGGTCCAGCGCGAGGAAGACGCCGAGCATCCCCGTGGTGAGCACGAGGAGCAACGCGTAGAACGGCGCTTCCCGCTCCTTGATGTAGCTCCAGCTTCCCAGCACGGCGAGAGGCATCGTGAACGTGGTGAGGAGCACCATGAACAGGGAAATGCCGTCGACACCCACGTGGTAGGTGACGTTCCACATGGGAATCCACTCGTGCCGCACCTCGAACTGCATCGCCGCCGTGGCCGGATCGAACGCCCACCACAACCCCGCCGACACGACGAATTCCGCCAAGGCCACCCACAACGCCAGACGCTTTGCCTCGGCCGCTGGCCGCAACATCACCAGCAGCGCGCCGGTAAGCGGAATGACCATGAGGGCATCCAGCACCCAGCGGTCGTAAGCGATATCGAGCAGGAATCCGTTCATCGCATCAAGCCAGGGTCGCGCGCAAGAGCCACAGCGCCCCGACCACGAAGAGCACGACGTAGGTGGCAAGATTGCCCGTTTGGAATCTGGTCCCGATCCATCCGAACAGGCGGCTGATCCTGGCAGATCCGTTCACGATGAGGGTGTCGATCGCTCCCATGTCCACGATGTTCCACAACACCCGGCGGGAAAACCATTCCGTCGGACGCACGACGACCTTGTCGTAGAGCTCATCGACGTAGTATTTGTTGAGCAACACCCGCTGCAGCCCTGCCTCGGGCGGTGCCGCACGCGCGTTCGTGAGCCGGTCCGGCTTGAGGAAACGCCAGGCGCCGACGATGCCGGCCGCGGCGATCCCCGTGGCCAGGCCCATCAACCCCCATTCCAAGCCGACCGACAGGTGCACTTGCGTGAGATACGCCGCCGCGCCCTCGGTGACGGGCTCGAGCCAGTGATCCAGCCACCCCGCGCCGGGAAGCACGTGGGGGAGATTGATCATGCCGCCGATCACGCTGCCGAACGCGAGCACGACGAGAGGTCCGGTCATCACCCACGGTGTCTCGCGGAGGTGCTTCGCCTCCTCGCTCCCGGTCCGGTTCAGCCCGTGGAACGTGTAGACCATCAGCCTCGTCATGTAGAACGCGGTGAGCAACGCCGCAACCGCCCCAAGCGCCCAGATCACATAGAACAGCAGGGAGTCCTGCCCGCGGGCGAAGGTGATCGCCAGGATCTGGTCCTTGGAAAAGAATCCGGACAACCCGGGCACCCCGGCGATGGCCAGCGTGGCGATCCACATCACCGCAGCCGTCCAGGGCATGAAGGTGCGCAGGCCCCCCATATTCCGCATGTCCTGGGGGTCGTCGTGATTGTCGGTGGCGTGGTACGCGTGATGGAGCGCGTGAATCACGGAGCCGGATCCCAGGAAGAGCAGGGCCTTGAAGAACGCGTGGGTGACCAGGTGGAAGACCCCGGGGGCATAGGCACCGACACCCACCCCCATGAACATGTAGCCCAGCTGGGACACCGTGGAATACGCCAGGACTTTCTTGATGTCCCATTGCTTTAGCGCGATCGTGGCCGCGAACAGGGCCGTGACCGCTCCCACCAGGGCCACTAGCGCGCTGGAGACCGGCGCCATCGCGAACAGCACGTTCGAGCGCACGACGAGGTAAACCCCGGCCGTTACCATGGTGGCCGCATGGATCAGCGCCGACACTGGCGTCGGACCCGCCATGGCATCGGGCAGCCAGGTATACAACGGAAGCTGCGCGGATTTTCCCACGCACCCCAGGAACAGGAACAGGGTGATGACGGTGACCGTGGGGCCGTTGGCGATGAATGTCTCGGGGGCCGCCTCGAACACTTCGATGAAGTTCAACGAGCCCGTGGACCGGAATATCATGAACATGGCGATCAGCAACCCGAAGTCGCCGATCCGGTTCATGATGAACGCCTTCTTGCCGGCCGTGGCGTTGGCTTCTTCGCCATACCAGAAACCGATCAAGAGATAGCTGCAGAGCCCCACGCCTTCCCATCCCACGAACAGCACGGGGAAGCTGGCGCCGAGGACCAGCACCAGCATGAAGAACACGAACAGGTTGAGATAGGCGAAGTAGCGCGGATACGACGGATCCTCCCGCATATATCCCACGCTGAACACATGGATCAAGGCCCCCACGCCCGTGACGACCAGCAACATGACGGCGGAGAGTTGATCGACCTGGAACGCCACCTCGATCTCCAGTTCGCCCACCGACATCCACGACCAGAGATGAACTACGAACGGCCCGGCCTCGGCGTCGCCGGCCAAACCGAGCACCGCCGCCAATGACACCACGAATGCCGCCACCAACACGCCCACACCCAGCGCACTCACCGCCCGTTTGGCATCCGGCCGGTAAAAGCTCAGCCACCCGTTCGCCAGGAACCCCAGGAACGGCAACAACACGGCGAGCCAGACCAGGGAGACGGTGCCCGGCATCATCCGCGCAACAGGTTGAGGTCTTGCAAGTCCAGGGTTTCCTTGTGCCGGTAGATCCCGATGATGATGGCGAATCCGACGGTCGCCTCCGCGGCGGCCACGGTCAACACGAAGAACACGAACACGTGGCCCGACGTCCCGAGCTGCTGCGCCAAGGCCACGAATGTGAGGTTGACCGCGTTCAGCATCAACTCCACGCACATGAAGATCACGATGGCATTACGCCTGATCAGGACACCCAACACCCCAATGGTGAAGAGAATCGCCGAGATACCGAGTGCGGGGCCGAGCAGCATCTAGACCTTACGCTTCGCAAGCACCACAGCACCGGCGATGGACGCCAGCAACAAGATGGCCGTGAGCTCGAACGGGACGAGGTAATTGGTGTATAGCGACTCGGCCATGACGCCGACCGCGCCGCGCTCCGCCGTCATGCGGGCCAGCTCCCCCGCGGGAAGCCGGATCGGATCGGCGGGAATGACGCTGGTGACGACCCACAGCTCGATGGCCACGAACCCGCCAAGCACCAGCCCCACACCGCGGCCGAACCATCCCTTCATGTCCGTCGCCAGCTGGTCACCGAGGTTCAGCAACATGATGACGAAGAGGAACAGCACCATGATGGCGCCGGAGTACACCATGATTTGGAGGGCGGCGATGAAATGGGCATCGAGCAAGAGGAACATGACGGCTGTCGCGAAGAGGGTGACGATGAGCCACAACGCACTGGCCACGGGGCTCCTCCGCGTCACACAAAGAACCGATGCCACCACTGCCAGCCCGCCGTGCATCCAGAAGACGGCTTCCAGGACCATGCGCTACTGACCCTTGGGGTCGGACGGGTCCCAGAGCGTCGAGACCGGGTGGGTCTGGGCGCAGAGGCGCTCCAGGTCGTAGACGAACCGCTCGCGCTCGTACTCGGCGTTCTCGTAGTGCACGCCCACGTGGATCGCTTCCTCGGGACAAACCTCTTGGCAGTAGCCGCAGAAGATACACCGAAACTCGTCTATCTCGTACAGCAACGGGTAGCGGTGCCCCTCCTCGTCCTCGCCCGGCACGAGCTTGATGCAATTCGCGGGGCAGACCTGCGGGCACAGGCCACAGGCGACGCACTTGGCCCTGCCCTGCTCGTCGGTGAGCATCCGGTGCGTCCCGCGCCAACGCGAGGAGATATGCCAGTCGTCGTCGGACTTCTGTTCCGGGTATTGCATCGTCACCCGGTCCCGGAAGAGGTGAGCGAACGTCAGCGCCATGCCTTTCAGAGTGGCGCGGAGGTAGCTCACCTCCCGTTCCGGACGCTTCATGATCTTGACGGTAATCGCCACTATGCCCTCACTTTGCTGCGGGAGCGACCGGACATGAGCCGGGAATTGTCGAGCAGGAAGAACACGGCGTATGCTACCGCCAGGTTCATCCCGAAGAGGGCCAGCCCGTACCGCAACCCCGTGGACCAGCCCATGCTATCCAGAATCAACACCGTAGCGCCCAGCACCAGGATGTAGGCCAACAACACGGGCAACATGAATTTCCAGCCGAGCTGCATGACCTGATCGAACCGGAACCGGGGCAACGTCCAACGAATCCAGATGAAAACGTAGATGAAGAACAACGTTTTGAGGGAAAACGCCCCGAGGGTGATCAGCGATTTGAGCACCGACGGCTCGCCGGAATCCCATGACGTGAACGGGAGATCCCATCCTCCCAGGAACATCGTCGCCATGAGGGCGGATCCGGTGATGATATGGGCGTACTCGGCGATGAAGAACATGGAAAACTTCATCGAGCTGTATTCGGTATGATAGCCCGCCACGAGCTCCGATTCCGACTCCGGCATGTCGAAGGGGAGCCGATTGGTTTCCGCCAGAGTGCTCACGAAGAAAAAGATGAAACTCACCATCAGCGCGAACACGAACCACACGGAACTTTGCTGGTGGGCGACGATTTCGGGAAGACTCACGTTCCCCACCAACATCAGCACGCCGACGAAACTAAAGCCCAACGCGACCTCGTAGCTCACCATCTGCGCGCTGGCCCGGAGCCCCCCCAGCAGGGAGTACTTGTTGTTGGACGACCATCCGGCCAACACAATGCCATACACGCTGAGACTGCTGATCGCCACGATGAACAGCAACCCGATCGGTACATCGGCGATGATCATGGGCATCGGGCCCGCATGCACGAACTGCCCGAGCACGGGAACCGCAAAGTCGAAGTTGACCGGCAAGGGTGCCGCGAACGGAATCACGGCAACCGTCAGCATGGCCGGCACGAACGACAGCAGCGGCGCCAGCAAGAACAGGGGCTTGTTCGCTTCCGTGGGCCACGTCTCTTCCTTCATGAAGTTCTTGAGCCCATCTGCCACCGACTGTAGCAACCCTTGCGGGCCGACGCGGTTGGGTCCCAGGCGATCCTGCTTCCACGCGCTCACCCGCCGCTCGGCCCAGATCACCATCATCACCCCGACGTTCATCACGCTGTACACGGCGAGAATCTTGAGCACCGCCAGCAACACGAAGCCCTTCATCTCGGGCGTCACGCCTACACTCCCGCCTGCGACAGGATTTGGCCACGCAGCCCCAGTGCGGCATGCGACAAACCGCTGAACGCACCCTCGGCTTCGGCCATCCGGGCAAACGCCTCTTCGGCACTGAAGAGCGACTCGCCGCGGCCCAGCTCGCGGAGCACCTCGCTCAACACCCACCAGGCCGGGCGCGCCAGGCCCGGTGCGACCTTGGCTTGCGCATAGCGCTGCACGCGGCCGTCCCGATTCACGAACGTGCCGTCTTCTTCGGCGACGTTCGCCACGGGCAACACTGCCGCCGCGCCCCGGGCGGCCTCGGGCAGGATCGTGCCGATATAGATGAGGTTGGCGGCCTTCTCCAGGGCCTCGCGGCTCACGCCGTTGAGGTCGTCATCGAGCACCACCACCAGTGATGCTCCTTGGATGGCCTTCCCGGCCGCGGCGGAATCGCTGGTGTACCCCAGGGCCTTTGCACCGGCGGCGTTGGCCGCGCGTTCCTCCCGCAGCGCGAGGTTCGGCACACCGGGCAATGGGTGCTCGCCCTCGACGGTCGGCGTCCGGAACCTCAACGTGGCGTCCAGCCCGGCGAGCAGTTCCTTGGTGAGGTACAGCGCCTCGGTCGATGCATTGGGCGACACCAGCGCGACCGCCCGGCCACAGGAGCCCTGGACCAGCCGCGCGACATCCTGCAACGCGTGGTCCCAGTCGGTGGCTTGCAGGCCGCCGCCTTGGATCACCAGCGGCGCCTCGATGCGGTCGCCGCGGTTCATCCAGCGATAGTGCAGGCGCCCGGTGTCGCACATGAAATATCTGTTGACCTCGTCGTTCCCCCGCGGGCGCAAACGTACCACGACATTTTCCCGGGTGTCGAGGTTAATGTTGCACCCTTGCGAGCATCCGGTGCAAATGCCGGGAGTCTTGTCCAACTCCCACGCGCGCGCCTTGTGCAGAAAGTCCTTGGAGATAAGCGATCCGACGGGACAGAGATCCACGACGTTGCCGGCCCACTCGTGATCCAGCGTGGCATCCGGATGTATGCCGATCACCGCCCGATCACCGCGCTCGCTCACGTTCAGGACATCGTCTTCGGCCACGTGATCCATGAAACGCACGCACCGGGTGCAAAGAATGCACCGGTTCGCGACGTACAACACGTCCGGGCCGAAATCCTCGACGGGAATGAACCGCTTGGCGAAAGCCCCGTAGCGGGTATTCGATTGCCCTTCCTGGAACACGAAATCCTGCAACTCACATTCGCCGGCCTGATCGCAAATGGGGCAGTCCAACGGGTGATTGATCAGCAAGTATTCCAACACCGATTTGCGCGCCTTGCTGGCCTCGTCGGTATAGAGCAACACCACTTGCCCTTCGGCCACCTCCGTCGCGCAGGCAATCTGCAGTTTGGGCGCGCCTTCGATCTCAACCAGACACATGCGACACACACCGGCCACCGGCAGGCCGGGGTGGTAGCAGTAGTGCGGCACCACGATGCCGGCCTGCTTCGCCGCCTCGATCACCATAGTTCCCTTGGGTACGGTGACCTCGAAGCCTTCGATCGTCAGTGTGGCCATTTCCGTGTTCGCCATGTGCCCTACCCTGCCACCGCCATCACAGGCTCGCGCACTCCGGCGATGTAGGCTTCGAACTCGCCTCGGAACTTCTTGATGCCGCTGATGACCGGCGCGGCGCACGAGTCGCTCAACACGCAGATCGTCTTGCCGATCATGCTGTCGGCCAGGTCCAGCAAGAGATCGAGGTCTTTCATTTCCCCCTGGCCTGCCAGAATGCGCTCGAGAATCCGGGTGGTCCAGGCTGTACCTTCGCGGCACTGGGTACACTGGGCGCACGACTCATGCGCGTAAAACCGGGCCAGCCGCATCACCTGGTAGACCATGTCGGCACTGTCGTCGAACACGATCACGCCGCCGGAGCCGAGCATCGTGCCCGCCGCTACCACGCCTTCGTAATCCAGAATGCAGTTCTCCGTTTCCTCTTTGTTGAGAATCGGGACCGACGACCCTCCGGGGATGCACGCCTTGAGCGTGCGGCCCGACGGCACCCCGCCGCATATGTCGTTGATGAGCTCGCCCAAGGGGAAACCCATCGTGACTTCGTAGTTACCCGGCCGTTGCACATGGCCACATACGCTGAACAACTTCGTGCCGACGCTCCGCTCGTTGCCGAGGCACAGGCCTTTGTACCAGTGCGCGCCACGGTTGATGATGTGCGGCACCACCGCGAGCGTCTCGACGTTATTGATGGTGGTGGGCATGCCGAAGACGCCGGACGCTGCGGGAAACGGGGGCTTGATGCGGGGGTTTCCGCGGCGGCCCTCGATGGAATTCATCATCGCGGTCTCTTCGCCGCAGATGTACGCGCCGGCCCCGCGGTGGATGTACATGTCCAGCCGCTTCCCCGATCCCATGGCGTTCTCGCCGAGCACCCCCTCCTGGTAGGCCTCCTCGAGAGCCGCCCCCATGATGCGCAGGGGCTCCGTGAACTCCCCGCGAATATAGATGTAGGTGATCTCCGCCTGGATGGCGTGCTGGGCGATGGCACAGCCCTCGATGACGGCGTGGGGCGTCCACCGCATGATCTCGCGGTCCTTGAACGTCCCCGGCTCCGACTCGTCGGCGTTACAGCAGAGATAATGCGGTTTGGATTTGTCTTTCGGCATAAACGACCACTTCACCCCCGTGGGAAAACCGGCCCCGCCGCGTCCCCGCAGGCCCGAGGCCTTCACCTCTTCCACCACGTCGCCCGGATTCATGCCAAGAACCTTTTTCAGAGCTTTGTAGCCGCCTCGCTCGACCCATCCCTTGTAAGAGCGGGCTGCGGCATCGCCGAAGTATTCGCTCAGGACAACCGTTTCTTTCGCGTGCGGCTCGTGCGGAAATCCCATGATCAGGAATACCGTTTGACGAGGTCCGGCACCTTCTCCGCGGTCACGTCCTCGACGAAGTCGTCATTCATCATCACAGGCGTGGCGAAGCCGCACGCGCCGAGACACTCTACTTCGATGACCGTGAACTTGCCGTCGCGTGACGTGGCGCCGAGCTCGCCACAACCCGTGTGCTCGAGCAACGCATCGACCACGCCTTCCGCCCCGCAAAGATTGCACGGCGTAGTGGTGCACACCTGCACGAAGGTTTTTCCCACAGGGTGCTGGTGGTACATGGTATAGAACGTTACAACACCCTTGACGTATGCCGGCGTCAGCTCCAGCACTCCGGCGGTCTCGGCCATCGCCACATCCGAAATCCACCCGTGCCGCTCCTGCACCATCCACAACGCCGCCAGCAGGGCGGCCCGCTTGGTCGGGTAGCGGGTGAGGATCTCGTCGAGCGCTTTCCGCGTGTCGCCCACGAAGACTCGAGTGTATTCCGTGGTCTGCTCCATGTGCTAACGATCCACCTCGCCCATCACGATATCGACGCTGGCATTGATCGCGATCAAATCGGAGAGGAGATGCCCCTCGGACATCTTCGGGAGCGCGGCGAGATTGATGAAAGCCGGTGGCCGGACTCGAAACCGGACCGGCTTCGCCGTCCCGTCGGATACGAAATAGTATCCCAGCTCACCTTTCGGGCCTTCGATGGGCAGGTAGGCTTCGCCCACCGGCGCCTTGATCCCCTCCATGACTTGCTTGAAGTGGAAGATCATCGCTTCCATGTCGCTCATCGCCTGTGTTTTTGGCGGGAGCGAGATACGCGGATCGTCCACGTTGATCGGCCCATCCGGCAGCCGGTCGAGGGCCTGCTCGAGAATCCTCACCGATTGCCGCATTTCTTCGAACCGGCACAGGTACCGGTCGTACACATCGCCGTGCTCGCCTACCGGAATCTCGAAGTCGTACGTCTCGTAATCGAGATACGGACGATTCTTGCGCACGTCGTACGCAACGCCGCTCGCGCGGAGCATCGGACCGGAGAGAGAGTAGTTGATGGCATCCTCGCCGCTCATCAGCCCGATGCCCTGCATCCTGGCACACCAGATCCCGTTCCGTGTGAGCAGCTGGTCGACCTCATCCAGCACGCTCGGGAACGTCTTGCAGAACTCCTGGAGGCCGGCTTCGAAACCGTCCGGGATATCCGCCATGAGTCCGCCAACCCGGGTGAGACTCGTCGTGAGCCGCGCGCCGGTCCACATCTCCTGCAGGTTGTAGATTCGCTCCCGCTCCTGGAAAAGCCAAAGGAACGGAGTGAAAGCGCCGATGTCGATACCGGTCGTGCCGGTCCACACCAGATGCGAGATGATGCGACTCATCTCACACGCGATCACGCGAAGGACCTTGCAGCGCTCGGTGATCTCCAGCCCTATCAGCTTCTCGACGGCCAACGCCAGGCACACGTTGTTGGACATCGGGGCGAGGTAATCCATGCGATCGGTGAGCGTCACGATCTGGTTGTAGTAGCGATACTCCCCGAGCTTCTCGAATCCGCTGTGCAGATACCCGATGTGGGGAATCACCCGCACGACCACCTCGCCGTCCAGTTCTACGACCAGCCGCAACACCCCGTGGGTGGCCGGATGCTGCGGCCCGATGTTGACCAGCATGTGATCGCCACCGAGCTCGGGCTCATCTTCCCCGGTCATGATCCCCGCCCCGACCGCCCCGACCTCCAAGGGGACGCGCCGCGGTTGGCCCTGGGGGTCGACGCCGCTGGTGGCCAGCTCGAGATCGATGGTGCGCTTGGTACCCATGGCTATTGGTTCTCGGGATCCCCGACGGTGCCGCGCTCGCCTCGCGCCAGCCGTTCCCGCATATCGAGAGGCAACTCCAGGTACTCCTCGGCGATGGAAAGCTCGTTCATCGAATAGTGGGCTTCCGGGTTCGCGTTGAGGGCCTGGCGAACCTGCTCCGAACGCGAGAAACGCCCCCGCAGGGGAAAGTCCTTTCGCAGCGGGTGGCCCTCGGCGTAGGTCTCCCACATCAGAATGCGCCGCAGGTCGGGATGCCCCTCGAACCGCACGCCGAACATGTCGTAGACCTCCCGCTCCAACCAATTGGCGCCGTTGAAGAGGTCAACCACCGAATCCACTACGAGCTCGTCCGACTTGTCCAGTTCCACCTTGACCCGCAGCGGGGCGCCCCGCTGCATCGAGAACAGCTCGTACACGAGTTCGAGCGGCCGCTCCGCATCGCGGTACTCGACGGCGGTCACGTCCACCAGATAGCTGTAGTCCTGCCCGGGATCGGTCTTGAGAAATTCAATGACATCGTGGAGTTTCCCCGCCTCGACGTAGACGATCGTGTCGCCACATGAGACCACGGCACGTTTGATTGGCTCCGCAAACTTCTTCCGCAGGGCCTGAACTGAGGGATTCAAGACTAGCCCGACCGGGTTTGGTGCACGGAGTTGCCGAACGGCTCGGAGAGCTCATCCACCAGCCCGGGCGGCAGCCGCAGGCCGTTCTCACCGAGCACCTCCTCGTCGCGGATGGCGGAGTCGGCCAGCGTCTCGCCGCGCACCTTCTTTTGCAACATGAGGATGCCGTAGAGGAGCCCCTCCGGACGGGGCGGGCAGCCGGGAACGTACACGTCCACCGGCACGATGGTATCGATCCCCTGCACCATGGCATAGGTATCGAAGATGCCCCCCGTCGACGCACACGCCCCCATGGAGATCACCCACTTGGGTTGGGGCATCTGATCGTAGATCCGCCGGATCACCGGTGCCAGCTTGAAGGGCAATCGGCCCGCGCATATCAACACGTCGGCCTGCCGGGGCGAAAAGCTCATTCGCTCCATGCCGAACCGGGCGAGATCGAACCGGCTCGCGGCAGTGGCCATGAACTCGATGGCGCAGCACGCCGTACCGAACGGCATGGGCCACAGGCTGTTGGACCGGCCCCAGTTGACCAGGAAATCGAGCTTGGTCGTGACCCAGTTCGGGGACACCGACGATACGACGGAAGATCCCTCGCCGGAGGTCGTGCCAGCCAGGCCGTCTAGTCCCACTCGAGCGCTCCTCTCTTCCAGGCGTAGGCGTGTCCGACCTCGAGCATCACGATGAAAATAGCCATCGCCAGGAGCCCCGTCAGGCCGAGCTTGCGGAAGGCCACGCCCCACGGAATCAAGAACACGACCTCGATGTCGAACACGATGAACAACATCGCGATGAGGTAGAACTTGACGCTGAACCGCAGTCGAGCGCCGCCCAGCGGGGGCATGCCGGATTCGTACGGGGCGCCCTTCAGCTTGGTCGGCCTGCGGGGAGAGACGAGATGAGAAACCACCAACATTCCGATGCCGTTCGCGATGACGAACCCCGTCAGGAGGAGTATGGGAATATATTCCTGGATCATCGGACACAGCGCTCGTGAAATATTTCACGTATTCGTGACGCATGAACATACCCAGCCGCTCGAAGAGGGTCAAGCATGCCGGGAAGTGGCGTAAGCGTCGATGTGACGTATCTTTACGTGCCCAGTGAGCCAGTCTTCGGGAGCCCAAACCGGCCCCATCGCACCTCACCCAACGAGATACTGACAGCCCATGTCGATCAAGTCTGACCGATGGATCACCAAGCAATCGCTCGAGCACCGCATGATCGAGCCGTTTGAAGCATCACAAGTTCGTTCGGGGGTCATCAGCTACGGCGTTTCCTCATACGGCTACGACATGCGCGTGGCGCGGGAGTTTCGCATCTTCACCAACGTGCATTCCCCCGTCGTCGATCCCAAGGCGTTCGACGAGAGTTCGTTCGTGGAATTCGAGGGAGACGTGTGCACGGTGCCGCCCAATTCGTTCGCCCTGGCCCGGTCGGTCGAATACTTCCGCATCCCGCGGAACGTGCTGACCCTCTGTGTCGGCAAGAGCACCTACGCACGATGCGGAATCATCACGAACGTCACGCCGTTCGAACCCGAGTGGGAGGGATACGTCACGTTGGAAATCTCCAACACGACCCCCCTCCCCGCCCGGATCTATGCTAACGAAGGAATCGCGCAGGTGGTGTTCTTCGAGGCGGATGCCGATGACATATGTGAGGTGTCCTACGCCGACAAGAAGGGAAAGTACCAGGCACAGAGGGGCGTTACACTGCCCAAGCCCTGACGACGTTTTTTGGGACTGCGATTGCAGAATGCAGATTGGTCTCAAGAGCTAGCTACGTCACGGTCCTCGCCGTCGAGCCAATCTACAATCTGCAATCGCTTGTCCCTCAGTCCTACTGAACCGAAAACCGAATCGTCTCCAACACGTTGCCGCTGTTGTCCCGAACCTCAACCCGCCAGTTCCCGGTCCACTCCGGCACGATCGCCTTGCTGCTGTGCGTGCGCCACGAGCTGCCTCCCACGTTGAGCTCCACGTCCGCCATCTCCTGGTCTTCCAGGAACCACACATGGCGAACGCTCGTCGAGCCCTCCGCTCCAGTGATCCGGGTCCAGCAAAAAAGTCTGCCGACATCGGCGGTGAACGTCGCGCCGGGGTCGACCGGCATCCGGTCAACCACGTCGCGGGCAATGGTGGATTCCTCGACGGCCAGGCTTTCCTGGGCCATCGCGGGAATCGAGATCGCGAGTCCCAGCGCGATCACCGGGATCAAGGCTAGTGGTGATCTCATGCTGCCCCCTTCGCAAAATGGTAGAAGGGCAGAGGATAGCCATCTGGCGCCCGCTTCGACGTGACAGCTGTCACTTTCAGCCGCCGAGGAGTTTCCTCCCGCTCGCACAGAAGTTCCCCCGGTCCGGATCCGAAACCCGATACACAGGGCCGGAATGAGGGTCTTCATGTGCTGTCCCTCCGTAGCGATCCCAGTCCAAAAATTCCTTGCGATCCGCAAGTCTCCTGGTATCTTAACGATAACCGGTCATGGCGGTCGGTTGTGCCGGGCACTGCGTGGACCCGTTTCGTCCCCTCCAGCGAGGCCTTGCCCCCAGTGGCAGGGCGCCCAACTTGACCGCCTGACCGGGTTTTTCTTGCCCACTACCCAACATGGCCCCCACGATCCGACCGTTGGAATCGCATCAAGATTACGACGCATGCGTGGCGCTCCAACGTGAAACGTGGGGCCTCCGGTCGAGCGAGATCGTCCCCCCGGCCGTTCTCATGATCGCCCGGAAAACCGGTGGCGTCGCTTCCGGCGCCTTCGATGCGGGCGGCGCATTGTTGGGGTGCGTGTTCGGCTTGACGGGATGGGAAGGCGGACGACTGGTCCACTGGTCCCACCTGCTGGCCGTCAAGCCGTCATGCCGGGACCGGGGCGTGGGCGCCAGCCTGAAGTGGCACCAGCGCGCCGAGCTCCTCGCGCTGGGAATCGATCGAATGATGTGGACGTACGACCCCCTGGTGGCACGTAACGCCCATGTGAATATCGTAAAGCTCGGTGCCGACGTGGTGGAATATGTCCAGGACATGTATCCCGGCGACGACGGCAACCTGGCTGACAGTGTCATTGGCAGCGATCGATTCGTCGTGTCGTGGGAGCTGCAAGCGCCCGAGGCGGAGCGTCCGCCGGACCCGGAAGACTGGACCTCGATCCCCCTGGCGATGATCACGGGCGACGGAGTCGGAGCCACGCGCCGGTTTCCGACTGCACCGCTGGTCCGCGTCGAGATCCCGGCCGACATTCAGTCGTTGAAACAAGTCATGCCGGATGTGGCCAGGGCCTGGCGGGCAACGACACGAGAAATTTTTCAGCACTACCTGCAACGGGGTTACCGGATCGACGTATTCGTCCGCGACCCCGAATGGGAGCGGTGTTTCTACGTGCTCACACGATCATCCAACCCGCAAGCGGCATAATCATGGAGCGCATTGCCGACGGGGTCGGCCTGGTCGACCTGCATCACGATGGTCGCCGATCGGTGATCGCCGCCGCCGTGCTCGAGACCGACAGCGGCGTGGCCGTCATCGATCCCGGACCGTCGGCCACGATCCCGGCGCTGCGCTCCGGTTTGCAGCAGGCGGGCCTAGACCTGTCGGACATCCGCGTCCTCCTCGCGACCCACATTCATCTCGACCACTCAGGCGCGTGTGGTACGCTGGTCCGCGCCGATCCGAACATCCAGGTGTTCGTCCACCAGCGCGGGGCCCCGCACATGGTAGACCCGTCCCGCCTCGTGAAGAGCGCCACCCGGCTGTTCGGCGATCGCATGGATCGACTATGGGGAGAGTGCCTCCCGATCCCGCAAGAAAATCTTACCATACTCGAGGGCGATGAGATCATCCGCACAGACGGGCTGTGCCTCGACGTGGCCTATACGCCGGGACATGCGTCGCACCACGTGAGTTATTTCCACAGCAAAACCGATATGGCGTTCGTCGGGGATACGAGCGGCGGCCGGATCCGAAACGGCACCATCGTCTTGCCGGCCACCCCGCCTCCCGACCTCGATCTCGACACAACGCGCACCAGCCTCCGGCGCATCGAGGCCTGGGAACCTCAGCGCTTGTTCGTGACGCATTTCGGCCCCGCATCCGGCGTGGCGGAGCACCACGCGCAACTAGAGGAACGGCTCGCGATATGGGCGGCCCGGGTCCGGGAATCGCTGCGGGACGACGAAACCGATGAAGTGCGGTGCCACCGCTTCGGGGAACTGGTGGGCCGCGAGCTGCGCGAAACACTCGATGACGAGGAAGCCGTGGCGTACGAGCGGGGCGCACCACCTGGTCTATCCTGGTACGGCCTGGCGCGATACTGGAGAAAGAACACGTAGTTCGTTTTGCCACTAGGGAACACAGAGAACACGGAGGCCGAGGATCCAAGCCGTCCTCCCAGAAATGCCGGTTGAACCTAGAAAAATCCGGTCAGCGACACATACCCCACGAACGGCAGCAACCCGAACTCCGAACCGGGCCCCGTCATCACATCGAAGCCCTGCCCCACTCCCCAGTAGGTCCCCACCCGAAGCCCCAGCTCGTCGCTCAACGAGTACGACCCAGCCACCCCAAACAAGGTGCTCGGATCTCGCAGGTTCCACAGCGTGAACAGATCCACGCCCATCAGCGCACTGATGCGGTAGCTGGCCTGGACCACGGCAGCGTCGCGCCCGATCACCTGCAGCTCGCCGCGTTGGCCGGCCGGCGATTGGGCAACGGTAACGATTTCCGACGCATCGGTGGCGCCGAAGTCGTCGTGTTGGTACTCGATCACCAACACCAGATCCCGTCCGACGACGCCGAAGCGCCGATCGATGCCCACGGCTACGCGCCACACCGCCCCCGTCGGCTCGTCGCGGAACACGGCTTCGCTGCGTACCGCGGCCCCGGCCACGGTTCGGGTGAGGCCGGCGGAAGCGGCGAACCTGTCGTGCACGACGCCGCTCCACCCCTGGAGGTCCCAGCCGCGCCAACTCCCGTACGCTCGGCCCGCCGCCGTGATGGTGGTGGTTTCGTCGGGACCGTTCGCCGGCCGCAGCACCACATCGGCGCCGCTGAACGGACCGAGAAACGCCTGGACCCTCAAGGCGTCGACACCACCGCGAAATTCACGAAATGGGTCCGAGGGATTGAAGGGTGTGAAAGGATCCGCCGGGGTGAGGACGAGGGTCGTGGCCCAGGAAATGGGCTGGCGACCCGCGCTGATCTCAACCACCTCGCCGAGTGCCGCCTTGATATTGATGCGGTCGAGGCGGTGAACCCAATGGACGTGCTCGGAATCCTCCAATGTCCAGTCGAGATTCAGCCAGTCGCCTTCGATGGGCGACACCAACACGCCGAGGACGGATCCGGCCGACGGATCGCTCGTGAGACTCAGCACGTGCTCGTACGCGATGTCGAACCACACCACCCCGACCGTATGCTCCGCCATGAAGCGCAGCCGCTGCACATCGGAGACGGCGGCCGAGGTCACAGATCCCTCGGCCTGACCGGTGGCGAAATTGAGATAGTATCCCCGAAGCCATGAGGGAAGTTGTTGTCCACGCAGGCCGCCGGGGCACATGGCCACGGCGAGCGCGAGCCATGCGGCGACGACGATGCCCCTCATCCCGTCGGCGTGACCAGTCGGTCCGATTCGATGGCACCGTCCACGAGGCGGATCAGGCGACGGGACCGCTCCATGACGCGCGGGTCGTGCGTGCAGAACAAGAACGTCGTTCCCAGTTCCTGATTGAATCGCTCCATGATGTCGAGCAACGTGGCGCTCGACGCCGAATCGAGATTCGCCGTCGGCTCGTCGGCTAACACGATGGCGGGTTCGCCAATCACGGCCCGCACGACGGCCACTCGTTGTTGCTCGCCGCCCGACAGCTTGTTCGGCCAGCGGTCTTCGAGGCCCGCGATGCCGATGGCCTGAAACATCTCTCTCACGCGGCGATGGCGCTCGGCTTTCTCCACGCCACGAAGCAACATCGAAAACTCGGCGTTCTCCAGCGCCGTCAGCACGGGCAGGAGGTTGTGGGCCTGAAAGATGAAGCCCACCCGATCGAGCCGGAGCCGTGCCAGCTGGTTTTCCGACAGGCCGGTGAGGTCCTGATCGCCAATCCACACGCTGCCGCGCGTGGGCCGCGTGAGTCCCCCGATCAGATTCAGCAGGGTCGTCTTCCCCGATCCGGACGGGCCCGCCATTGCGAGGAAATCGCCCCGTTTCACCTCTAGGGACACGTCGCGCACGGCCTCCACGGCAATGCCGTCGTGCTCGAAGATCTTCCATACGCCGTCGGTGCGCACCGCGACGCCGTCGTTTGTCGTCATGTTTCCACCTTGACCGCTTCGGCCAAATCGATTCGGGTCGCGTACCAGGCCGGGTACAGGGAACTGAGTACCCCGATCACCGCCACGTAAATGATGCTCCTGATCACCTGGTCCACATGAAACTCCGGAACGATGACAGGGTCGATCAGCACGCCGGACATGCTGAGATCGCTGTCGAGCGCGAACGAGAGGTCGAGACCGTTTCGAAACAAGAGCCAGGTGATGCCGAGCCCGGCGGCGGCTCCGATCATCCCGCTGATGGTCGTGAGGAACACGCCCTCCGAGAACACCACCAGCCCCGTCTCGCGACGCGTGAGTCCGAGCGCCCCGAGCACGCCGAACTCCCTCGTGCGATACAGCACGGACATGAGAATCGTATTGACGATGGCGAGCGCCACAATCGTGAGCAGGATGCCGTGAAACAGGTGGTCGCCGTAGTCGTCCAGTCGCACGGCGGCGTCGAGCTCGGGCAACGCTTCGCGCCATCCGAGAATCTCGATCGCGGGCTCGTCCAGCCCATCTCGCAACGCCTGCAGCACCGGATCAACATCGCGACTCGACCCGAGGAGCACACCGACGCTCGTGAGATCGTCTCCGACCCCCAGCCAGCTCGCGGCCGTTTCGCGGGGGATGTGTACCAGGGCCTCGTCGATTTCCTGGACACCGGTGCGGAACAGCCCGACCACGCGCACCAGTTGCCCCACGATGTCTCCCGCACCGTCCTGAGCGGTAAGGATCAGGCGCCGGCCCAATCCGATATCCAGCCGCTCGGCCAGGCCGACACCGATGAACGCGTGCAACCGATCTCCCGCTTCCAGATATCGCCCTTCCGCAAGCTTGTCGATGAGTTCGGAAAACGCCGCCTCCGCTGTGGCATCCACACCCATGACGTTCACCGGCACAGCCGAAGTCGCCGATCCGGCCAAGGCCTCCACCGTCAGGCGACCGACGAGACCCACCACCCGCTCCGCCGTGCCCGGCCTGGCGAGGATTTCCTTCACCTGCCCCGCGTGATGCGCCGCAAGCCGGTCGGCGAGCCTGGAGCTTTCCTGATAGCCCTTGCCCTGGATCGTGATGTGCCCGGATCCCAGCCGCACGGCGCTTTGCACCCAACCCTCGTGCGCCCCTGTCGCCAGCGCTCGGGACATGACCATGAGCCCGAGACCAACGATCATGGCCGCGGCCGTCAACGCGCTGCGCCGGGCGTGACGCCGGACGTTTCGCAACGCGATTTTGACCAGGAGGAGCCGCCGCCGTCTCATCGACCCTGCAGCGTATCGGCCGGCGGCGTCCGCGCGGCCTTGAGCGCCGGATACACCCCCGCGAGGACGGATGTCAGCAGCAAGGCTAAGCCACTCCACACAGCGGTGCTCATCGAGTACTCCACCCGCAACACGGGCCGCAGGAAAGCTCCGGCAAACGTGAAGCCGCCAAAAATGCTCGTGAGGTCGGGAGGGGCGTTGTGAAACCAAATCATGAGCGGTGCGGCGACGGCGATACCCGCCGCAAGACTCACGACGCCAAGCGAAAAGGCCTCATAGGCCAAGGAGCGCACGACACCGTTCGGCCGCGCCCCCAAAGCCATCAACAATGCGAACTCACGCCGCCGTTCGAACGTGGCGACGAGCATCGTGTTGGCGACGCCAAAGGCGGCCATGCCAAAGACGATGAGGATGATGACCCAAAAGGACCCGCGCGCCAGCCGGGCATAGTCGACGATCTCAGGCCGGTAGGTGGTCCATGGGCGCACCTCGGCTCCGAGATCGAGCGCGGTCAATCGCGCGTTGATGCGGTCGGCCACTTCCGGAGCGGTCCACGGATCGTCGATGGCGGCGGCGATTTCGTGCACCCGGTTGGCCTCGAGAGCCACCAGTGCCTGGACCGCGTCGATGGGTGCCAGGGCATAGGCCCGATCGAGCAGCGCCAACCCCGTGGAAAACACGCCCGTGACGGTGAAGAGATCGTTCCCCATCGACCCGTCGGCCGCCGGCGCTACGAGGACGATCTCGTCGCCCAGGTCGCTGCCCAACTTGCGGACAATCCCCTCACCGATCACGACCTCATTGGCCCCGGGCCGCGGGGACCGCCCCCGAACCAGCGACCCTGCCAACCGGGCCACGGCCGTCTCTTGCTCGTCGTCGATGCCCATGACCATCACCGCCGTCGTGGCTTCGCCGGAACTGAGCAGAGCGCCGACGTACACCCGGGGCGTGGCAGCACTGATCCCCGGGTCGGCACGCAGCACGTCCAGAATCGTCTGCACGTCGATCCCGTCGCGTCCGCCGATCGTGTTGTAGAGACTTCGTTCCGGTAGGTAGTCTTGGTCCTGAACCTGGAGCTGGCCGGTGAGAAGGCCGGTCCCGTTGTCGACCATCTGCACGATAATCCCATCCATCCAGCCGACCATCAGCATCACGGCCGCATAGCCCACCGCCAACGCGCTCGCGGTCAGCGCCGTGCGGCGCCGGTGACGGGCGACGTTACGCCATCCGATCCGCCACCACGGTCCCACTCGCATGGTTACCGACCCAGTTGACGAAGGCGCCGCAGGGAAAAGAATGCCTCGTCGATATCCAAGTCGAAGGTGAGTGAGGTGTATCGGATCGTCGTGCTCTCGTCGGGCTTGTCGGCGGGCCGTACGATGTTCAGCGCGGGTACCAGCCGGCCACCCATCATCTGGTACTCCTCGAACGCCATGGTGCGGGCGAGCCCACCCACATCGTCGTAGTAGTGCACCCACACCGGCATCAGGTCCGCTTTGCGCACCCGCTCCACGATGCGGCCCCAGACGACGGCCACCTCAGGCTTGGGCGTGAGGTCGAACTCCCACACCTCCACGCCGTCGCGCAAACCTTCGTACGCGATGTCGATGTCGTAGTCGTCGATGATGCGGCTGTCTTTGACGAGGTCGTCGTTCGTGAGGTGGGAGCCCATCCAGGAGGACAGCATCAGGGACGGCGGGATCTTGATGGTGCGATCCACGCGGGGCAGGTAGTTCCACACCTCGTTCACGACCTTGAGGGTCGCGGTCCCGGCCTCCCGCCGGGGACTGGTGACCCGGATCAAGGCATGCTCGGTCCCGAAAGACCACACCTCCATCTCCAGAGTGCGGGTCCAGTGCTCGGTGACGACCTCCATCTGCAGCACCCCGTGACTCGACCGGCCCCGCATCATCCGGTCCACGCGATCGACGATCTCGCGTGCGCTCTCTTGCGCCAAACCGCCCCGTGGCAGGATCGCCAGTCCAGCCATCATCACCGTTGCTCTCCACATGTCAGGAAAGCTAATCAGGGGCGCCGTGCGCGAGAACAGCGTTTACTGATTGGCTTCGCTGCTGCTGCTGACGTTGGCTTCTCGCGTCTTCGCTTCCTCCACGATGCGCCGGACGTCTGCGCGCAACGCCTCAGCGTCGTAGATGATACCGTCTTTGATCGTGTACTTCACGCCGCCTCGACGCTCGACTTCACCAGTCTCGTCGTTTAGGAACACGGCGCCGGTGCCGTACAGCACCTTGAGGTTGTGGACGGGGTTTTCCTCGACGATGGCCAGGTCGGCCAGCATGCCCGGACGCAGCACGCCGAACTCGATGGGGACGCCCTTCGGTTCGTACAACGTTTCCGCACCGCACAGCGTGGCGGACCGGAACACCTCCAACGGGTGGAAGCCAGCTTCCTGGAGCAGCTCCAACTCTCGGATGTAGTCGAACCCGTAGAGCTTGTAGATGAACCCCGAATCAGACCCGGTGCACACCCGGCCGCCCCGATTCTTGTATTCGTTCAGGAAGCTCATCCAAATCCGGAAGTTGTTCTTCCACTCGATCTCGTCCTGCGTCGTCCACGCAAACCAGTACGACCCGTGGCTGGTGCGGCTCGGTGTGTAGAAGCGATCCAAGGAGGGCAGCGTATAGTCCGCGTGCCACTCGGCCTCGCGGGCCCGCATCACGTCCCGGCTCGCCTCGTAGATCGTCATGGTGGGATCGAGCACGAACCCCAACTCGAGCAACTCGTTCATGACCGAATTCCAATGGTCGCTGAAGGGCTCCGCGGCTTGTCTCCACAGGCGGCCTGCCTGGCCGAACCGGTGGTACTCGTTGTTGTAGTTGTAGTCGTAGGGGAAATCCTGAACGGTGCGGTCGTTGAACAACGCCTCCGGGAGCCCGTACCAATGTTCCATCGAGCCCAGGCCCATGCGCGCGGCGTCCAGCACGTTCATGCGGGCGACACCCATTTGACCCAGGTGGGCCTGCGTGCCGAGGCCATGCTGCTTGGCCTCGTCGATCAACGCGGCCATCACCTCCGGATCGTACGACCCCAACTTGAATCCATCCACGCCCTGGTCCGCCGCCCACCGCACGTACGCGCGGGCCTGGTCCGCGGTGTTGACGGGGCCTTCATCCCAACCCGACCCCGGGCGCACATACACGAACAACCGGGGTGCCACGATCTCGTTGTTCGCACTCCGCCGGCTTTCCTCCAACGTCCACTCCACTCCGTTGCCCGATCCAGGATCGCGCACCGTCGTCACGCCGTGCCCCATCCACAGCTTGTGCACGTATTCGGCGGGTGTGCCTTGCGACGACCCGCCCTGGTGACCGTGCAGGTCCACAAAACCGGGAAACACGTACATGCCGTGAGCGTCCAACTCGCGGGTCGCTCCACCCGGCCGGCCTTGCTCGCGAATGGGCACACCCGGGGTGCCGACACTGCGAATCGCGACGATCCGATTCCCCTCGATCACGATATCCATGGGACCCTGCGGCGGCGCCCCCGTGCCATCGATGATAGTGGCCCCACGAATGATCAACCGCTCGAACGGCCCCTCCCCATCACCAGGTCCACGGTCTGGTGAATGTTCCACACCACGGTCCTGTGCCGCTGCCGGCACCGCCGTGAACGCCAGGATACCAAACGCCAGCACTCCGGCCTGCCAAGATCGGGACAAACGCATGTCATCTCCTCCGAAAATGATTCGCATCAATGGCCCGTGTGAGCGCCAACTCACGTTGCTGCGCCACTACGGGTTCGTCAAGTACACCGGAGACGACACCAGAACGGCCGCTGTACTCACGGTTCTCGCAGCAAGGCGCGCACCGGACTCGCGTCGAAGCCCACCAACTTCAAGGGCACGGCGATCAACTCATAGAGTCCTGCCGGAACGTCACGCAACACCAAGCCCTCGAGAATTGCCACGTCGTTTCGCAAGCACGCTCGGTGCGCAACCGGCTCCTTCGCGGCGAACAGATCGACGCTCGGGGTGTCGATCCCGATGAGCACCACTCCCTGTTGCGCCAGCGCGTCGATGACGTCGGGGGCACATGCGGCGAAATCCTCGTTGAAGTCGGTCGGGTCGGGGAACGTGTCCGTGGCCAGGAGCACCCGCTCCGCCTCCACGGTCCCGGCGAGCATCTGGGTGGTGACCCTGGCCCCGCGCTTCACCGTAATCCGAATGAGCTGGCACGGACCGAGAAACCGGTCGAGAGACCACTGTTCGATCGACGGCGCCCCCAGCCCGTAATGATTCGGCGCGTCGACGTGCGCACCGAGATGCACCGTGGCCCGCAGGGTCGACAACGTGAAGTCGTCGCCGCGCGCGAGGTCGAGCAAGACCTCTCGGCTCGGCGTCGTGTCGCCGGGCCAGACGGACAAGTCCGGCGAGATGGCCGGGGAGATGTCGTAGATCGTCATTCGCGCACGGCCTGCCGCATGGCGTCGGCGAACTTCCACGCGTCTTCGAAGGAATTGTAGAATGGAGCGGGCGCAGCGCGGATGACGTCCGGTTCGCGGAAATCGACCACGATACCCTGTTGTGAGAGGGCATCGAACAGGGCCTTCGCGTCATGCGGCACTTTGAGCGACAACTGGCAACCGCGCGCTTGCCTGTCGGCCGGCGTGATGATCTCGAACCGATCTGTAGCCAAATTGTGCAACAGGCTCTCGAGATATCCCGTGAGCTTGATCGATTTGGCTCGCAACGCGTCGAGGCCGACCTCGTCGAACATGGTCAGCGAGGCCTTAAGTGGCGCCGCCGACAGAATCGGCGGGTTGCTGACTTGCCACCCATCGGCGCCGGCATTCGGCTCGAACCGTGGGCGCATCTCGAACCGCGTGTTCGGATCGTTACCCCACCACCCCGCCAGACGGGGAATGTCGGTACGGTGGGCATGGCGCTCGTGCACGAAACACCCCGCCACGGCGCCGGGCCCCGCATTCAAGTATTTGTACGTGCACCACACGGCGAAGTCGACGTCCCAGTCGTGCAAGGCATGGGGAACGTTGCCGGCGGAGTGAGCGAGGTCGAACCCGACGGCGCATCCCTGCGCCTTGCCGGCATTGGTGATGCGCTCGAGATCGAACCACTGCCCGGTCAGGTAGTTGATCCCGCTCAACATGACGAGCGCGATTTCCCGGCCCCGCTCGGCGAGGAGGCCCTCGATGTCTTCGGTGCGGAGCGTCGCCTCTCCCACCCGCGGTTGCGCCACGATGATCGCGTCGGTCGGGTCCAAGCCGTGCCATTGCACCTGCGACGCCACAGCATAGCGATCGGACGGAAACGCGCCGGCCTCCATCAAAATCTTGGTGCGGGCGCCATGCGGGCGATAGAACGACACCAGCATGAGATGCAGATTCACGGTGAGCGTGTTCATCGCGACGACTTCTTCAGGCCGCGCCCCTACCACCACCGCACTCGACGCACGAAACGACTCGTGATACGTGAGCCACGGTGCCGACCCCTCAAAATGTCCGCCGATACCCAGCGACCCCCACCGCCCCACCTCCTCCTCCACGGCCGCACGCGCCGATCGGGGCATGAGGCCGAGGGAGTTGCCCAGCAGGTAGGTGACGGGGCCGCCATCGGGACCTTGGGGATGCACGAATTGCGCCCGATAGGCGGCGAGGGGATCCTCCGCGTCGAGCGATCGGGCGTACGCTCGATCGGCCATCATCGTCGATTGCTGTGGTCCGTCGCTCATCCGGCTGCCCCTGCGCACTGGGTCACGGCTGGTGCGAAACGTGATTGGCCGTCCAAGTCGCCGCCGAACGGGCGGCTTCACGTACCGTGGCCACGTGCACCGCCACGGTATCACCAACATCCGGAGCGTAGCCGCCGGCCATCGAAACCGCCACCGGCACCCCCGCCCGTCGCGCCTCCGCGAACACGAGGCGATCACGCACCTCCAGTGCGCCGGGCGTCACGGAGAGCCGTCCCAACCGATCTCGGTCGAGGGGATCGGCTCCAGAAACGTAAATCATCAGATCCGGAAGCGGAGCCGCGAGTGCCGCGCGCACGCCGCGCTCCACGGCAGCGAGATACGCGTCGTCGCGGGCGCCATCCTCCAGTTCGATGTCGACGTCACTGCGGTGCTTGCGAAACGGGAAGTTGTTGACACCGTGCACCGAGACCGTGAACACGCTCGGATCGTCCTCGAAGATCTCCGCGGTTCCATTTCCCTGATGCACGTCGCAGTCGACGACGGCCACCCTGGCCACCCGCCCCTCCGCCTGAAGCGCTCGGGCGGCGATCGCGCTGTCGTTGAACACGCAAAATCCTTCGCCGCACGCTCGCGCGGCGTGATGCGTCCCACCAGCGAGATTGGCGGACACGCCGTCGTCCATGGCCGCCCTGCACGCGGCCACCGTGCCGCCTGCCGAGCGCCGCGACCGCTCCACCAGCGCAGGTGACCATGGAAACCCGATCCGACGGATTTCCTGGCGAGAGAGTTCGCCGCACACGACGCGGTGCACATATGCCGGGTCGTGCGCCCGCTCGATCTCTTCGTCACTCACCGCCACCGGCACGTGGAGATTCCCAACGGCCGCGAGCCCCAAGTCGAGCACCGCCTGCCGAAGGAGGGCATACTTTTGCATGGGGAACCGGTGACCCTCCGGCAGGGGAAGCTCGAAGTGGTCGCAGTAGAAAAGCCTCATGAGGGGGAACGCGGCCTAGGTTTTCTGTTCTTGTTGCTGTTCCGATTCCCGCTTCAGCGCTCGCTCACGCGTGAGCCGCTCGCGCTTGAGGCGCAGCGCGCTGTGCCAGGCGCGACGCAAGGCCCACACCCACAATCCCGCGCCGAGGACGGCCCCGAACACAGCACCTAGAACGAGGAGCGTAAGCCCCCACCGCGGCGACTCGACCCCGCGCCCGAACCGCGCGCCCACCCACGCCCCTAAAAACGAAAAGGCCCACGCCGCAAGCGGCGTGAGCAGCCAGCCCACGGACCGGATCAGTCGTCTCGTTGCAAAGATCACCGTTTGCGCATGACTCCCGACAAGGGCACGTGCAGGACCAACCCCAGGGCTATGCCGAGGGCAAAACCGGAGCTGTGAAACGGAATAATACCGGTAGCCATGATGATGGCGCCCACCACCACGCCGATCGCCACGGACTGTCCGGCCAGCACCGGGATGCTGGATTCACGCTCGGTGGACGTCTTGGCGACGACCCAAGCGCCGAGCCACGCCAGGAAGGCCGAGCCCATCCACCACACCGGAATGTACCAGAAGCCGCTCCCGCCCCCGATGGCGTCCCAGGTCCAGTGATAGAGATTGATGGGGCGAAGCACGATCGTGTCGACCACGGTGAACACCAGCGCCCCGAGCAGACCGATGGTCGCGGCGGTAGCGATCCCGTCCACATCCCGCGGTCGCAGCATAACCGACGGATAGTAAGCAAACACGGCGCCACCGGCGAGGATCAGCACCGATTGCACGACGGTCTCCAACCCGCCCGCCATCGCGCGCGACAGCATGGCGAATACGACCACGCCGACGACCGTGACGGCGCCAACGTTCACACCGGCGCGAACAACGACCCGCCAGTCGGCATCGGTGGTGGTGACTGGTGCTGCAGAGGTCATATTGGTGTCTCCAGGATGCAAGGCCGCAGCAACTTAGCTCCGTCCACCATTCAGTTCAACGGCCCGCTACCATTGGTGGCCGAGGTGTCGGGCGGCGAGCCGGAGTCCGATCAAGGTCAGCGCAGGTTCGACGGCCTCGATCTCGCTGGACAGCTCCGCCACCCGTGACGCCAGCCCACCGGTCGCCACCACGAACGGCACGCTGTCGGTCGGCCACTCGCCTTTGATGCGGCGGACCAGGCCGTCGGTGGATTCCACGCTGCCAAAGATGACGCCGGCGCGCACGCAGTCTTCCGTCCGGCGGCCGATGACGTGGGCGGGTGCCGTCAGATCGGTGGCCGGCAACTTCGCCGTCTTGCTCACGAGTTGACTGGCGGCCGTCTGCAATCCGGGAGCGATCACCCCCCCGATGAATCTCCGATCGGCGGTGATGCAATCGAACGTGGTGGCCGTGCCGAAATCGACCACGATCGTATCCTTCCCGTACAACTCACAGGCGGCCAATGTATTCATGACGCGGTCTGCGCCAACGGTCAAAGGCTCCTCGACGTCGAGCGTGATGGGCAAGTCGGACTCCGGACCGACCAATTGCGCCGCCAGTCCCAACGCCTTCTCCACGCCCTCTGTAAAGCTTTCGCTCACCACCGGCGATACCGAGGCGCATACCGCCACGCGCACCTCGTTGGTCGAGTACCCGGCCTGTCCGACGTGCGTCGTCAGAACCGACGCCCACTCGTCCGGCGTGCGCGCCGCCACCGTCATCATGCGCCATTGAACCTCGAGCCGGTCGCCGGTAAAGAGTCCGAGCGTGATCTCGGTGTTTCCGACGTCAATCGTGAGCAGCATCTGGTAATTGTCGACGATGGAGAATGCCCAGAAAGCCGGACCGCCGGCTTACCTGGAAACCCAGGTACACGGCCACCACCCCACTCGTGAGAATCACCCACATCGACCCTTCGATCGGCGGGGCGAACTCTCCCAACTCCGCCGCCACGTCGAAGGCCCGCAATCCCGCGGTGGACACACCGTGATAGAGCGCCGGAACCAGCAGGGATCGTGACAGGGAGTACAACGAGCCCAGCACCACGCCGTGCACGGTGGTGGCCACCACCGTGGGCCCGACCCCACCCCCCGGGTCGGGCGCCAGGCCGTTCCACAGACCGTACGCCAGGGCCGCGATCAAGACGGTGGCCAACCCGGCATCTCCGGCCTGGCCGATCAGCACCCGGCGAAACCCGATCTCCTGCGTGACCAGGGCCCCAGCGGAACCCAACACCAGGAAGAACGCCGCGACCTGCGCGAAGGCTGCCAGATCGAAGGGTGGCACTCCGCCGCGGGAGATGGACACCGCTACCGCCCCGACCAATCCCGGGGCGAGCGCACACGCCGCGGCCAGGCCAAACCACCTGGCAAACGGCCTCTGGCGAACACGGCCCATGGCCAGCGCCCACACCACCGTGCCGACGACGAGGACGAACGCCGCGCCGCGATCACTTTCCACCAGCGCCGCCGGCCCGCCGGACGGGCCCGACACCACGATCAACACCCCCATCGCCAGCGGGAGCCACAGGGCATTCAGCACCGCGAAATGTTGTCGCCTCGGCTGCATGGGCCACAGATCCACCGGCAGGCGCAGCCCCAACAGGATCGAAACGGCAACAACGCCGGCACTGATATCGAGTGCCGAATATCCCACGATGGCGACGAGTGATTCCGCGCGGGGGACGTACCACGCTGCGAGCAACAGAAACGCCGCGGTGACGCCACGAGCCCACACCGGCAGGTCACGCGGTGACAACGCCACCTCCCACAACGCGCTCGACGCCATCGGCCGTCCGGACCAACAAGGCTCCGTCCGGGGCGAGGCCCTGCACCACCCCTGCGACCGGTTCGGTGACGTGGCACCCACGCAACCAGTCGTACCGACTGTACTCAGCGCACTCCTGCTCGGTCAACGTCGGCGCATCCGACAGATCCCGTAGCCACGGCATGAGGACGTCCAGCACGGCCAGGCGATTTGCACCCGGCAGAATTTCGTCCAGGGCGATTGCCCGCCGGGCAATCTCTTCGGGCAGCGGTCCATGCACG
The DNA here is from genome assembly GCA_027294455.1 of Gemmatimonadota bacterium. Lineage (GTDB taxonomy): Bacteria > Gemmatimonadota > Gemmatimonadetes > Gemmatimonadales > GWC2-71-9 > B3T1B10. The sequence continues at coordinate 70,244 of JAPULZ010000164.1, forward strand.
TTGATGCCGATCCCGATCGCGATCCACGACAGTTCCTGACCGCGCCACCGCGCCTCGCACAACACGCCGGCCAGCTTGCGATCGTGCACCATCACGTCATTCGGCCACTTGAGCTGTGCGACCACGTCTAGGGCGTCGAGCGCTCGCACGACGGCCAGCCCCACCCGAATGGCCAACACGCCTCCATCGACGGGCGTCGGCGGTCGGCGGAGAGTCCCCATCCAGATGCCCGATCCCTTGGGGCTGTGCCACCGCCGGCGCTGGCGTCCGCGACCGCGCACCTGCTCGTCCGCCAACACGAGGGTCCCATTCGGCGCGCCCTCACCCGCAAGTTCGTGCACGATGTCGAGCGTGCTCGTCACCTTCTCCAGGGCAAGGCACCTCGGGGCCCGGAGTCGCGTGGACAGGGCGGCGGCATCGAGTCCTTCATATTTCACGGCGTCAGCGCCGCCCACAGGATCGTCACGGCGCCGATGCCCCAGCAGTACGGCGCGAAGTGATGGAACACCCGCCGCCGCAGCATGGAGATCAACCAGCGGATGGCCACGACGCCGGACACGAGCGCGGTGGCGAACCCGGCGGCCAGCGGTCCGGTTCCCACCGTCGCGATGTCACCGGACAAGTCGGGCAGTTGCAGGAGCGCCGCACCAAGAACGACGGGAATCACCAACAAGAAGGAAAACTCCGCCGCCCGCACCGGTTCGATCCCCAACCACACGGCCGCAGCCACTGTGGTCCCGGACCGCGAGATGCCCGGCAGAATGGCAAGAGCCTGCCCGAGTCCGATCCCCACCGCCCCGGCCGGACCGGGCGCCGGAGCAATTGCCGATGCCAGCCGCGCCCGCGTGCTCCAGAGGATGACTCCCGTCACCAAGAAATTGACTCCGACGAGCAAAAGGGATTCGAAAGCCTGTTCGAAGAAATCTTTCAGCCACAACCCGGCGACGCCCGCAGGAACGGTCGCGATGGCCAGCAATGCAATGTAGCGCCAGGCGGAGCGATCCCCCGCGATCGCGCCCCGGATGGTCCGCCACAGCACCCTCCAGTAGACGAGCACCACCGCGAGCAGTGTCGCCACATGAAGCACCACCTCGACGAGGACGCCGGGATTGGACAGGTCGATCGCCGCCTGGGTCACCACGAGATGTCCCGAACTGGATATCGGCAAGAATTCCGTCAGGCCCTGTACCACGCCGAGCACGATCCCCTGCCACCAGGTCATCTTCGGATTACTTCTTCATACAGCGTTTCGTACTGTGGCACCACCCGGTCCGCGGAAAACTCCCCCGCCCGCGCCACGGCCGCCTCGCGGAACCGGCACCACCGGGTGCGGTCCGTGAGCAACGCGAGCGCGCTGCGGGCCATCCCGTCCAGGTCGTCCGGCGCGTGTAACATGCCCGTCTCTCCATCGACAACCACCTCAGGCAAGCCTCCTACGTTGCTTGCGATGACCGGCAATCCGCAAGCCATCGCCTCCAGGGCACCCAGCCCGAACGATTCGGACGTACTCGGTAACACGAAGAGACTGGACGCCTGCAGGACATCGGCGACGACGTTCAGCTTGCCGAGAAACATGACGTCGTCTTCGAGACCGAGTTCCTGCACCACCGCCTCCGCCGTCGGGCGGTCCGGCCCGTCCCCTACCAGCACGAGCACGGCCGGGATCTCCTGGCGCACCTTGGCAAAGATTCGCACCACATCCGGCACGTGTTTCAGCTTGCGAAAGTTGGACGTGTGCACCATGACCGGCACGTCCGGCGGAGCAAACTTGTGGCAGGCCGCCGGATTCTCGATGGGCCGATAGGTTTCGAGATCGACGAAATTGTTGATGACGGTGATGCCGCACTTGTCGCACCCGAACGCCTTGTAGGTCTCTTCCCGGAGATACTCGGATACGGCGGTCACCGCATCGGAGCGTTCGATGGCAAACTTGGTCACGGTAAAGAACGATTTTTCCTGGCCGACGAGGGTGATATCGGTTCCGTGCAACGTCGTAATGAGTTTGAGCGGATGCTCCTCGGGCATCATCTCCCGCGCGAGAAACGCCGCCGTTGCGTGCGGCACGGCGTAGTGCACGTGGAGCACATCCAATCGCTCGCGGACGGCGACTTCATGCTGCTTCACGGCGAGGGCCAAAGAGTAGGGGAAGTATTCCAGCAGGGGATAAGTGCCACTCAGATCCACCGCATGGAAGTAGACGTTTTCCGCATACCCGGGTAGGCGAAACGGCGACGCGTAGGAGATGACGTGAATCTCGTGGCCGCGCTTCGCCAGCTCCAGACCCAATTCGGTCGCCACCGCCCCGGAACCACCGTACGTCGGGTAACAGGTAATCCCTATCCGCATCACCGCTTCCTCTCTTCCCAGAGTTCGACGATTCGACGCGCCAAAACGTTGGCGGGATCGGTGCCATCGAGCGTGATCACCGGATGGCCGATCAGCTGATGCCGCAACCAGGTCTCCTGTCGTTTGGCGTACTGCCTTGTGCTCACGGTAATCGCCTCCTGGAGCGTTTCCGCCGACACCTAGCCCCGCAGGTGGGCGAGGACCTCCCGGTATCCCACACTGTCCATGCCGGGCGCATCCGGACTGACCCCCGCTTCGAGGAGATTCTGTACTTCCGCCACCCATCCCCGGTTGAGCATCGCCGCCACCCGCTTCTCGATGCGGGCATGCAGATAACCCCGCGGCACGCTGAGTCGCACATACCAGGGCCGCATGGCGCCGTCGGCCCGGGCCTGGCGCTGCCACGTCGACAGCGGCTTGCCCGTGAGCAGGGCCACCTCCACCGTGCGGGCCGCCCGCTGGCGCCCGCCGCCGCGGTACTCCGGATCGAGGCGGACCGCCCACGCGCCGAGGGCGTTGGCCCTGCCCGCCCATTCCCGGAATCGTTCCCGGACGGCGGGGTCCATGGGCGGCTCCCTGAAGAGCCCGTCGACCAACGCGCGAACATAGAAGCCCGTGCCGCCCACGACGATCGGTTGCCGGTCCTCAGGGATCTCGGCCAGCCACCGGGACGCCTCCCGGGCAAAACGCCCGGCGCTATAGCGCTCGCCCGGCTCGACGAGATCCAATCCGACGTGCGGTACCTGTTCCGCAACGACCCCGAAGGGCTTGCCGGTTCCAATGTCCAGGCCCCGGTACACCTGCCGCGAATCGGCCGAGATCACCGTAACCGGCCAATGGACGGCCAGGGCCGCCGCGAGCGCGGTCTTCCCCACCGCGGTGGGGCCCACGATGACCGGAACGACCGGCTTAGCCTCGGCCAAAGCGCCGCTCCAACTCCTCCTTGGGAAGCTGGACGATGGTGGGACGTCCATGCACGTCGTGCGGAGGCAGTTCGCACGCGAAGAGCCGGTTCAGCAAGGTGCGCGTCTCACGGGGTTCCAGGACATGTCCTGCCTTGATCGCCGCCCGGCACGCATAGGTGGCGGCGAACCGCTCCAATTCGTTGTTCCAACCACCGAACCGGCCCCGCGCGAGATCGGCCACGACCTCTTCGAAGCATCGCCGGGCGTCGAACCGGGGATGGGGGTTTGGCACGGCGTGTATCACGAGGGATCGCCCCCCGAACTCCTCCGCCTCGAACCCGATCGCGTTCAACAGTTCCCTGCTGTGGGAGACGGCCTCCAGTTCCTGCGGTTCCAGATCGACGGTGATCGGCAGCAGCAGCCGCTGGGACGGCGCCCCCTCGCCGGTGAGATGCTTCATCGCTTGCTCGAACAGGACCCGTTCGTGCGCCGAGTGCTGGTCGACGATGGCCAACCCGTCGGGCGTCTGCATCACGATGTATGTGTTGAACACCTGGAGGAAATCGCCGTGGGCGAACAACGCGTCCGGGTCCATGTCGCCACCGGGCCGCCCTTCGAACAGCGAAGGCGCAGCGGCGTCGGAGGGCCTGTCGGTGAATGCCGGAGGCGGGGTCGGAGACCCTTCGGCCACGCGGCCCGACGCCGCGAACCACGGACGCACCACCGCCGCCGCATCGATACCGCCCAAGGCGTGACGCACCGCCTCTTCCACGCATTGTTCCACGAACCGCCGGTCGCGGAACCGCACCTCCAGCTTGGCCGGATGCACGTTCACATCGACCGCATCGCCGGGAACACCGAGCGACAAGAACAAGGTGGGGCGGGCACCGGGATGAATCGTCGCGCGATACCCCGCCTCGGCGGCCCGGACGAGAAAGTGATCCCGAAACGGCCGTCCGTTGACGAAGAGAAACGCCTTGCGGCCAGTGGGTTTTGCGTCGGCGGGGCGCTGGATGAACCCCCGCACCGAGACCGGCCCCGCATGGTGATCGACGGCGACCAGCCCTTCGGCGAGCTCGCGCCCGTAGAGGGATTGGATGCGATCGGCAAACGCGGACACCCGCGGCGCCTTCGCAATGACCCGGCCGTCGCTCGTGACGGTGAACGCCACGTCGAGGCGGGTGAGGGCAAGTAGCGACACGGCGGCGACCGCGGCACGCGTCTCCGCGGCCGGCTTGCGCAAGAACTTTCGGCGCGCGGGCGTGTTGAAGAACAACCGCTGGACCTTGACGGTCGTGCCGCGCTGCCTGGACGTGACGTCGACACTCTTCAGCCGTCCGCCCTCCACGACGATACTGGTGGCGTCCGTCCCGTAGTCGCCGGCGAGCGCTGTCTCGAGCTCGAACCTGGCAACGGAAGCGATGGCCGGAAGAGCCTCACCCCGAAACCCGTACGTCGGCACCCCGATGAGATCTGAGGCCGCGCGAATCTTGCTGGTGGCATGCCGGTCGATCGCCAGGACAGCATCGTCGCGATCCATGCCGACGCCGTCGTCGCTCACCGCGATCGCCGTCCGTCCTCCTGCTTCCAGATCGATGGTGATGCTGGTCGCCCCCGCGTCCAGCGCATTCTCCACGAGTTCTTTGACCACCGACGCCGGCCGCTCCACTACTTCTCCGGCGGCAATCTGGTTGGCCACCGCGTCGGCGAGAATCGCGATGCGTCCCACGCTACACCCGGCCCACGTGTTCGGCGAGCACCCAGCCCCGGAGTCCTTCCCGGACCACCAGCAGCCACCCACCTTCCTCCCGCACGATGCGCACGGCGGTGCCCTCGCCGAAACTCGTGATCGGCGGCGCCGCCCCGAAGGGGGCTTCGCGGATCGCCACGATGGGATCGAGCAACAGCCCCACCGGCACCCGGTAGCGCCGGTGCAGGTGGCCCGCGAACCCCGCCAACAGGAACCCCACACCGAGCAGCGCCGCCAACCCCCGCGGTTTGCCCGATACGAGATACCAGAGCCAGCCCAAGACCCAGCACAGCGTCGCCGCGACCAACAGCTCCACGACCGTCACCGGGGCAACCCAGGTGTTCGCGCGCGCATGGGCGTCCACGGCCGGCACGAGTCGCAAGGCTGTCCGGATCGTGCTGTTGCGGGGCTCGAGGCGCGCGGCGTTGATCCAGGCGACGCGTGCCTGCACCTCGTCCCCGGCGCCGTGGTGCGCTGCGCCGGTGTTGAACCAATGCGACGACTCGCCGGGCTCCAACGCCGCCCGCTGGCGAAAGCTGTCGGCGGCCGCGCGATACGCACCGGCCTCGTAGAGTTGCTCGGCGGCCATTGACTGGGCGGCCGCCGGGGCCGAGCCACAGCACAGCAGCATGACCACGGCCGACGAGGTTCGGCCCGCCCGGTTCGGCCCACGCGGTCCTCCCGGAAGCGCCCGAATCACCTCCTGGACCTCTGCCGCGAGCTCCGCCGAGTCCAGCGCCCCCTCTGGCCCGTACAACACCTGGCGCAACCGGTCGCGTACCCTGGAGGTGTGAATGGCCACGGGCGCTTCCACGCCGGAGGCCCGAAGCGCCGCGGGCAACCCGTCGCCCTCTCGCGCCTCGATCGTCGGGACGAGGCGCTCCAGCTTGGATCGGAACTCCTGACTCAGCACCTCGAGGGTGGATTCCACGGCGTTCTGTGGCTGGGCGCGCCGGCGGCGCCACGCCACGCGGGGACGGTGGCGGCCGAAGATCGCGAGCAACGGCGGAAACCCGAGGATCACCAGCACCATCCAGGGCCGAACGCGCGCCACCAGGCGCTCGAGTGGTTGCGTGTCGCCGCCCGCCATCGTGGGCAGTACTTCGCTTCCGCGCGAGGGACTGGCCCGGGCGGCGCGGGCCACTAGCCGGAAGGCATCGGCCGTGGCGTCGACGTAGCGGCCGGAGTCCAGCGCAAAATACGGGTACCGGGGCGGCGGGACGTCGTACGTGCCGGTGGAATCCGGCGCGACGAGATACGTGAACGTCTTGGTGCCGCCGATGAAACCATCCTCGGTGATGATGTCGACCTCGGTCCGTCCGGGATACACGCGCACGCCATCGGGCCACGCAAACGTCGGCTCCGGCCAGAGCGACACGTTACCGAGCCCCGTGACGCGCGCGGTGATCGTGCTGGCGTTGCCCACGCCGAAATCCCCGGTGTCGACCACCACCTCGAAGCGGAGGTTCCGAGCGGCCGCGCCGGCAAACGAATCGGGCTGGCCATCGCGCGGTTGCGGTAAGACCACGACGATCCGACCATCGCTCTGCACCTCCTGCGGCACCTCGCGACTCAGGATCGAGGTGCGAATCGGCAGGCTGTACGACACCGTCGCACGCCCGATGGACAACTCGCCAGGGGTGAGGGGAAAGGCTACCTGGTGATGCACGAACAGGTCGAACATGCGCCCGCCCACCTCGCGCGCGTCCGATGCGCCCAATGCAGCCGTGCGAGGATACGTCCACGCGCCCTGCAATTCCGGTGGCGTCAACGTGGGCCGCGTGCGCAGGCGCGATCGAATGTCCCGCGGGAACCAAGCGACGACGACGATATCCAGCTGCTGGCCGAGGACAATCGTATCGCGGGACGGAACGACGGTGACGGTGACGTGGTCGGAGGCGCCCGGACCCGGCGCCGCTTCCACGATGGCGGCGACGCGATCGTCAAACGCCTCCTCGAAGGCTCCTCCCACCGCCGTGACGTCGACCGACAGCTCGCCGCCGTCGACGATGTCGCTGCCGACCCGCGCCCGGATAGGTCCGATTACCGCGCGGCCGGCCTCCGCGGCACGGAATCGATATTCCCACGTCGTCTCCCGTACACCCACCCCGTCCCGGGACGTGAACACGGACGAGAAGCTGGTTCCGACGAGATCCAACCCGGAAGTCGCAGGGGGATCGGATTGCGACGACACCCCACCGGGGCTCGTCACCTTCACCGTCACGACGATCTCGTCGCCGACCTCGACGTCGGTCCGGTCAATCGTGACCTGGATCTGGGGCTGGGGCTGTTGCAGCACCATGCCGAGCAGCAGCCCCAGCTTTACCAATTCTTCCTCCTGCGTCCATCCCGCGGTTGGCCCCGGCGCCGGTTGAGCGCCTCGAGGGTGTTGCGTTCCTCGGCCAGCATGGAGTTGAGGATCTGCTCCGCCTGCTCCCGCGTCAGGCCGGGAAAGCCCTCGGGTTGCCGATCGCCGTCTTCCCCACCCTGGTTTTGCGGCGGGGGCGGCTGGCCGTCGCCGTCATCCGGCGGGGTGAGCCGCATCGCCAACTCGTAGTTCCATTTGGCGTCTTCACTCCGGGGTCTGAGCAACAGCGCTTCGCGATACCGCCGCCGCGCCTCCGCGAGGTGGGCTTGCCGATTGGACGGATTCGCGTCGGAAAGCTGCAGCGACATCAAGCCTAGATTGAACAAGGCGCGAAAACGTAGCTCCGGGTCCAGCGACCGGGCCGCCCGGGTGAGGGCGGGCCGGGCCCGGGCCGTGTCGCCGATGGCGAGCGCGGCGGTGCCGAGGTTGAGCCAGGCGGTATCGCCCCCCCGATTGGCCAGCACCTGTTCTTCATACAGATCGGCGGCGGCGGCGAACAGGCTATCGCGCCAAGCCCGGTCCGCCCGGCTGGACGCCCCCTGGCCAACCGCCTGGGTCGGCGCCATCAAGAGAAAGGCGATACCGGCCAGGGCCGCCGTCCGGCGCGTGAAGGTCTGGGCCAGGAGCACGCCCACGGCCAGTAACAGCGGAATCCACGCGCGGGAGATGTCCTGCGCCGCCGTGGACGTGGCCTGTGGGGCCCGCTTGAAGGCATCGACGAGATCCCGCACGGCCCGGGCCTGGTCGCCGAGTTGCGCCGGCACCATGGCCCCCCGGGCGGCCTCCCAGATCGCCGTGAGGATATCGTCGCGCCGTGCGGTGAGTACCTGGTTGCCGCTCAAGTCTTCCTGATATCCGATCAACACCCCGGACGGGTCCCGCAGGGGAATCCTCACGGGCTCTGCACCGCCGGCGCCGACGAGAACCAGATGAATTCCCTCCCGGCGCAGCCGTTCGGCCGCCGCGACGATGCCGGGTAACGAGTCGTGTGCTTCGCCGTCGGAAAAGACCACCAGCACGCGATCGGCCACGCCGGGCCCGGCGAGCAACAACTGCCGTCCCTTGTCCAGCGCGCGCGCGAGCTCGGTGCCACCTGCGCTCGCGAGATCGGGCGCCAACCCGTCCACCAAGAGCTGCAGCGCACCGTCATCGACCGTGAGCGGCGACAGCACGAAGCTGCCCCCCGCGAACGCGAGGAGGCCGATGCGATCGCCGCGCAGATCCTGAATGAGCCGGCGGACTTCCCGTTGCGCCCGGCCCAACCGCGACGGCGCCACGTCTTCGGCCAGCATCGAACGAGAAATGTCCACGGCGATGACCATGTTCAGCCCTTTGGACTCGGTGGTCACCACGCGGCGGCCGAATCGCGGCCCGGCGAGCGCCGCTACTGCCAGGAGTGCGGTCACTCCCAACGCCACCACCCCGCCCCGGCCGGTGCGCGCCGCCACGCGACCCAGCTCCTCCGACCACGCTCGGGCGTGCCGCACCCGCGCGCTGCGCGCCCACAGCCCCAGGCCCATGACGAAGAGCGCCACGACCGGTGCGGCGTACAGCACCAACGGGGCGTCGAACGTCATCATCATGGCACACGGACCACGACGGTGGCTCCGATGACCAACTCGATGGCGAGCGCCGCCAGTCCAATCAGGAGCGGGATGCGGTACGCTTCATTGTGCTGGGTGTAGCGTGTGATCACCACCGGGGTTTTCTCGAGCTGATCGATCTGCTGGAAGATGCGGCTCAGGGCTTCGGCATCGGTGGCGCGGAAGTAACGCCCACCCGTTCCCGTGGCAATGTCCTGCAACAACTCCTCGTCGATGCGCACCGGCAGCGTCTGATATCGCAACCGGCCGCCCACCCCCGTCCCGATGGGCGTGCGGGCCTCTCCTTGGGTGCCGATGCCGATCGTGTAAATGCGCACGCCTACGCGCTGCGCCGCCTCGGCTGCCGTCCGGGGATCGATGCGGCCTCGGTTGTTCTCGCCGTCGGTCATCAGCACCATGACCTTGCTCTTGCCCTCCACCCGGCGCAGCCGGTTCGCCGCAGTGGCGATCGCCGTGCCGATGGCGGTGCCGTCATCCAACTCACCCACGCGCAGGTCGAGCACGGCTTGCTCCAACACGGCATAGTCCACGGTCACCGGCACGCGGGTCAGGGCCTCTCCCGCGAACGCGACCAACCCGATGCGGTCGAATGGGCGCGCGCGTATGAAAGCGATGGATTGATCCTTGGCCACGTCTAGCCGATTTGAGGGGGCAAAATCCTCCGCGAGCATGCTGCTGGACACGTCGACGGCCAACGTGATGGCGATCCCTTCCCGGGTGATCTGGTTGGGCGCGACCGCGGTTTGCGGTCCCGCCGCCGCGATGATCCACGCCCCGAGGGCAAGGCTGCGCAGCCCGGCCGGGATTTCACTCACCCAGCGACGCCTGGCGGCCACCGAAGCCAGTTGCCCCAGATCGCTGTATTCCGCCGCAGGCTGGCGCACCCGTCGGCGGCGCCACCACCACAGCGGGAGGGCCAACAACAACAGCAGGGTCAAGGGGCGTGCGAACATTTAGGGCTCCTCGACCTCTTCCACTTCGTTCGGCGCGGCCTCGATGACGGCCAGCGAGTTCAGCAGCACGTGGGCTTCATCGACCAGCGCGATGACGTCGCTGGGAATCGCCGGCGCGAAGCTCGCCCGTTCCAGCGCGCGGGCCACGTCGGTCAGGTCACGCAACGGCCACTCGGGCCGGGAGGCTCGGACCACTCCGAGCCATTTATCCAGGTCGAGTGAAGGACCCGCTTCCGGAACATACTGCAGAATTTCTCCCCGAACCCGATTCATGGTCACCGTGGCGACGGCCCGAGGCTCGCCGGCGGCAATCCAGCGGGACAGCGGAATCTCCTCGGGGGCGTCCTCGGTCACGGTCCATTCGGGGCGCGGGCGCGGGCGCCATCGTGCGACGCCCCAGCCCACCGTGCACGCCAATACCCCCGCGATCAACAAGGTGGCGGGCAGCGCCCGGCTCATGGGTTGGGCAATGGGCGCGCGCGACGCCCGGGGGGGCGGCAAGGAATCCGCATCCGGCAAGACCGACATGACCTGGACGAAGGCCGCTCCACCGACCAGCGTTTCCACCCGGCCGTCGTCATACACCAGTTGCACGTCGGGAAGTTCGATCACATGGTCTCCCGGCTCGAAGAGCGCGACGGTGTAGCGCGCCACGAGCCCGGTGGGACCGTTCACGACTTCGGGAAGGCGGAGCGGCTCCAGCAGATCACTGGCCTCCAGGGGGCCGAGGCGCACCCGGGCCGCCGGGTCCGTCACCACGAGGGCGCGCTCCAACCACACGGTGTCCCCCACGGTCGCCACCGCGGGAGTGGCCTCCCACACCGCACCCTGCATCATCAGACAGCACCCCAGCAACCACGTCATCGGCTGTTCCTGCGGGCGCGCCGTTCGAACGCCTTCATCAGGGTATGGGCGTACGGCTTGTGGGTGTGGAGCGCTATATGGTCGACCTGTGCCCGCTCCAGCACCCTCGCCCGGGTCAGCCGCATCTCCTCCGCGGAGATCTGCACGGCCACGCGATTGCTGGGCCCCGAAGTATCGACCACCATCCGTGTGCCGTCCTCTGCGTCCACGAGCTCGATCCATCCCGCGTCCGGCAGCTCCGTCTCGCGAGGGTCGTCCACCGAGATGGCCACCACGTCGTGGCGTTTGGCCAGGCGCCGAATCGCCTCCTCCCATCCCGTCGCGCGAAAGTCCGAGAGGATCACGACGATCGCGCGATGCCGCAGCAGCTTGCCGGCATAAGCGAGCGCCCGCGCCAGGTTCGTTCCCCGGTTGACGGGCTCGAAGGTGAGCAAGTCGCGAATGACCCGCAGCGCGTGCCGGCGCCCCTTGGCTGGGGGCACCACGTGATCGATATCGTCAGAGAACACCACCGCGCCGACGCGATCGTTGTTTCTGGCGGCGGCCAGTGAAAGGACCGCGGCGATCTCCGCGGAGCGCTCTGCCTTGCGCACCGGTTTGCCGAACTCCACCGACCCGGAGCGGTCGACGATGAGGAGCAGCGTCAGCTCGCGCTCTTCCTCGAACAACTTGACGTAGGGATGGCCCATGCGGGCCGAGACGTTCCAATCGATGGCGCGAAACTCGTCGCCGTCTTGGTAGGCGCGCACTTCGGCAAACTCGATGCCCTGCCCGCGAAACACGGAACGGTATTCACCGGCAAACAGCGAGCCCACCAGCTTGCGCGTGCGGAGCTCTATTTGCTTGACCTGCTTGAGGACTTCCGCCCCAACCAACGGGGAGGCGTCACTCATGGAACCTGCACCGCCTCCAGGATCTTGGCGATGATGCCGTCCGACGTCACGTCTTCCGCTTCCGCCTCGAACGTGAGGAGGACCCGATGGCGCAGCACGTCAGGGGCCATGGCCTTGACGTCTTCCGGAACGACGTAGGCCCGCCCGCGCAGGAACGCATGGGCCCGTGCGGCCTGCGCGAGATAGACCGACGCCCGAGGACTGGCGCCGAATGCGATGAACGCCTTGAGATCGTGGAGGTTCACCGCCTGGGGTTCGCGGGTCGCCCGCACCACATCCACGATATAGTCCACGATCTTTTGATCCATGTACAGCTCGGCGATCGACTTGCGCAGCGCCATGAGGTCGGCCGCACCGGTGACCGGTTCCACGTCGATGGCCTGCCCTCCCGCCATCCGCCACAGGATCTCTTTCTCCTCATCCCGGGTGGGATAGCCGACGTGGATCTTGAGCATGAAGCGGTCGAGTTGCGCCTCGGGAAGGTTGTAGGTGCCTTCGTGCTCGATGGGGTTTTGGGTGGCCAGCACGAGGAACGGCTCCGTCAACTCGTGGGTCTCCCCACCGATGGTCACCTGCTTTTCCTGCATCGCCTCGAGCACCGCGGCCTGCACCTTGGCCGGCGCGCGGTTGATCTCGTCCGCCAGCACTACATTGGCGAAAAGCGGTCCGCGCTTGGCGTGGAATTCACCGGTTTGCTGATCGAATATCATGGTGCCGATGATATCGGCGGGAAGCAGATCGGGGGTGAACTGAATCCGCCGGAAGGTGACGCGGATCGTCTCCGCCAGGGTCTTCACCGCCAGGGTCTTGGCCAACCCGGGGACGCCTTCCACCAGGATGTGGCCGCCGGTGAGAAGCCCGATCAGCAGCCGCTCCACCATGGCCTCCTGGCCGACCACCCGCTTGGCCACCTCTTGCACGACGGCGGTAGTCACGGAGGAATCGCTGGGCTTTAGGGCTCGTGAAGTCACTGTACCGTGTCTACCATGGCTTGCCCCTCAGGGTCCACGTCGCTAACGCTTGATGCGCTCCCCATCGTCCTCAAACCTAAACACCCACTTCACAAACCGCGCCGGGGCGATGGCGTCGTCGGCCTCGAGCGCCGCCCAGTCCAACCCGCTCCCGGAGCCCGGGTTGCGACTGCGCGCCTCCGCCTGCTCGACGATGGTCCGGGCGCGCCGAATCCACTTCTCGCACGACGAGGGACGCAAATCCACCCAGCCGCGGGAGGCCACGCGCTCCACGTCCGCCCCGTCCGGCGCCTCGGGCATCACGATGACCTCGGAAGCCCTATAAACCTTCTCACCCTGCACCAAGATGGGAAGTCCGACGGAAATGATGAGTGACCGGAGGTCTTCGTCGCCCGCCACCAAGGCCGCCGACTCCCCGGCCAGCTCCGCGGCATCGCTCTCCGCCAGCGCCCGGACCGTGGGCCGCAGCCGCGACCACACGAAGGCTTCGTAGAGCATCTTGGACACCCGGGGCGGCCCGAGCATCTCGAACGCCACCGAGCGCACCCCATGCTCGGCTTCCAACGCCTCCAGGCGCGACAGGGCGGCGGCCCGTATCACCCCGGCGCTGTAGGTCGGACCGGCGGTGGCAGAATCGAGTGCCGCGACCACGTCGCGACCGCTGGAACGCCCCACGAGCTCCATCACCGTATATTCGGCCACTTCTTCGGGGGTGATGAATTCCATTTGTCCGTGCGCCGTCACTGTTTCGAATTCCTCTTTGGCAAAGACGCCGTTCTCGCCCACGTCGATGTAGGCCGCCTCCACGGGACGCTCGAGGTCGGTCCACCCGCTGGCCTCGGCCTCGAACGCCGAGTCGAGGGGCAGCGGATCCGGGCAGTCGAACCGCGGAAGGGGCTGTCCCCCCCGGGGGACCGGGCCAAACGCAATTTCCCGCCAGGCGATGGCCGCCGTCGGCTTGATCTCGATCACGGCCGGGGCACCGGGCGTGCGCGCCATGAGAAACAGTAGCAACGAGTGGGCGCCGCCGACGGCGGCCTTGGTCAACAGCGTTCGGGAGGGACGCTCTTCGGAGTGGGTGTAGGGGATATTGAACCCCATCCCCCCCGTGCCGCTGGTTCCGATCTTCACATATGCTTGCGTGCCCGCGGCCCGGGTCGCTTCCACCATGATCTGCATGTGCCGGATGAGCTGCGGCATCGTCAGCGTGAGGACGTGTCGTTCGGTGACCTCGCGGGTGACGACCCCCTCGTGCGACAGCGCCAAAAGATCCCGCGCGCTGGTGAAGACGTCCTGGTACGCAAACGCGGTCGCGGTGTTGATGCAGTCCACGACGGCGTGCGGGCGATACTGCTGGATGAGGCGGTAGAGGAAACTGCGACCGAGGATCTCCGGGCTCAGATCATCCAGCAAGTCGCCGACCACCAGGCGCCGGGCTTCGGCATCGGCGAGAAGCTCCTCGCGGGAGAGTCGGGCCACGTCGGCGGGGAGGAAGACGTTCCCCCAATCGTATTCGACCGCCGTCTCGCCTCGCTCTGAGTCGAGAGATTCCGCCGCACGGCGGACCTCGTCCTCGTAGAGAGATACCAGGACGATCTTGCTGGGACTGAAGCTCAACAGCCGGCGCGCGATGGCGCTGCCCACCAGGCCGCTGCCTCCCAAGATGAGGACGTCTTTATCGTCGAGGTCCATTGGCACGTGCATTCGTGCAGACCGAACCGGCGGCCCGCAACGAGCGAATTTCGTCGTTGGTCAAATACCGCCAGGCGCCGGGCGCGAGTCGCCCGAGCTGAATGGGACCGTGGCTTACCCGAGCCAGCTGCTCCACCGCCAGACCGAGCGCTTCACATAGGCGGCGGACGATGCGATTCCGGCCCTCCCCCAACACCAGGGTCAGCTGCATGGCACTGCCCGGACCCGACCGCACCCGATGGCGGATGACGTTCACGGGCCGGCCGTCCACCGGGATCGGTCGGCGCAAGGCCTCGCGAATCCACTGCAAGCTCCTGCCCCGCACGAGGACGCGATACGTGCGCTCCACCCCAAATCGCGGATGTGTGAGGCGGTGGACGGCGTCGCCGTCGTTGGTCAAGAGCAACAGGCCCCCAGTCAACACGTCGAGCCGACCCACGTAGGTGAGCCCCGGAACGTCGGGGACCAGCTCGAACACGGTTGGTCGCCGCTGGGCATCCCGACGGGAGACGACGTGTCCCACGGGTTTGTTGAGGAGGATCCAGGCCGTCCGCACCGGGCGCACCCGGCGGCCCCCGACCGTGATCGTGTCCCGCCCGGGATCCACCGACATGCCGAGGTCGGCCACCACCCCGTTCACGTGCACCCGCCCCGCCGTGATCAGATTCTCCGACGCCCTGCGTGACGCGACCCCAGCTCGGGCCAACGCCCGCTGCAGTCGCATCTTGGTCACGGCTGCTCCGGCGGATCCCCCCCCTGCACCTCGGCGAGTCCGTCCGGCCCCGGCCCATCGGCAAGGGCACCCGCCTCCCGGGGCGCATCCTCCGGAACCGTCTCGGGAAGCTCCGGCGTCTCAAGCTCGCCGGCATCACTCGCGAACTCCTCCGCTTCCTCCTCGTCAGGGCTGGGCAGCGTGAGACCCGGTTGAGCGCCCATCGGTCTCAGGGCCACCGAGAGCTGGTCGAGCTTCGGCAATTCGGCGACCTCCCCCAGGCCGATCATCTCGAGAAAGCTCGCAGTCGTTCCATAGAGCAGGGGACGGCCCAAGCCCTCCCCGCGCCCCGTCACGTCGATCAGGCCCCGTTCCTGGAGGGACTTGAGCACCCCGTCGGCCGCGACCCCCCGAATCTCCTCGATCTCGGCCCGTCCCACGGGCTGGCGATAGGCGATGATGGCCAGCGTTTCCAACGCGGCGGTGGACAGCTTTCTGGGCCGTCTGGCGATGCGCGCCTGCACGATGGCCTCGGCAAACTCGGCTCTGGTGACGAGCTGATATCCGTCGGCCAGCTCGACCAGCTCAAAGCCGTGGTCGTGAGCTTCGTAGTGTTCACGCAGGCCGGCGAGGCCCTGCTCGATATCCGCCGCGCTCGCGTCCGGATCGAGACCCTTGAGGTCCCGGATCGAGAGCGCATGGGCTGCCGAGAACAGCGCCGCCTCAAGCAGCTTTGTCAGGTGATTCACCGGAGACCGTAAGTTCTTCGAAGGGCTTTTGTTGAATGAGGAGAATCTCGCCGAGGCGCGCCATTTCCAACAGGGCGATGAGGAGCGAGATGACGACCGATACGTGGGGGCGGTCCGCGATCAACTCCTTAAAATCGAGCCGCGACTTGGTGCGGATCAGCTCACGAATGCGCGCCGTGGCACCCTCCACGTCCAGCGGCCGAGGCACCACCCGGTGGACCACAGGCTGCGGCATCCCCTCGATGATCTCTTGAACAGCCCTGACGACGCTTGCCAGATCGATGGTGACCTCGGCCGGCGGGGGGGTGGGCGGGGCCGGCACCCACCCTCGGGGAAACTGCTCGGCCCGGGCCCGGGCCTGTACCGCGAGCCAGTCCGCCACTTCCCGGATCTGCTCGTATTCGAGGAGCCGGCGGACCAATTCGGCCCGGGGGTCTTCCCACGCATCGTCGTCCGGCGGCCGGGGCAACAGCATCTGGATCTTGATGCGCAGCAGAAGAGCCGCCATCTCGAGGTAGTCCGCGGCCTGGTCGAGCCCGAGCTCGTCGATGCTCGCCAGGAACTGGTCGGCCACCCGGGCGATGGGGATGTCCGCGATGTCGATTTCCTGTTCACGAATGAGATGGATCAGCAGGTCCAGCGGCCCCGAGAAGGAGTCCAGTCGGACCACGAAGGCCTTGTCTTCGGCCGTTTCCGTCGGGATGGCTGTTCCGATCATATCAGAGGACACCGAAAGGCACGAGAGTAAACGGACTGATCAGCCCCAACACCGCCCGCAGCAGGAGGATCGCCGGCAACAGCATGACGACTAAAGCCCGCGGGAAGAAGAGTATCAGGGCCATCAGGATCAAAAAACCGTACCGCGAGAGCTGCCGGTATCTTAACCCCAATTCGGGCGGGAGTAGATGGTAGAAGACGTGCGATCCGTCCAGCGGCGGAATCGGTATGAGGTTGAAATTGGCGAGCAGGAGGTTGAACCAGATGCCCCAGAACATGATGCGCTGGAGCTTCACCAGGGCGCCGGCCCCCACCGCCAACCCGTTCGCCACCACCCCCACCCCGGCCGCCAGCGCGGCAAACACAACCACGAGCCCCAGATTGGTCACGATGCCCGCCATGGACACGATGATGTCGCCGCGCCGATAGTTGCGGTAGTTACGCGGATTGACGGGTACGGGCTTGGCGCCCCCGAACAGGAACCGCCCCCCGGATCCGAACCAGAGCATCGCGGGCAGCATCAAGGTCAGCCACAGATCGACGTGCTTGATGGGGTTCAAGGTGAGCCGGCCCAGATCCTTGGCGGTGGTATCCCCTTGCCGCAGCGCGGCAAACCCATGGGCATACTCGTGCGCTACCATGGAGATAACGAGCACAGGCAGCACGAACAGAAAATCGGCTATCTGTACCTCGGGGCGTGAAGTGGGGTGGCTAAGGGCGAAAGGTAACGGCGCCCAGGAACACTGTCAAAGGGCCTAGCGCCTTGACTCGTCATCACTTGCGGAATACCTTTCGCCTCCATTTTTGCCGTACGTCGGGGGAGCTGGAGTGCCGAATTCGAAATCTGCCAAGAAACGGATGCGCCAGGCAACTACCCGGCGTCAGCGCAACAGAGCCCAGCGCTCCGTGCTGCGCACCGCCGTGAAGCGGGTTCGTGCGGCGGGCTCGGGCAAGGACGCTCAGGCCGCTTACCGAGAAGCCGAGCGCATGCTCGATCGTGCCGCGCAACGACACCTCATCCATCCCAACAAAGCCGCCCGGGACAAGTCGCGGCTGCGCAAGCTGATTCAGTCGAAGGCGTAAGTTCACCTAGAGCGCCGCCAGCTCGGCCCCACAACTCTCACAATACCACTCCGTCGGGCGATTCATCGTCCCGCACTCGTCACACTTCAACGTCCTACTCTCAGTCTCGTCGACGTCCGACACCAACTTCGCCGGAGTCTCGCGACGGATGGCTGCTTCGGTGATGAGCTCGGGCAATTCCTTCGGGGTAAACTGGGCGCCGGAGCGGCGCGCGGGTTTGTCGTCGGACGCGACTTTCTTGAGAAACTCCAGCTCGTCGAACGATTCCCGCTCTTTTTTTGTCTTCGACGCATGGTCGGAGCCGACGGCGCGTTTCGCCGGCTCTGAGACTTGCGTCGCGCCCATGGATTGCAACACGTCTTCCAGACGAACAATCTCGTCGTTGACGATCTGCAGCTCCTGGCGGATCTCGGTCAGTTCACTCTGGATCTCGGAACTAGCGGTGTTCCACTTGGCGTCGTCGTACTCCCCCACGGCATGGCGCAGTTTGGCCTCCGCGAGTCGCTCGTCCGTGGTCGTCTCGCGGGCGGCCAGCTCTTGCTGCTGCTCCCGCTGTGTCAAGAGCGACTCGCCAAGCTCCTTGGTGTACCCCTGCAGCTGCTCGGTGACCGCAGTCAGTCTGGTCTCGTAGTCGGCTCGGACCTTGGCCTGGACCTCATCCGCCGCAGTTTCCTTGGCCTTGGAAAGCCGGTCCAGCCATTTGGCGATGGCATGGCGCTCTTCCAACAGTTTCTGGACGTTGGTGGACGATTTCGAACGTCTTGCCATCTACGATTCCCTCGTCCCATCGGGCCTGGGACATCCCGGGTACGCGCCCGGCAAATCCCGGTCTCGGCGCAACTCCTCCAGCCGCCGGACGTCGTCCGGTGCCAGTGGATTCACCCGGCCCAACAGGCGGGCCGTGAGAATGATCTTGGCCGAGTGCTCCAGGCTCTCCATCCTGATCTGCGCTTCGACCAGCGAGGTTCCCATGGTCACGGCCCCGTGGTTGGCGAGAATCAACGCGTCGTGCCCTGCAATATAAGGCTCGACACGCTCGCCGAGCTCCGGCGTTCCCGGTGTCCCGTACGGGACCACCGGAACCCACCCCACCTGGAAGATCAGCTCCGGCAACACGCACGCCTCAAACGCCTCGCCGGCCACGCCGAACCCGGTGGCCACCGGCGGATGTGCATGCACCACGGCCTGCACATCGTCACGGGCACGAAGGATCCGCAGATGCATGTCCAGCTCACTCGAAGGCCGGTGCTGCCCCCTGACGCGCTTGCCCGCCAGGTCGACCTCTACAATATCGTCAGGGCCGAGGTCTGCTTTCAACATTCCCGTCGGGGTGACCAGCGCCCGATCCGGTCCCACGCGCACGGCGACGTTGCCATCGGCGCCGGCGATCAAGCCGACATCGGCGAGCCGGCGGCAGCATTCCGCGATCTGGCGCGCAACGTCTCGCCGCATGTCAGGACGTCCCCAACTCGAACACCGTCCGTCCGCCCACGACGGTGCGTTCCACCCGGCCTACCAACTCTTGGCCCCCGAAGGGTGTGTTCCTGCTCTTCGACAGAAAACGCTCCGGCTCGACGATCCACGTCGCGCCGGGATCGAACACGACCACGTCGGCCACACTCCCCTTGGCGAGCGTTCCCCCGTCGATGCGGTACGCTCGCGCCGGATTCGTGCTCATGCGTTGGATGAGTTCCGGCAGCGACAAGATGCCGCTTTGCACCAGTTCCTTGTAACAGAGCCCTAGCGCCGTCTCCAATCCGATGATGCCGAACGGAGCTTCATCGAAATCTTGTTCCTTGGCTTCGTAGTGGTGCGGTGCGTGGTCGGTGGCGATCATGTCGATGGTCCCGTCTCGCAACCCTTCGCGTAATGCCTCAACGTCAGCCGCCTCGCGCAGCGGCGGGTTCATCTTGGCGTTGGTGTAGTAGCCCTCGCATTCCTCGTGCGTCAGCGCCAGATGGTGCGGCGTCACCTCCGCCGTGACGTTGACGCCGTTGTCCTTGGCGCGCCGGATGATATCGACGCAGCCGCGGGTCGACATGTGACACAGGTGCACATGCCCACCGGTGAGATCCGACAGGATGACGTCGCGGGCCACCATGATTTCTTCCGCCGCGGACGGAATCCCCTTGAGCCCGAGCCGCGTCGACACGACGCCTTCATGCATGGCGCCGCCGGTCGCCAGCGCCGGCTCCTCACAGTGATCGGCAACGGGAACGTTGAACGTCCGGGCATATTCCAGCGCGGTGCGCATGAAGTGGCTCGAGACCACTGGATGTCCGTCGTCGCTGAGCGCCACCGCGCCCGCGTCGATCAAGTTGGAGAACTCGGCCAGCTGTTCACCCCGCTGGCCGACGGAAAGGGCCCCGTAGGGAAGCACCCGGGCACCCGTGGCCGCGTTGGCCTGCTTGACCGCGAACCCGATGGCGGCCTGGTTGTCCGTGACCGGATCCGTGTTCGGCATGGCGCACACCGACGTGAATCCGCCGGCCGCCGCCGCGCGCGAGCCCGTCGCCACGGTCTCGGCCTCCACCCGGCCCGGTTCCCTAAAATGCACGTGGACGTCGATCAAGCCTGGTGCCACGACCTTGCCCCGTACATCGATCGCTTCCACGCCGTCGGGGCCGGAGAGGTTCTGACCCAGGTCGGCAATCAGCCCGTCCTGAATGAGCAGGTCCGCCACGGTATCGACGCCCTGGGAGGGATCGACGACGCGCCCGCCCTGCAACAACATCGGCTTCACGCGCGCCCCCCGACGCTCTCGCCGTCGCCCTTGGCGGCGTCGGCCCGGTCGGGCTGCCCACCGGCGAGCAGGTAGAGCACCGCCATCCGCACGGCGATGCCGTTGGTGACCTGCTTCAGGATTACGCTGTGCGGCCCGTCCGCCACTCGGGAATCGATCTCCACCCCGCGGTTCATGGGACCCGGGTGCAGAATGAGCAGGTCCTTCGGAGCGCGTTCGAGCCGTTCTTCGGTGATGCCGAACACGCGACGGTACTCGCCCAGGGACGGGATGTACCCGCTTTTCATCCGCTCGATTTGGAGCCGCAAGATGTTGAGGGCATCAGCCCACTCGATGGCTTCCTCCGGGCGGGCGAACACCTTCACGCACAGCTCCTCGATGCCGCGGGGCAGCAACGAGCGGGGACCACACACGGCGACCTCCGCGCCCAGCTTGAGCAGACCCCAGATGTTGCTCCGCGCAACACGACTGTGAAGGATGTCGCCAACGATGCAGACCTTGAGGCCTTCGATGAATCCAAACTTGTCCCGAATCGAGAGCAGGTCTAGCAAACCCTGGGTGGGATGTTCGTGCCACCCATCTCCGGCGTTGATGACGTTGGACGGGATCCGCTCCGCCAGGAACTGCGCCGCGCCCGAGGACGGATGCCTAATCACTACCATGTCGATCCGCATGGCTTCCAGATTGCGCGCCGTGTCGACGAGGTTTTCTCCCTTTTCGATGGATGACCCCGCGGCAGCGATGTTCACGGTGTCGGCAGACAGTCGCTTCTCGGCGAATTCGAACGCGATGCGGGTTCGCGTCGAGGCCTCGTAGAAGAGATTGACGATGGTCTTGCCCCGAAGCGTGGGGACTTTCTTGATGGCGCGCTCGCTGACCTCCTTGAACGGCTCGGCGGTGTCGAGAACGAGCTTTATCTGATCGGCGGAGAGGGGTTCGAGACCGAGGAGGTCTTTTCCGAGGAAGGGGGCCTGTGCCGTCATAGTCCCCTGGCCGGGCCGGAATCGCGGACCAGTACGACGGCATCCCGGCCGTCCACTTCCTCCAACAGCACGTCCACTCGGTCGCCGGGGTTGGCCGCGACCGTCTCGCCGATGATGTCGGCCTGGATCGGCAACTCCCGTCCTCCGCGATCGATGAGCACGCACAGCCCGATCTTGGACGGGCGGCCGAAGTCGACCAGCTCGGCGAGGGCCGCGCGAACCGTGCGGCCGGTGTACAACACGTCGTCCACGATCACGACGCAGCGCTCGGTGAGCTCCATGGGAATGTCGGTCTTGCCGATCACCGGGGCCGGCCCGATCGTCTCCAGATCATCACGGTAGAGCGTGATGTCCAGCTCGCCTCGCGCCACCGCGCCTTCGTCACCGTCGCCGATTATCCGGCCCAGCCGCCGGGCCAAATCGACCCCCCGCCGGTGGATTCCCACCAACACGAGACGATCGGTGCCGCCCGCGAAGGCGACGATTTCGAAAGCCAAACGGCGTAGCGTCCGCTCGATATCGCGGGCATTGAGGAGGGAGTTGCTCGCATCCGCAACGTTCATATTCGCCGCGGAAGTTAGGGACGGACGGCAGGGAGGTCAACGAGCAATCGGCGTGATGGGCTGCGCTCCGGCTAGGACGGCCGCCACGTTTCGGGCCGCCAGGTTGGCCATGGCCGCCCGCGCGTCGAGCAGGCGCGTCGTGTCCCCCGTGAGCGGAGTGTGGATCGACACCACGTCGCTCCCGGCCAGCAATGCCTCGAGGGTGGAGCGCCGGGCGTCGGTTTCTTCCTCGAAATTCCCCTTCGGTGAGCGAGACGTATGAAGGATAGACATCCGAACCCCGTGGCCCACCGGCTGACCGCCTGACCGATCCTCCCGGCCCCTGGGATCGGTTCGCCGGGGGTCGGCCAGGTGATGTCGTGGCCGGCAAGAAGATCGACGTCGAGGAGATCGCCGAGCTCGGCTGAGATGAGGACTTGAGACATGAGAGAAAACTATTGCAGATTCGCGTCCCTACCGCCCTTCCCCCACCCTACCTATTTTGCCTGCTGGGAGAGGTGTCCGAGTGGTTGAAGGAGCCGGTCTCGAAAACCGGTGGGCCCTCGCGGGTCTCGTGGGTTCGAATCCCACCCTCTCCGTTCCCTAGCTAATAAAGGAATAAGCGATTTAAGGCCAGATCTTCTCGACCGCCTCAAAACCGCCCTCGCCGACCCGCTGGTCGCGTGCTCGATCGCCGTGTAGCCGTGGAACTCCGTCCCGTTGTCCGCCGTGATCGTTCGGACCGCGCGGGGCTGGCGCCGAATCAGCTGGGTCGCGCGCCGGTTCACTTTCCGTGGACGCCTCGAGGAGGATGCGGACCTTGGGACGCCCGCCGAGCACCTCGGTGAACCGCGCCGCCGTGGTGCGGATTCGTCGTTCGATGAGTTCACCCTCCTCCGTCAGGATACACAGCTGACTCTCGCGCTGATGGAGATCGATCCCGATATTATCCATGGCTGGTCTCCTCTTTCTCGATTGCGGCTTAGACCGCGTGAACCGATTGTGGAGCCGTAGTGTGCTACCACGTGGAGTTGGAGGCCAGCCGCTTCATTCCCAACTGACGGCGCTCTTTGTCAAAAGGAAGGCCATTGCAGTTATGGAGCTGGCAAGTTTGATCAAACGCACGGCGTCCCGCCCGCCCTCAGGGTTCGCCAACGGATGAGTGCACCGCCGATGTGTCGCGTGTTGCCACTCGGAGACGCCATGAAGCATGTAACTACCGCCACCGTCCACGCGTCCCGCCGCGCGGTGGGGTGGGTGCTCCTGGCCGGGTTCTGGACGACATCCGGATGCAGCTCCGACCTCCCCACCCGACCCGGCGAGCCCCGGGCGGCCGGGTCGCTGACGCAAATCACGGCGGGCGGATGGCATTCTTGTGCGATTGCGGCGCGCGGCGCGGGGGCGGGACCCCAGCTCAACGTCCCAGCTGGACTGGCCGTCTGTTGGGGCAGGAACGATGCCGGCCAGCTGGGCATCGGGTCCAGCTCCCCCGCGACGGCCGAGCCCACCGTGGTTGTGGGCGAACACCAATTCAACCGACTAACCGCCGGACGGCGCTTTACGTGCGGATTGACCCGGGAGGGGGCGGCATACTGCTGGGGAGGTGGGCCCGCAGCCGGCGCGGCCGCGCCGACGTTGGTATCGACCGCGCTCACCTTCGCGACGCTTTCTGCGGGTGATGCGCATGTGTGCGGCACGACGCCCGACCACGCGCTGTACTGCTGGGGTGCGAACGCGCGTGGACAGCTCGGCGATGGATCGACCGTCGATCGGCCCCAACCAACCCTCGTTCCGGGCCACGCCTTCCAGAGCGTGAGCGCCGGCGGCAACCACTCCTGTGCGGTCACGCCCGACCAGCGAGCGTACTGCTGGGGCGACAACGCGGCGGGTCAGCTGGGCCTGGGATTCTTCGAAGGCACCGTAGGCACCCCGACGGCCGTGCCGGGACCCGACTTCGCAGTCGTCGCCGCCGGCGGGAGCCACACCTGCGGACTCACTCCCACCATTCGGACAGGCGGCAAGCCGGCATTCTGCTGGGGTAGCAACGCGACAGGGCAATTGGGGACCCGATCCGTTCCCACGGCCACCGCGCAACCCGTGGAAGTCTCGAGCGTCCTGGCCTTCCGGGAGATCACGACCGGCGCCGCGCACACGTGCGGGATCGTTCACAATTTCGCGTTCGGCGACAACCAGGCCGCGAACAACTTGGGGTTTTGCTGGGGCAGCAATCTCGTGGGTCAGATCGGGAACGAGAGGTCGGGCGTGCTACAGCAAACACCGGACTCGGTCCATCTGGACGCGGAATTCCAGGCCGTGGCCGGAGGGTCAAACCACACGTGCGCCATCGCCGGCAATGGCGGATTCTGCTGGGGTGACAACGAGTTCGGTCAGCTCGGCAACGGCGTTGCCGGTTTTGTGGCAAAGCCACAACTCGTGGTGGTGGGTGGTGCCACCTGAACAAAAAAGGGCGCGGTTTACGGCGCCCTTTCTTGGTCAGGTGGCCACTCATATCCACCACCCAACATCCCCGACTTACAACCTACAACCTCCCACTACAGCCCAAACGGCGACACCTTATTCTGCGCCAGCACCCGATTCATATCTACCATGATGGTGATCTCGGTCGTGGTAAGGGCGCCGGTGGCGTCGTACGGTGACGCCGGAGTGAACAGGTCCATGTTGTCCAACGCCGGGATGTAACTCGGCACGAACACCACCGTGCCGAGATCGCCGGCATTGATGTTGGGATTCGTCTCGATCTCCTCCAGCGTCATCGGCACCTTGATCCCCAGGTCCACCATGCGGCGACCCTCGAGAAACAGCATCTCCTGGCGGGCCAGGAAGAACGCGTGCAGCAAGGATTCCGTCTCGGTGGCGGTGATGGCCAGGATGCTGTCCGGATCGAGCGACGTCGACGCCGTGGTCGGGGTCGTGACCGTGCCCGGCCGCGTGAGGACCAGACCGGAGCGGAACGGGCTCGACGCATCCGCCCGGATATCGATGGTGGCATCGTGCGGACGCTCCGACAGGTCTTCGCTGAGACGCTGGTCGTCGTCTGCGAAGTCCTCCGTCGGCCGGGCGACGGCGAGCCGAATCGCGTCGACCAGATGCTGACGCCCGGCGGCGAAAGCGTTCCGGGAGAAGTCCGCTTCGGCCAGGATCAGGTGCATCTCCTCGGCCTTGGAGACGTAGATCGGCGCCTCACGCGCGGTGTACTTCGGATCGAGGAAGTCCAACCGCGGCAGCGGCTGCATCTCCTTGAGCGATCGCAGGAACAGGAACGCGTACAGCGTGTTGGTTACAGTGGCGGCGTCGAAGTCCCGTGCTTGCAAGAAGTTCGCGTCGGCCGCCAATACCGCCGAGGCGTGCGTTTCCGCGTTCCCGACGTCACCCGCCAAACGGTACGCGCGGGCCAAGGCCGCCCGCACCTCGAGGCCGAAGGTCCCGCTGGTTCCGGCGGTCTCCAGCTCGCTGATGGCGGTCTGGATCAACGTGGCCGACGGCACCGGCGTGCCGTCCACTTCCACCGGCACCGCGACGAACCACTCACCCAGCATCAGATACGCCATGCCGTGGTAGTACCGTGCTTCCTGCACGTCGGCGGGGTCGGGGCTGTCGTCCTCCGGCACGATGTCGTTGAGGACGAATGCGGCCAGGGACCGGAGCTCCTGCGGGAAGTCGTACATACTCCCCAGCAGCTCCTCGGTGATCTCGGTGGGGGTATCGTACGTCTTGTTGATCCCCGTGCCGTGAATGGAGTAGTTGTCGCTGATCACTTCCGCGAAGTACGCGCGGCTGACCGTCCGGGCGAACATGGCTCGGAGGCCGGGAATCAACGACGCGGTGGGGTTCTTGGCTTCGGCCAGGTCATCCTCGGTCGTCGCCGGATTGTTGACCTTGGTGGGGTCAAGAAACTTGCACCCGACCGCGGCCATGGCCGTGACGGTGGCCAGGGCGATGCCCCAAACCGTCCGACCGTATCGTTCATTAATCGATCTTGAGTTCATCATTAGTGGTTTCTCCACTGGGCAATCGTTCTGGTTCACCGGCTAAAAGACTGCTTCGAGGCCAAAGCGGAACTGGCGGGGTGGCGACAGCGTGACGCTGGAGCGGCCCCCGAGCTGCAGGCTGCCGCCCGCCGAGAGCCCGTTCAGTTCGGGATCGATCAGGGGGGTGGCCGACCAGATCTTCACGTTGCGCACGCTCCCATACAACGTGGCGCGATCCACGCCGAGGAATTGGTACAGCGACGCGGGAAGGGACCACCGGGCTGCGATCTCCCGCAGTTTGAACCAGTCGCCCTTAAGCAGGAACGCACTCCGGGCGCGGTTCTGGCTCCAGGGACCGATCTCGTTGCCGTCCGTGTCATAGCGGATCGGGTACGTGTAGTCCTCCTCGACCAGCTCCCGGCGGAAGATGTTGTTGAAAGTCGCCCAGATCGAGCCGAAGTCGAACACCTGGTGACCCGTCGCCCAATCGGCGCTGCTCGAGAGGGTGAGGTTGTTGAACAACGTCACGCTCGTGGAGAAGCTGCCGCTCTTGGTGGGCATCGGCGATTTGCCCGAGAACGTCAGCTCCGAGTCGTCCAGCAAGCCATCGCCGTTGCTGTCGAAGGGCGTAAACAGCCTCCAGGCTCCCACGGGGTGGCCCTCGTCGACGCGCTGCTGTCCAGTGATGTTGAACGGCGAGGCGCCACCCAGGCTCGTCACCTCGTTGTCGACGGCTTGGTACGTCAGGTGCAGATCCAATCGTACCTTGTCGGTATTGAGGATCTGGAGGTTCGCGTCGATCTCGATGCCCTTATTGGAGATCTCTCCGACGTTACGCAGCTGGGTTCCCAGCCCGGTCGACGGTTGCTCGGGCACGAAGAACAATGCATCCCTCGTCGTGGCGTCGAAGTAGGTGAACCCGATGCCGACTCGGTTGTCGATCAGCGCA
>JAPULZ010000165.1 GCA_027294455.1 Gemmatimonadota bacterium
GATTACGAATCGAGAGCTCTACCACTGAGCTACGGTGGCGATCTACATGCCCTGGCCCGGATTCGAACCGGGATGGCTCGCGCCACTGCCCCCTCAAGACAGCGTGTCTACCAATTCCACCACCAGGGCAAGCGGTGAAAAGTATCGGGGACCACCGCCACCGTACAACCCCGAAAAACTGCCGCTCACCTACCGTCCTTTACGCGAATCTCGAGGCGGCCGTGGGCCCGCCGCAGGGCCTCCTCGACACCCGCCGGGTCGTCACCCCGGGCGAAGATGAACCCCAGGTAACGCCCACCCTCGGGCAGTGGAACGAGCTCCATCCCCCGATGCCCGGTGATCAACACGTCCTCGACACCGGAAATGGCCCGGGCATCCTCGACCCCGCCAACTTCCTCGAGAATCCCAGCCGCCGGGGTCGGGATCATCATCACCCCGGCAGCAAGGCTCTCCCGAGGCGGGATATCGCCCAGGATTCCCGTGGCATGACCCAAAATAACGTACTCAAGTGAGTACTCACTATGTGCTCCGAAACGCAGTACCCGCCCACATTTACCCCCTATTGGCCTGGCGGCGAGCTCGATGAACCACGGCCCGTCCTCGTTCAGCCGCAGCTCGACGTGGACGGGCCCGCGAATGAGGCCCAGCGCCGACGTGGCCCGCCCGGCGCACTCGGCCAGGCGTCCCTGATCTTCTCGGGACAGGCGGGACGGGGTCAGGTAGATCGTCTCCTCGAAGAACGGTCCCTCCAGGGGATCGGGCTTATCGAACAGCGCCAGGACGTGCAGGCGGCCGTCCACGAGCAGGCCCTCCAGGGCATACTCCTCTCCGGGCACGTAGCCCTCGACCAGAAACTCCCTGGCCGCGGGGTCGGCGTCTCCCAGAATGGCGAGAAGCCGGGCCCGCGCCGCGGCGAATTCGCGAGCATCGTTCGCCCGAATCACCCCCTTGCTGGCTGAGAGGGACAGGGGCTTGAGCACGCACGGGTAGGACACCCCGCCGGCGACGCGCTCGGGATCGTCATCCGCGGCGACGAGCCGGAACTCGGGCACCGGCACGCCTGCGGCGTGCAGCAGGCGCCGCTGCGCCAGCTTGCTCCCGGCGGCTTCGACGGCAGCCACGGGATTCGCCTCGAGGCCGAGACCGTGGGAGAGTTGCGCCGCCAACACCGTCGTGGCGTCGTCCACGCCGACGACGGCGGAGATGGGATACCTATCGGCAAACGCCAGGACCTTCTCGACGGCGGCGTCGGCATCGTCCAAGGGCACGGTGATCAGCTCGGCGGGGTGCTGGTCTTCGAAGGAGCTGGGTTGCTCCGACGCGACGGTGAGATCCCAGCCTAGTCCCCTGGCGGCATCGACGAAGGCGTCGGCACGGTACGTGGTGGTGGGGAGGATGAGAAGTAGCCGGGCCCGCTCGGGCTCGTCCACGGTTACTTCGACTGCGACGCGAAGTAGGGATTCGAACCGGCGGAGTGATCCGTCACATCCTGAATCCCCTTGAGGCTCGGCAGTGCGCGTTTGAGGCTGCCCTCGATCCCCTGGCGCAGCGTGACATTGGCCATGCCGCACCCCTGACAGCCTCCCTGCATCCGCAGCACGACCGTGGCGTCCTGTACGTCGATGAGCTCGACCGCCCCCCCGTGGCTTGCCACGCTGGGATTGATCTCCCTCCGGAAGACCTCGGCCACCACGTCGTACATCATGTCGTCGTCCATCGCCTGCGACTCCCGGGGCGCGGGCGCATTCATGCCGGCAATGGCGGTGCCGATGGCGTACTGCACCTGCTCCTCGAGATCGCACCACTCGAACGACGGGTTCTTCTCGACTTCCACGCCCCGGTCGGACAGCACGACCTCCACGATGCCCGGCACGCCGAGCACGGCCTCAGCGACGGGCACCCCCGCCGCATCGGCTTGGGACACGAAACGATACGCCCCGGGCCCGATGGCATGCACGGGCTCGCTCACCAGGAAACGATACCTGGTGCCGTCGAGCGGTTCGGCGGAGATCGTGATCGAATCCGTCATACTATGAGCAACGCTCAGCGGTCCCCGATGAGTTCCTCGATCTCGATGGGATCGAGGCCCTCTTCCTGCAACAGCTGGTTGAGACGCCGGAGATCCTGCTCGATGATCTCGTTCATCCGGATCAGCTCGGTCTGCAGCAATCCGGACAGCCGATCGAACACCTGGTACGCCTGGGTCGTGGGACCGCTCTCCCCCCGGTCGACCGTGCCCATGAGCGCGGCGAGCTTGTTGTTCAGCTTGATGGGGAAGTTGAGCGGATCCTGGTTGCTCTCGTTCCGCACCTGGTAGATCTCGCTCTCCACCAGGCTCAGGTTGTCCGTCACCAGCCCGCCCTGATCGTGAATCTGCTCGTCCTGCGTCTGCCCCAAGCGGTCGTCCACATCGCCCTTGATGCGACGAATCTCGATCACAGCCTCGTTCGCCTGGCTCACCCGATCGCGGATGCGCAACGCGAACTCGAATCGCTCCCGCAACTCGGCGACGGTGACATGCTCCATGCGGGGATCGAGCTTGACCTCGAAGTCTTGCGTCTGGCTTTCCCCTGCGACGGTGAGACGAACCTGGTATTGCCCCGGAATGGCCCGGGG
Organism: Gemmatimonadota bacterium; assembly: GCA_027294455.1. Lineage (GTDB taxonomy): Bacteria > Gemmatimonadota > Gemmatimonadetes > Gemmatimonadales > GWC2-71-9 > B3T1B10. The sequence continues at coordinate 2,617 of JAPULZ010000165.1, forward strand.
GCCCTGGTCGCCGGCCGCCCAGAAGATCCGCCCGTCGAAGTCCGTGTATCCGGGATAGCGCAGATTCCAGCGGAACGAGTGCGAGCCCGCGGTTATGGTCGGCGAGGCGTCTCCGCCACCGAACCCGAAGCCGCCGCCGCCGAACCCACCCTCCGGTTCGTCCTGCGGCTCGGTCGAGCCCTCGTACGTCTGGATCACCTGACCCTGGGAATCCAGAAACTCCATCGTGAGCTCTTCGGCATCCTCGGACAGGTAGTAGAAAATCTCGGCGCTGTTGTCGATGCCCCGAATCGGGTCGGCCGGATCGAACAGGTGTACGCCGGCACTCGCCACCTGCTCGTTGAGCTGGCGCAGCGGGGCCATGTTGAACATCACCCAGAACGACCGGCCGTGCGTGGCGATCACGAGGTCGTTTTCCTCGACCACGAGATCGGAGACCTGCAGCACCGGCAGGTTGAGCGACAGGGGCTGCCAATTGGCGCCGTCATCCCACGACGCATACACGGTGCGCTCCGACGCCGCAAACAGCAGGCCGGGCCGCGTGGGGTCTTCCCGCACCGCGCGGATGAAATCGTCCTCCGGGAAACCGTTCACGATCTTGGTCCACGTCTCCCCGTAATCATCGGTCTTCCACACGTACGGGCTCCGGTCGTCGTCCACAAGATACCTAATGCCGGAGACATACGCCTTGCCCGGCGTGTTGGGCGACGCCTCAATCGTGTTGATGCGGATGAAATCGGGCGCGTCGCTCGGGGTGACGTCGTTCCATGTCGCCCCGCCGTCGCGCGTCACGTTGACCAACCCGTCGTCCGAACCGACCCAGATGACGTTCGGGTCGTGGTACGACGGCGCGATGGCGAACACGGTCGCGTACGTTTCGACGCCCGTCTGGTCCTTGGTGAGGGGGCCTCCCGAGGGTCCTATGGTCTCGGGTGCGGCTCGCGTCAGGTCGGGGCTCAATTGCTCCCACGACATGCCGTCGGTGGTCGTTTTCCAGAGCTTCTGCGTGCCCGTGTAGAGCACCTTGGCATCGTGGTTGGAGAACACGATGGGGAACGTCCACTGCACGCGCTCAATCAAGTCCTCCGAGGATTGCCCCATGGGGTTATCCGGCCAGACGTTTACCAAGCGCTGTTCCCCGTTGGCGTGGTTGTACCGCGAGAGGCTGCCGCCGTAGCATCCCGCGAAGAAAATGTTGGGGTCCGCGGAGCTGTTGGCCACATAACCGCTTTCGCACCCGCCCACGGAGAAGAGAAAGCCGGGTCCTCCCGCCGTGTTGGACAGGTGATTCCATCCCTTGCTCGGGATGCATGCAGTGCTGTTGTCCTGCTGCCCGCCGCAAATCATGTACGGCGTGTGGTTCGTCGTCATCACACGGTAGAACTGCGCCGTGCTGTAGTCTTGCGCAGTCCACGACTCGCCGCCGTTGAACGACACATTGGCGCCCCCATCATTGGCGTTGATCATCCGGTTGGGATCGCTCGGGGCAATCCACAGATCGTGGTTGTCACCGTGAGGCACACGGATGGGCCGGAACGTGACACCGCCGTCACGGGACCGGTACAGTCTCGTGTTCAGGGCGTACATCACGTCGGGATCCTGTGGGTCCGCGTAGATGCGCGTGTAGTAGAACGCCCGCTGCCGGAGGTTGCGTTGTTCGTTGATGCGCTCCCACGTGGCTCCCGCGTCGTCGGACCGGAACAGGCCGCCGTCGTCGGCCTCGATGAGGGCCCACACGCGGTGCGGCGCCGCCGGGGACAACGCCACGCCGACCTTGCCGATCATGCCCTGGGGCAGACCATCGTTCTGGGTGATCTCCATCCAGGTCTCGCCGAAGTCCACGCTCTTGAACAGTCCGCTGCCCGGGCCGCCCGACGACGCGCCCCACGACTTCCGCCATGCTTCCCACAGCGACGCGTACATCACCGCCGGATTGCTCGGGTCTAGCGTGAGGTCGACGGCGCCCGACCGCTCATCGCGGTACAACACCTTGCGCCAGGTGATGCCGCCGTTGGTCGTCTTGAACACGCCCCGCTCGGGATTCTCGATCGAGTGCTTGCCGAACGCGGCAACCCAGACGGTGTTGCAGTTCTGCGGATGAATCCGAATGCGGGAGATGTTCTGCGTTTCGGTGAGGCCCATGTGGGTCCAGGTCTCCCCGCCATCGGTGGACTTGTACACTCCGTCGCCCTGCTGGATGTTGCCACGGAGCTGGGTCTCGCCCATCCCGATGTATACCACATCCGGATCTGCCTCACAGACCTGGACCGCACCCACCGACGCGCTGTTGATCTGGCCGTCGGTGACGGGCCGCCAGGTGGTTCCGCCATCCGTGGTCTTCCACAGCCCGCCGCCCGTGGCGCCGAAGTAGTACTCCAGCGGCCGGGCGTCGCTGCCCGCGCCGGCTGTGGAGCGCCCGCCCCGGGCGGGGCCCAGGTTGGTCCACTCCAGGGCATCGAACAGCTCGGACGAATAGGTCTGAGCCTCGGCGCGATGGGCCGGTACGACGTACCAGGGCACAACCGCCAGGGCTACCAGCGCCAAGCGGCGCGTATCACGACTACTGGCAAACATCGGGGTCACCTCGTGTTGACATTCTGGCCTGCGTTACCGATGGCAAGGGGCCGTTAGTATAGCCACGGGCGACGCCGCGTGCCAGCACTATGAGTCGAGGGCCTCCAGACCGAGGGCTGTGGCGTTGCGGCAGCCTCCGGGGGGCGCGTCAGTGAGCGGTGGGATCCTGTTATGAACCCGCGCTGCGAGCGAACTGCAGTGCGCGGAGGGAGCTGCCGCGATGCAACAGCCAACGCCCTGACTACCTCCCCACCCGCTGGAGCAAGAGGAGCCCGAACCATCGCTTCTCGTCCGTGAAGACGTCCACAATCGAGAAATCGAAGCAGCGAAGGAACTGCTTGGTCTTCTCGAGGTCGTACTTCCGGCTGATCTCGGTCATGACCAGGGTGCCGCTCGGTACGATGATCGTTCGGTCGAGGGGGTGGAGGTAGACATCCTGTTGCGAAAGGAACCTGGCGTAGATCTCGATGCGCTGCCACTCGGTGTTGTACCGGGCGACGTGCTCGATTTGGTCGACGTCGATGGATGCGCCGAGTTCGCGGTTGATACGGGTGAAGAGATTCTTGGTGAATTGGGCGGTGACGCCCGCGGCGTCGTTGTACGCTGCGTGGAGGATGCGTTCGTCTTTGACGAGATCGACCCCCACCAGCACGTAGTCGCCCGGCATCAACCCCGCCGAGACGCCCTGCCAGAAGATATCCGACTCTCGCTGGTCGAAATTGCCGATACTGCTGCCGAGGAACATGACCATGGACGGCGAGAATTCCTTGAACAGTGGAAACGCGTGCTCGTAGGTGTCGGCAATGCCTGTCACCGTGACCGTGGGATGTCGGGCCACGATGGCATCCTTCGCCTGCAGCAGAATGGTTGCGCTCACATCGACCGGCACATAGCGCACAGGCGCTCGATTCGCCGCGTACGCCGACAGCAGGTAGTCGGTCTTCACCGAACTCCCGGAACCCAATTCGATCAGAGTCAGGGGACCGGTTTCGTCGCGGATCCGCGTCGCGTACCGCTGGAGGATTTCCGACTCCGAGTTGGTGAGATAATACTCCGGCTGCTCGCAGATCTCCTCGAACAGCTGGCTCCCGCGCTCGTCGTAGAGAAAGCGCGAATGGAGCCACGGAGGGGTATCGGTGAGGCCGAGCGCGACGGATTTGGCAAATTCCAACCGCGCCGCGTCGTCGTGACGCGGATCCACAATGATGCTATCGGCATCGGGAACATCGGGAGAGACGGTCGCCACGATTTCTGCGTGGCTCAAGCGACGATCAGAGACGACGACACCTCAGGAATAAACCAAAGAGCACGGGAGCGAAGCGAACATTTAACCTAGCCCGGGGGCATGGCATGTCAACGCGGTTCGGGGCGGCCGCCGGGATGCCACTGGGGCCGCGGTCCGTTCGCCAACAGGCGCGCCGCCTCCACCGCCGCGCCGATCACCGCGGTCATGTGCGTCAAGTCTACTTGGCTCACTTCGTCCGAGGGCCGGTGATAGTCGCTGTGCCCGTTGAAGGACGACAGCGTGTGTGCCGGAATGCCGCGAAGCGCGAACGGATAGTTGTCACTCCGCCGGAAGAAATTCTGATCGGGGCGCGGATCGGCCACGATGGCGATCCCGGCATCACGCAGCATATCACCCATGGTGGAACGCTCGTATCCGGTGAGCCAGGCGCGGCCGGCGCCGCCCACGAGATCATCCGGCCGGCCGATCATCTCGATCTGGAGATCGGCCACGGTGTGCTCCAGCGGCACCACCGGATGGTCGAGGTACCAGCGCGTGCCCTGCAAGCCCACCTCCTCGGCCGTGAACAGCACGAACACGACCGTGCGCCTCGGCGCGGGGCCGGCCGCGAGCGCCCGCGCGATCTCCAGCACCGCGACGACCCCCGACGCGTCGTCATCGGCGCCGTTGTAGATCGAATCGCCGTCCACCGGTTGGCCAACGCCCAGGTGATCGAAGTGGGCCCCGATCACCACCGCTTCCTCCCGCAACACCGGATCGGACCCTGGAATCCGGCCGACCACGTTCACGTCGTCCACGCGCTCATCAGCAGGCACGTTCTCCAGTTCCTCGAGAGAGAAGAGGAGTCGGGCTCCCACGCGGCGGCCCCGCTGGACGCGCACGAGGGGGACTCGCTGGAAATAGCCGTCGTCGCCTGCCGGCTCCACCCCGAACGCCTCCAGCCGCCCCGCGATGTACGCCGCGGCCGCGGCCGCCCCGGGGCTGCCCGTCCGGCGCCCCTCCAGGGAATCCGCCGCCAATACCGCGAGGGCGGCCCGAACGTCCTCCGTTCTGGGGAGGGGCTCCTGCCCGCAGCCGGCGGCGGGCGCCGCCAGGAGGCTCGTGGACCAAAGAAAAAGGAAAGGTTTGGCGGGGGTTCTCACGGGTTGAACCTCGCGCACCTGGCGACCCGCCGCCAGTCTGAGGAGCCCTTTGCGGTGGGAACAATTATCTATTAAAAACATAATACTTATTCAAGGTGACCAGGAGCACTCATGAGCGTGAGTCTGACGAAGCGCGAACTGGACGTCATGGCGGTGGTGTGGGAGCTGAGCTCGGCAACGGTCGGCGAGGTCAAGGACCGCATGCCGGACGACCTCGCCTACTCCACGGTGCTGACGATTTTTCGCACCCTCAAGACCAAAGGCTACGTGCGGTACGAGCAGGAGGGAAAAGCCTTTCGGTACTACCCCCTGCTGCACCCCGATGAAGCGGGCGACAGTGCCCTGGGGCGGCTGCTGAGCAAGGTGTACCAGGGCTCCCGGGAGCTGCTGGTCACCCGGCTCGTATCCGATGAAACCGTCTCTCCCGAGGAGCTGCGCAACATTCGCAAGCTCCTCGACGAACGCCTGAAGGAGATCGAGGGATGATCGCGCTATGGATCTTGTATACGGTCGTGGTGTCGGCGTTGATCGGGATGGCGGCCATCGCATGCGAGCGCATGCTCCGCCTCGCCGGGCAACCCGCGCGCTGGGCGTGGGCGGCCGCGTTCCTGACGTCCGTTGCCATTCCGCTCGCGGCGGTGGTGGCCCGCCAAGCACCGGCCGGTGGCGCCGTGCCGTTGGATGGTGCGGCGGCCACGCTGATCGATCCGGCGCTCTTGTTCGAGTTGCTCAACGTGCAGCCGGCCTCGTCCACCATCTCCCTCGTCACCGCGACGGCGGTGACCCTGTGGATCGGCGCGTCGCTGGTCCTCGGCGCGGTGCTGGCCATGAGCCAGCTACGCATCCGCCGGGAGACGGAGACCTGCCCCGGGGAAATCGTGGACGGCGTGCTGGTGCGGCACACGGCGAATCTCGGCCCGGCGGTGGTCGGCAGCTTCCCGAGCATCATCGTGTTGCCCGCCTGGGTGAGTCGCCTCGAGAACGATTGGCTCGCGCTCGTCATGTCACACGAGCGCGAGCACATCCGCGCCGGCGACGCCAAGCTGCTGCTGACCGGTGTGGTCGCCGCCGTGCTGCTCCCCTGGAACCTCCCCCTCTGGTGGCAGCTGCGGCGTTTGCGCGACGCGGTGGAGCTCGACTGTGACGAGCGGGTGCTCAAGACCGGTGTCGACGCCCGGTCGTACGGCGAGTTGCTCCTCGCAGTGGCGCGTCACCGCAGCGATCGGCTGTTTCCCGCGCCGGCGTTGTCCAATCCCAAGTCCCTACTTGCGAGGAGAATTCACGAGATGACCAACCCCAGTCCGAAAGCCCGTAAGCTCCGCGGCGGGATCGCCGCATCCACGGCGACACTCCTGGTCGCGCTGGCGTGCGAGACATCTCCCCCGGCCGCGTTGGATTTCGACGACGATCTCGGCGTCGTGACCCAGGTGAGCACTGTGTACAGTGAAGCAGAAGTCCAGGTGCGCCCGGCCCGCATGTCCGGTCCCATGCCCCGGTATCCGGCGATGCTGCGCCAAGCGGGCATCGAGGGCGCCGTGATGCTCGCATTCGTGATCGACGATGAGGGCCGCGTCGACGCAACGAGCATCGATGTAGTGGAGTCGACCAACCGAGCCTTTGAAGGCCCGGCCATCGACGTCGTGGCCGGGAGCTTCTTCACGCCGGGGGAGGTGGACGGCAAGCCCGTCGCCGTCCTCGTCCAACAAAGGATCAGCTTCACCATCGGCACGCAAGCCGCCCGCCAAAGGGCGACGGAAACCCTGAAACGATTGTCCTTGGACAGACTCCGTTTCGGGGCTGCGACCGACAACGAGGCGCCCCTGATCATGATCGACGACGAAGTCGTCGAAAACGGGATCCCCTCAGACCTCGACCCCGATCAGATCGACAGGATCGAGGTGATCAAGGGCCCCGCCGCCGAAGCGTTCTTCGGCGAACGCGGCTCCCGCGGCGTCATCAAGATTTTCTTGAAACCCGAAATCGCCATCACCGCTACGAGGGGAAGCAACTAGATCATGACGGCATGGACGGTCCGCTCGTTTGCGGCGGCATCGTCGAGACACCAACGCAAGGCCCCGGAATCACTCGGGGCTTTCGTGTCGATTTCCCCATCGCTCGTTCGTCTTGGGAATGTCAACGTATTATTCATCTGCACGAGCACTCCAGGAGATCGCGATATGGCCAGTTTCATGCTCATCGCCCGAGACGTCCCACAGGATTTTGCGGACGTGAGTCCGGAAGACATGCAGCGCATCATCGAGAAGTACGTGGCATGGGGCAACAAGCTCGAGGCCGCCGGCAAGAAGCGCGCGGGCCACAAGTTGCGCGACGGCGAAGGCAAAGTGCTGCGCGGCAACGGCGGCAAGCTCACCGTTACAGACGGCCCGTTCAGCGAGACCAAGGAGGTCGTCGGCGGTTACTGGATGATCGACGCCGCGGACTACGACGAGGCCATCGAGTTGTCACGGGACTGCCCCCACATCGAATACGGGGCGTCGCTCGAGATTCGCGAGGTCGAGCAGGTCTAGCCTGTCTCAGCATGTCCGGACGGCATGTGGAGGTCTCGGGCCTGGTGGACCATCTGTTCCGCCGCAAGTCGGGGCAGATGGTCTCCATCCTGACCCGCATTCTGGGGCCGGCGAACCTCGACGCGGCCGAGGAGTCGGTGCAGGAAGCGTTGCTCCGCGCGCTCCAGACGTGGCCGACCAACGGCGTGCCGGCGAACCCGGGCGGATGGCTCATGCAGGTGGCGAGGAATGCGGCCCTCGACCGCGTGCGACGACAGAGGCGATTCGCCGAGAAGATCACCGAACTCGAGACCCGCGATACACCGCCCGGCGACGACACCGCCGCCGGCCTCGACGAACCCGTGCGCGACGACGAACTGCGGATGCTCCTGCTCTGCTGCCACCCGTTGCTTCCGCGCGAAGCCCGGGGGGCCCTCACCCTCAAGACGGTGGGCGGATTCAGCGTGGAGGAAATCGCCCGCGCATTCCTCAGCAAGAAGACGACGGTGGCCCAACGGCTGGTGCGGGCGAAACGTCTGTTGAGGAACCTGGAAGTGCCCTTCGAGCTACCCGATGCAGACGATTTGCTCGGGCGCATCGAGAGCGGACTCGAGGTGTTGTACCTGATGTTCAACGAAGGCTATGCCGCGCATCAGGGCGACGACCTCGTGCGATCGGCACTGTGCCAGGAAGCGATTCGGCTGGCCACCCTCCTCGCGCAACATCCCCAGACCACCCTGCCCGAAGTGCACGCCCTGTTGTCCTTGATGCTGCTCCAGGCGAGTCGCCTTCCGACACGCCTCGACGAGGACGGCGCCCTGGTGCTCTTGCCCGATCAGGACCGGCGCAAATGGGATCGCGGCATGATCGCCGCCGGATTCCGTTCGCTCGAGCAGGCGTGTACCGGCACCCGCCAGACCGAATACCACCTCCAGGCCGGCATCGCCGCCGCACACGCCGCGGCGTCGAGCTATGAAGAAACCGACTGGGATCAGGTCGTGCGGCTGTACGACCGGCTCATCGAGGTAAACGGATCACCGGTCGTCGAGCTCAACCGCGCCGTGGCCGTTGCGCAAATCGAGGGCCCCGCAGCCGGAATCCAGATTGTGCGAGGCATCGAAGACCACCCCGCCCTACGCAACTACTATCTGCTTCCGGCAACCTTGGGGCATCTGTTCGCCCGGCTGGGCGAATGGGAAGTCGCCACCGCCTACTTCGACCGCGCCATCACGCTGCCGTGCAGCGACCCCGAAAAACGCTTTCTCCAAAAACAACGTCGATACTGCGAGACAAGAAAACGAGCCCAACCGACAGTCTAGCACACAAATCAATCCGCAATCTGCAATCGCCGTTCATTGGAGAACTCTGCCCCTACCCCTCGTCGGATTT
>JAPULZ010000166.1 GCA_027294455.1 Gemmatimonadota bacterium
CTTGCCGGTATCGGTGATCTCCACGGTGTACTCCCGGCCGGGATCGTACGCGGTGATCTGCTCGGTGATCGCGTCCCCGTTGTCGAAATAGCACACGCGCTCGGCACCAAGGCCCGACGCGACACCGTTGCTGATGTGCGAACGCTCGACGGCGGGATGGTACTGGTAGATACCGCCAAAATCGTCGATGATCTTCCACGCTTCGTCAGCCGAGACGCCAATGGTCCGGGCTACTTGTACCTCGTGCATGGTCCTGTACTCCTTTCTTTCGGGTATCAATGGCTCGAGAGCCGTTCGAGTTCTTGGTTTAGAGCTGACTCATCCCGCCGTCGACAACGAGCTCGTGCCCCAGCACGAACGACGACTCGGGCGAGCCCAGAAACAGCACCGCGTTGGCGATCTCATCGGCGTCGCCCATGCGCTTCATCGGGACCTGCGTGATGAAATGCTGCGCCAAACCCTCGAGTTCTTCCTCCGGCAAACCGAGGCGGCCGTAGATGGGCGTCTCCACCGGACCCGGGCTGATGGCGTTCACGCGGATGCCGCGGTCCACCAGGTCCGCCGAGAGCGTGCGTGCGAGGGAGCGCAACGCCGCCTTCGTGGCCGAGTAGACGCTGAAGTTGGCGTTCCCGGTCTGATTGGCGACAGACGTGTTGAGCACGACTGATGCGCCGTCGTTCATGTAGGGCAGCGCTTTCTGAATCGTGAAATACGCGCCCTTGACGTTGACCCCGAACATCAAATCGAAGTGGGGTTCGTCGACGGCGTCGATGGGACTGACCTGCGCCACACCGGCGTTCACGAAGAGCAGATCGATGGGTCCGAGCCGCTCGCGCACCGTCTCGAACAGCCGATCGAGATCCTCCATCTTGGTCACGTCGCCCTGCACGCCGATGGCGGCCTCGCCCAACTCCTCGACGGCCGCATTCACCGTCTCGGCATTCCGTCCCATGACCGCGACGCGGGCACCCTCCGCGACGAAGCGACGCGCCGTCGCCAGCCCGATGCCGCTATTTCCTCCAGTGACCACGGCCACTTTTCCATTCAGCTTACTCATCATGTTCTCCATTGGTTCATGTTTGGTTCGTGTTCCAAAATTGGAACGATCGATCAAAAACACAGGCAAAAAAAACGCTCAGGCCAGCAGCGCCCTCGCCAGGGCGGTGGAATCCCGCGCCATGACTCCGGAGGCATCGAGCTTCCCCACCGTCGACAGGCCCTGCCCGATCGTCGTGAACAGGCGCGCCAGAGCGTGTGGATCCCGCCCTTCGGGAAGCTCCCCGTCCGCCGCCGCCCGCTCGAGCGCAGTCTGAAAGGCCTTCTCGATCCGGCCCAGCATCCTGGTCAGCTGCTTGGAGAACCGGGGGGCTCGCATCCCGAATTCGGCGATGGAGTTGGCCATCATGCATCCCTGGGCCCCGTGCTCGGAGCCCCGTCGCTCCCACATGTCCAACACGCGGCGGACATTCTCCACTCCCGACCCCGGGCCCTCCAGCACGTCCACCAGGGGCTGGAGCTGGACTCGCTCGTAGTGCTCCAGCGCCTCTGCGAAGAGGGATTCCTTGTCGCCGTAGGTGTTGTAGAGACTCTGCCGGCCCAGTCCCATCCGATCGCACAGGTCGGCGACGCCGGTGGCCTCATAACCCTGCGACCAGAACAGGTCCATGGCCTGCTCGAGGGCCTCTTCGCGGTCGAATTCCCGTGGTCTGCCTTTCACGGCGAGGAGTATATCATTTATTGACCGATCTGTCAAGAATGAATATTTTCGGTGGTTCGGGCCCTTCGCGGATCACCCCTTCAGCCTGACCGACGCGGTCAGTTTCGAGGTGATGCGGCGGGAGCGTTTGACCGTCGCCTTCGCCCCGGACCGACGTTTTCGCAATGCTGGATTTGAACTGATTCCTCGAAGTCCCAACCAGCGCCCAGCCAGCCGGCTGGCGAACGTACTAGCGGCCGAACAGCGAGGCGATCAAGCCCTTTCGAAAATCCGACTTGGGTGCGAAGTACCCGCCCATGACCGACAGACGGCGAAAGCGGCCGAAATCGGTCCGGTCGAGCCGCGTCTCCCCCTGCACCGTGCGATAAATCGTTCGAAGCGTGTCGCCACGGATCCGATAAAACATCTCGTCCCCGTCCTTGATGCCCGTTTCGGAGAGGAAGGCGTACCACTGGGGGAGCCCATCGTAGATCTCGGCGAACTCCGGGTCGGTTATCAACCCCGCGTCGCGAGCGGCCGCAGCGTTGTCGCGCACACCGTCCACGAACTGGTTGAGACTCACATTGCGCTCGAAGCGGATTCGGGCCCAGACGTCGGTGGCGTGCGCCGCCACGTTGGCGATGGTGTCGACGAGCGCTGACGACGATTCCCGACCCCGAACGAGTTCAGCAAACCGCTGTGCGGTGGGCCTCCCGAACCGCACATCCAGCGTGAGCACGTCGACCTGGAAGATGGTCTTCTCCCACAACATCCGCATGCGGCCGTAGGGAGCCTCGCTCAGGGATGTGGTATCCACCGGGGCCGTCTGTCCCACCAGGTTGCCACCAGGGATTGCCAGTAGAATGACCGCGGCCGTCAACGTTCGTTCCCGCACCATGGCCACAGAGTACCCCGATGGAGGGCGGTGGTGCCTCCTGAACATCACCCTGCCCGCCTTCGCAGCCGAGCCACATGGATACAAATGCCGCCGAACAGCTTGCGGTGCACCTGATCGACGACAAATCCGCGTGTTTGGAGCGCGCCGCTGAACTCTTGCCACGAAACATGGCGCTCGATCGACGGCGCGATGTACCCATAGGCAACCGCCGCACGATGCCACAACCAGCCGAACGCGCTGCCGGCCAACCACATATACCCGAGAAAAGCCCGCCGCCACACCGGGTTCGCCGGCCGATAGAAATCCAATGTCAGCAACAGGCCTCCGGTCTTGAGCACGCGTGTGATCTCGTCGAGCGCCCCGCCGTAATCCGGCGCGTTGCGAATACCATAGCTCACGGTGACGGCGTCCACGGAGGCATCCGGTAACCCCAGGTGCATCATGTCGCCACGGCAAAACGACGTACCGGAGACAGACTCGGTCCGCGCCCGGGCTTTGGCAACCTCGAGCATCCCCGATGAGATGTCCAGCCCGACGGTTCTGCCGGCAGGCACCAGTTGTCCGGCACCCAGAGTGATATCACCGGTTCCGCAGGCGAGATCGAGTACCCATGCGTCGGGCGCGATGCCGGCGGCGAGTTCCGCAAGAAGTTCCCGCTTCCACGCGGCGTCCATGCCGTAGGAGAACACCCTGGTGAACCGGTCGTAGCTACCGGACACGACCTCGAACACGGTGGTGACAAACCGCTGTTTGGTTCGTGGGTCGTCGAGGTGCTCGGCGAGACGCATTCGCCTCAGGCGTCGAGTAGTTGACATCCCAGCTCCAGGGCAGATACTCAACGTGCTTCGGCGCGACGCAACCCGCCAGAGCGGACGGGACCGGCTGCAAAACGACATGGGACCAACCTTCGATGCGGTGGTGGTGGGAGCGGGGCCGGCTGGGAGTGCCACGGCCGCGTTCCTTGCGGAGCGTGGCTTCCATGTGGTACTCCTCGACCGGGCGACGTTTCCCCGTGCCAAGCCCTGCGCGGAGTACCTGAGTCCACAAGCGGCGCGCGTGCTCGACCGGCTCGGCGTCCTCCACCAGCTCGACGGAGAGGAGCCGGCACGGCTGGCCGGCATGGAAATCGTGAGTCCGAACGGAACGCGGTTCACGGGCCGTTTCGTCGGTGGACATTCCTTTCGCGGCTATCGGGACCACGGTCTGGCGTTGCCCCGCGAAATCCTGGACTCCTATCTCGTCGACGCAGCGGTGGCGCACGGCGCTGTCTTGCGGGAAGAGACCGTGGTGGAGGGGTTTGCGGACCGAGTGCAACATGCTCGCACCCTGATGGTGAGGACGGCCGGCCGCCGGGAAACGATCTCCGCACGGGTGGTGGTTGGGGCCGATGGCCTCAACTCGAGGGTCGCCGGGGACCTCCGTGTCACCCGGCGGGGACAGCGACGACGAATGGCGCTGGTTGCCCATGCGACGCACGTGTCAAACATGACTGACACCGGCGAAATGCACGTGAGCCCACTCGGATACGTCGGCCTGGCACCGGTAGGCCGCGGGCTCACAAACGTCGCTGTCGTGGTGGATCTGGCACGCATCCCCGACAAGCACATGAATGAGCGGTGGTTTCATCGAATGCTTCGTCAGAATCCCGAACTGGCCGACCGCATGAGCCAGGCGTCGTTCGTCGATCCGATCCGGGCGGTGGGTCCGTTTGCCCGGTGGACCACTCGGGCTACAGGCGACCGGACGCTCCTGGTAGGTGACGCAGCGGACTTCTGCGACCCGTTCACGGGCGAGGGGATCTATGCGGCCCTCCGCGGCGCCGAGTTGGCGGCCGATCACCTGGTTGCTTGCCTGGAAGCCGATCGACTGACCGAGGCGGATCTCGCACCGTACGACATGGCGCGGCGCCGCGAGTTCGGTAAGAAATGGATCGTCGAAAGGCTCGTCAGCTGGGCAGTGGCGCATCCGAAGATGTTCGATCGAGTGGCGGCGCGGTTTGCCGCGGACCAATCCCTGGCGGACATCCTGGTTGGCGTGACCGGTGATTTCGTGCCCGCAGACCAAGTCTTGCGGCCTTCGTATCTGTGGAAGCTCGTCCGATGACGAACCTCGTGAGCGACATCTCTCCGATTGGCATCGAGGCCCTCGACTCACCCACGTTCGACGCCGCCCTGACACGGATTACCCTCGCGGACATCGCACGATCGAACACCGTCTTCGGCGGGAGAGCCGCTGTCGCCTATGGTGTCAAGCGATTGCTCCGAGGCGAAGCTGCACGTGGCGCCCTCAGTGTGTTGGACGTTGGTGCAGGGAGCGGCGACGTCCTCGCGTACCTGACACGCCGGTGGCGCGGCGTGCCGATCAAGCCGATCGCGGCCGATTGGCACCGCGAAGCGGTGAGGCTCTGCGCCCACCGCGGCCTCCTGGCCGTCACGTGTGACGCCCGACACTTGCCCCTGGCCGACGGGGCCGTTGACATCGTCGTCGCGAGCCAGCTGTTGCATCACTTCAATCGTCCTGCGGCGCAGCGACTCGTGCGAGAGCTGGATCGGGTGGCGCGCCTGGGCGTCGTGATCTCCGATCTCCAGCGGGCGCGCACGGCGGAACTGTGGTTTCGGGTCGGATCTCGCCTCTTGGGGTTTCACGAAGTCTCTCGGCACGACGGGGTGGTCTCCCTGCGGCGCGGATTCACGCGCGGAGAGCTGGACGCCCTGCTGCGCGCCGCAAGTGCAGCCGCCACGGTGCGGCGCAGGCCGGGTTATCGTCTGGTCGCGTACTGGAGGACGGCTCATGCACACGGTTGACCGGATTGGGATTGCGGCACCGCTGGAGCGCGTGTTCGAGATCGCTTCCGACGTGGAGCGGTGGCCCACGTTCCTGCCGCACTACCGCTGGGTGCGGATGTTGGAGCGGCGCGAATCCGGCGGCGTGGTGGAGATGGCGGCGTGGCGTCCCTTCGGATTCTTCCGTTATCCCACGTGGTGGGTGTCGGAGATGGAGGTCGCGCCGGAGCGCCACGAGGTTCGTTACCGTCACATTCGGGGCATTACAAAACGCATGGACGTCGTGTGGCGTCTGACGGCGCGGGAAGCCGACGTCGAGGTGACGATCGTACACGAGTGGGCGGGACCCTCCTGGCCACTGATGGGAAGACTCGCCGCCAATCTCGTGATCGGTCCGGTCTTCATTCACACGATAGCAACTCGCACGCTCCTCGGCGTGAAGCGAGAGGCCGAGGCGCAATGCCCCGCGTCGTAATCACCGGGATAGGATGCGTGACGCCCATCGGCACGGGTGTGGACGGGTTGTGGTCGGGGCTCAAGGCGCGGCGATCGGCGGTCGGGGCGATCACGCGGTTCGATGCGGAGCCGTTCAAGAGCAAGATCGCCGCGGAGGTCCCTGACTTCCGGCCCCAGGACCACTTGACCAGAAAGGCGGTCCGGCGACTCGATCGCTTCTCCCAATTCGGCCTCGTGGCGGCCATTCACGCGCTGGAAGATTCCCGCATCGCGCTGGAGCGCGAGAACCTTGACCGCATCGGGGTCATGATGGGATCCGCGCTCGGCGGGATCGCGCACGCCGAGGCACAGGCGGCATCATACATGACGCGGGGTCTCCGATATGTGGACCCCTCCCTCGCGACCTCCGTGTTCGCGGGAGCCGTGTCCTGCAACATCGCCATTCACTTCGGTGCGACCGGTCCCAACAGCACCAACGCCATGTCGTGCGCATCCGGGGCCATCGCTTTGGGAAACGGATTTGACGCTATCCGCGCAGATCGGGCTGACGTCATGGTGGTGGGAGGGGCCGAGGCACCGCTATCGCCACTCGGCTTCGGCGCGTTCACGCTCATCCGCGCGATGTCCACCCGCAATGACGATCCCGGGCGCGCGTCGCGACCGTTCGACCAGGGCCGTGACGGATTCGTCATGGGAGAGGGGAGCGCCGTGCTGGTGCTCGAGCGCCGGGATCGCGCTCTGGCGCGGGGCGCGTGCGTGTACGCCGAGGTGCTCGGCTACGGGCTCACCAACGATGCGCATCACATGACGGCCCCGCGGCCGGACGGCAGGCAGGCCGCCCGTGCCGTGGAGTTGGCGCTCCATGACGCCCACGTCGCACCACACGAGATCGAATACATCAACGCCCACGGCTCCTCGACCCCGCTCAACGACTCCACGGAAACGCTGGCGATCAAACACGTCTTCGGTGATCATGCGTTCCAGGTGCCAATCAGTGGGACCAAGGGCTACTACGGCCACGCGCTCGGCGCGAGCGGGGCGATCGAGGCGGCGACCTGCGCGCTCGGGATGAAGCGTGGCTGGCTGCCTCCCACCGTGAACCTGGAGACCGCCGATCCGGACTGCGACCTGAACTACCTCGCAAACGGCGGGCTCGATCGGTGCCCCCGGTTGGTCGTATCAAACTCATTCGGGTTCGGTGGCGTGAACGCGGCGTTGGTGTTCGGAGCCGCGTGATGGCATTGAGTCCGCGATCAGCGCACGGGACCCAGGTAGCGATCGAGCCAGGCGAGGGTCTCGCGGATCAATCTGTCCCGTGGCACGAAATGCCCGCCGTCGGAAACGACATGCCGTTTGTCCTCCGCAGGCGTTCCCAGCAGAGCGAACATCGGCTCGGCCGACGAGGCCAACGGATAAATGTGATCGAACCGGCCGCTCAACATGAGCACCGGTAGCGTCACGCGAGTCACGAAGTTGAGGGGCTCGACTTCGGGTTGGGTCGGGAGAGCGCTGAGACCTGCCACGTAGAGCACCGCGGCTTTGAAGCGAGGTTCCACCGCAAGCATGATCGCGCCCATGCGCCCGCCCCAGCTGTGGCCAAAGTAGGCGAGGTTGTGAGTGTCGAGATCCTGTCGCGTTTCGAGGTAGTCGATCGACCTCCCCAAGTCTTTAGCCCACTGGATCACGTGCTCCCGGTACAGATTGCTCTCGTCCTGCAGCCGATACCTCAACTCGTCGATCCGCTCGAACGTGCCGTTGTAGACGGGAAACGCGAACGCTCGTCCGCTCTTGACGACGAAATCGGCATGGGTGGTGTTGAATTGGTCGAACGACGGGGTCCGGAACACGCCCGAGCCGGGGTAGTACAGCACCGTCTGATACGGGGGTTCCCCGCCGAGGGGCAAGTACAAGTAGAGGATCACCTGCTCCGATCCGTACGCGGCGTCGAACAGGATCTGCTCGCGAACCCAATTCCGGCCCGTGTCCACCGCAGCCGCCACGGCATTCAGCGGTGAGGGGTCGTACGCGTACATGCGCTTGAAGATGTCGAAGACGTCATCGGAAACGGGTGTCTCATTCAAGAAGTCCCGGAACGGTGCTTCGACGGCCCGGCTCGCCAGGGCAACCGTCGCCGTATCCTCCAGGTACGTGACCAGGCGAAATCCGTTCGTCTCCGAACGATCGAACGGCCACTGGGCGTTGTGGAGCGCAAACTGGTAGTAGGCGTCACTCCATCCACCACCCAGGATCAGTCGCTGATCTCCGACGGCGTTGAAGGCCCACTCCCGGGCGTTGCCCGCCATGTCGAACGCCCCGGAGCGGGTGACTGCCTGAGACGCTCCAACCGGCGCCGGCCCGTCCCCCTCGAGATTGCTGCTGGGCAACATCGAGGCGCTGATGGCCGTGCCGGCTGCCCGATACCAGTGGTAGACGGTCGGCAGGTCCCTCCCCACGAAACGGGCGTATGCGGCCGCCTCATACCAGCTGACCCCCGTGACCGGATAATCGTCCTGGCCGTCGGGATACGTTCCCACCTCCCAGGTGCTCGGTCCCGTTCTCCCGGTGGGATCGGTGAACCGGGCCATCGCCGCCTCCCAGCCGATCGTCCGGCCGTCCTCCTCGAACGGGTGTGTCCAGTAGTCGCGGGTTGCATACCCGCCGACATCCACGAACTCCTTGAACTGTGCGTTGGTGACCTCGTACCGATCGATCAAGTAGTCACCCAACACCAAGGGCTCGGAGTGTCCGAGGCCCGGAGACTCGTAGGTGAACGCATACCGCCCCCCAGGAACCCAGACGACGCCCTCCCGCTGGGCGTCCGCGTCATGGAGAACGATCGGGGCGCGCAGCTGGCCCGGTCCAGCGGCCCGCTCCACCCGTCGGTACCCCTCCAACTCGACGCGAATGGTGGACACCCCAAGGGGAAACCAGAGGTCCTCGAGCGGTGTGGTACCGAGGAGCGTCCACGCGGTATCGGCCGCAGCGTAGGGCATGCGGTAGACCTGCGCTCCAGAGGGTTCCGATGTCACGGTCACCTGCTGGGCCACCAGCGCCCAGGCGCTGTCCAGGGCCGGCTCACCGGCGATGGCGCCTTCGGCCTCGAGCGCCAATGCATACCCATCCTCGAAAGCCCCTTCATCGGCCAGCCTGGCGATCTCGGGAAGGGCCACCGTCCTCGCCCAGTTTGCGCGATCGTCCCCGCGCAACAGCACGACGAGGCTGACGGCGACGATCCCCACCGCAACGCCGGCTGCGCGTTGGGACATGGTCCACCCATTTCGCCGTCCCGCGGCGTTTGCGTCCTTGATCGCGGACCCGCTCTCGTCACGCAACGCCCGGGTGAAATCGCCGGCGGTCGCGAAGCGATCGACCGGTGCCCTGGACAGCGCCTGGTGGACGGCGGCTTCGACGTGCGCGGGGACGGTTTCCCTGAGCGCCGACAGCCGCGTGGGGGTATCGGTCAGGATCTTCGCGATGATCGTCTGCGAGGTGGACCCGGTGTGCGGGGGATCGCCAGCGAACATCTCGTACAACACGCATCCCAGGGAGTAGATGTCGGTCGCGGGGGAGAGCTCGTGATCGGCGGTGGCTTGCTCGGGGCTCATGTAGTGCGGTGTTCCCAGGGACAGCCCCGTCTCGGTGAGTCGCGTCCCGCCGGCCGCACTCACGGCGAGGGCAATGCCAAAGTCGGCGACGATCGCCTCGCCGTCCTGCAGGAGGATATTCTCGGGTTTGATATCCCGATGAATCACGCCGTGACGGTGCGCGTACTCCAACGCCGCGCCGACCTGCTCGGCGATCCGGATGGCCTCCTCGATGGCGAGTTGGCGGTCGCGGTTCAGCCGGTCTCGGAGGGTCTCACCCTCGACATACGGCATGACATAGTAGAGGAAGCCGTCCGCGGCACCCGAGTCGTGCAGCGAGAGGATATGCGGGTGCTGGAGGCCGGCGGTGACCTCGATTTCCTGGAGGAAGCGCTCGGGGCCGAGGACGGCGGCGAGCTCCGGTCGGAGCACCTTGATCGCGACATGGCGGTGATGTTTGAGGTCCTCGGCGAGGTAAACGGTGGCCATGCCGCCGGCACCGAGTTCCTCCAGGACGGCATAGCGGGCGGCGAGGGCCGCCTTGAGGCGATCGACTGAGTTGGACATCGTTCGGATCCGGATGTCGAGTCGCTCCTAGAATACCCCTTCAGCGCCGGCGGGGCTAGGAAGGAGAGAGTCGCTTTGGACGACCTCTACCGGTTGTTCTCCGTCCTCTCTCGTCCAGCCCGCTCCGCCACCAACCGCTCGTACTCCTCTTGTTCCAGATACGTCACGTCCACCCACAGGTGCGCCATCTCATCCACGGTGCGGTCGCCCCATCCCACCCACTGCCGATAATCGGGGTTGGTGGGGTTTTCCGGCGTATTGTCGTGCCACGCCGTGATGACGAGGGTCGTGCCCTTGGGCAACAGGGGAGCTACGTGTTCCTCGTATACGTAGTTGACGTGCCAGTTCCATTGAAAATTGTTCACGGAGCTCAGCAGCTCCTGGCGGCCGTCGGGATAGATCGCCTCGATGGACATGGCCTTGCCCCGCATGTGCATGTGGGGTTGGAAGTTCTCGAGCCGCGCCGGCGCGGGCAGCACGTGGAACTGTTGGGTGACGGCGATCTCCCCCGGGGGAATATCGAGTCCGTTGGGGCCGCGGGCGTCGAACATCCGCAGGACCGTCCGGTTCTTCGGCACATAGCCTCGCGGGTAGAACCAGATGCCGAGTTCGACCTGATCGTCCCGCACTTCCTCGCCGATGGCATGCATGTGCACTTCCCAGCGAATCTTGGCACCGGGTTGCATGAGCTTGCCGGCGTCCTCGGGAAAAACCTCGCCGACCTTGCCGACCGCCCACTCCATGAACAACCCAGCGCTGCTCTGCGCACCGGCTGCCGTGCTCGCGAGGCGCGTGAGGCCCTCCTCTTCCTGCTCGAGGAAGGTGAGGACGTGATGCACGATGCGGCGACCGTCCGGATACGACGGCTTGATCTCGATGGCGCGCACCCACCGCGGCTCCGTGAGTCCGGTTTCCACCACCGGCCGGAACCACTTGTCCTGCGTCTCGGCCGCGAAGGTGTACGGCTCTGACTTGATGATGAGATCGGGTTCGCCAAACCGATCGCCGAGTTGCCAGCGATTGGGATCGGGAAACTCCCTTGGCGGCGGCAGATCGTCTTCGTCACCGAACGGCGCGCCACCGTCTACCCACCGGACGATGGTGGTGATCTGTTCGTCGGTCAGGCCGCGATCGTTCTGGAATTCCTGAATGCCCACGGTCCGATCGATGTGCCACGGCGGCATGATGCGGTTCTGCACTCTGTACTTGATCAACTCCGCATACGGCCGTGCGTCGTCGTAGGTCAGCAGCGACATGGGCGCGACGGAGTTGGGCTGGTGGCAAATCTGGCACTTCTCCTGAAAGATCGGTGCCACGTGCCTGGCAAACGTGATCTCCTCCGCCGTGTGTTGGGCAACGATCCCGCGCGCCGGCAGCGCGAGAAAGGCGGCCGAAAGCAGCACGCCGGCGCGGCCGCCGAATCGATAGTGGAATCTCGTCCCGGTCATGAGGCGCTACTCCTCACTCGTTGGGTGACGGTGACTTGCACGAACCCGTTGGTCCAACAACACTGCGCGTGACCGCCGCCGGACACTCCGGAGGCATCGTTGGCGCGCACGCGCAATACGTAACTCCCCGGCTCGTTGAACGTGGCCGTGATCGCCATGGTCCCGGCGGCGGCGTCCACCTCGGCCGTGGTCTCGCTGAACACCACATCCCCGGGGCCCTGATGCTTGAACCAGGTGAGGGTGAGCGGAGCACCTTCCCGGCCGTCGCTGGAGACACTCCCCGAACGCCTGCCGTCGTCCCTCACCCACACCGTCAGCGACAGCGGCTCGCCCACCGACACCTGATGCGGCCCCGACGCGATCCCGGCGGGGCCTGCGCCCTCCGGCCCATCCATCGCGAACTTGAGCACCGGCGGCGTGTTGCCCGAACCGACCTCGCCTTTCAGCGCGTCGATCTTCCAGTCGCGATGCAAGCTGGCGGGAATGGAAAACGTCTTGCCGCGTATCTTGAGCGTCCAGACGATGGTCTGGTTGCCGAAATCCGCCGGTACGTTGACGGCGAACACGCCCCAGTGGCGGCGCGGGTGAAATATGGCGGGTTGTCCCTGATTGGCCTCGCCGGGGTCCAAGAAATTGTCGGTCCCGATGGGGATCTCGAGGATTTCTTCCACGTTCCGGTTGAAGTAGCCGAAGGAAATGCTATACGAGCCATCCGCATTCTCGTACCAGCCCTCGAAGACCGGTGTCACG
Source organism: Gemmatimonadota bacterium (assembly GCA_027294455.1). Lineage (GTDB taxonomy): Bacteria > Gemmatimonadota > Gemmatimonadetes > Gemmatimonadales > GWC2-71-9 > B3T1B10. Next base: position 12,183 of record JAPULZ010000166.1, read on the forward strand.
GTCTGCCCCGAGGCACTCCGGGTGCCGAGCGGCCGCTGGGCGGCGGCCGGGAGCAGACCGCCCGTGATGAGCAGTGCAGCTGGAACTACGACGAGGACATGCCGTGCGCGCATCGACCCTCCTCGAATCCGTGCGTGACGTCGAACGCCGCACGTTAGGGCAAGGGTGTCACTGCCTAGTGCGATCTCGCCGCGTGGATCGCCCTGACCGTCTGATCGACCCGCCACTGCATCAGCTTCTTGCCCACCTCGATCGTTTCTTCCTTCGGCGCGATGCTGACCCCGTTGATCGTCGCCAGATCCTTGGCGACGCGTTCCTCGTAGCGCACGGTGGACGGATCGGTCACCATCTGTAGCGCGGTGATCCAATAGAAATCATGGAAGCCGTCGCTCACGGGTTCCTCGATGCCCAGTTCGTCGTTCATGTACGCGGTCAGGCCGCTGTTGTCGTAGAACTCGGGGATGAAGTGTGCTCGCGCTCCACCGTCGGTCCATTTGACGTTCAGGGCGGCGGCGACGTTCTCCATGCCCCGTTGATTCCCGCCACTGTCGCCGATGTAGATGATGTGCTCGAAACCGTGCTGTGCGAGGCTGCTTCCCACGTCGGTCAGCACCGCTTCGAACGTCTCCTCGCGTAGGCTGATCGTCCCCGGATAGCGCATGTGTCCGGACGGCTCGTCGATGTCGCCTTCGGGCACGAGCTTGATGATCGGAGCACAGAGGGCGTCGCCGAGCTCTCGCGCAATCCACTCACAGGCCGTCTGCAGGATGTAGTTGTGCTTGCCCGTGGCCACGTAGGGACCGTTCTGCTCGATTCCCCCTGTCGAGATGATCGCCGTGGTCTTGCCGTCGGCGAGGGCGTCCCGCACCTCCAGGTAGGTCAGCTCTTCGATCCACACCGAGTTGAGCGCAGCGACGGGCCGCTCCAACTGGAGTTCTGCCTGGAGTTGCGCCTGCTGCTCCTGCGCCCGGCGCGCCCGTTCCTCGGCGGTCATTTCCCTCCGCTGGGCCTCCACCGAAGCCGCGAGTCCGGTGACCAGTACCAGTGCGATGACGGCAGACCATGTCTTTCTCATGAGAATCCCTCCGATTGGTCATAGAACTACCGGCTGAGGTGCAGGCCCGCAAGCCATTGGACGTCCGAGACATGCGTTCGCCCGTCTGACGGCGTCCGCACGGCGGCGTGGTTGCGGAGAGCCCCTCCCGGCCCGATAGTCTACGGCCAATGAACCAGCAATCTCGCCGCCCGGAGCTGCTGCTCCGCCGGGCCTGCCTCGCCCTCGCCATCGGGGCCGCCCTCTTTCACATGTACGCGGCCGGCATCTCGCCCTTCACCGCCCTGGTGCAGCGGCCCGTCCACTTCGGACTCATGGCCGTCCTGGGGTTTTTGGGACTGGGCACGACGAGGCGCTCGCGCAGCGACGAGGACGGCGGCCGGCGGGTGCTCTCCCCGGTCCTGACCGCAGTTCTCATCGCCGCCGTGGTCGCCACGTGCGCCTACATGGTGGTGGAGCAGGAAGCCCTGGTCAGGCGTTCCGGCGCCGCGACGGGCCTCGACATCGCGCTCGGCGCCGTGGCCGTCCTGGTGGTCCTGGAACTGGCCAGGAGGGCCACCGGATGGGGCCTCGTGGCCGTGGCGTCCCTGGCCCTGGTCTACGCCTGGGCGGGGCCCTATCTACCCGGCGCCCTGGCCCATCGGGGCTACGGACCGCGTCGGCTCATCGAGCACCTCTACCTCACGACCGAGGGCATCTGGGGGGTGCCCCTGGGGGTCTCCGCCGATTTCGTGTACCTGTTCGTCCTCTTCGGGGCCATGCTCGAGGTGGCCGGCGGCGGCGGGCTCCTCATCGCCCTGGCCGCCCGGATCGCGGGCCGGACACGGGGCGGCCCGGCCAAGACCGCCGCCATGGCGAGTGCCATCATGGGCTCGCTGTCCGGCAGCGCGGTTGCCAACGTGGTCACCACCGGCAGCCTCACGATCCCCCTCATGAAGCGGACGGGATTCCGTCCCCACTTCGCCGCCGCCATTGAAGCCGCGGCCAGCACGGGCGGCCAGCTCATGCCCCCCGTCATGGGCGCCGGGGCCTTCATTCTGGCCACCTGGACCGGCATCCCGTACGTCCGGGTCGCCGCCGCCGCTGCCATCCCAGCGGTGCTCTACTACCTGGCCCTCTACATGGCCATTCATTTCCGCGCCGGGAAGAGCAAGCTCGAGACCCTGGAGAGCGACACGAGCGGCATCCGGGACCGGCTCCACCTGCTCCTCCCCCTGGGCGTCATCGTGGCACTGCTGGCCATGGGTCGCTCGCCCATGCGGGCGGCCTTCTGGGGCGTCACCGCCGCGGTGGCCGCCACACTGGCCACGAGGGCCACCCGCCTCGACCGCCACAAGTTGAGCCGGGCCATCATGGCGGCGGCCGGGGGGACGGTCCAGGTGGCCGGCGCCTGCGCTGCGGCGGGCATCGTGGTAGGCGTCGCCTCGCTCACCGGCATCGGGCTTCGCATGTCGGAGCTCATCGTCCGCCTGTCGGGGGGACACCTCCCCATCGCTCTCGGGCTCACCGCCGTGGGCTCCATCGTGCTGGGCATGGGCCTGCCCACCACCGCAGCGTACATCGTCCTCGCGGCCCTCGGCGCCCCCGCCCTGACCGAGCTCGGCGTGCCGCTGCTGGGCGCCCACCTGTTTATCTTCTACTTCGGCTGCATGTCCAACATCACCCCACCGGTCGCCCTGGCGGCCTACGCCGCCGCCGGCTTGGCCGGCTCGGGAGCCATGCGCACGGCGGTCACCGCCCTCGGCCTCGGCAGCGCTGGTTTTGTCGTGCCGTTTCTGTTCATTTACGACCCGGCGCTCATCCTGCAAGGCTTACCCCTCGCCATCCTCGCGTCGGGAACCGCGGTGGCCCTCGGACTGACGGCCATGGCATCGGGCGTGATCGGATACTCCTCGCGGAGTCTGCCGCCCTGGATGCGAGGGAGCTTGCTGGTGGGGGCGGCGGCGCTGTTCGTGCCCTCCACGACGAGCCGCGTCATCGGTCTCGTGATCGTAGCCGGGACCTGGACCGTCGCCCGACAGGCGTCGCTCGTACGCGCGACCGAACAGGACCAACTATCAACCGAATCGACGGGGACGGGCTCGTGATGAAACGTTGCTTGATGTGGGTCGGCGTGGGGGTTCTGGTGGCGTGCCAGCCGGGAGGAGACGGCGGCCGCCGGTTTCTCAGCCTCGGGACCGGTGGCACCGGCGGCGTCTACTATCCGCTGGGGGGTGCGCTGGCCAGCCGGCTATCGTTGGCGGATAGCGCGCATCAGTACACGGCGGAAGTGACGGGCGGATCCGTGGAGAACGTGAACCGGGTCGTGTCCGGGGATATAGACCTCGGCTTCTCCATGGCCAACACGATGCACCAGGCATTCCACGGCGGGCCTGACTATCCCCAACCAGTCGTCCGAATCCGGGCCGTGGCGCCGCTGTACCCCAACGTCGTTCACGCAGTCGTGTCCCGGAACTCCTCCGCTCGGGGTCTCGCGGACCTGCGCGGCAAGCGGGTTGCGGTGGGTTCACCGGGAAGCGGAACGGAGATGGCCTCGCGGGAACTGCTCGAGGCCCACGGCATCACGTACGACGACATCGACGCACGCTATCTCTCCTTCCGCGAGTCGTCCGACGCGTTGCGCGACGGGGCCATCGATGCGGCCATCATCGCCGCTGGGTATCCGGCGTCCGCCGTGCTGGAAGCGGTTTCCAGTGCCGGCGCGCGGCTGATTCCCATCGCCTCTCCCGAGATCGTCGCTCTCGCCGCCGAGCGCTCCTACCTCGGACTCGGCGAGATTCCTCCGGGCGCGTACCCCGGAGTGGACGCCGCCGTGCCGACCGTCGTCCTGATGAACTGGATCGTGGCCAGGGAGGATCTGGATTCGGCGGTGGTGTATCTTGTGCTCGATATCCTGCAGGACGACAAGGCGAGTCTGGTCCGCGTGCACAAGATCGCGGAGCAGATCGATTTGAGCGTGTTACGGGACGAACCGCCGATTCCGTTGCACTCGGCGGCGGCGAAATGGAAGGAAAGAGAGTTGCGCTGAGGGATGGTTTGTCGGGGGGGGTGCCACGCCGGACCCCACAACCATAACCAATGAACCACGAAAGGTGTTTGTGTAATACCCCACCTCAAAAGACAAAACAACGGCCACCGA
>JAPULZ010000167.1 GCA_027294455.1 Gemmatimonadota bacterium
GGTGCTGCTGAGCCGGCGATGGGGCGAGCGCGTCTCCGTCCTGCTGGCGCCGACCTACGTCACCGATGCCAACTACCTTGACGACGAGGACAGCGACGGGACCCTGGCGGTGGCCGTCGGGGGAGAGGTGCGCCTGACACGCAAGCTGGCGCTGGTGGGCGAGTGGATCGGACAGATCTCCGGCGTCAAGGCCCCGCACGAGTCGGTCTCCCTGGCCGTGCGAATGAGCACCGGCCGGCACGCCTTCGACCTGGTGCTCAGCAACACCGAGGCCGCGCATACCGACCTGTTCGCGCCGGGAGGTGATCTGGACCCCGGCGACGACTTCCGGCTGGGCTTCAACATCACGCGCTCGTTCCCGGTGGGTCGACGGCACTTCTAGCCCTCATTCAGCCCCCATTAGTCATCAAGGCGGACAGAGCGTTCGAGTTCGATACCCAGGCGGCCGCGCACCGTTGACAGCACAGAGACTCCGGGCCCAGACTGACCTGGTCTGACCGCCCTTCAGGGCGGGCCAAGAGTCCCGACATGCCCCTCGAACCCGGCCAGAAGCTCTCTCATTACCGCCTCGTCGAGAAGATTGGCGAGGGCGGCATGGGAGTGGTGTGGAAAGCTGAAGACACCGTCCTGAAGCGAACCGTGGCGATGAAGGTCCTTCCCCACGCGTTCGCTGGAGATCGAGAGCACCTGGCCCGCTTCGAGCGCGAGGCAAGGCTACTCGCCTCCCTCAACCACCCGAACATCGCGGCCATCTACGGCTTCGAGCAAGCCGAGGGCATCCGTTTTCTGGTGCTGGAGCTGGTCACGGGCGAGACTCTGGCCGAGCGCATCGCCGCCGGTCCGCTGGCCCTGGACGAGACGCTCACGATCGCCCTGCAGATCGCCGAGGGGCTCGAGGCAGCCCACGAGCGGGGGATCATCCACCGGGACCTGAAGCCAGCCAACATCCAGGTGACGGAAGAGGGGAAGGTCAAGATCCTCGACTTCGGCCTCGCAAAAGCGTTTGCAGGGGGGGTGCAGGGACGGGACCTGTCGCAATCTCCGACGGTGACATCGGCGGGCACGCGGGAAGGGGTAATCCTGGGGACGGCGCCCTACATGAGCCCGGAGCAGGCACGGGGAGGGAAGCTTGACCGCCGTACGGACATCTGGTCGTTCGGGTGTGTGCTGTACGAGATGCTGACCCGAAAGGCGACATTCCCCGGCCCGACCACGTCGGACATCCTGGCGGCGATTCTCGATCGGGAGCCGAACTGGGAGTTGCTGTCCGAGGAGGCCCCGGTCGCTCTGCACGTATTGCTCCAGCGATGCCTGGCGAAGGACACGCGTCAGCGGATCCACGAGATCGCGGACGTCCGGATCGAGTTGGAGGAGATGGTGGCCGGGAAAAGCCCGGCCCCCGGGCTCCGGGCAGCAACTGAGGTCAATCGCGCGACGAGCCCCGCCAACCGGATCCAGTGGACTCTTGCGGCCGGACTGGCTGGGGTGATCCTCGGAGCCGCGCTGGCCCTGATGGTGACGATGCGGCTCACGTCGACGCCGCACGGTGCGTCCCCGGTGCGCGCCGACATCATGTTGCCCGAAACAGTGGCCCTGACATTGCCGGGATTGCAGAGAAGGCTGAGCCTTTCGCCCGACGGGCGGCTACTGGTCTACTCGGGCGCGCGGCGCTTGTACCTGCGGGCCATGGATCGGGACGAGCCCCGGCCGCTTCCGGGCACCGAGGGAGGGTACGCTCCCTTCTTCTCTCCGGACGGGGAATGGATTGGGTTCTTTACCGACCGGAAGCTCAAGAAGGTCGCGGTGTCGGGAGGGGCGGCGATCACCCTCATCGATGTGCCTCCCATCACACAGGGGGGCGCCTGGGGACCAGACGACCGGATCCTTTTTGCGCCGACGTTCAACACCGGGCTGACGTGGATCTCGGCCGATGGGGCCCGTCCCGAGTCCCTCACCGAGTTGGATCGAGAGCGGGGCGAGCAGGGGCACGTCTGGCCACAGATCTTGCCGGGAGGCGATGCGATCCTCTACGTGATCCGCACAGGTAACGATCCGCAGGCGTTTGATGAATCGAACATTGTCGTCGAGCGACTCGGGACGGGAGAAAGGCGTATGCTCATCGAGGGAAGCCCCTACGGCCGCTACGTCCACTCGGGCCACGTGCTGTTCGTGCGCGGCACGTCGGTGCTGGCCGTCCCCTTCGATCTCGATCGTCTGGAGCTGAGCGGCAATCCTGTACCGATCCTCGAGGACGTCAAGGTCAACTCGCAGGACGGCCTGCCGCAGTTCGCCGTCTCCTCCACCGGGACGCTGGTTTACCTGCCTGCCGAGGCCGAGGAGGCACCGAATGTTAGCACGGTCCTCTGGGTGGGAAAGGATGGCACCGAGGAGGAGTTGCCCCTGCCCGGTGGGCGGTACTACGCTATGCCCCGCGTCTCTCCCGACGGCGGACAGATCGCCATCACCGGTTCTAGGCGGGGCGACATGGACGTCTGGCTCTACGACATCGCGCGGGATGTCCTCACGTCGATGACGCCGGGGCCGGGCCGGGCTTTCAACCCGGTCTGGACCCCGGACGGCCGGCGGTTGACCTTCACCTACATGCCCATCACGTCGGGGTTCCCCAACATCTACTGGATGCCCGCCGACGGAAGCCATCCTCCCGAGCCTCTACGCGAATTCGATCGGCCCGAATTCCCCAACTCCTGGTCGCCCGACGGGAAGGTTCTCGCCTTCACGGCAATCTATCTTGAGGAAGGGATGATCGTTTCGGGCAACGCGGACATCTGGCTGCTCGACAGCGACGACCCGGAGAGCGCCAGGCCCTGGTTCGAGACCCCCTTCCTGGAGTACGCCGCCATCTTCTCGCCGCACGGGCGCTCAATCGCGTACGTGTCGGACGAATCGGGCGAGAGTGAGATCTACATCCGTCCGTATCCTGGGCCCGGTGCCCGGATCAAGGTCTCGACGGCCGGGGGCGGGGAGCCCGCCTGGTCCCGTGACGGGCGAACGCTCTTCTATCGCCAAGGGACGGTGCTCATGGCGACGCCCGTGCAACCCGGCCGGGAGCTGCGCGTGGGCACCCCGGTGCCGCTGTTGGAGATGGACGGAGACTTCGCCGGGATCGCCGACACACACAACTACGACGTCGCCGCCGACGGCGATCGGTTCCTGATAGTCCGGCGGGAACAGCCGGCTGTCGAGAACACCCGCTTGGTCGTCGTGACCGACTGGTTCACCGCGCTGGAGAAGGCCGCTTCCCGTTGATGACCGTGCGGGGAAATGGGGCGGTTTCCGCTCAACCCCCGGCGGCTGGAACCGACGCTCGGAGTTGCATTCTTTTTCGGGGAAACCCGCGCTGTGGCCATTGACTTGCCCGGGCCCCCATCCTATGGTCATGGGCGGGAGCACACCACCTCATGAGCCATCGCAAGGACCTGCCGCGGCTGACTCCAGACCTGTTCCGTCTTCCCATCGAGAAGATCCGAGCGGGCTACAAGTCGGATACGTACTTCAATCAGACCCGGCAGATCCTCATGGGAACCGGCCGGCCGCACCGGGTGACGATGCAACTGTTCCAGCGCGAGGACCAGGCCATGGTATGCGGCATCGACCAGGTGCTGGCCATCCTGCACGCCGGGACCGGCCACTACAGCGATGCCCGGCGGGCGGCGGACCTGTTCCAGGAGTACCTGCTGCTGGAGCGC
>JAPULZ010000168.1 GCA_027294455.1 Gemmatimonadota bacterium
ATCGCCCTCAGCCGCCCGCTGGTGAGTCTGAACATCTTTCGGCACCCAATTTACCCCCTAATCGTGTAGCAGCCGCGCATGGGCACATTCAAATTTCCCACGGATGCCACCGCCCCCTTCATTTTGAACCGTCAGACCGTCAGGTTCGCTCGCGGCACCAAGACCCCCGCGCGCATATATACTCTATTAGGTAAGAGGGGCTTTGCTCCGGGGCACATCCTTTAGGGTGAGAAATCGGGCTCATTTGCGCGTTTTTGAGAGTTGCTACCGGTGTACCCTGGGTTATCGGCCAGACCAAAACTCAAATGTGGTGTGATCCTACGTGCGGCCTTATGAGAGGATCGGGGCACCCCCTCTTTTTCCCCTCCCCCTCCGGGATAGCGCGCCTCGCTGGGAGCTCGTTCGAATTTCTGACACGTTCCCGAGGTCAGTCCATAACGTGCAAGCGCGAGAGATCGAGTTCGTGCTTGACCTTGGCGACCTCGACAGCAAGGACGCTGGCCCGAATTCCCGAGCCGTAGAGGTTTCTCATGCCGGCCCGCGCCCATCCCATGAGTTCATCAATCAGATCGCCGGGCGTGTGACCCTCGGTGAGTTTGTCGGCCATGAGATGTCTGAACTGGTGCATTCCTCCGCCGGCGACCTTGGCACCGACCTTCTTCAAGTGACATCCGAACGATGCACCAACAGAGCGGGGTGGTTTGTCGAATAGTCTGTCTTCGCCCCGTGCCCGCCGGCGCTCGACGTAGGCCATAAGTTCATCTTTGATCGCGGGGTGGATTGGGACCAACCGGCGGGCATTGGCGTTCTTTAGGTTCTGGCCGGGGCCGGCGCGGACCAGGATCACGTTCACGTCGTCAACCTCCGCGATGTCTTCGCATCGAAGTTGGACGACCTCACCGAGGCGGGCTCCGGTGTAGAGCGCGATCACCGGCACCCATTGGCAATGGGTCCATGATTTGCGGGTCTTTCGAAAGAGGTCCGCGCCGAAGATGCGGCGGAGTTGGTCGTCCGTGAAGGCTTGTCGGGCATCTCGTGGATGAACGTCCACCGCGACCGCAAGACCCTCGGCGACGTTCTTATCGATGTGTTCTTCGCGGACGGCGTAGCGGAGTACGGCGCTGAGCGTTGCCACGTAGTCGTTGACTGATGCCGGGCTGAGCGTTGGCATCCCGCTCCTTTCAGCGATCACCGCCGCTTTCTCCGGCGCCACGCCGGGCAAGTGCTTGGTCATGTTCGTCGGAAGCCTGATCAGCAGGTCGCGCACGGCCCGTGCGTCCTCGCGAGTAATCGACCGTGCCGGCTTGTCACCGCCGACGATCTGGACCAGCAGCCGGAACAGCCCTTCGTGGTTCTTCTTGCTCTTGGGCTTGAGGTTGGACCGCTTGGGGTCGTTCATGAACTCGTCCACAAGACCCTGGAAAGTGATCTCGTTCTCGACCGGTGCCGGGGCGACCTCGGTGGTGACGTTCTGGAACATCGGATCGCCGTTGATGGGGTCGAAGTCGGTATGAGCAATCCGACCACGCGACCGGCGGACATATTCGAGCGACGCCCGGCGGACCATCTCTGCCGCCTTCTGGTATTCGGGGCTGTCCGGCGCGACTATGACCGAGGGAAGCTGCATCTTGTCGTGCCGGGTCGCAGTCGCAGCGGCCGAGATCGGGCCTGTCGTAGGCCAGTCCACGCGGACGCCGTGTTCGGCAAGGATCGTCGTCGTGATCGATGCAAAGGTTTGCGAGGCCAGATCGTCCAGAGCCTCAAGCTCGGCCTTGGCCTCCCGTTCGCGGTCGTGGAATGACGCCAACACCAAGGCCTCGATGCCGACCTCGTCGGGGGGTGGATCGGTGTTCTGCGTTCGACCGGCGGCGGATTGAGAGTTCAGCTTGCGGCGTGCTGCGGCAAGCTCGATGTCGGCGTCCACCGCCGCGAGATGGGCCAGCCCGCAAGCCTCGGCGTAGTCGTATGTGCGGAGCGATCCTCTGATCTCGGCCTTACCGATGATCGGACGGAGGTCATCAGGCACGAGACGCCGGTAGTACCAGACCCCGCCGCGACGGAACAACCCTGATGGTCTTGCCACGGGTTTCATCCTTCCAGGTGTACCACCCCAAGGGACCAGGAAGTGTTAATTAACCCGCAGAATTCTGGGAGTTTTCGGGGTATCAGCTACTTAGTGGTGTACCTCGTCCCATCCTTGTGGCGGAACGTCCTTTTCTTTCCCGATTCTTCCTTGATCAGCTCGAGATCGGCGTCCGGATAGGTGACCACGTCGCGCACCGCGCGTGTGCCAACCTCGAGGTAGAGGACCGGGCCATCAGAGCGGTTCTCGAGCCGGTGTCCGTTCTCCGTGTGGGCGGGAAAACCCGCCGCCAGACCGGGGCCGAGAAGCTGTTCACCGTCGTCGGTGACCAGCGTCGGCGTGCCCTCGAGAACCAGGACGAACTCGTCCTCGCCCGTGTGCCAGTGGCGCAGCGAGGAGACCGCGCCGGGCTCCAGCCGGCCCAGATTGACGCCGAATTGCGTGAGCCCGAGCACGTCGCCGAGCGCGCGCCGCGCGCGGCCCGCCAGCGCGTTGTCATAGGGCGCGGGATACGGTTGGCGCGATTGCCACTCGATCGTCTCGGGATCGAGGACGCACGGTTTCGTTTCAGACTTGTCGGTCATGCTTTCCTCCAAGGTCCCGGATCAATTACCCGCACATCGGGATTTTCCCGCACGGGTGTAATTTGAACCACAGAGGCACAGAGGACACAGAGCAAAACAAACAAATTTCATTTCGTATTCCTCTAGTCCTCTGTGCCTCTGTGGTTAATTCACACGGTCATGCATGCGCCCGGCGCGGGCCGGCTTTGCGTGGTGCGGAGTGCCTCCAACTACAGATATGAGGCCCTCGCGGCGGATCACGGGCGCTCGACGCACATGGCGATGCCCATGCCGCCGCCGATGCAGAGCGTGGCGAGCCCCTTCTTGGCCTTACGCTTGTTCATCTCGTAGAGCAGCGTCGTCAGCACCCGGGCGCCCGAGGCGCCGATCGGGTGGCCGAGCGCGATCGCGCCGCCGTTGACGTTGAGCTTGTCAGCGTCCCACCCGAGATCCTTGCCGACGGCGCAGGCCTGGGCGGCGAACGCCTCGTTGGCCTCGATCAAATCGAGGTCGTCGACCGTCCAGCCGGCCTTGTCCAGCGCCTTGCGGCTCGCCGGGATCGGCCCGGTGCCCATGATCGCCGGATCGACGCCGGCCTGGGCCCATGAGACGATGCGCGCCAACGGCTCGATTCCACGGCGCTCGGCCTCGTCTTCCGTCATCAGCACCAGCGCCGCGGCGCCGTCGTTGATGCCCGCCGCGTTGCCCGCCGTCACCGTGCCGTTCTTGTCGAAGGCCGGCCGGAGCTTTGCCAGCGTCTCGATCGTGGTGCCGTGCTTGGGATATTCGTCGACCGCGACCGTCACCTCGCCCTTCCGGGTCGAGATGGTCACGGCAACGATCTCGTCGTCGAACCGGCCCGAGTTCTGCGCCGCCTCGGCTTTCTGCTGCGAATGGGCGGCGAACGCCTCGTTGGCCTCGATCAGGTCGAGGTCGTCGA
>JAPULZ010000169.1 GCA_027294455.1 Gemmatimonadota bacterium
GCATCGCGACATCAAGCCCGCCAACGTCCTCCTCGCCAACGGCCGGGCGGTCGTCAGCGATTTCGGAATCGCACGGGCCATCATCGTGGCGGGCGGCGACGAGTTGACGGAATCGGGCGTGGCGGTTGGTACGCCGTCCTATATGAGTCCCGAGCAAGCCGCCGGCGCGTCGAAGTTGGATGGGCGAAGCGACGTATACTCGCTGGGCTGCGTGCTGTACGAGATGCTCAAAGACGCTCGATAGCAAGGGTATCTCGGCTAGCGATCTCGCCGAACGTGTCTACTACATGTACCTGGCGCAACAGGAGCAGATCAACGCGCTGCAGGACCAGCTCGCCAAAGCGAAAATGGGCCCGGCGCCGCAACCGATGCTCGCCGGTGACAACGGCGACGATCCGTGCTGCTGCGGTGCAGGGCACCCCATTGGGTGTCCACCGATCTGCGTGCAATGCTGATTGCTTTCCTCAGTTAGGTCGCAGCTCACCGACGAACTCCATGGCACTCGGGGGCCGGTCCTCCGGCTCCCTGGCCATGCCCCATTCGATGGCCTTCCGCATGTTTTCGGAGACTTCCGGCCGCACGTGGACTAGCTTGGGCGGTTTGCCGGCGATGTGGCGCGCCATCACCGCCTGGGTGGTGGGCCCCGTAAACGGCGGTTCACCGGCGAGCATGGTGTAGACCAGACACGCCAAGGCATAGATGTCCGTCGCCTCGCCGACGTCCATCTGCCCGGCCGCCTGCTCGGGACTCATGTACTCCGGCGTCCCCACGATCAAGCCGCTGGACGACAGGCGCTCTCCACCGGCGGTGACCACGGCGCGGGCGATGCCGAAATCGCAGATCAACGCCTGCGATTCTTCGAACACGACGTTCTCGGGTTTGATGTCCCGGTGGATGATGTTTTTCGAATGTGCGTGGTCGATCGCGCCCGCGATGTCTCGTGTGATCGCGAGAGTTTCCTCGATCGGGAGCTGTCCGCCGCCGGTGATTCTCGCGCCCAACGTGTCGCCATGGGCAAACGGCATGGTGAAGTAGAGCAGGGCGCCTTGCTCACCGGAGTCGAGAATCGGCAGGATGTTGGGATGGTCCAGCACGGAGAGAAACTGGATCTCGCGGTGAAACCGTTCGGCGATGATCGTGGCCCGGTAGTCCGGGCGCAACACCTTGATGGCCACGTCGCACGCCCGATCGTGGTCCCATGCGAAAAACACGCCGGCCACGCTCCCTCGCCCGACCTCGCTCTTGACGAGGTATCGATCTTTCAGTGCTTCCTGTACCGACGTGAGGAGGTGACGCACGAGTGCTTGCTCCTCATGGAGTGATCTTCTGGCCGCAATGGCGGAGAGGCCGAGAAATCGATCGCACGGCGGGTCTCCCGCGTGGCTGTATGGTGGCCGCTGGTGGCTGTGTCGTGGCTACGCTATCTGTCGCCACGCACTGACGCAAGGCTCGAACGGCAGGTAGCTTTGACTCCGGACGCCCACTGCCATGGAGGTAATGATGCGCTGGTCGAGACTTTCCGCGTTTGTTGCGAGCGTCGCGGTGCTGGGGTGCAGTGCACCTTCGCTCACTCCGAACCAACGAACGGTTGAGGAACAGTTCGTTGCCGATCGGCTCACCGAGTGGGGGACGGCTTTGAACAATCGGGAAATCGAGAATCTGACCGCCTTGTACCAGGATGCCCCGGACTTGAGGGTCATCTGGCCGTCGGGACGGCGCGCCATCGGATTCGAAGAGCAAAAACAGGCGATCCAGGATTTCTACAACCTGGCTCAATACATGAATTTCGTGACGCAGAGTCCGGGGACGGAGATCTTGAGTCCCGGTTGGGCCGTCACGTCGTTCCGATATTCTTTGGATATTCGGTATTTCGACACCCGGCGTGAGCTGTGGGCTGGATTCGGCACGCTGGTGTGGATCAAGGATGCCACCGACGGTCTGTGGAGAATCCATCTGCAACACATGTCCGTGAACCCGCCGGGACAGTAGACACGAAGTTGTCATGGTGCCACTCCCGCCGGAGGCGTGGCTACTTGTGTCTCGTGGTGTTCCTGCGGAAGTAGTCCTCTGTGATGTCGCACGTCCACACCGTGGCTTCGGCGCCGCCCAATCCGAGCTCGAGCCGAATGGCCACGCCGGGTGCGGCGAAGATGTGACTCGCCACGTCGGGGTCGAAATCCGCTGCCACACCTTGGTCGGCGAGGACGACCCATTCCCCATTGGGTCCTCCGCCCTCGGCGCGAACCTGAGCCTCGAGCTTCAGGCGGTCGGGGTCGATGGGGAAGCCGGAGCTCCCCGCCGCGGCCAGGATGCGGCCCAGCCGTGGTCGCCTCCGCCGAGGGCGGTCTTGACCAGCACGCTCGATCCGATGGAACGGCCGATGGAGCGAGCCATGGCCTCGGTGGCCGCGCCCGAGATCGTGAGCTCCACGAAGCGCCCGGCGCCCCCGCCGTCCTTGACGATCATGAGGGCCAAGTCCCGGGCGATCACTTCCACGGCTTCCTCGAAGAGCTTCCACCCTTGGGCGTCCCGGGCGATGGGGATCTCGCTGGCGCCGTTGGCGAGAAGGATGACACTGTCGTTGGGACTCGTGCCCCCATCGACGGTAATGGCGTTGAACGTCCGGTCGGCGACCGTCCGGAGCAAGACGCCGAGCTGGGCGGCCTCGACGGCGGCGTCGGTGGTGATGATGCCGAGGACGGTGGCCATGTTGGGATGCACCATGCCCGAGCCCTTGGCCACGCCCCCGAGGGTGACGGTGCCGGCCTTGGTCTGCACCTCGATGGCGAGGTGCTTCGCCGTGCGATCGGTGGTCATGATGGCCCGGGCCACGTCGGGGCCGCCCTCGGGATGGATGTTGCCGGCGGCCTCCTGCACGCCCGCCGCAATCCGGTCCATGGGCAGCGGCACACCGATCGCCCCGGTGGAGAGCACGAGGACGCTTCGGGCGGGTAGGTCGAGAGCGGCTTCCGCCTGCTCGGCCATCGATGCGGCGTCTTCCAGCCCCGCAGTCCCGGTGCAGGCGTTGGCGATGTGCGAGTTCATGACGATGCCGCGCAGGCGGCCCGGCCGCTCGGCCAGCAGGGCTTCGTCGTACAGCACCGGGGCCGCCCGGACGCGGCTGCCGGTGAAGACGCCGGCACCCGAGCACGGCGTGTCGCTCAGGAGGACGGCGATATCCGGCGAGTCGTCGGGCTTGAGGCCTGCGGAGGCTGCCCCGGCGGAGAACGCTCGAGGGGAAGTGACGCTGCCGTCCGGCAGCTTGTTGAGAGACTGCACACGGCCAACCTAGTGACCGGGCAGAAGCGGGGCAACCGCTTGTGTAAATTGGGTTTGCGGTTTATTGTTTTGCGACTTCCCACCGGAGATTCGGCGTATTTCGGACCACTTTCTGAGCTCCGACGATTACGCTGATCGCGCGCATCGGCGCTACGTCCAAGGCCGATACGACGAAGCGCTGGATATTCTACGCCAAGCCCTGGACCTCTTTCCGCTGGCGGCGGAGCTGCACGTGGGACTCGGGTATGCCCGGCTGGCGCGGGAGGAATTCGCGTGGGCGCACGGGGCGTTCCGGGAGGCGCTCTCCCTCGAACCGAGCAATGAAGACGGCCTGGCCGGCTACGGCGAAGTTCTGCTCAAGCTCGGCCACCGCGACGCCGCGCTGAACTGCTTCGATACCATCCTGGCGTTGGGCTTCCGCGAGGATCATGATCTCATGATGCAGGTGGGCCGGGCACTGTTCCGGGAGGGCTTGTTCACCCGGGCCCGGGAATTTTTCGAGCTCGTTCTCGTCGCCCACCCCGATTCGGCGGAGGCAGCAGCCTGCCTCGGTTATGCGGCGCACCGCCTCGGTGACGACGATGGGGCGATACGGTGGCTTCGACGCGGACTGGAGCTGGATCCCAACGATCCCGAGGCGCAGATCTATATCGGCAACGTGCTGTACGACGGTGGCGACTACGACGGGGCCCTCGAGCATTTCGAACAGATCCACCCCAGCGACCACATCGAGGAACTGGCTCTGTGGCGCTACGTCGAGTTGAAGAAATCGATGTACCGCGTCCCCAACGAAGATCCCGAGTTGCAGCCCTGGATCCAACGGCTGGGCGAGCTGGGCGATCAGATGTCGGGGGACGACAAGGTATTGGCCGAGATCGAGGCGACGTTGCCCGACGGCACGTTCCTCGACCCCAATCAGCTCGACTTCTTCGGCACCCAGCGCTCGCGAGTGCAGCGCATGCGGCGGCGCAACGGCAGCGAGGGTCACCGGGTCACGATGAAAGGTGGCGTCAAGTATTTCGGCACCTGGGAGCAAATCGTCTTGCAGATATTGCGGGACGATCAAGAGTGGCTCGGCGGATCACTTGCCTCCTACATGGAGCAGGTCGCACTCCGCAGCCTCGTGGAGACCGGCGTCACGGTGCCTTCCAACGACGCCGAGGGATTCATCAAAGGCATCGCCGCCGCGGGATTGCTTCACATATCGGGTTGACGCACTGCCGATCCACGGCGCAGCGGCCCCACGGTCTTCCCAACCGATGACGAACCCCACTCAGTATGCGCCGGTGCACTGGACCGGCGAGGTCATCCGCCGTGTGCTACCGAACGGCCTCACCGTGTTGGTGGAGTCCAATCGGTCGGCCCCGGTCGTGGCCGCCGTCACCCACGTCAAGGCCGGCTATTTCGACGAGCCGGATGAGTGGGTCGGCATCTCCCACGTCCTCGAGCACATGTACTTCAAGGGTACAGCGCGCCGCGGGCCCGGCGAGCTGGCGCGGGAAACGCAGCTGCTCGGGGGATACCTCAACGCCGGCACCATCTATGACAAGACCGTCTACTACACGGTCTTGCCGGCGGCACCCGGGTCGCTCGAGCGCGCGGTCGACCTCCAGGCCGACGCCCTCATGCGGCCCCAACTCGACGCCGACGAGCTCGGCCGAGAGCTGGAGGTCATCATCCAAGAAGTGAAACGCAAGCTCGACACTCCTGCGGCGGTGGCGGGGGAGACGTTGTACGAGTTGCTGTTCGCGCAGCATCGGATTCGCCGGTGGCGCATCGGCACGGAGGGCGGTCTGCGCAAGCTCGAGGCTGAGCACCTCCGGGCGTACTATCGAACGCGGTACACGCCCGAACGGACCATCGTCGTCATCGTCGGTGATATCGATGCGGATGCCGCCCTAGAGCTGGCGGCGCAGACCTACAGTGGCTGGCAGACCGACAAACCGCATCGCGACCCAGCTCCCGCGGAGACCGATTCGCCGCCTCCGTCCCTGCGCATCATACGCGGCGATATCGAGCGCCCCATCGCCGTCGTGGGATGGCGCACGGTCGATACGATACACCCGGACGCCGTGGTGCTGGATCTCGCCGGTGCGGTGCTGGGGTCGGGGAGGGGGTCGTGGTTGTCACGCGGGGTGCGCACGCCCGGACTCGCGAGCAGCGCACGGAGTTTTCACTACACGACGTCGGAAGTCGGCGTGTTCGAAATGGCGTTCGAGGGAGAGGCGAGCCGCATCGACGACGCGGTGGCGCGGGGTCTCGAACTGGTGGCCGGGCTGCGGTCCGACGGACCGAGCGAGCCGGACATGGAGCGCGTCCGGTCGCTCATGACGGCGCAATGGTCCCGGCGGCTGGAGACGATGGACGGCCGGGCGACCCTGTGGGGGGAATGTGAGGCGCTGGGGGGATACGCGCTTGCCGACCGGTTCTATGGAGATCTGCTGAACGCCACCGCGGAGCAGGTGACCGGCGTGGCCCGGTCCTACCTCGATCCTGCCCAATCGGCGTCCGTGATGTACGGCGGTGCTCAGTTCCAAACGCGATATGAGGATGCCCCATGGGCGCCATCGCCCATCGCCGGGGTCGGCATCGAAGTGGTGAACCTCCAGGCGCCGGCACGCAAAGGCGCCGGGCCGGGCCGGGCGCCGGCGCCCCCGATGATCGGCGAGGTGAGCCACGTCGCGCTACCGGGCGTCGATCTGCTGATCCGGCCCAAGACGGGGACGGGACTCGTCTATCTCGGCGCGTACGTGTTGGGACTCCGGAACGCGGAGACAGCGGATACGGCCGGCGTGTCGGCTCTGCTGGCCCGGTGTGCGCTGCGCGGGGCCGCGGGAAGCGATTCGGAGCAGCTGGCTCTCGCGGCGGAGATGCTGGGAGGGGCCATCGCCCCTTCGGTGTCGGCGGACGTGGTGGGCTGGGGCGTCACGGTACGGGCGCCCCTGCTCGGCCGCGCGGCCGCGCTCGTACACGCCGTGGCGTGCGAGCCCACATTGCGCTCCGAGGATATCGCGATCGAGCGATCGCTGCAGGCGAGTGATGCGAGGCGGCAGCGTGACGACATGTTCGCCTATCCGATTCGTCGCACGTTGGCGCTTGCCCTACCGCGCTCCCCCTATGGCCTGTCCACGCTCGGGGATCCCGAGGCCGTGCCGCACCTGAGCAATGACCTGGTGCGCGAGTGGGCGGGGGAGCTCTTGCAACGGCGGTTGACCATCATCGCGGTGGGCGACCTCGGTGTGGACGAGATGGTGGAATCGCTGCGGATCTTCGAGACCTGGCCCGCGGCCAAACCCACACCTCCCCTCGCGCATGACGGCGAGTGGGAAGCCGCTCACGACGTCGAAACCCGCGACAAGGCACAGTCGGCTATCGCCATGGGGTTCCCAAGCGCGTCGTATACCTCGCCGGACCGGATGCCCTTGATCGTTGCGGGATCGTTCCTCAGCGGAATGGCCGGCCGGTTGTTCGAAGAGCTTCGCGAGAAGCGGTCCCTGGCCTACACGGTGGCCGCCATGCCCTGGCTCAAGCGGAACGTCGGCGCCGTGCTCACCTACGTCGCCACGTCGCCCGAGCGGGAGGAAGAAGCGCGCGACGCCATGCTGGGCGAGCTCGTCGCGACCGGCGCAGGCGAGATCGACGAACGCGACATCGAGCGGGCCCGTGCCTATGCCGCCGGCGTGCTCCAGCTCCGACTACAAAGCGGGCATGCCGTGGCTGGGGAGATCATGGATAGCTGGGTCCACGGAGGACTCGAATCCCTGCCACGGTTGGCGGACGATCTCCGCGCGGTGACGGCGGAGGAAGTACGGGACGTGGCCGCACGCGTGTTTCGTCCGGAGGAGCGGGCCGAGTTCGTGGTGCGGGGAACGGGGATGGGATGACGTCGGGGGATTCCCGTTGCCATTGTGTTGGATGTCACCGTTTCGCCGTGCAAATGCGCGATATTTCGGCGAAATCGGCGGGTCAGAACATGGACATGGAGAGGAACGTCCGCAGGTTGTCGTTCGTGGCCCGCAGGCGCTCACTGAGCAGGCGCACGACGGCCCAGAGGACTTTCCACGCGAGCTCACGATTGAAATCCAGCAGGATCTCGAAGTCGGCGCGGGCGATGGTGAGGAGTCGGCAATCGACGTTGGCGATGGCATCGGTGGATCGCACGGAACGATCGAAGACTGCCATTTCACCGAAGCACGCGCCGGGCTTGAGAACGGTGAGGGCTTCTTCGCCGGAGCCGGGGACGTCGCGAGAGATACGGACCTCTCCCTCCGCCACGATGTACAGGCGGTTACCGGGCTCGCCTTCTTTGAAGATCTTGTGGCCGAAACTGAATTCTTGTTCCGAGCAAATCTCGCTGATGGCGGTGAGTTCGTCATCGTCGAGCTCGGAGAAAATCTGTGCCTTCCTGAGCAGCGCGAGCTTCATGTGCCGTCTTTCGTTCAATGAGCGCCGTCTCTTGACCAAACTACCGATGCACGGGACGAGCGGCAAGCGGCTCGGGCCGTCGGGGAAGGCTTCACCTCACTACATTCTTGGGGGATGGCGTTGGTGACGATTCAATCGGCAATCCGATCGACCACGTTGGCGGCAGCGGCGATGGTCGCCCTCGGTGGTCTGGGCGTGGGAGAAAACCTGGCCGCGCAGGACTTCATTCCGCCGCAACGCGCGTCGCGACCGGCCGGAACCCAGATCGGTATCTTCGGGTTCTCGACCCGCATCGGTTGGGATTTCAAGGATGACGCTAGGGGGGTGTTCGGGGCGGGACTCGATCTCGGCCACATCGGCACCACGCGGTTGCGCCTCCGCCCGTCGGTGGAGATCGGATTCGGAGACGACGTCGATACCTACGTGGTGAGCGGTGAGCTCCTCTACCGTTTCGTGGCGGATACCGAGCGCGCCGTCCCGTATCTGGGGCTCGGGTTGGGCGTGGCAGGGCAGGACGGCTGCGACGCTGCGGCCGAGTGTCCCGATTTGTGGCTGCAGTTCGCCGTTGGATTCGAAATCAAGCTACGAGACACCGTGAACTGGCTGGTCGAGTTCCATTCACTGAACGCCCTGGACCGTCCTCGGTTGTTCGTCGGCCTGGCCTCCCGCAGAGCCCCGTGATGCAAGATCCGGTTCGGTCGGTCAGGTTGGAGTGGACGGGGGAGGCGATGCGGTTTCGCGGGGGCGGGACCCACCCCGAGACCCCGCCCATCGACATCGACGGGGACAACACGTCGGCGCCGGGGCCCATGCTCGTCTTGCTCCTGGCTGTGGCCGGCTGCACGGGTTCCGACATCGTGCAAATGCTCGTGAAGATGCGAGTCGAGCTGACCGAGTTGAGCATCGAGGTCGAAGGAGTGCGGCGTGACGACGATCCGCGCCGCTATGACTCCGTACATCTCAAATATCGCATATCTGGGCGCGGGCTGGACGACAGCAAGGCGGAGCGCGCCGTGAGCCTGTCGGTGGAGAAATACTGCTCCGTCATGCACACGCTGGCGCCGGATATTGCCGTGAGCTATGCGGTGGAGATTGGGGATCGGGCAGCGCGGTGACAGAGGGCTAGACGCGGTGCGCGAAATCAGCGTGCGGCGGCTACGGGGTTCTCCTTTCGGATGAGCGGGCGGCAGTACTGCTCGCCCAACTGGCGCACTCCCGCCAATTCCGCTTCGGTCAGCGTCTCGTAGCGGTCGCTCAGGTATTCCATGGTATCGTCAAACCAGTCTTTCTTGTGTTCTTCGGAAGCTTCGAGGACGCCGCACCGGAGGATATGGCTGAAGAGCTCGTCTCGCGCCTGCTGGAAGGCATCAGGTGGGGAGTGGGGTCGCTTTGCGGGCTTGTTATTTGCCATGCGCGTGGCTCCTTGTTTCGAGGGGTTCTGATACAGCCTAGAACTATACGTGGCAGCGACCCTGCTTTCAAGTTCGTCATTCCTGGGCGCAATTGCGGCTGGCGAACGCGGGCCCCGGAGCGGGTTAGATTGCAGGAGCGCGCCTTGGGACGCGATGACGACCCCTTGCCAGGGTCCCGACGTTGGAGTTGTACATGGCTGACGACCACACCTATGACGATGGGCGGGCCGAGCGCCTGATGTTGCTGTTGCAGGCCTTGGCGGCCCGCATTCAGGATCTCCAAGCGCATGAGGATCTCCGGGACGCGGGTCCCGAGCTGATGAAGCTGATGGGCGATGCTCGAAGCGAGCTCTTTCATTATGAAGTCCGGTGTACGTACGATTCGCCCGAGGTTGCCGAGGCCCGTAAGATCGTGGAGCAGGCCAAGCGGCAGTCCGGCGAGTTGGACCTTCCGGACGGGCGCCATCTCGATCTCGACGATTCAGAGGAGGATCTTCCATGGCTGGAATGAAGGGTTTTTACATCGGCATCGGGGTGGTGGTGGTGATCGGGGGCGGCGCGCTCCTGAGGGCCGGGTGGGTGGGCGCTGTGTTGCCCACCGATCCCATCGACCTCGCATCGATCGAGGCGGGCCGGGCCTTCGGGGGATATGCGCTCGGCGATGAGGATGCCCCGGTCCAAGTCGTCGAGTTTGCCGATTTCGAGTGTCCCGCCTGTCGCCTGCTGTGGGTGCTGACGGTGCCGGACGTCAAGCAACGCCTCGTGGCCACGGGTCGCGTCAGGTACGTCTTCCGCGATTTCCCACTCGACTCCCACAGGCAGACGCGGGGGGCGCACCACGCGGCGGCGTGTACCGACGACCAAGGGCTGTTTTGGGAGATGCACGACAAGCTCTTTGCTACCCAGACGGAATGGACGGGACCGGGCAATGCCGAGCGGCGGTTCCGCGGGTATGCCGCGGAGGTGGGGGTGGATCTCGCGGCTTACGACACGTGCATGACCGAAGGCCGGCACCGCGGCCGCATTCAGGCCTCCGTCGAAGCCGGCCTCAGCGTGGGCGTCAGCTCGACGCCGTCGTTCTTGATCGGCGGCCGCCTGTTCAACCGCGGGTTGGCCTATGATGAAATCAAGGCAATCGTCGACAGCCTGGCTCCGATAGCATCTCAATGACGTTTTTCCCCACTGGGTGATGTCCGACATCCTGCTGTCTGCCGACGACGTCGGCCGGCGGTTTGGATATCGCCAGGTGTTCAGCGCCGTCACCCTTGCGTTGCGCCGGGGTGAAACCCTGGCGCTCATGGGTCCCAACGGGGCGGGCAAGACCACCCTGCTGCGGGTGTTGAGCGGGCTCCTGAAGCCCTCGAGCGGCACCGTGGCGCGCCACGGCACCTTGGGATTCGTGGCCCATCACTCCATGGCATACGACGCGCTCACCGCCCGCGAGAATCTCGCCTTTGCCGCCCGGTTGTGGGGCATCACCAACACGACACGGGCCGACGAACTGCTGGATCAGGTGGGTCTCGCCCGCTGGCGCGACCAGCGCGTGGCGACGTACAGCCGGGGCATGACGCAGCGGCTCGCCATCGCCAGGGCGTTGATGCACGATCCGGACGTCCTGCTCCTCGACGAGCCGTTGAACAGTCTCGACGAGCCGGGAACGGAGATGGTGTTGCAATTCATGGAGGATTTTGCGGCGCGCGGGCACGCCATCGCCATCGTGACGCACCAGTTCGAACGGATTGCCCGGGTCGCGACGTCGGTGGGCTATCTGGTGGGCGGATCGCTCGATGGACCGGAGACCGTCGATGGGCGGCGGCCGCACGCCGTGTCGGAGAAATACCGGAGCCTGCTCGCCCATGCGTGATTACTTGCGAATCGTGTGGGCGATCGTGGCCAAGGACGCCGTCGTGGAGTGGCGCACGAAGACGGCTTTTCTCTCGGCATTGGTGTTCGCCATCTTGGTCCTGTCGGTGCTCTACTTTGCCCGCGACCCCACGGCGGTCAGCGCACTTGCCGTTGCGCCAGGTGCCCTGTGGGTGACGTTTACCTTCGCGGCGATGCTGGGACTGAATCGCGGCTTTCTGCTCGAACGGGAGAACGGGGCCATGGACGGCCTGCTGCTGACACCAGCGCCCCGCACGGCCATCTTCGTCGGCAAGATGTCGGCGAATCTGTTGTTCGTCGGCTTGATCGAGTTGATCAGCATTCCGCTGTTCGTGTTGTTTTACAACGTTTCCATCACCGCAGGGTTGCCCGCTTTGCTCGGCGTCACCGCCATGGCGACCGTGGCCTTCGTGGCGATCGGCACGTTGCTGAGCTCGATGGTGGTGCGCACGCGGTTTGCCGAGTTGATGCTGCCCGTGCTGTTTCTGCCGTTTCTGATCCCGCCCATCGTGGGCGCGGTGCAAGTGACGGCGCGCGTCATCGGCGGGCGTCCCTTGAGCGAGATGGCCGGGTGGCTTAAGTTGCTAGCCGCTTTCGATATCACATTCTGTGTGTTGGCGGTTCTTCTTTTTGAGGCGACGTTAGACGAATGACCAGGCGAGAGGGCGCTCTGCGCCTTGCCCGCAAGGGACAAATCATCACCGGCCTTGCCCTCGTGGCCCTCGCCGGCGTCTATGTCCGAGCTCTCGTGTACACGCCGATGGACCGGCTGCAAGGCGCGGCGCATAAGATCCTGTACCTCCACGCGCCGGCCGCGGTCACGACATTGGCCGCGTTCTCCATCTGTGGAATCCTGAGCATCGTGTATCTCGGCCTGCGCGATCCACGACTCGATCGCGCCGCGGCGTCGTCGGCCGAGGTTGGGGTGGTACTCGGGGTGGCGATGCTGACCACCGGGCCCCTGTGGGGCAAGCCCATATGGGGAACGTGGTGGACCTGGGACGCGCGGCTCACGTCGGCGCTCTTCATCTTCTTGCTGTTCATCGGCTATCTCATCATGCGCGGTTCGGTAGTCGATCCCGAACAACGCGCGCGCTTTTCGGCGGTGATCGGCATCATGGGGTTGGTGCTCGTGCCGTTCATCCACTTGACCGTCTATCTGTTCCGCACGTTGCATCCGGAGCCCATGCTCATCAAGCCGAGCGCGCCGTCGATGCCGGGCGTCATGCTGACCACCTATTTGTTGTCCATCGGGGTGTTCTTCTTGACGTACGTGGGGTTCGTCGTGCAGCGCTACGCTGTGGCCGACCTGCAGGAATTGCGCGAGGAGGAATTGCAAAGTGCCACCTGACAACGGTGGCTACATGGTCGCGGCCTACATCGTGACGGCGCTGGTTGTCGTCGGCTACGCCGTGTCGCTCTTCGTGCGGGCGCGCAAGCTGCGTTAGTTACCGCCGGCGTGAGGGGTAGCGGGGGCGTTGCGCGCCCACAACCCTTCACACCCCGGCGATCACGTCGCGTTTTCTTTCGGAAGCAGGATCTTCCCCCACACGAGTGCCGCCGCCGCGCCGCCCAACAGCGGTCCCACCCAGTATGCCGCCTGGCCCACCCAGTCGTTGGCCACGGCCGCCGGTCCGAACGCACGGGCGGGGTTCATGGCCGCGCCGGTCAGCGGTCCCCCCACCAGGATGTCGAACAGCAGTACGAGCCCGATGGCGAAGCCGCCGATCCCCGACGGGGCTTCCGGCGACACCGCCGTGCCGAAGACGGCCGACACGAGGAAGAACGTCAACACGGCTTCGATGAGAATGGCCTGGTTCATATCCACCTCACCGGCGATGCGGGGCACGCCGTAGCCGACCGCATCGCCCGCCACCGATGGGAGCAGCGCTTTCACCATGAGGGCGGCCACGACCGCCGCCACCAGCTGGGTGGCCACATAGTACCCCGCGTCCTTCGGCCCGATCTTGTTGGCGAGCCACAGGCCGAACGTCACCGCGGGATTGAAGTGGGCTCCGGAGATCCGCATGAGGGCGGTCACCATGACGCCGAGCACCATGGCGTGTGCGAGGGCGATGCCCAGCAATCCCAACGCGTTCGCCTTGGCGGCGTCCACCACGACGGCGCCCCCACCGATGAACACGAGTCCGAAGGTCCCGATGAATTCCGCGGTCAGCGGCCGGAGCTTGCCTCCCATAGATCGTCTCCGTCAGTTGTGGTTCATGGCTGTGGTCGTGTACTTGCTGCGATAGTGAAGCAAGGGTAGCCCCTCGAAGATCTCGCCTCCGGACACCTCGCCGAAAAACACCGTGTGGTCGCCTGCGTCGAACGTTCCCCACCGGGAACAGATAATGTGCGCCACGACCCCGGCGAGCAACGGAAACCCGTCCGGACCGATGCGATAATCGGCGGAGGCGAACGGATCAGCCAGACTGCCGGCGAAGGTGCGGGAAAGGTTTTTCTGGTCCGCGGCCAGCACGTTGAGCGCGAAGCCGGTCGCACCGTGCAATGCGGCGTGGAACTTCGCCTCTCGGTCGACACAGATCAACAGGAGGGGTGGTTCCAGCGAAACCGAGGTCACCGCGCTGGCGGTCATGCCCCAGGGCTTGCCGTCCGCGTCCGCGGTGGTGGCCACCGTCACCCCGGTGGCGAAGCGACTCAGCAGCGATCGGAACTGATCGCTCATCCGGCCATCCACAAGAGGCCGAGACCGAGTCCCACCAGAGCTCCGGTGCCACTCCCGGCCAGATTCACGACGTCGTTGGTGCACCAGGCCCAGCCGGCTTTCACCGCGGCGGAGTCACCCTGCACGGTGGCTCCGAGCCACGAGTCGAGGATCAGCCCCAAGGATCCGCCGAGCAGCGCCGACAGGGCTGCCGGGACCGGGGCACGGCCGGCCAGGGCCACCGCCGCCATGAGTCCGGCGCCCGCGACCCCCCCGGAGGTGCCGAGCGGTGTGACGCCGCCAGACGTTCCCGGCGGCACCACGGCACCCGTGGAGATGAGGCGGGTCGGACGCCGGGACCGGGCCCCGATTTCCGTTGCCCACGTGTCGGCCTGGGCCGCGCCCAGGGCCCCGGCAAGCACCGCCCAGCCCAGCGGCGGGAAAGCGGGAATGGCCAGGGCCCCAAGTGCCGCCCAGAGCCCGTTCGCCACGACCTGCACCCCGTTGCGGCGGCTGGGGTCTGGGCCGTCGGCGGGCACAACGGCTCCCTCCGACCATTTCGTGAGCAGACTCCCCGACACGAAGAACAACCCCAGGAGCACTCCTGCGTGCAGACCACCGCCGAGGAGCACGCCGCCGCCGATGAGGCAGGCAGCCACCGCCCCGCCCCGCGTGAGCCAGCCGAGGCGTGCTCCGGCGGCGGCAGCGAAGACCGCCCCGGCGACGGCGACCAGCGGATTCATTTGTCCGCTGCCTGCCGCTTTTCCTCGGAGAGCCTCTGGATGATATGGTCCTTGAGATCGCGCGACGCCTTGACGCCCTGCATCTTGAGCTTCATGAAGCGTCGAAAGCCTTGCTCGAACTCGAACACGGCCATGCACGGCGCGCACTCGTCGAGGTGACGCTGGACAGCGGCTTCGATCTCCGGGGTGAGCTCCTGATCGATCAGCTCGTGGAGACGATCGGCAGCGGCCTGACAGTCCAGCTCGATGGGATCGGTCATCGCAAGCTCCGCTTGATGTAGCCGGCTTCGACGGCGTACTCGTACAGCAGGCGCTGCAATGCCTGGCGGGCTCGATACAACCGTGATTTCACCGTGCCCACGGGGATTTTCATGATGTCGGCGACCTCGGCGTAGCTGAGGTCGCCGATGTCGCTCAATACGATGCACTCGCGAAATTCCTCGGGGAGCTGGTCGATCGCGCGGACGACCTCATCGTCGACGATCTGGTCGAAGAAGCGGCCTTCGGGATCGACCTCCTGCACGTCGTGGAAGACGGTGAACTGCTCGTATTCGGCGACATCTACCGTCGTGCCACGACTCTTGTCCCGGCGATATTCGTTGATGAACGTGTGGCGCAGAATGGTGAGGAGCCAGGCACGGACATTGGTGCCCTGCTTGTACTGGTGCCATGCTCGATAGGCCTTGAGCATGGTCTCCTGGGTGAGATCGTCGGCTTGCGAGGGGTCGCCGGCGAGACGCAGGGCGACACGGTACACGGTATCGAGAAACGGAATCGCCTCTTTCTCGAAACTCCGTCGCTTGTCGTCGGCGTCCGTTCCCATCGAAACGTTCCTCCAGTCGGTCGTGCGCTCGGTCCTCGGAGGACTCGGCGTGTACGATCGCCTGCGGTCAGGAGTCGCGCAATGGCCTCGGGGTGGCTATCAGTCTACGGCGCATAACTATTAGCTTACGCGGTGGGAATCGAGTTCCCCAGCGGCTCTACGCGAGCCGCCAGAGCCAGTAAACCGACATTGCCGCCGTCCATGCATCCAACCATCGCTCTCTCCGTGCTGGAGGCCGTTCGCGCCGGCGACCGTCCCGCCGGGGACTCCGTGACCGGAAACGAGGCCAACCAGGAAGCCATTCGGCTCGGGCGCACCCGGAGCGTCGCCGGGCAAATCGAGCGCTACGCGCTGATGGTGCGCCGCCATGTCCCAGCCGATCTGGAGGAAGTCACGGGACTGTTCACGCTGGTCTCGCGCCGGAGCGATGCGAATCTCCTCTTTGCAGAAGCGGGCCGGCGGGCAGGGAAATACGCCGCCGACAGCGCGCCCGGACTCCTCAGGCTGTTGCGCCGGGCCATGCCGGGTTCGCTGGGTCGCCGCGTGAGTCGGCGGCTTGTGCGGGGAGCGGCGGAGCGCGTTCTTGGCATGGACGTGACCCTCACCGACGCGGGGGTTTCCGCCGTGGAGACCGATGGGGTGGGAGCGGTCCCGGGAGGGCTGGCCTGCGGTTGGCGTGGTTCGGGACTGGCGGAGTTGCTCCGCGCGTTCACGCCGTTTGACGGCGCTTGTTTCCACGTCTCCTGTCGCGCAAACGGCGACGCCGCATGCACCTGGAGTACTAGCCAAGACGGTGAGGATTGACGATGGCACTGTTCGAAGGAATCGATCTCTCGAGCTTGGGCCCGGCTCTGTCGGACAACGACGTCGATGGATGGTTGCTGTTCGACTTCCACGGCATCAACCCGGTGGTCAAGCGTGTCGTGGGGTACGACGGCATGGCGACGCGGCGCCTGTTCGTGTGGTTGCCGAAGGCCGGAAAACCCGTCGCCATCGCGCACCGCATCGAGCTGCAGGGGGTGGAAGGCTTTCCGGGGGACATCCGCCCCTACGCGGCCTGGTGGGAGTTGCACCGCCTGCTGGGTGAGGTGGTGGCGGGCAAGCGCATCGCCATGGAGGTCTCCACCGAAGACGCGGTGCCGTACCTGGACCGCGTGCCCCACGGGGTCGTGCAGTTGCTGGAGAAGCTCGGCGCGACGGTCGTGCCCTCGGCTCCCCTCGTGTCCCTGTTCGCGGCGCGCTGGTCAGACGGTGAGCTGGCGGGCCACCGGCAAGCGGCGGAGGCGCTCGCCGAGATTGCCCGGGGCACGCTGCGGAGCGTGGTGAACCAGGTGGGCCAGGCCAGGGAAGCGGCGGTGCAGCGGGATGTGCTGGAGGACATGAAGAGCGCGGGGTTGGCCACCGATCATCCGCCCATCGTGGCCTTCGGCGCCAACGCGGCGAATCCTCACTACGAGCCGGTGGAGGGGTCCGACGCGCTGCTGGAGCCCGACCAGGTCGTCCTGCTGGATCTCTGGGGGGGGCCGTCGCGGCGCACGGTGTTTGCCGATCAAACCTGGATGGGGTTTGCCGGGACGTCGCCGCCCGAGGAGGTGACCAAGGTCTGGACCGTCACCCGGGACGCCCGGGACGCGGTGGTCACGCGGCTGGAAGAGGCGTCGGCGGAAGGACGGCGGGTCACCGGGGCCGAGCTCGACGACGTGGCGCGGCACCACATCGACGGCCACGGCTACGGCGACGCGTTCGTCCACCGCACGGGCCACTCCATCGATACCGACCTCCACGGATCGGGCCCGCACCTGGACAACTTCGAGACCAACGACCTGCGGGAGATCATCCCCGGGGTCGGTTTCTCCATTGAGCCGGGCATTTACCTGACCGGCCGGTTCGGTGTGCGAAGCGAGATCAACGTTTTCCTGCACGAGGACCGACCCGAGGTCACCCCGGTGGAGCCCCAGCGGGATCTGATCACACAGGCCTGACGCCGGCGGTTCGGCCGGGCCACGTCTCCCACGCCAGCACGACGAGCACCATCCACACGGCCGTGCCGGCGGCCACGTGGGTCGCCCGCCAATGGGGCTGTAGCATAGAGAGCGTCATCCCCGCGCCCACGACGATCTGGAGCACGGTGACGCCACAGGCGATCATCACCCACCGCTGGACGGCGGCGGGCGCGTTCCTCTTCATCACCCGCGCCACCATCCCTATGAGGTGGAGCGTGAGAGCATACGCCACGAGCCGGTGAAACCAATGGATGTGGCCGAGGCCGCCGCTCGATTCACTGGGCCAGAATTCACCGCTGCACAGGGGGAAGCCCACGCAGGCGCCGGCCGCGCCGGTGTTGGCCGTGACACCGCCCAGCAACACCGCGACACCGCCGAGCCCCAACGCGGCCAGGGACGCGCGCCAGATCTTGGCGTCCCGGGGCTCCGTGGGGGCCACGGCTCCCGCGCGAAGGCCCGCCATCATCAAGACGGCGAGGATCGCCATAGCCGTTCCCAGGTGCAAGACGACCGCCGAGGGCGGGAGCTCGAGCCACACAGTGACCGCGCCGAGGAGGACCTGGACGATGAGGAGCCCCACCGCCCAGAGTGCCAGGGGCAGTGGAGCGCCTCGGGGCCCGGGCGCCTCGTCGCGACGCAGGTATGCCAGCACGGCGACCGCCACCACGAGGGCGCTGAGTCCGGCCGCCACCAGCCGGTGACTCCATTCGATGAGCGTGGCGGTGTCGCCCAAGGGGGGGATGATCCGGCCGTTACACAGTGGCCAGTCGTCGCCACACCCCATGCCCGAGCCCGTGATGCGCACCACGCCGCCGAGCACGATCAACAGGTAGGCGAACCCGCTGGTGATGTATGCCAAGAGTCGAATAGTCATGAACGCTAAGAATCGCCGGGCGGCGTGGCCTCGGCAACCGGCGATGCACGCGCCACGGTGTGGCGACGTTAAATTTGACCGATGCAGCCACGACCTTCGCCGGCGGGCGCGAATCCTCAGGCGCCCGCGAGCCCCACTCCCGACTGGCAGGCATACGCCGAACGCGCCTTGCGCGAGGATCGCGCCTCGGAGGATGCGACCACGGGATTGGTCGAGGGCAGCCGGGACCGGCAGATGGTCGCGCGGTTCCGTGGGGAGAATCGATTCGTCCTCGCCGGCCTGCCCATGGTGGAGGCGGTGTTTCAAACGCTCAGGCCCGGTTCCGCCGTGGCGGGGCTCGTGGGCGAAGGCGAGGTCGTTGGGGTGGGGGAGGTCCTTGCCGACGTGCGATCATCGGCGGCCGCGATCCTCGCCGGCGAGCGCGTGGCCCTCAACTTTCTGCAGCGACTCTCCGGCATCGCCAGCATCACCCGGCGTGCGGTCGAGGCCGTGGCCGGTTCGCAGGCCGTGATCACCGATACGCGGAAGACCACCCCGGGGCTGCGCGACCTGGAGAAGTACGCGGTGCGCGTCGGGGGCGGGGTCAATCACCGGGCGTCGCTCGCCGACGCCATCCTCTGGAAGGACAACCACTGGCGATTGCTGGGATCGGTGAGCGAATTGGCCCAGGCACTCGAGCGGGCGCCCGCGGAATTGCCAGTGTGCGTCGAAGTGGAGAACGACGATCAGCTGGACGCGGCGGTGGCGGCCGGCGTGACCTGGGTTCTGGCCGACAACCGGCATCCTGAGGTCGTTCGGCGGTGGGTATCGCGCTGTGGGCCGGGTGTGACCATCGAAGCGTCCGGGGGGATCACGCCGGAGACGGCGGCCGAATACGCGGCGGCCGGCGCGCAGCGCATCTCCATCGGGGCGCTCACGTATGCACCCGACCCGGTGACGATCAGTCTGGAGCTTGCCGACTAGTACGAGTGAACATAAGTACGATAACGTATAATGAGCTGGCCGTCCCTCGACTGTTCGCCCACGGACTGGAATGGGTTGGATCGGTGCACGACCCGGCACGGCACTATCTCCTGCTGAGGCTCTGCGGGTTTTGATCCCGGACCGCCTGCGGCAAGGCGGCATCTTCAATCTGCGTTTTGTCGAGAACATCATGTCGGCGTGGCCGCGTCACCGCCTTCGCTGGCACTATTTCATGCTCTGGCAGAGGATTGGCGTCGACCTATGGCGGGAAATGTTTTTTGGACGGTGGCGTTACGGAAGTGTCCTCGTGAGGTGCGTGAGCTGAGATGACGCTCAAGCGCCGGCGTCGCATGGTTGCCGGAACGGCGGGCGTGTTGCTCTCGAGTGGCATGGTCGCCGGTCATCTCGCGTCCTTGGCACGCGGGGACGAGGCGACTGGGCCGCTGTTAATCGTCAACCATCTGTTCGATCTGACGATCGTCCTGGGTATGCTCGCGCTGGCAGGCGCCGTAGGGCGGCTTGCGCTGAGAAGGGCCGGTGTGGATCTAGAGCAGCCGCTGGAGGCGCTCACGTTCGGCATCGCGATCGGCATGGGCATCATCGCGGCGGGAGTTCTTCTCCTCGGGCTTGTGCGCGCATTGTACACTCCGGTCCTAATGGCATGGCTGGGGACACTGGCGCTCGTCGCCCGCCGGGAGGTCGTCGGTCTCGGCGCATTGCTGCGCCGCGCCGCGGGCTCGCTCCGGCGGCAGGCGGCGGGGGAGCCGATTGCGGCGGTCGTCGCCCTGACGGCGCTGGGCGTCGTGGCGGTCTTCTTGGTCGTGATGGCACTGGCGCCTCCGGTCGATTGGGACTCCTTGATGTACCACTTGCACATTCCTGCCCAATTCGTGCAGCATCATCGCATCTTTCTCCCGCCGGACAACCTCCACACCGCCCTCGTCGGTTTACCCCACATGCTGTACGTCGTGTTCTTGGCGGTAGGGAGCCCCTCGGGTCCCGCCCTGTTGAGCGCGGCCTTGGCGTTGTTGCTCGGATTGGCGGTGGTGTCGTTTGGCATCCGGTTCTTCGGGAAACTCAGTACGATGCTGAGTGTTACGATCCTGTGGGGAACGACGACGATTCTCCTCGTCGCGACGACAGCGCGGATCGACGTCACGCTCGCGTTGTATCTCTTCTTGGCCCACCACGCTTTGCTGGTGGCGCTGTCCTCCACGAGCCGCCCG
>JAPULZ010000017.1 GCA_027294455.1 Gemmatimonadota bacterium
GAGATGCATACTCGGGGCGGATAGGGGAACGGCGATCTTAGAATCTAGAATCGCTGTTTTCTCAAGATATCTTCGTCGCCAGCCCGCTGGGACTTCCGTCCCAGGCGCGGCCGCAGAGCCGGATACCCGTCGGCGTCGCACGACGGGCATTTGTGAGCCATGAACTCCATCGGCTTGCCGCACACCCCACAGCGCGGTTGGTCGGGATCGGACCGGGCGTCGCGGGCTTCCGGGAGCGCATGGCCGCATTCGCAGCGAATGGCCGAGGCGGCGAGGGTACTGTCGCATTGAGGGCAGACGCGGCTCATGGATGCGAATCTCTCCTCTTGGATAGGTCGACTGACCCACGGCGATGCTGTACTTGCCTACCATTTGCTGCCCCCATAGTTTCACACCTGCTCGACGGCAGCGCAATGCGTCGTCTCCCCTCGCTATGGAGTGTGCATGAACGTACCGCGTTCCATGACGGTCCGGATGGCAGCCCAAGGGGCATGGAACATGCTGCGAAAGCGCCCCCTTACGGTGTCCTTCGAGGTCACACACGCTTGTACGGCAAACTGCTGGCACTGCAACTGGGGCGGCCCCATCAAGGAGAGCCGTCTCGAACCCGAGGGGTATGCGCGCATTTGGCGCACCATGCGATCGCCGGTGGTGAACGTGTCCGGTGGTGAGCCACTGGCCCGAGGCGATCTGGATGAGATCCTCAAGGCCCTGGGACGGCCTGGGAAGCTCCCGTGGATCGTGGTGGTGAGCAACGCGTCCCAGCTGACCGCGGAGCGGTTTCTCCGGTTGAAGCGGGCCGGCATGCACCAGTTGTCGCTGTCCATCGATTTTCCGGACGACCGGCACAGTGAATTTCGCCGGATCCCCGGGTTGTTCGATCGGATGGAGCGGGTCGTGCCCGAATGCGTCAAGCTGGCCGAAGAAGACGACATCTCGCTGAACTGTTGCATCACCGGCTGGAACTACGCTGCGCTGCCCGACGTCGTCCGGCTCGCCGACCGCTGGGGCATCACCGTGAACTTCTCGGCGTATTCCGTGTTGCGGGTCGACGAGGCCGGCGGGCTCCCACAGCACAACGGCGCCAAGGAAGGGTTGAAGAAGGCGATAGCAGAGGTGGTCGAGCTGCAGAAGCGGGGGAGCGGTGTGTATACCCCGGAGAGCACGATGTGGAAGTACTACGATTTCCTCTGCCGCGGACACACGCCTGGATGCATGGCGGGAAATCGTTTCGTGGTGGTCAACCCCGACGGCCGGCTCACGCCGTGCGCCATGGTCATGGCGTACTTCGACGATCAGCAGACCATGCTCAAGGAATTCACCTGCAAGAACGAGTGCGGAGCGTGCTACATCAGCACGAGAGCCAACGCCGAGAAGTCCCCGATGGACCTCATCGCCGGCAACCTCGATACGCTCAGCCAACTCCTTCCCTGGAAGTGGTCCAGGACGAGTCCGGTCCCGAGTCGCTAGTCGTTGAGTCTAGGCGTCTTCTGACGCCGCCAGCGGCGGGTCGACGCCGACCGGCGGAATGGCCCCCTCGCCTTTCGTGGTCCCGTCGAACACCGTGTCACCCAGAATCGCTTGCCCCTTGGCAATGCGGGCGCCAACCGCCACCAAGCCGCCCAGCACGATCACCGCGACGATGATGTAGGTCGGAACCGAGAAGGCGGCCCCGAGCCACGCATAGACGAAGAACCGCGGGAATCGCCCGATGGCGGTCGCGATCATGAATCGCCCGATGGAGTACTCGCGCAGAATCGCCAGGCTGCGCACCACCCAGAAGGGCAGAGGGGTCACGGCAAAGAAGATCACGGTGGTCATCGGTGCGCCGGCGAACCGATCTACGCCCCACTGTACGATGCGGCTCCGACGAAAGCCGGCCATCCGGTCCCAGCTGAGGACCCAGGCATAGATGTGCCAGTTGATGAACTCCGTGTACATGTAGATGCCCACCGCCACCAACGTCACCCGGACCGCAGGCGCGTACTTCCCGATCTCCATGATGAGGGGGTCGAAGGCGGTCGGCAGAATTGGGCTCAGCGGCCCATTCGCCGGAACTCCCACGAGCGCCAACCACACCAGCGGCGCCGAATCGGGGAACAGGTAGAGAATCGGAAAGCCGAAGAGGGCGGCAAAGCCGGTGGCTCGTAGAAATAGATCCCAGCGGCGGTCGCCTCGTCGCCGGGTGAAGAAGCGCCAAACCCCCAATAGTCCTCCGGGTGATGCCACGCGGTCTTGGTCGATCCCGCAGATTCGGAGCTTGAGAAGTAGTGGGGCTCCGTACAGATTGCCTGCGGTCGCGGGTATACCTAACCCTTGCGTGCAATTCGCGCCAGCCGCGATCCCCTTCGGACCATTCGACCATACGTTCAAAGAGAAGGAGCACCTCGAGTGAACATTGCCATTCCCAGGGAAACTGTGGACGGCGAACACCGGGTCGCGCTGGTACCCGACATGGCGAAACGGCTCGTCGGCAGTGGGGTGACGGTGCGGGTGCAGCAGGGCGCCGGCGTGGCGGCCGGTTTCCCCGACGCGCTGTATACCGACGCCGGCGCTGAGGTCGTCGCGGACGCCGCCTCCCTGTGGGGAGGCGCCGATGTGATCCTCAAGATCCAGATGCCCCGGGAGATGGCGGGAGGGCACGAGACTGACCTGTTGCGCGAAGGGGCGACCTTGATCGGACTGCTCCAACCGCACCGCGACCACGATGCCGTGAAGCGGCTCGCGGCTCGGAACGTGACGGCGTTCAGTCTCGATTTGCTCCCACGCATCACGCGGGCGCAGTCGATGGACGTGCTCTCGTCCATGAGTACGGTGACCGGGTACAAGGCGGTGCTGCTGGGGGCGGCATCGGTGGGCAAGTTCTTCCCGATGCTGGTGACGGCGGCGGGCACGATGGCTCCGAGCAAGGTCCTGGTCATGGGTGCGGGCGTCGCGGGCCTGCAGGCCATCGCCACCGCCCGGCGGTTGGGCGCCGTGGTGCGTGCCTTCGACGTCCGCCCAGCGGTCAAGGAACAGGTGGAGAGTCTGGGGGCCCATTTCCTCGAGATCGAAGCCATCGAGGATGCGGAGACGGCGGGCGGCTACGCCAAGGAACTATCGGAGGAGCAGAACAAACGCATCCGGAAACTGACCCATGACGCGGCGAAGGACGCGGACGTCGTCATCACCACGGCTCTGATTCCGGGCAGGCCCGCACCTCTGCTGATCACCGAAGCGATGGTGCGCGACATGAAGCCAGGCTCAGTCGTGGTGGACCTGGCGGCGGAAGCGGGGGGCAACTGCGCCCTCACCAAGCCGGGGGAAGAGGTGACCGTGGGCGGGGTGACGATCCTGGGCCCCGTCAATCTGGCCTCCACCATGCCGACCCATGCGAGCCAGATGTACTCCAAGAACGTCACGACCTTCCTCAACCACATTCTCGAGGAAGGAAACCTGAAGTTGGATTTCGACGACGAGATCACCTCGGACACCTGCATTACCCGTGATGGAAAGATCGTGCACGAGGCGACGCGGACTGCGATCGAGGGAGGGAGCGGGTCATGATGGAAGAACTAGTGGTTCTGCTGGTCATATTCGTGCTGGCCATGTTCGTGGGTTTCGAGGTCATCACGAAGGTGCCGCCGACGTTGCACACGCCCTTGATGTCGGGCTCCAATGCGATTTCGGGTATTGTCATCATCGGCGCCCTGCTGGTGTCGGGTCGAGGCGGCGGCAATCTCTCGACGATCCTCGGGTTCGTCGCGGTGGCCTTCGCGATGATCAACGTCGTCGGCGGGTTCATGGTCACCGACCGCATGTTGCAGATGTTCAAGCGCAAGCCGGAGGAGCGCAAATAATGCCTCCGTACGCAATGCTGCTGTATCTGCTGGGGGCGGTCCTCTTCATCGTCGGCCTCAAGCGTCTGAGCTCCCCCGCCACCGCCCTCGGAGGCAACCGCCTCGCTGCGGTCGGGATGCTCATCGCGATCGTGACGACGCTGGTGTACGGTGAGATTCTGAGCTTCACCGGCATCGTCATCGCCATGATCGTGGGATCTGCCATCGGCGGCGTGTTCGCCAAGACGGTCAAGATGACGGGGATGCCGCAGATGGTTGCCCTGCTCAACGGATTCGGCGGCGGCGCTTCGGCGCTCGTCGCCTCGGGCGAATATCTCCGCTTCGCGGCCACCAACACGGCCATTCCCATCAACGTGGGCGTCTCCATCCAGCTCAGCGTGCTGGTGGGGTGCGTGACGTTCTCCGGCAGCCTCATCGCGTTCGGCAAGTTGCAGGAGCTGGTGAGCGGCCGGGCCGTGACTTACCCACTGCAGAAGGCGCTCAATGCGGTTCTGTTCCTGGGCACGGTGGTCTTGATCGTCATGCTCGTGAGCGATGCGAGCCTCACGACGTGGTTCGCCGTGTTCGTCGGCGTGGGCCTCTTGCTGGGAGTGTTGTCGGTGATTCCCATCGGCGGCGCGGACATGCCCGTGGTGATTTCCCTGCTCAACTCCTACTCCGGAATTGCGGCGGCGATGACCGGGTTCGTGATCAGCAACCACGGCCTCATCATCTCCGGGGCTCTCGTGGGGGCCTCCGGGCTCATTCTCACCAGGATCATGTGCAAGGCGATGAATCGGTCGTTGGCCAACGTGCTGTTCGGTGCGTTCGGGTCCGCGCCGCAAGCAGGTGCGGCCGCCGCCGTCGGTCCCGGCGACCGAACGGTGAAGCAGGTGTCCAGCGAGGACGTCGCCACGATGTTGGCGTACGCGCGCAACGTGATCGTGGTTCCCGGATACGGTTTGGCCGTGGCCCAGGCCCAGCACGACGTGCGGGAGATGGCCGATCTCATCGAGACCCGCGGGGGCACGGTGAAGTACGGGATTCACCCCGTGGCGGGCCGCATGCCGGGCCACATGAACGTGTTGCTGGCCGAAGCGAACGTGCCGTACGATCAGCTGAAGGACATGGACCAGATCAATCCGGAATTTGAACGGTGTGACGTCGTGTTGGTCATCGGCGCAAACGACGTCGTCAATCCGGACGCGCGCTCCAATACGTCGAGTCCGCTGTACGGCATGCCGATCCTGGACGTCGACAAGGCACAGCATGTGATCGTCATGAAGCGAAGCATGAATCCAGGATTCGCCGGCGTCGAGAATCCGTTGTTCTTCCTCGAGAACACGTCGATGCTCTTCGGCAGCGCGAAGGATTCCGTGGCGCAGTTGGTGACGGACATCAAAGCGGTGTAGCCCGTACAGGATACCGCCGGCCGTCGCCTGTGTGGACTCCCGCTACCGCCGGGTTTCCGGCGGTAGGACGTCCTGAACTTCGGCGATGACCACGCCAGGCGTGACCTGCTGATTTCCCATCATCCCGCCGACGATGATCATGTGTGCACCGGCCACGGCGATGCCCCGGTGGTCCATGGTTGGCGTCGGCAGGGTGGCCCCCGGATGCCATTCGTTTGACACCGTGTCGAACGCCCACACGGCGTCTCGGGCGTGTGCCGGAAGCCGGTTGTATCCGATACCGTCGTAGTTGTACGGGTTGTCAGTCCCTCCGGCGAATACGATCCACGTCCCCACGGCCACCGCGGCTGAGCGGTAGAGGGAAGGGTCGGGGTGCCGGGCCAATCGTCTCCACGAAATCACGGTGGGGTTCGTGGGGTCGATGTCGCCCCGCCAGGTGCTCGGCTCGAGGACGTATCGCGGGTCATCGTCGCTGCGCCGCGCTCCGTCGATGTAGATGATCGCGTTTCCGGCGACGGCTCCGGTGTGGCCGAACACGGGTTGCCCGGGTATGGGCGTGGCCTGAGACCAGGTGTCTCTGGCCGGATCGTAGATCTGGACGTTGGAGACGTTGTCCCCGTCGTGCCAGCCGGAAACGAGATACACCAGCGAATCCCGCCACACGCCGGACACGGCATCGTCGACCGGCACGGGGATGGGCGCGCCGCGACTCCACGTCTCCGTATCTGGGTGATAGACGTCCACGTGGGGCAGGGACTGCTCGCTGCCGTCCTCGGCCACCGTGTACCCTCCAAAGACGTAGAGCCGATCCCCGATCGCCTGGGCGGTGGCGGCCAGCCGTCCCGGACCCGGAATGGGGCGAAGCTCTTCCCACGCCGGGGTTCCGACCTCCCAGCGAAACACGCGGCTGCTCACTCCGCTCCATCTCTTGGTCGAATCGAGACCGAGAAAAGAATAGACCGTGACCCGTTCGCCGTCGGAGCGGGCCGCGACGGCGTTGTTCGTGATGGGCGCGGGAAGCGCCGGGGCCGAGGCCCAGACCTGTACCGCGGTGCAGAGGCAAGAGAGCAGGGACATATGGTTGTACGGTGTGGGTTGGGGGTATAGGTTGTCGCACGCTGCCGTGACCTGCCCCAAGCTATCACGGCCGACCGGCCGGCCACCACCGTAATTCAGGAGTTGTGCATGCCAGACATCGCTTACGAATCTCGTGTGACGATCCGTCGACTCGGAGGGCCGCTCCGGGCCGCATCCCTGCCGGCCGAAACCGAGCCGGTCCTCTTCGGCATCCACGGTGCCATTGCGGCTCACTACGGGCTCGATCCAGCGGAGATCGAGCCCCATGCCACCACCATCGACTATGTGGTGGCGGCTGCCGGTGGGTGACTCACCGGCACTTTTGCCGGCGCGCTGGGAGCGCGCGAGATCACGATGGGCAACGACGACCTCACGGCCGAGGTCGTGGGCGAAGTGGAGACCGAGGGAAAGGTGCTGGTGATCAAACGCATCCGGGTGAGCTACCAGCTTCGGGGGATCTCCCCCGATCAGCGCGAGGCGGCCACGCGGGCGCACGCGGCGCATGCCGACTCCTGTCCGGTTGCCAGGAGCTTGAAGGGGGCAATCGACATCTCCACCCGGCTGGCATTCCTCGACTAGCCCAGGAGCCGCCGCGGGGCCGGGTTATTCGGATGGGTCGGGACGCTTGCGCTGCTCCTTGAGGGCGGACCGCTTTTTCTTCGCCGCGAGGCGATCTTCCTTGGCTTTCTTGGGAGGGCGAGTGGGTTTGCGGGGCTTCGGCACATGAAGTGCCTTGGTCACGAGTTCGTCGGCCCGCCGGATCGCGGCCTCCCGGTTCTGGAGTTGACTGCGTCGGCCTCCCGAAGTTACGTGCAGCACACCTTGAGCGTCGATGCGGTTTGCGAGCTTCTCGATGACGCGCCGTTTTTCCGCATCCGACAGGCTGCCACTGTGGCCAACATCCCACGAGAGATCGATCTTGGTCGAGGTCTTGTTCACGTGCTGACCGCCGGGGCCGCTCGCACGCACCGCCCGAAATCGCAACTCATCCTCGGGTATCTGGAAGCTCATGGCCCAACCTAGGGATATCATGAGGGAAGAGAAAGCTGCACCGGATCTCGCACTGGTGTTGTCGGGAGGTGGTGCCCGGGCGGCGT
Organism: Gemmatimonadota bacterium; assembly: GCA_027294455.1. Classification (GTDB taxonomy): domain Bacteria; phylum Gemmatimonadota; class Gemmatimonadetes; order Gemmatimonadales; family GWC2-71-9; genus B3T1B10. The sequence continues at coordinate 7,405 of JAPULZ010000017.1, forward strand.
ATCAGGTGGGCGTGCTGTGCGCCATTGCCGAACGGCGGCCCGCCCTCTCCATTCCCATTTACGCTGGCGTCTCGGCCGGGGCAATCAACACGATCACGCTCGCGGCCCATCCCGGCACCTTCGCCACCTCGGTCCGGGCCGTACGGCGAGCGTGGTCGCGGCTGACCGTGGAAGATGTCTACGAGGTGCGGATGACCGGCCTGCTGCGCGCCGGCATGCGATGGGTGGGGCAGCGGATGTTCCACCGTGGCCGGCGTCCGACGGTCGTCCGGGGCGTGTTCGACATGGAACCGCTCCGGCACTTCCTGGAGCAGCGCGTCGATGTCGATCGCATCGATGAAAATGTGAGGACGGGGAAGCTGCACGCGGTGACGCTCAGCGCGACATGTTACGACACGGGCGAGACCGTGACGTTCGTGCACGGCGCCCCGGACGTGCCCGTGTGGGAGCGCTCACAACGAAGGGCTGTTCGCACGAAGCTGACCATCGATCACGTCCTCGCCTCGGCGGCGATCCCGTTCATGTTTCCGGCGGTTCGACTGGGCCACATGTACTACGGAGACGGGAGCGTGCGGCAGGCCGCCCCGCTGGCCCCGGCGATCCACCTCGGCGCGCGCCGCATTCTCGGGATCAGCATGCGGCCCATGGCGTCCGCCATCGTTCCCCCGCCGGCCGTGACGCACTATCCGTCGGCCGCCCAGGTGATGGGCATCCTGTTCCATTCGATCTTCCTGGATAGTCTCGACTCCGACGCCGAGCGCCTCGAACGGCTGAACGGCATTCTCGCCGCCGTTCCACCGGGTGCGAAGCTGCGTGAGCGGCTGCGGCCCATCAAGTTGCTGATTCTGCGTCCGTCGCTCGACCTGGGCGCGTTGGCGCGCCCGCACTGGCGGCGCCTGCCGACGGGAATCCGCTCGTTGGTGGAGGGGATTGGGGGGCAACGGGAAGGCGCTTCCGACTTCATTAGCTATCTGCTGTTTGATCCCGCGTACACGGTTCCACTGATGGAGTTGGGGTACGATGATGCTAATGATGAATGGGATCGGATCGAACGATTTTTGGATGACGAATAGAGAAATCCAATCTCTATTCCCTACTTTCTTCTCCCGACAGCTTCCGCAACACGAACGACAATATCCCTCCATGCCGGTAATACTCCAGCTCGACGTCCGTATCGAGCCGCACCAGCACGTCGAAATCTTTCCTCTCGCCGCCCCGATCGTCGGGAGCCACCGCCGTGACCTGCACGAAACCGCCCGGCTGCAATCCCTGCGCGATCCCGGTCAGCGAGAAGCGCTCGTCGCCCTGTAGTTCCAGGGTGTCGGCACTGGCACCGTCCCGGAATTGTAGGGGCAAGACTCCCATCCCGATCAGATTGCTGCGGTGAATGCGTTCGTAGCTCGTGGCCACGACCGCGCGCACGCCCTGCAACGCTGTTCCCTTGGCAGCCCAATCCCTGGAGCTTCCGGTGCCGTATTCCTTGCCCGCGAGCACGATGAGCGGGATACGCTCGTCGCGGTACCGCATGGCGGCATCGTAGATGCTCGTGACCTCCTGGCTGGGAAAGTGTTTCGTCCAGTTGCCTTCCTTGCCGTCGACCAGCCGGTTCTTGATGCGGATGTTGCCGAACGTTCCCCGCATCATCACTTCGTGATGGCCCCGTCGCGAGCCGAACGTGTTGAAATCCACCGGCTTCACGTTGTGCTCGATCAGCCACCGTCCGGCCGGGCTGTCTTGGGGAATCGCGCCTGCGGGTGAGATGTGGTCCGTGGTGGTCGTATCGCCCAGGAAGGCCAGCACGCGGGCTGCCTCGATGTCTTGCAGGGGCGCCGGCTCGCTGGAGAGTGCCTCGAAGAATGGCGGCTCGGCGACGTACGTCGAAGCGGGATCCCACGCATAGCGCCCGCCTTCGGCGGAGGGAACGGGGAGCTGTTTCCAGGCCGGCGTGCCCTCGAACACGCTGCTGTACTGTCTGGTGAACATCTCCGGCTTGAGCGAGCTCGACACCGCGGCGGTGATCTCTTCGGGCGCCGGCCAAATGTCCTTGAGGAAAACCGGGTCGCCGCCCGCGTCCGTCCCCAGCGGCTCCGAGTCGAGGTCGATGTCGATGCGGCCGGCGATGGCGTAGGCCACCACGAGCATCGGCGACGCCAGATAGTTGGCTCGCACGAGCGGGTGGATGCGCGCCTCGAAATTGCGATTCCCGGAGAGCACCGCCGCCGCCACCAGCTCGTGTTCCTCGATGGCGCGGGCGATGGGCTCGGCGAGAGGGCCGCTGTTGCCGATGCACGTCGTACAGCCGTATCCCACCACATAGAACCCGAGGGCCTCGAGGTGCGCCATCAGTCCAGACGCCTGCAAGTACTCGGTTACGACGGAGGAGCCCGGGGCCATGCTGGTCTTCACCCACGGCTTGCTGGTGAGGCCTCGTGCCACGGCGTTGCGGGCGACGAGTCCGGCGCCGATCATGACCGACGGATTCGACGTGTTCGTGCAGCTCGTGATGGCGGCGATGACCACCGACCCGTCGGTGATGTTAAATCGGCTTCCGTCGTACTCGACCTCGGCCCCCTGCTGCATGGTGGTCATGTCCGCCACCGCCGACGCGGCGGACGGGCTGTGCCCGCCCTCGTCCGCCCAGCGCGCCCCGTTTTCTTCGGAGACGGCACGCCGCGTGGAGGGCATCAAGTTCGGCAGCACCGTGCGGAACGACTCTTTGAGCTGGCTCAACGGCACGCGATCCTGGGGCCGCCGGGGCCCGGCCAGGGACGGCACGACCTCGTCCAGATTCAACTCCACGACCGCCGAGTAGGTCGGGTCGGGTGCGTCGGGAGTGTGAAACAGGTGTTGCTCCTTGCAGTACCGCTCCACGCGGTCCACCAACCCCGCCGGTCGGCCCGTGCGTTCCAAGTAGATCAGGGTTTCCCGGTCCACCGGAAAGAATCCCATCGTGGCCCCGTATTCGGGGGACATGTTGGCGATGGTGGCACGGTCGGCGAGACCGAGGCTCTCCATCCCGTCGCCGAAGAACTCCACGAACCGTCCGACCACGCCGTGCTTGCGGAGCATCTCGGTGACGACGAGCACGAGATCCGTGGCGGTGGCGCCGGGGGGAAGGCGGCCGCGCATCTTCACTCCCACCACCTCCGGCAACTGCATGAAGTACGGTTGACCGAGCAGCACGGCCTCGGCCTCGATGCCTCCGACGCCCCAGCCCATCACGCCGATGCCGTTGATCATTGTCGTGTGCGAGTCGGTGCCCACCAGGGTGTCGGGATAGGCGAAGAGCTCGCCGTCCCGTTCCACGAGCAGCACCACGCTGGCCAGGTACTCCAGATTCACCTGATGCACGATGCCCGTACCGGGCGGGACGACGGTGAAATTCGAGAAGGCCTGTTGGGCCCAGCGCAGCAGCGCGTACCGTTCCGAGTTGCGCTCCATCTCCCGCTCGACGTTCTGCTCGAGTGCCCGGTGGGATCCGAAGAAATCGACCTGGACCGAGTGGTCGATCACGAGATCGGTTCGGATCAACGGATTGATCTTGTTGGGATCGCCCCCCATACGGACCATCGCGTCCCGCATGGCCGCGAGGTCCACCACTGCCGGGACGCCGGTGAAATCCTGGAGCACCACCCGGCCCGGCATGAACGGGACCTCCCGGCTGCGGTCCGGCTCGGGGGACCATCCGGCCACCAGCGCTACTTCCGCGTCGCCCACCACGCCGTTGCCGTGATGCCGGAGCATGTTCTCCAGGAGGACGCGAATCGCGTACGGGAGGCGATCGATGTCGGCGAGTCCGGCCTTGCCGAGGGCATCGAGTCGAAAGATCGTGGCGTCGCCCTCATCGAGAGCGATCGTGTCGCGAGCGTCGAAGGGATTGCTCATGAGCGGATGGTAGTGCCTTCACTGTGCCGCAGGAAGTGCTATGTTTCCGCGGCCCTAATCCATTCCCGCCGGCTCCGGCGGCCCCCAAGGAGATCAGGTAGGTGGCAGAGCCCATCACCATGACCAGCGTGTCGCTCGACGATATTTGCATCAACACAATTCGTACACTCTCGATGGACGCCGTTCAGAAGGCCAACAGTGGACATCCCGGGACTCCCATGGCCCTGGCGCCACTCATGTACGTGCTCTGGACCCGTCATCTGCGACACAACCCGGTGGATCCCGACTGGCCCGACCGCGACCGCTTCGTGCTGTCGTGCGGGCACGCCTCCATGTTGCTCTCCAGCGCCCTCTACCTCGCCGGGTACGACCTCTCGCTGGAAGACATCAAACAGTTCCGGCAGCTCGGCAGCAAAACCCCGGGCCATCCGGAATACGGTGTCACGCCCGGCGTGGAGACCACGACGGGTCCGCTGGGCCAGGGGGTAGGCAATGCGGTCGGCATGGCCGCCGCGGCGGCCCACCTCGGCGCCCTCTTCAACCGTCCCGACCATCGCGTCGTGGGCCATCGCACGTACTTCATCGCCAGCGATGGAGACTTGATGGAGGGGGTCTCCCACGAGGCGGCATCGCTCGCCGGCCATCTCAAGCTCGGGGATCTCATCGGATTCTACGACGACAATCGCGTCACCATAGACGGTGAGACCGACCTGTGCTACAGCGACGACGCCATGGGACGATTTGCCTCCTACGGCTGGCACGTGCGCCAGGTCGAGGACGGCAACGATCTGGAGGCCCTGGATGAGGCCGTACGGGCCGCCCAGGACGATCCCCGGCCGTCGCTCATCGTGGTGCGGACCCACATCGGGTACGGCAGCCCCAACAAACAGGATTCCGCAGCCGCGCATGGCGCTGCTCTGGGGGAAGAAGAGGTCGCCCTCACCAAGCAGAATCTGGATTGGCCGGGCACCGAGCCGTTCCATGTGCCCGAGGAGGCGCTGGCCCACTGGCGGGCGTGCCGAGATCGAGGTGCCGCGCTGCAGGCGGAATGGTCAGAGCGATTCGGCGGGTATGCCGCGGCTCATCCCCGAGATGCCGAACGCCTGCGTAGCCGCCTTGCCGGAGAGCTACCCGACGGTTGGGAAGACGCGTTACCGACGTTCGAGAGCGCGTCCGGGGGCATGGCCACGCGCAAGGCGTCGGCGGCCGTCCTCGGTGCCCTGGTCGCGAGGGTGCCACAGTTGATGGGCGGGTCGGCCGATCTCGCCGGATCGGTCATGACAACGCTCCCGGCCGCAGGCGACTTCACCCCGGACGACTACACTGGCCGCAACGTGCACTTCGGGATTCGAGAACACGCCATGGGGGCCGTCATGACCGGCATGTCGCTTCATGGCGGGGTGCGTCCCTTCGGCGGCACGTTCCTCATCTTCGCCGATTACATGCGTCCGGCGATTCGGCTGGCGGCCATGATGGGACAACCCACCATCTATCTCTTCAGTCACGATTCCATCGGACTGGGCGAGGACGGACCGACGCACCAGCCCATCGGCACCCTGGCATCCCTGCGTGCCATCCCCAACCTCACGGTGATCCGGCCAGCGGATGCCAACGAGGTGGTCGAGGCCTGGCGCGTCGCCCTGCGGACCGATGACGGCCCCACGGCCATCATCCTGACCCGCCAGGGCCTGCCCGTACTGGACCGATCCAGCCTGGGGCCGGCGAGCGCCCTCGCCCGGGGTGGCTATGTGTTGTCGGACCCGGTGAGGGGAGCCCCGCAGGTCGTGCTCATGGCAAGCGGATCCGAGGTGAACATCGTCCTCGCCGCCCAGCGTCTCCTGGCGGAGCAGGGAATTGGCGCACAGGTGGTGAGCATGCCGAGCCTCGAGCTGTTCGGCCGTCAGCCGGTCGAGTATCGCAACGAGGTGTTGCCTCCCGAGCTGGCCAAGCGCCTCGCCGTGGAGGCCGGCCATCCGATGCCGTGGTATCGCTGGGTGGGGAGTGAGGGAGACGTCCTGGGGATCGATCGGTTTGGTGAATCGGCGCCTGGGGCCGATTTGTTTACCCACTTCGGCTTTACGGCCGAGGAGATCGTGGTCCGGGCCAAGGCGCTCGTGGAGCGGTAGCCCCATCAGCCGGTACGTTCGTTTGGCCGCGCTGGGCAACCTGGAGTCGGCCGTCGGCGAACGATTGCGGGCCATGGCCGCCGACGCCGTGGTCGAGCGCATTTGGTCGAAGGACCCCACGGTGTGGGGTGGCACCAGAGACACGCCGGAGCTGCTGAACCGCCTCGGGTGGCTCAGCGTCGCCGACCGGGTGCTCGCTGCCGATCCCGCTCCGGTGGAGCTGGCCGAGGGGGTAAGAGCCGAGTGCGACCTCGTGGTGCTCTGCGGAATGGGGGGCTCGAGCCTCGCCGCCGACGTGTTCTGGAGCGTCTTCGGCCCCCGGTCCGGATTCCCCCCGCTGGCCATGCTGGACAGCACCGCCCCGAACGCCGTCAGGACCATCCTGGGAGGCGCGAGCAAGCCGCTCTTCGTCATCTCCAGCAAGTCGGGCTCCACGCTGGAGACGGCCAGCTTCCTGTCCCATTTCTGGCAGCTGGCCCGGGCCGACGGATCCCGATTCATCGCCATTACCGACGAGGGCTCCCGACTGTACCGGCAGGCTACGGAGAAGGGGTTCCGCGCCGTCGTTCAGGGTGACCCCGACGTAGGCGGCCGGTTCTCGGCTCTCTCGCCCTTCGGCATCGTTCCGGCCGCGTTGACGGGCAGCGACGTGAACGCCGTGATCGCGGGGGCCCGGTCGGCCATGGAGGCGTGTCGGCATCCGGCATCGGTGGAGAACCCGGGGGCATGGCTGGGAGCCGTCCTGGGGGAGGCCGCGGTGGCGGGGCGGGACAAACTCACACTGCTGCTCTCGCCGGAGCTCTCCAGTTTCGGCGGCTGGGTGGAACAGCTCGTGGCGGAGAGCACGGGGAAGCAGGGCAAGGGGCTCCTCCCCGTGATCGATGACGGGGCCGCCGATCTGGGGTCGTTCGGCGCCGACCGGCTGTTCGTCTCGCTGGAAATCGGTGGGAGGGTGGACGAGGCGGTGGACGTCCGCATGAACGCCCTGGCCAAGCGGGGTCACCCGGTGGTGGGCCTGGCCCTGGGCAGCCGCAACGATCTGGGCGCCGAGTTCTTTCGCTGGGAATTCGCGACGGCCGTGGCGGCGGCAGTGATCGGGGTCAATCCGTTCGACCAGCCCGACGTGGGCGAGAGTAAGGCTCGCACCGCCCGCGTGCTGGAATCCCAGACAAAGCCCAGGGCGATTCCCGAACCGGACCCGGTGGATTTCGCGGCGTGGATTTCCCTCGTCGCGCCCGGGGACTATCTGGCGATCCTGGTCTACACCGCGCCCACCGCGGAGACGGATCGGCTCCTCGGCGGGATCGCACGGTCCCTGCAGGAACGCCTAAATATTGCAGTGACAGTGGGTTACGGGCCCCGGTACCTGCACTCTACGGGACAGTACCACAAGGGTGGCCCGGCCCGAGGGCACTTCATTCAGGTGGTGGAATTGCCCGAGGACGACCTGCCCGTGCCCGGCGGGGAGCACAGCTTCGGGGAGATCGCTCGGGCGCAGGCCGAGGGCGATGCCAGCGCGCTCGGCACCAGGGAGCGACCGGTGTTTCGCCTGCCGTCGGTGCGGGCGCTGCACCAGTTGCTGGCATGACGCGAGCGGGCGGGGCGCACCTCGCCCGGCCCGCTCGCGGCTAGGCCTGCAGCTCGACCAGCTTTCTCGTGGATTCGTGCTTTTTGAGATATGCGGTCGGATCGTGCTCCATGGCGCCCTCGGGCAGGTAGTCCCAGAAGTCGCCCAGGTCGTTCTTGATGCGATTGACGAAGAACTCCGGGACCTCGGTCGTCTCGCCCTCGAAGAACCGTTTCATACTGGCGTCCGTGTCCAGCAATCCCCGAATCATGCGGTAGTACTTGATGCGGCCGAACCCCTCGGAGGAGACCGCGCGCAGCACGTTCATCCATCCCGGGATCGAGGGCCCCTGGGACCGGAACCGGCGCCCGATGGTGCGCCACGAGAAGGAGTACTCGGTCAAGTCGATGACGTGATCGTAAAAATCGCGCCACTCGTAGTTCTTCGGCCGGACGTTCATCGCGTGGTGGTTGTTCAAGAAGTGGAACGGGAACGGGAGCACCCGTCCATCGCGCTGCAACTCCAGGTTGAGGGGCGCGGCTTCCCCGAAGGCCGACAGCAGCGAGTAACCCGGAAACACGGCCGGCGTCTTGTCGATGAACGTCTTGGTCAGCTCGAACGGCTCGTCGCCTTCGTCGCAGTCGAGGCCGAGGACGAAGTTGGCCTGGACGTAGGGGACGTATTCGAGGATCATGTTGATGTGGTCGGACACCTGCTGGACCTTTTCTTCGCCTTTCCGCGCGCCCGTCTTGGATTTGTTGCCCAGGTCGTACCACGATTCGATCCCCGGAAGAATCGCCTTGAATCCGTTCTTCTTCAGGCGTTGCAGGTGTGGTTCTGACAGCAGCGAGAGACTGCTCTCGGCGACGTGATCGATGCTGTTGACTGGGACGGCCTCCTCGATGGCGTCCAGGTAGTCGTTGAAGCGGACGCCGAAGTTGGGATCGTGCCAGCCCACCCGCGGACGTTTGAACTTGGTGAGCAGGAAACGCAAGTCCTCCCGCATCTGGTCGAAGCTCAGGGGCTGGTAGTCGACCACGGAGTCGATGCAGAAGCTGCAGGTATAGGGACACCCGAGGCTGCCGATCATCGGCACGATCTTGATGGTCGGCGCTTTGGCCAGGACGGCATCGATGAATTTCCACCGCTGCTCGACGCTCGGTAGCGAAGCCGGATGCTGCGCAGCCGCGATGTGCACTCCGTAGGGGCGATGCTGCTCGAGGTCGGCGAGGATTTCGTTGAGGGCCGCCTGATCAGTGAATCCCGTCACGTAGTCGAAGTACTTCCTGGCGTCTTCCGGATAGCATCGCGCGTGCGGGCCGCCGAGCACGGTGACCGCGCCGCGTTGACGGCACATGTTGCTGATGGCGTATGACAGCTGGGCGGCTTGGGTGAACGCCGTGACGAACACCAGGTCGGTGTCGGTGGGCACTTCGTCCAGCAGGTTCTCAAAACCGGTATAACAGATGAACTTTACGTCATGGCCGGACTCTTCACACCATACCGAAACGACCTGCGGCATGATGCTCGTCAGATTCGGGTTCATGACCCGGGCATAGAGTGCCCGCGTAGGTCCCTTCGTGACGAGATCGATGACCGCGATCTTGAGCTTGCGCATGTATCCCCAGGGTGGATGACAAGCCCCAAATTCCATAGTGCAGCGTACTTGCGCAAGGGCCAACGTGGTCGGACACGTGGAACCGCCGGGGATCCGGCCGCCGCCGGACAGCCGTGCTGAGCCGACTCCTCGCAGCCGCCCTGGCGCTTGCAGCCGCCCTTCTGTTTGTCGGACTCGGATTCTGGCAATTGGACAGGCATGCCGAGCGGGCGGCCCGGAACGCCCTCATCGAGGCCCGGCTCGCTCAGGGGCCGCTCGATCTGGCGAGCGCACTGGGTGGGGATTCCGCCGAGTACCGGCGCGCCCGGGTGAGTGGCGTGTTCGATTTCTCGCGACAGGTCGTGCAGCAAGGGCGGGTCGTCGGCGGCGTTCCGGCCGTGTATATCGCCACACCACTGATCGTGGGGCCCGATCGGGCCATATTGGTCGAACGGGGATGGGTGGCGTCCCCCGACGCCCGGGGTGTCGATCTCGCGCGGCTGCGCGAGCCCGACACCGCCGTGGTCGAGGGCGTGCTGCTGCGGCTGGAGGGCGGAGGGGCCTCCTCGGACACGGCGTGGCCCCGCTTCGTGCGGCGGGCGGATCCCACGATGCTCCAGCCGTGGTTTCCCTATGCCCTGGCCCCGCTGGTCTTGCGCCGCACCGCGCTTCCACCCGCCGCGTCGGAGGTCATGGGTGTCGCACCCGTGCCGGCGCGGACGCGCGGGCCACACCTGTCCTACGCGGTCCAGTGGTTCTTGTTCGCCGCCATCGCTGTGATCGGTCCCCTGGTCGGGTCGGGCATCTTGCGGCCGGGCGGGCGGGCGACGACGGCGCCGCCGCACTATTGACACTGGGTTCGTCGAGGGCGAATCTGAGCCGACTCGCCGCACCGCGGATCCCCGCAAGGAGTGCACGCCATGGTCACACGTCGCGATTTCTTCCATTCGCTGGCCGGCGCCGCCGCCGTCACCGCCCCGACGTTTCGCAAGGGCGGATTGGAGCGGATGCTCGCAGCGAACGCCACCGCCAAGGGCCGTTCGGCGCAAGAATTGGCGCAGAACGAGGACTTCTGGCTGCAGATCCAGCAGGCCTTCACCGTCGACCGCAGCCTGGTCAATCTGAACAACGGCGGTGTGAGTCCTGCCCCGAAGGTCGTGCAGGATGCTCTGCGCCGGTACGTGGAGTTTTCCAATCAGGCGCCGGTCTACACCATGTGGGAAATCCTCGAACCGCAAATTGAAGGGGTCCGGCGGCGTCTCGCCGATGACTTCGGGTGTGACGCGGAGGAGATGGCGATCACCCGCAACGCCAGCGAAGCGCTGGAAATCTGCCAGATGGGCCTCGATCTCGAGCCGGGGGACGAGATCCTCACGACCGATCAAGACTACGGCCGCATGCTCACGACGTGGGAGCAGCGGGTGCGCCGCGAAGGCCTCGTGCTCAAGAAGTTTTCATTTCCGACGCCGCCCCCGAACATGCAGGTTCTCGTGGATCTCTTCGAACAGAACATCACGCCCCGGACCAAGGTGATCCACTTCTGCCACATCACCAATCTCACCGGCCAGATCTTCCCGGTGAAAGCCATCTGTCAGATGGCTCGTGCGCACGGCATCGAGACCATAGTGGATGGTGCCCACGCCTACGCGCATTTCCCGTTCACCCACGCGGACCTCGATTGCGACCGATACGGCACCTCGCTGCACAAGTGGCTGCTCGCACCGCACGGAACCGGGTTCCTCTACATGCGCAAGGAGAAGATCAAGGATACGTGGCCCTTGATGGCGGCTCCGGCCCGCATGGACGACGACATCCGCAAGTTCGAGGAGATCGGCACGCACCCGGCAGGCAACCACAACGCCATCGCCGAGGCGTTGACGTTCCATCAAGGGATCGGCGCCGAGCGGAAGGCCGCGCGATTGCGCTATCTGCGGGACCGTTTCCTGCGGCACTTCGAGGGCATGCCCGGCATCGTGATCAACACCAGCTTCGACCCCGCCCAATCCTGCGGCATCGGCAACCTCGGGATCGAGGGCATCGACCCGGCCCTCATCCGGCAACACCTGTGGAAGACCAAGCGCATCATCGTGGTGTCGATCGGGCACCCCGACTGCACGGGGCTACGCGTGACGCCCAACGTCTATACGACGCTGGACGAGGTGGATGTCTTCATCGAGTCGTTCGAGGAGGTCCTGCGTCACGGCATCGTGGAATAGTGATGTCGGTGGTCAGGTCGAGGTGGTCGAGGCCAGGTCGTTCAGGCCGTCCAGGCCCACGGCGCCGACCGCCGTCTTGACGATCTCGCCGTTTTCGAATCGTGCGAAGAACGGAATGGATTTGATACCGTAGCGCTGACTCACCTCGGGTGACGCATCGATGTCGACCTTGACCACCAGCAACTCGCCGGCTTTGGTGCGGGCGATCTCGTCGAGCATCGGCGCCATTGCCACGCACGGCCCACACCAATCCGCATAGAAGTCGACGATGACGGGGATTTCGGACTCGAGCACGGTTTTCTCGAAGTGCTCTTCGCGGACCTTGACTGGCCGGTCGATCAGGAACGGCTTCCCACATTCGGCGCACTTCGGCTTGTCCGCATGCCGACTGAGATCCACCGCGTTCAGCGTGGTGCAAAACTGACAGGCGAGCGCAACCTTGGGCATGGGGGAAATATACTCATCCAAATTCCTATGTCCCCATGCCGTACCAGCGGCGCAACACCTCCTCGGCCGGTTTGCCCTGGGGTGTGAAGCCCCGCGGGCGCGGTTCGGTCATGCCTGCCTCGGGGTGCCACTTCCACCAGTAGAACCCCTCGAACCACGGCTGTCCCCAGCACGCACGGAAAGCGGCCTCGTAGGCGTGCGCCTGCAGCGCCTCGTCCACGTCTCCCGCGATGGCCCAATCCCACGGATGGATGGTGGCGCCGGTGTGGGACTTGTATCCCACCTCGGTGAACAGAATCTTGCGGTCCCATCGCTCACTGGTGGCTTGCAGTCCCCGGACGATGGGCTGCCACCTCTCCACGAGCCGGTCACGGGTGCGGGCCGGGTCGCTCGAGGGGTCCCCCAGTTCGAAATAAGCCTGCACGCCGATCACATCCATGGCATCCCACCACGGGACGCTGGCGTAGTCGTCCCAGTTCGCCGCATACGTGAGCCAGCCGGCAAAGGCTTGCCGGACGAGGGCGACGGTCTCGCTCCACTCCTCGACCCGGTGGACCGTGGCGCGCAGTTCCGTGCCCACGCTGAATCCCACCGCGCCGAGGCGTTGGGCCAGCTGGGCGTAGTGCAGGAGAAACAAACGATACGAGCCGAACCAGGCCTGCCAGCGCGGCTCATCCGTCATGTGCACTTCGCCGCGCCAGTGTCCGTCCACGAAATCCGCCAAGGTGGGGATCAGCACGACCCGCAGGCCGACGCGTCGTGCCATGCGGCCTATCTCGAGATACGCCTCGTCGGTGAGCGACCAATCCATCCTGGGGTGGGACGCATCGTAGCGGATCACGGCGGGATCCGTGTAGGAGCGCATGTAGGCAAAGGGAAAGAGAGCGAGATGCGTGGCGCCCAGGTCCCGGATGTTGCCGAGATCCTCCATCGTCGGACGGGCGCGCCACGGATCCAGCGTGATGCCCTTGTGGGGAGCGGCCACGGGAGCGGTGCGCTGCAAGCACCCGGACCCCCACGCCGTGGCGGCGGCGGTTCCCAGAAACGTCCGGCGGTGCACTAGTCTTCTTGAATCAGTCCCGCTTCCAGCCACGCGAACTCGTTGGCCAAGACGCGTTGGGCCGTCTGGTACACGGCGACGTCGTCGTTCCGGAAGAGCTGGCGGAATCGCTCCCGAATCAGCCGCCGCGCGGTTCGGCAAAACACGTCGGCCAGATCGGTCGCGGAGGATCCGCGAGCCCGCTCTTCCGCGGACCGGCTCGTTTGCAGCTTGTGGGCCCGCGTGCAGGCCGCACTCATGGCAAAGAGCTCGGCGCCGATCTCGACCAGGCGTCCCAAGACCGCCTGCCGTTTCTCCAGGCCCGGACCGAACCGAACGATGGCGTGAAAGAGACTGCGGCTCAGGCGCCGCGACGTGCGATCGATGTAGCGCAGGTGCGTGGCCAGCGGTCCGAATTCCGCGAATCGGGGCCAGTGGCCCCATCCAATCCATCGTGTCGGATACCAGAAGGCATAGTAGAGAGAGGCCTTGAGCAACGCGAGCGCCTTTGCACTGGTTGGCGCCTTCGGATCGACGATGGCGCCCGCCACCTTGAAGTGGAAGTCCACGGCCTCCCGCGCGATGAAGAGGCGCATGATCTCGCTCGATCCCTCGAAGATCAGATTGATCCGGAAGTCGCGCATCATGCGTTCGATCGGTTCGGGGCGCTCGCCCCGCGCCGCGAGGCTGGCGCTGGTTTCGTATCCGCGGCCACCGCGCACCTGCAGCGCGTCGTCAACGATGCGCCATCCGCGCTCCGTATTCCACATCTTGGCCATCGCCGCCTCGAGCCGGATATCGAAACCGCCCTTGTCAGCCATGAGGGCCGTGAGTTCCGCCACCGACTCCATCGCGAACGCGTCGGCGGCCATGCGCCCGATCTTTTGGGCGACGGCATCGTGTTTTCCCACCGGCTTGCCCCACTGCACCCGCTCCTGCGCAAAACGTCGGCAGATTTGGAGACACTTCTGGGCGACGACCGCCGACGTGGCCGGAAGGGTCAGCCGGCCGGTGTTCAGGGTGATGAGCGCCAGCTTGAGACCCTTGCCCTCCCCCCACAGCAGGTCCTCCTTGGGCACGCGAACGTTGGTGAAACGCACCACGCCGTTCTCGATCCCCTTCAATCCCATGAAATGGCACCGTTGCACCACCTCGACGCCGTCCCAGGCCGCGTCCACGATGAAGGCGGTGATGCTGCGCCCGCCGGTCTTGGCCATGACGACCATCAGCTCGGCGATGGTGCCGTTCGTGCACCAGAGCTTTTCGCCGTTGAGGATGTACGCGCTCCCGTCTTCGGTCAGCTCGGCGGTGGTGGTCATGCGGGCCGGATCGCTGCCCGCGTCGACCTCGGTGAGGGCGAACGCACTGATCGCACCCTTGGCGAGTCGGGGAAGGTATTTCTTCTTCTGCTCGGGCGTCCCGAACAGCTTCAGGGGTTGGGGCACGCCAATGGACTGGTGGGCGGACAGCAGCACGCCGATGGAGCCTTCCCAGCTCGAGGTCATGGCGATGGCGCGATTGTAGCTCGTTTGGTGCAGGCCGAGGCCGCCGTATTCCGTCGGGATCTTGATCCCGAACGCGCCGATCTCCCGCAGCCCATCGATGACGTCTTGGGGGATCTTGGAGTTTTGCTCGATGGCTTCGGCATCGACGCGATCGCGCATTAGCCGTTCGAGCTTGTCCAAGAACGGCTTGGCGCGCGCCGCTTCATCGGGGTCGATCGAGGGAAAGGGATGAAGCAGCGAGAGGTGGAACTTTCCCTCGAACAGCCCGCGTACGAAGCTCGGTGAGGTCCACTCGGTTTCTCTCGCGGCTTCCGCGACCTCGCGTGCCTCGAGCTCCGAAACGTCTGTTGGGGTCGGTTTGTCAGGTCCGGTACTGGGCTCGGTTGCCGTCGTGGTCATGAGAGAAATTTACCCGGGGCCCGCAGTGCCCGCTACGCCGATTTCCGGTAACGCGGGCAATCTTCACTATTCACAGTTGCGCCGGGGCCGCGAGGTGGGCACAATTGGTAGGTCTTAGGACTACCCGCCATTCACCGGACGCGATGAACGCACGCGCTGGCCAAGAACCTCTGTATCCCACTCGATCGGCCGCCGGGGCCGCACTTGGGGGATTACTCTACCAACGGATTCGTCCGCCCGCATGTGTCTGGGCCGTCGCACCGAGTGGCGTGGAGATCGCGGCCGCCGCGGCGGACGCCCTCAAATGCCGGTTCGACGTGGTGGTGAGCGCCCATGTCCGGATCGACGACGAGGTCGTGGGCGCGCTGGCCGAAGACGCGGACGCGGTCATCGACCCGGCTTTCAGTCCCAAGTTCAGCATGCTCGACGCGGTGGAGGAAGCGATCGACCGCTCGCGTCGAGCCATCAAGCAGGAGCGCCTGCTCTTCCGCGGGCAACGGCCACTGCGCGACGTGACCGACGCAACGGTCGTCATTCTCGACGGGCACGTTCTCGACCCCTGGAAGCTCATCGCCGCCACGCAAGTTGCTCATGCCATGAACGCGAACCACATCGTCGTGGCGGCGGCCGCGGCAACCCATCCGGTTCAGGAACGCATGCTCGCTCGCCGCCTCGATTTCCTGTGTCCGTCCATCCTGATGGATCCCAAGGGGCATGAGATGCCGTTCGGCGACCCACAAGACCCCAACGCGGAAAGACTCCGCAGCATTGTCGTTGCACGTCAAGCCGCCTAGCGTCGTCATCGCCCTGTTCCTGGTCCTGTCGAGCCCGGCGATGGCGGCGGCCCAGCTCGGGCCTCCGACCACCGGCGGGATGGTCGTCCTCGACGAGATGCTGCAGCGCCTCGGCGAATCCCGGCGCGTGCTCATGGTCGCGGCGCACCCCGATGATGAGGACACGGCGTTTCTCGCCTTGATGAGCCGGGGATACGGTGTCGAGGCAGCCTACCTCGCCCTGTCCCGCGGGGAGGGCGGGCAGAACCTCATAGGTCCGGAGCTGGGCGGGGCCCTCGGCTTGATCCGATCCCGGGAGCTGCTGGCGGCCCGGGAGCTGGACGGGGCGTCGCAGTTCTTCACTCGCGCCTTTGATTTCGGGTACACCCGGTCCATCGACGAGACCCACGGGTTGTGGCTCCCCGATTCCATTCTCAAGGACGTGGTCCGGGTGGTGCGGAGGTTCCGCCCCCACGTGATGATCACGGTGTTTTCCGGAACCCAGCGCGACGGCCATGGGCAACATCAAGCCGCCGGCATCGCCGTGCGTGCGGCCTTCGACGTCGCCGGCGATCCGGCGGCCTTTCCCGAGCTGCAGACCGAAGAAGGCCTGGCACCCTGGACGCCGGCCAAGCTGTACCAATCGATCCGCTTCGGTCGATCCCAGGGCACGCTGCGTCTTCCCACCGGGGTCCTCGATGCCCGGGTAGGTCGTTCGTACCATCAGATCGCCATGGCCAGTCGCAGCCTACACCGCAGCCAGGACATGGGCACCATACAGGCCATCGGGCCACGAGAGGCGACACTGTCCCTCATCGCGGATCGGGTCGGCGGGACGGACGGCGCCGACGATCTCTTTGGCGCCATTCCCCTAGAGTCCCCGGAGCTCGCCGCCTTCGCGGCAGCGGCCCGGGCAGCCATCGAT
The DNA here is from genome assembly GCA_027294455.1 of Gemmatimonadota bacterium. Classification (GTDB taxonomy): domain Bacteria; phylum Gemmatimonadota; class Gemmatimonadetes; order Gemmatimonadales; family GWC2-71-9; genus B3T1B10. Next base: position 23,884 of record JAPULZ010000017.1, read on the forward strand.
CCCACCAATCTCGCGTCGCTGACGCCGGAGTTGGTGGCGCAACTCGAGGGCATGACCGGCAGGCCTCGCCAACTGCTCTCGAACGCCGTGACCATCTCCGCGGGGATCGTGACGGACGCGGTGGTGGCCGACGACGAGCTCGTTCCGGGCCAGGCCGTCCCGGTCACATTGAGCGTGTATAACGGGGGACCGTTCGAGGTCCGCCTGGACGCCGCGGTGATTGAAGCGCCCGACGGCTGGTCGGTGTCCCGGGCCCGGCTGCCCCAGGGTCCGCTCCAGCCCGGAACTCTCGACACCATTGCCGTGGTCGTGACGGTCGATCCCGACGCGCCGCCCACCCAGCCCTACTTCCTGGAGAACCCGCGCACCGGGGCCATGTACGATTGGACCGGCGCGCCGCCGGAGCTGCGGGGCCGGCCGTTCCAGCCGCCCCTGTTGCACGCCCGCTTCGACCTCACCGTGCTCGATGCGCCCGTCAGCATCCGGCGCGAGGCCACGTTCCGGGCCCGCAACCAAGCGGTCGGAGAGGTGCGCCGGGAAGTTCGGGTGGTGCCGCTGGTCGATGTGACGCTGGATCCCGAGCGCGTGGTATGGTCGGCGGACGGCGACCGGGAGCGGGACTTCACGGTGACGCTTGTGTACAACGGCGTCGGCGCGTACCGCGGCGAGGTGGGGCTGCAGATCGACGGCTGGCGTGTTCCCCCGGCACGGCCGTTCTTCCTCGAGCGGACGGGGGAATCCCAACGCTTCGTCTTCACGGTCACACGACCGGACGACGTGCGGAATGCCCAGGTGGAGATCGCGGCCACCGCTGTGGGAGACGACGGCCAGCGATACGCCCGGGGCATCGCGCTCGTAGAGTATTCGCACATCCGCCCGACGGCGTGGGTGCGGGCGGCGCGCAGCCTTGTGCACGTGGCACCGATGAGGATGCCATCCGTGGCCCGGATCGGGTACATCCGGGGCGCTGCGGATCGTGTGCCCGAGGCGTTGCAACAAATCGGTCTGCCCGTGGAGTTGCTCGACGAATCCCGACTCGCACTCGGGGACCTGAGCGTGTACGACGTGATCGTGGTGGGCAGTCGGGCCTACGAGTCCGACTCGGCGTTGATGCGTCACAACGGACGCTTGCTGGAATACACCAATGCCGGCGGGCTGCTCGTCGTTCAATACCAGCAATACCAATTCGTGAGAGGTGGCTACGCGCCGTTCCCCCTGGAGATCTCCCGGCCCCACGACCGGGTCACCGACGAAAACGCTCCGGTGCGCATCCTGCAGCCGGAGCATCGATTGTTCAACGTGCCCAACGAGATTGGCGCGGACGACTGGGTGGGGTGGCCTCAGGAACGCGGACTCTACTTCGCCGGCACGTGGGACCCGGCCTACCAACCCATGCTCGAGATGCACGACAGTGGCAGGCCGCCGTTGCAGGGCGGGCTCCTGGTCGCGCGCTACGGCGCCGGCACGTATGTCTATACCGGATTGAGCTTCTTCCGCGCCTTACCCGCCGGAAATCCGGGGGGGTTTCGATTGTTCCTCAATGTGCTGGGCTTGCACCCGGACCATGAGCAGTAAGGTGGCGCGTCCCCCCCGAAACAGCTTCCGGTCCACGTTGCTCGCCGTCACGGCCGTGTTCGTCGGCGGGTGTACGGGCGATGGACGCACACCGCTGGTGGTCTATTCGCCCCACGGCCGCGATCTGTTGCGCCTCTCCGAGCGAGTATTCGAAGCCGCCAACCCCGATATCGACGTGCGCACGCTGGACATGGGATCCCAAGAAGCGCTGGACCGGGTTCGCTCGGAACGCGTGAATCCGCAAGCGGACGTGTGGTTCGGCGGGCCGTCGAGTCTGTTTGCGCGCGCCGCCCGCGATTCGCTGCTCGAGCCCTACCGGCCCGTCTGGGCGGAAGCGATTTCCGAGCGCGGGCACGGACCGGATGATCTGTTCTTCTCAGTGTACGAGACGGTCGCCGTGATCGTGTACAACGATGCGGTCGTGTCCCAAGCCCAAGCGCCGCGGGATTGGGACGACCTGCTGGATCCGCAGTGGACGGGACGGGTGCTGATCCGCAATCCGGTGGCGTCGGGGACGATGCGCACCTTGTTCGGCATGGTCATGCTCCGGAGCCTCGAGGCCACTGGTGATACGGCATCCGGGTTCGCCTGGCTGCGCCACCTGGACGCGCAGACCGCCGAGTATCCGCTGAACCCGGCGATGCTGCATCAGAAGCTCTTGCGGCAGGAAGGCGTGATCACCATGTGGGATCTGCCGGACATCCTACTGCAACGGGCCCGGGGGAATTCGCTGAGCTACGTGCTGCCGACCAGCGGCACGCCGGTGATCCAGGACGCCATCGCCGTCGTGCGGGGGGCCAAGAACCCCGACGTGGCCCGCCGGTTCGTCGACTTCGTCGGGTCGCAGGCGTTTCAGCTGCAAGCCACCAGGGAAGTCTTCCGGCTTCCGGCCCGGCAAGACCTGCCGCCCGATTCGTTGCCCGAGTGGGCTCGCGACGTGCTCGCCAATCTCGTGGTCGAGGACATGGATTGGAACCTGCTCGCGGAACGCGGTGCCGACTGGATGACGTACTGGGATCGCAACGTGCGGGGCCGTGGCCGCATCCCGCCGGCACGGTGATGGCGGAAACCGGACTCCGTCTCGAACAACTCACCAAGCGGTTCGACGATCACCTCGCAGTCGGCGATCTTTCTCTCGACGTCTCCCCCGGCAGCGTATTGGCATTGCTCGGGCCCAGCGGCAGCGGCAAGACGACGACGCTGCGCTTGATCGCCGGTTTCGAGAGGCCCGACGCAGGACGGGTGGTGATCGACGGAGAGGACGTGACGCCCCTGGGACCCGCCGATCGGCGTTTCGGGATGGTCTTCCAGCACTACGCCCTGTTTCCTCACCTCACTGTCGGAGAAAACGTGGCATTCGGGTTGGACCGCCGCGGCATGTCTCCGGCTGAGCGGCAGTCCAGGGTCGCTGAGTCCCTCGCCCTCGTGGACCTGGCCGGTTTCCAAAGCCGTGCCGTGAGCGCGCTCTCCGGCGGGGAGCAGCAGCGGGTGGCGGTGGCGCGGGCCATTGCACCGAAGCCCCGCGTGCTCCTGCTCGACGAACCGCTTTCCAATCTGGATCCCTCATTGCGAGAACGGACGCGGCGCGAGCTGCGCGCCGCCATCGATCAGATCGGGGTCACCACGGTCTTCGTGACCCACGAGCAGGAGGAGGCCTTCGCGTTGGGGGACGTGATCGCGGTCTTGCGCGAGGGCCAGCTCGAGCAGGTGGGCGCGCCCACCGAGCTCTACGAGGAACCCGCATCGCAGTTCGTGGCGACGTTCGTGGGACGGGCGAGCACCTTGTCTGGTGTGGTAATCAACGGCGGCCGGGTGCGGGTCGCCACGGGCGTCGAGTGGCCGATGAGTGCCCCGGTGGCGCTGGTACCAGGACAGCGGGTGGTGGTCACGGTGCGGCCGGAGTCGCTGCAGCTGTCGGAGGATGTGGGGCTTCGGGGGACGGTGACCGAGCGCCGGTACGTCGGCGCCCGGGCCTATTTCACGCTGGACACGGAGGTCGGCGCCGTGGAGTTCGCAGCGTCGGTCCACGCCGCCGACGTGGGTGAAACCGTGTGGGTGAACGCGGCTGGGTGTCGGGCGTTTCCCGCGGAAACCGCATGAGCCGCAAACCCCTGGGCGTAGTGCTGACGCTGCTGTTGGTCTGGCTGGTGGCGTATCCCGTGGCGATCATCATGATCGAGAGTGTGGGCGGGCCGGGGCGGTGGACCCTAGAGCACCTGAAGGCGTTTGTCGTGGAGCCCTACGAGTGGTCCGCCCTGTGGGCCAGCGTGTGGATCTCCCTCGCGAGTGTTGGGCTGGCCGGGGTGGTCGGCGTGCCTCTGGGGATTTTCTTCGAGTCGTTTTCGTTTCCGGGGCGTCGCATCCTGGGCGCGCTGGTGGCGCTGCCAGCCGTGCTGCCGCCCCACGTGGGCGTCATTGCCTTTCTCTTCCTGTTCGGCGAGAGCGGGTTCATCGCCCGGCTCGTCACCGCGGTGTTCCGCCTCGAGGGAACTCCCTGGAAGCTCCAGGGCGCTCCAGCGATTCTGCTCGTTCACGCGTACTCGATGTACGTGTATTTCTATCTGTTTACACGCGCCGGGTTGGCCAAGATCGACGCCTCCATGGTGGAGGCCGCCCAGTCGCTGGGAAGCAACCACTGGCAAGTCGTCCGGCGCGTGACCATTCCGCTGCTTCGCCCGCAAATCGCCGCGGCCGCTTTGCTGACCTTCATGACGTCGCTGGGCTCCTTCAGCGCCCCGTACATTTTCGGCGGCGGCTTCAGGGTCATGACGACCCAGATCGTCAATTCCAAACTGAACGGCGACCTCCCGGCGGCCATGGTGCAGACGGTGGCGCTGGCCAGCATCGCGTTTTTCGGGCTGTTCGTCTTCGGGCGCACTCAGGGCTCGCGTTCGGTGGCGGCCACGGGGAAGGGGGTGGGGTCTCCGGCGCGTGAGCTCCAGCAGCCGCTCTCGCGGTGGGTGGCCGCGATCCTGGGGTGGGCGTTGGCGTTCGTGTTGCTGATGCCGCACCTCACCTTGGTGCTGGTGTCGTTCGTGCCATTCGGGACCTGGACCACGCAGCTCTTTCCGCCGTCGTACTCGCTGGAGAATTACGCGCAGCTAGTGAGCGAGCCGGAGCGGTTGCGGCCATTGGTCAACTCGCTATGGATGGCGGCGGTGGCGACTGTCGGCGTTCTCGGTCTGGCGCTATGGGCCGGCCGCACGATCGTGCAGCGGAAGGCCGTGCTCCGTGGCGTCATCGCTCGTTTGCTCCAGGTCCCGTGGGCCGTGCCCGGAACAGTGCTCGCCATTGCCCTCTCCACCACGTTCGGCGTGTTTGCGCCGTGGGTCGGACGGTGGGTGCTGGTCGGGACGGTGGTGATTCTCCCTCTCGCGTATTTCGTGCGAAATATCCCCATCGCGGCGGGCTCGGTGATCGCCGGGTTTCGCCAACTGGATCCCACGCTGGATGAGGCGGCGGCATCTCTCGGGGCGCGGCGTCTGCGGCGGTTGTGGCGGGTGACGATCCCGCTCCTGAGGCCGGCGCTGCTCGCCGGAGGTGCGTTGGCGTTCGCCACGGCGGTGGGGGATTTCGTGACGTCGATCGTGCTGTACACGTTCGACACGCGTCCGGTCTCCATCGAGATCCTGGCAGCTCTCCGCGACTTCGACATCGGGGTCGCGGCCGTGTACGGCGTCATCTTGATGCTCGTGTCGGCCGGTGCCATGGCGTTGGGGACCCGTCGATGAAACGGATCTCCGTCTTGATGGCGACGGCGTTCGTCGACATGATCGGGTTTGCGATCGTGTTTCCGCTGTTGCCGTTCTACGCTCTGCGTTTCGACGCGCAACCGTGGATGATCGGGTTGCTCATCGCCGCGTTTTCGGTCATGCAGCTCACTGCCGCCCCGTTGTGGGGAAAGTTCTCCGACCACTACGGCCGCCGCCCGGCCATCATTCTGGGCCTCTGTACCTCGGCCGTCGCCTTCGCCATCTTCGCGTTCGCCGACTCGATCTGGTTGCTGTTCGTCACTCGTCTGGTGCAAGGCATCGGCGGCGGCACCACGGCCGTCGCTCAGGCGTACGTCGGCGATTCCATCGAACCCAGAGATCGGGCGAGGGCCCTCGGATGGTTGTCGGCCGCCACCAGCGCGGGGGTCATGATTGGCCCCGCCATCGGTTCGCTGGCCTTCGAGCTCGGACCCCAATACCCAGGCCTCATCGCGTCCAGCTTGTGCTTCACGAACATCTTTTTTGCCTGGCGCTGGCTGCCCGAATCGTTTGCGAAGCAGCGGGCGACGGCCGAGGCCGAGCCGGCACAGGAGCGGCGCTCCACCCAAGCCGTGATGCTCGAGGTCGTCACGCACCCCACGGGCGCCGTGCCCCGGTTGATCTGGATCTACACGGTGGGCATGCTCGGCTTCATGTCGATGACCGCGGTCATCCCGTTGTATCTGCAGGTCCGTTTCGGGGTGACCGGGGGGACCATCGGCCCGATCTTCGTGTACATCGGCTTCCTGTCCATCGTGATGCGGGCGCTCGTCCTGGGGAAGGCGGTGGACTCGTTCGGTGAGACTCGGGTGATGCGGGCCGGCGCGGCCAGCCTCGCCCTGGGCCTGTTCGTGATCCCGTTGCCCGGGATGTTGCTGGGAACGGCGGCCGTGATGAGTCTCGTGCCGATCGGCACGGCGATGCTCTTTCCCAGCGTCTCGGCGTTGGTCTCCCACCGCGTGCCCTCGAACCAGCTGGGCCAGGTGCTCGGTGTGCAGCAGTCCTTCGGAGGCATGGCCCGGGTCATCGCTCCGATATGGGCGACGGCGGTGTTCCAGTTCGGGCCGACGGTGCCATTCTTCATCGCCGCCGGCGTCGTCGCGTTCGTGACCCTGTTGGCATTCAACGTGAAGCATGCGGTGGTGGGGCCCGAAGCCACCGCGGAGATGTAACCCGCTACCCCACTTCCATCCGCCGCCGCAGGGTCCTCACCGCGGCCAGCACCTCCCCCCCGTGTGTCACAGGCAGTCCATGCCCCGCCCCAGCCACGATGCGCAGCTCGGCGTGGGGCAAAGCGTCGGCAAGTCGCTTGCCAACCTCGACTGGAAGAACCGAATCCTCCGTGCCGTGCAACACGATGGTGGAGATGGGAATCCCGGCCAGGCGGTCTCGCACGTCGAAGCCCTGCATGGCGATCCGGAACGTGCGCATGGCGCGCCAATCGGTGTTGCGCCACCCGGCGCGACCCAGGGCGGCATCGCTGGGGTTACGCAGACGAGAGAAATCGACCTGCCGGGAGTCGAGGCCTCCCCGGCACATCAGGCGCTTGACGGCCCGCGTCACGACCGGAGTGTTCCACACGCGCATGGGACGCTTCACCCCGACCCGCCATTCGAGAGATCCGAACTTGGCCAGCCGGAGCCGGGCCGAGTCGAGCATCGGCCCCGCCGCGGTGGCGACGAGGACCATTCCATCGATCGCGGCGAGCCCTCTGCAACCGTGCCGCAGCAGCCACGACAGACCGAGCATGCCCCCGAAGCTGTGGCCGATCAGGATGCGTCTCGAGGCGCTCCGCCAGACGGGGTGGGACTCGACGAGGCGGTCGAGCTTCTCGGCGTAGAGGGCCATGCCATCGGGCACGCCAGGTGGGAGGTCCCCATTCGGGCTCACGCGAAGCCCAGTGAAGTCCGCCTCCACCGATGGTAACCCAGTGCTCGGGAAGATCGTGGCGTTGAGGGTCATGCCCGGGAGAAGCAATGTGGCAATATCGACCATCGAGTATCACGCAACCTGGTGCAATCACGTCACTTGAGCTTGTCGGCGATCTTCGGTGGACCGCCCGAGCCGCCGGCGTCAGGTCAGCCAGTTCCCGTATAGATCGGGACGCCGGTCGCGCCAGAACAGGGTGCGGGCGTGGGATGAAGCACATTCCGCAAGGTCGATGTCGACGGTGACGAGATCGTCTTCGAGTTGCTCGCCGCGACCGAGCACCCGGCCCATGGGATCCACGACGAACGACTCACCCGCAAAGATGAGTCGTTCTTCTTGCCCCACGCGATTGCACAGGGCGGCGAAGTAACCGTTCTGAAACGCCGCCGTCTGCACCTCCGCCTCGTACACGTCCTGCGGCCACTCGTCCAGCGCCCCGGCCTGCGGAATCACCACCAGCTCTGCGCCGTGGAGGCCCAACGCCCGCATGTATTCCGGGTAGTGCCGGTCGTAGCAGATCGCCACGCCGATCCTGCCGACCTTCGTATCGTAGACGGGAGCACCCCGATCTCCCCCGTGATAGTACGCTTTCTCGTGAAAACAGGCGTAGTCCGTGATGTGCACCATCCGCGTGACGCCGAGCAGGAATCCGTTGGCGTCGAACACCGGAGAGCTGTCGAAGTAGCGTCCGTGCCCCGCGTCTTCGTACAGGTTGAAGACCGTCACGAGAGAGAGTTCTTTGGCCTTTTCCCCGATGGCCTTCGTAACCGGGCCGGGAATGGGTTCGGCGATGGCGTGGGCATCCATGGCTTCGTGCTGGGGAAAGAATCGGTCGATGGCGAGCTCTGGAAACGCGACCATGTCCGCGCCGGATTCCTTGGCGGCTTCCATGGAGCTCAACGCCCGCCCGAGGTTTTCATCACGCTCGGGTGAGCAGTGATTCTGAATCAAGCCCAGGCGCATGGTGTCAGTTGATATCGAAGATGACGCTCACGGCGCTGGTCAGCCCCGGCGAGGTGGCCGTCAGTCGGTATCCGGTGGCCGGCGCGTTGATGGCCACGCCGTTGAAGACGGCGACACCGCTCCCCGGAAGGACCGTGAGGGGGCCGATGAGCTGGGCCGGGATGGCAGCGATGGATTCGCCTGAGCCCGTCATTCCGTCTCCCAGGACGAACACAAGCGTCATCATTCCGGTGGCCTTGTCGAGCTTCCACAACGTCTCGGGATTCGTCGCGCCGTTGCCGGTGATGGCGTACATCGTGCCGTCGGGGAAGAAGGCGATGTCGGCCGTGCCTTGCTTCGACACCGTCGCCACCATCGTGGCCGTGGGAGAGGGTGAAGCCGACAGGTCGATCGTCACGAGGTACCGCGTCATCGGGGCCGAGGGCGTGCTCAAGAGACTCACGAGTCCCCAGAGCGTGCCGTCGGTGGGATCCGTGGCGAGCCCGTGGAACCCTCTGATGGGGTCACCGGAAATGGGCACAGAACCCGCGCCGATCAACTTGGCGTCCGCCGTGAGGGGATCCACCTCGTAGATCTGATCGTCGAGATCGGAAGGCGACCCGCCGCCAATGAGCCGGCCGTCCATGGCTCGCCCCAGGGCGCGGATGCAACACGCGGTCAGGGAGCCGATGAACGTTTGCGTCCCCGTCACCGGATCGATGGCCGTGAGATCCTGACTCCAGTCGACGGCGATCACGGCGTCGAGCGTCGGGTCGTACGACATGCCCCAGATCTCGTTCGCCTGCGTGCCCGACAGGTCGGGATACACCGCGGGCGCCTTGGGCTCGAGGGGTTGGAGTCTCGGAACGTCGCCGCCTTCGCCGCTGGCCCGAAGCAGCAAGCGGCCGGGGTTCACGGCGAATTCCAGGGTGACGGGGGTGGTGGCGTCGATGACGCGATTCCCCAGGGCGTCCAGCACCGTCACCTCGATGGGGATGACCTCGCCAATCATGCGGTTCGACGGGCCGATGGAGAATGCGAGACTGGCGGGGATGCCGGGGTTGGTCTGGTTGACCACCAGGTCGAATGCGCCGAGACTCAAGTCTTCGAAGGAGGCAGGGAAGACGATGTAGGTCCCCGTCGCCGGAAGCGTGATGGCAATCGTCGCGTCCGTCCCCATCGCGTCATCGGCCGCGATGAGATCGCCGTTTGGTCCGAAGAGGAACACCGTGGCGTCGAAATCGCCTGACGACATGCTGACCGACACCTCCTGCCCGGCCGTGGCGTCGAAGTAGGCGTAGAAGCCATAGGAGAGATCGCCCGATAGCGGGTTGATGGCGATGCAATCCGTGTCGAGGAGCCCGGATGCGATGACGGAACCGAAGGACACCGCCACCACGTCGCAGTTGTCCAGGGCCAGGTTGTAGCCGCCGGTGGTGTTCAGCGCGCCGGTGATTTCAATGGTCCTGATGGTTGGCGGTAGGCTGCCGGTTGCTTCAGGCTGGGCCCGCAGCCG
>JAPULZ010000170.1 GCA_027294455.1 Gemmatimonadota bacterium
TGGTTTCTTCTTCGGTGTGCAACGGCGTGGTCAACCCCATCTCGAACCGCAGCGCTCCCTCGACGAAGTCCAAGATCGTCGCCAGCTCGGCCTTCTTGCTGAAGCGGCCGAGGCCGCCGTCCGGCGTGCGACCCGCCCGTCCCGAGATCCCGTCACCATTTGCGTCATCCGGATCTTCGGCCGTCAGAATCGTCTCGTCGGCGATGGCCTCCACCAGGCCGAGACCGAAGAGCGGGGGCGTGATGAACAGGCCGCGTTCCGTCGCACTCGGAGGCATCTCTTCCTTGAGCACACCGTGTGCCTGAAGCAGCGGCGTGGCTTTCTTCCTCACGTTTTCGCCGCCTTCGCGGCTCAGGTAGTCACACTGGCCGGGGCCTTCGAACCGCGTCGCCTTGATGACGCGCTCGAAGCCGCCCACGCCGCCGATGGCGGGATCGGTATGACACGCGCTGCATTGGTTCTCGTTGAACAATGGGCCGAGTCCCTCTTCGGGCGTGAAGACCTTGTTGAACAGCGCCTGGCCCGCAAAGAACTCGGTAGCCTGGGCGTCACTCAATCCAGGCAAGTGGGTCCCCGGTTCACCCCGCACGGCTTGTTCTTCACCGCCGCAGGCAACGGCGCCACCCAGTATGAGGGCCCGGAGTGCGGTCCGCACGATCACCTGCCGGCCAGCACGCTAAACGGTGCGCCCACCATGAGTTGAATCACGAAGCGATCGCCGAAATCCGGCCGCAGGCCGTTCGCATCGAAAACGTCCACCAACCCGACGAAGAAGGCCGCCACGGCGTGTCCCGAAAATCCCGCCAGATGCACGGTTGGACCGAGAGAGAAATTCACGGGGTTCCCGGCACCCTCGATGAGATCCATGGAAGCGGCTGTGGAGAGGCCGAGCCGAGCCGCATCGGCCGCCCGGCCAAGAGTTGCCAGCTTGAGCGTGAAGTCGAAACGCGCGTGGGCGTTCCACAGGTCCGAGAGGGGCGCAAGGAACCGATTGGCGCAGACCAGGACTCGCTGCCCCGTGGGCGCCGTCCCCGGCGTGCAAAATTCCTCGGCCAGTCGCGGCTCGGGACTCGACAGCTCGCGCCTTCCTTCGAATCCCACCCCCACGATCGTAGCGTCTGTGAAGGCATGATTGAAGCCCACCGACGCAGCGAGGGTTTGCTGGGTCTCGAAGCCCAAGGTGTTGATCCCCGTAGCAATATCCATCGTGATGATGTCCCGCTCATGCGTCGTGTACCGCACGCCGAGATACAGTGCATCATGCCCCATGCCGTCACGCTGTGCCACGTACGCGACCCGGCCGCCGATGTCGAACCCCGGATTGAAGTCCAGCTTGGTGAAGACGCTCTGCTGCCGCTTGCGCGCCGCCGCCGACGCGAAGAGCGAGAGATCGAGTTGGTTGGGCTCACAGCCGTCCGGGGAGCACCCGAGATCTAGCGACTCGATCAAGGTCAACGCGAACTTGGCCTCGGCGAAATCCACGCTCAGGAACCCGTGGTGCAACGGTTGGATGGACGTCTGCCCGTTCGCCAGCGAGTAAGCCGTCTGCCCCTCCACAGGCGGAGCTGCGGCAAGCAACGCCGCCAATGTGAAAACCAATCTTCCGGCAACAACCCGCCGCATCGGCGTCCCCTTCTGTCAACGACCGTTTACTGCATGTTTTCATCGCACAACCGCAACGACAGGGGCATCATAACCGCTCCCCAGCGAACCCACCAGACGGGCAAGCGTGTTGGTTTCCTCAAGCTTAGTAGGTCGGTTAAGTCGTTGAAGACAAACATCTTACAACGACATGAGACTTTGGCCTGTTGCCGGCCCTAGAGAGAGGAAAGAAACCGGATCAAATCAAGCTGCGCCGAAGCGCTCAGGCGGGCAAAGTTGTCGCGGACGGCCATGGCCTCTCCGCCGTGAGTCAGAATGGCACTGCGCAAGGTGCCGGCGCGATCGTCGTGAAAATACTCGATGCGACTCCTGAGGCTCATCAGGCTCGCGGTGCGGTACTCGGACGGCGTGGCACCCGGGCCGCAGACGTCGGCGAATGCGGGGCCCAGATCGTGAAGCAGGAAGTCCGAGTACAGATCGATGGTCTTCCGGTCGAGCGCCGCGATGTCGTTGGGCCCCGTTTCCATGGAGGGGACATGACACCCGGCGCAGCCGATTTCGCGGAACACGCTCTCGCCCCGCTCCATCGTATCCCGCACGGCCGGGTCATCGGGAATGGCCCGCACCGGGGGTGCCAGGAAACGGACGTAGTCCGTCAGGGCGCCCAACGCTCGCTCGTCGATTTCCGGGTCGGGAGCCGGATCGATCTCGGGGGGGACGGGAACGCCGTTGATCGTCTCCTCGACCGGGTGCAAATACGTCGTCAGTCCCATCTCGGCACGCAACGCCCCTTCGATGAACTCGAACAACGTCGCGACATCGGCCTTGCGGCCGAAGCGGCCCACCCGTCCGTCCACGGTGCGGCCGGCCCTGCCCGAAATGCCGTTGCCGTCGGCATCGTCCGGATCTTCCAGTGCGAGCAGGGTCTCCTCGGCGATGGCGTCCACCAGGCCCAACCCGTACAGGGAGGGCCCGCTCACCTTCGTACGACCCGTCGAGCTCGGCGGATACTCCTCGCGAAAGAAGCCGTGCTCCCGAGCCAGCTCCGTGGCCCGTTGCTGAACGTTGTCGCCCCCTTCGCGCACCAAGAGGTCGCAGGTCTCCCCGTCGAAATGGGTCGCCTTGAAAACGAACTCGACCCCGGACCCGCCGCTGGTCGGCAAATCGTGGCACGAGCTGCAGCGCGCTTCGTTGAGGAGCGGGCCCAAGCCTTCTTCCTGCGTGAACTGTTTGTTGAACATGGCGTGGCCCTCAGCGAACCGCGCGAGCTGGGCATCGGTCAACCCGGGCAGCGGCGCGCCTGGCTCTCCAGCCACCGGGTCGCTCGTCGATCCACACGCAAGGTGCAATGTCATCGCCCCGAGGGTGGCCAGACACATGATGGACTTTCGCATGGTAAATGAATGTCGCGGGGGTCCCTCGGACGCAACCGGGCTGCTACGCAATGATCGAACCTTGACGGGACACCTGGCTCAACCGAAATCCATCGCGTCCAGCGCGAGGAGGGTATGCAACAGCACGTCCATCCCGGCCACGATGTCGTCGGGGTGGGAAAATTCCTGCGGCGAATGGCTGATGCCACTTCGGCTGGGCACGAAAATCATCCCCACGGGTGCAAGCAACGCGATGCTCTGGGCGTCATGACCGGCGCCACTGGGCATGCGCATGAACGTGAGTCCCAGATCGGCGGCCGCGTCGGCCACCAATCGGCGCAGCCGTTCGTCGGTCGGCGCCGCCCGGCTCACATAGAACTGATCGAACGCAAACGTCGTACCGGTCTCCTCGCCGATCGCCAGGCCCTCTTCCCGAATGGCTTCGTACACCGTAGCGATCTTCTCCATGGCCAGATCGCGTATCTCCAAGCTCAACACCACCCGGCCGGGAATCACGTTCGGTGCACCGGGCAGCGCTTGCAGCCGTCCCACCGTCGCCACCTGCCGGCCCGGTATACGGCGCGCGGTGCGATGCACCGCGTCGATGAAGCGGCCCGCCCCGAGCATAGCGTCGCGGCGCTGGTCCATGGGTGTGGTTCCCGCGTGATTGGCGAAGCCGTCGATGGTGACATCCCAGCGCTTGATGCCCACGATGCCCTCCACCACCCCGATGGCGATCCCTTCCCGCTCGAGCACCGCCCCCTGCTCGATGTGCAGCTCCAAGTAGGCCGCGATGTCGCCCGCGTGGCGACGCAGGCTCTCGAGATCGTCCGGATTGCCGCCGAGGCGCCGCATGCCCTCGCCGATGCTGAATCCGCTGTGGGTGACGATATCCAGCTCCTGCGGGGCCACCTCTCCGCTGAGCAAGCGGCTGCCCGTCTTCCCACCCTCTTCGTTCTGGAAAACCACCACCTCGAGGGGATGGCGTGTGACGATGGCGTGGTCGGCCAGGGTGTGCGCCACCTCGATGGCCCCGATCGAGCCGACCTGCCCGTCGTAGTTTCCTCCATCGGGAACCGAGTCGATATGCGAACCGAACATCAGGGGCGCCAATGAGGCGTCCCGGCCCGCACGGCGGCCGACGATGTTGCCGGCCCCGTCGACGGCCGTGTCGAGGGAGGCCGCCCGCATCAGCCCCATCACATGGTCTCGTGCGGCCAGATCGGCGTCACTGTACGCCACGCGGCTCGTGCCGCCCTCGGGGGTGCCGCCAAACTGCGCCAGCCGCCGGAGCTGCTCGATGGCTCGGGGGCCGTTGACCCGTGGTTGAGCCTCTTGCCGCGCCGAAACCCCAAACCCACTCATTGCCGCCGCGCCCACCGCGGCGCTCATGCGTGACGCGAATTCCCGTCGGTTCATGATTCGTGCTCCTCGGAGGCGAGCAACCGCTCCAGCGCCAGCCCGAACCACGCAGTATAACGGTCCGGACGCGCGTCGCTATCGGCCCGGACCTCCTGCACGTCGACCCAACGCCATGCGGCCACCTCGGCCGCATTCGGCGTGGGCGTGCCGTCGAAATGCCCCGAGAACACGTGGTCGAATTCGTGTTCGGTGAGTCCGTCCGCCAGATCGCTCCGGTACACGAAGCTGCTCACGAGTCGCAGCGCGCAGTCGAACCCCATTTCCTCGGCGAGCCGCCGCCGGGCCGCGGGCTCGACGGCTTCACCCGGCCGCGGATGGCCGCAGCACGTGTTCGACCAGAGCCCGGCGGAGTGGTACTTCGTCGCCGCGCGGCGTTGCAGCAGGGTCCGGCCACCACTGTCGAACACGAAGATCGAAAACGCCCGGTGCAGCCGGCCGCTCTGATGTACCGCGAGCTTGGCATCGGTTCCGACTTCCCGGTCGTGCTCGTCGACGAGAATGACCTGATCTTCCATATGGGCAATTCGACTAGTGATTCTAGATTAGTGATTCTAGATCGCAGATTGGGTGCCTGTCCAGTCGTGGCACGCGCCACGCCGGCGCTTCATTTCAATCCGCAATCTCGAATCACTAATCTAGAATCGCTGTTCATGTGACGCCAATCCTTGCGCACCACGCCGCCGCTTCCCATCATCTACCATGGACGACGCCCCCTCCCCAGAGTTCCTCACCCTGCAATCCGCGATTGCTGGCCGCTATTCCCTCGAGAAGGAACTCGGCCGTGGCGGCATGGGTATCGTGTTTCTTGCGCGGGACGTCGCCCTGGAGCGGCTCGTCGCCATCAAGTTGCTGCCGCCGTCGATGGCGAAGCAGGCGGCGTTGCGGCAGCGGTTCCTGCGGGAAGCGCGCACGGCGGCCAAACTCTCGCATCCCAACATCGTCCCCATCTTTGCCGTGGAAGAGGTCGGTGAGTTCGTCTTCTTCGTGATGGCCTATGTGGAAGGGGAGTCCCTCGGCGAGCGGGTCAGCCACGGCGGGCCCCTCCGGCCGGGAGACGCCACGCCGATCATGCGCGACATCTCCTGGGCACTGGCCTACGCCCACGCCCAGGACGTCGTGCATCGGGACATCAAGCCGGACAACATTCTTCTCGAGAAGGGGACGGGCCGGGCCCTGGTGGCCGACTTCGGCATCGCCCGCGTGGGCGACGGAGCACCGGGCGGGGAGATTGCCGAGGTACTGGGAACGCCGGAGTTCATGAGCCCCGAGCAGGCGACGGGCGAGCCCGTCGACGCCCGCAGCGACATCTACTCCCTGGGCGTGACCGCGTTCTACGCCCTGTCCGGCCGGCCGGTGTTCCAGGCCGAATCGCCGTCGGAGACCCTCGCCCAACACATCAGCGCGGCGCCCCCGCGTCTCGCATCCCTCGTCCCCGGGGTGCCCCGCAGACTCTCCACCGTGATCGAGCGTTGTCTGGCGAAAGAACCGGCCGACCGGATTCAAAACGGCGAAGAGCTCGCAGAAGCCTTCGTCGCCGCCCTCGAGGCAAAAAAGGAAACGCCCCTGGCCGTGCGCCTCTTCGTCAAGAAGACCAGAGAACGGCAAGACCGGGGGCACAACATCGTATACCCCCTTTCGGGCGTATACATCGGCGGTGGTCTCATGCTGACCGGCCCGTCCGAGGTGCAGCTGATCGGCCTCGGCATCATCACGGCATTCGGCTCCGTTCCGGTCCTGTCACTCCTCCGGCGTATCCGGCGCGTCGTGTCAGCCGGCTACGGCCAACCCGACGTGGTGTTGGCCTTCGAAGAAGACCTCGGGTCTCTCGATGAGGAGTTGAGCTTCCTCTACGGCGATAACTACGTCCGAACCGGAAAACGATGGCGCAATGTCGCCTTCGGTGCAATTGGCACCGGCATCCTGGGCATCTTCGCCATATTCGCCGGCGCCCTGGAAGCAGGCTTCTTCGCCTCCACCGCCTCGGCCGTCACCGCGATGGTGGCCGCGGTCCAGTCACAGAAACGCTCGACGAAACGCGCGTCGCGCCGCGTCAAGTTCTGGCGCAACCGATTCGGCAAGTGGCTGTTCAAGTCCGCCGGCTACGGAATCAAGGTCCAGTCCGAAGCCACCGGTGTCACGAGCCGGCCAACCGAAATCGCCATCGGGGTCGCCGTGTCGGGACTCTTCCATTCCCTGCCCAAGGCCACGCGCGAGAGCATGGCCGACCTCCCCGGCATCGTGGAGAAGCTCGAAGCCGATGCGCACCGCTTGCGGCTTCAGGTAGAGGAGTTCGACGAGTTACTGTCGATGGCGGGAAACGCCGGGGCGGCGCCCGCCACCTCGGACGAAGACTCACTGGCCGGCCAGCGCCACCGGGCGACGGAGCGCATTCGGGCCGCTCGAGACAAGGCACAACGACAGTTTGCCCAAACGGTGGCGGCGCTGGAGAACCTGCGTGTGGATCTCCTGCGGATGCGGGCCGGTACCATGAACCTGGAGAGCGTGACGGCCAACCTCGGGACGGCGCAGGAACTCGGCGCCCAAATCGACCGCCTGCTGGACGCTCACTCCGATATCGAAGCGAGCCTCGAGGCAGTACGCGACTAGTCGATGGAGAGGAGTTCGACCTCGAAGATCAGCATGGCGTTGGGCTCGATCAACGGGCCGGAGCCACCTTCACCGTACGCCAGATCGGACGGCACGAAGAGCCGATACTTTCCTCCGACCTTCATGAGCTGCAATGCCTCCGTCCACCCCGCGATCACCTCTGTGACCGCGAAGGTCGCCGGCTGATCGCGATCGTAGGAGCTGTCAAACTTCGTCCCGTCGATGAGGGTGCCTAGGTAGTGCACGGTCACCCGATCCGTCGTCGTGGGGGTCGGGCCGTCTCCCTCGGTCATCACCTCGTACTGCAGCCCGCTGGCGGTGGTCGTCACCCCTTCCTTTTCGGCGTTCTCCGCAAGGAACGCCTCTCCCTCGGCACGGTTTCGCTCCAGGGCCGCGGCGCGATCCGTCGCGGCCTTCTCCCGTCTCCGCCGTCCGAAGAGCTGGAGAATCTGGGACGACTGCGCAGGCGTGAGGAGCGGCTCCTTGTCTTCCAGGATGTCGCTCAATCCCTGCAACAGGGAGGGCAAATCGATTTCCGCACTCATGTCGTGAATGGAATTCCCCATGTCCAGCCCCAGAGCGTAGCTCGAGCTGTCGGCAAACGAACCCATGTCGGTTCCGATCCCGGAACCGCATGCCGTGAGGGCCCAGGCCGTGCTCAGGACGGTGGTGACTCGCAACACCTGCTTCATGCGCATACTCGCTTTCGATGGTCGTGATAATCGGCCGTGGAATGTAGCACGGCGGACGTTTCGCCGTGCTATCGTTCCGCGGTCATCATGATCTCGATTAGGCCGCTCGTCGTCATGAGCCCCGAGCCGACGATCGTGACCGCCGCATTCGAACCGGCCATGACCTCCTGGTACACCTCGTTCACCCGACGCCCGAAGCGGATGTCCGTCAGCCAGATGGTGACCTCGACGACATCGTCCAGATCCATATCGACCGCTTGCAGGGCCCCGCGCAGGTTCTCCAACGCCTGCCTGGTCTGGGCCACGACGTCGCCCGGGGCGTAGCCGTCGGGCCCCCGTCCCAGCATACCCGCCAGATAGAGCCGGTCTCCCACTCGAATCGCCGGCGACAGGGCGCTGCCCCGCCGCGGCGGGCCCGTGGCCGACACGACCTGCCTCGTGGAATCGTCGACCGCGATGCATTGAATCTCGGAGCGAAACCTGGGATTCATCAGCCCCGCGCGCGTGGCCGCCCGGGCCGGCAGGTCTCGCTCGAAAAACGTCATGTAGGTTCGGCTCATCGACTGAAACTCGCGCGCGTCGGCCAGGAACGCCTTGCACGACACGATGTGCTCGTATCCCATGCCCGCCGACTCCAGCACGGCGCCGATGTTCTGCATCACCTGCCGGGTCTGCGTCTCCATGTCGCCGTCAACCGGCTCGTAGGTCTGGGGATTCCGGCTGGTGGCGCCGGCGATGAAGAGGGTGTTGCCCGCGAGGAGACCCCAACTGTAGGGCAATCCGGGCCGCCGCATGCCGGCCGGGGTGATCACCCGGCGGGCAATGCCCGGCTGCGCGGCGACCACGCTGATCTGGATCAGCGCCCCCGGCACGGGAAGATCGGCCTGGACCGTGGCACGGGTCGGGGGGTCTTCCGCAAAGTAGGTGCGGTACACCTCGTTCATTCCCGCAAAGTTCCGCGTATCCGTGAGAAAAACGTTGGCACTCACGACGCGAGAAAGATCCACGCCCTTCTCACGCAGCGCCGCGCCGAGATTCTCCATGGCCTGGCGCGTCTGGGCCTCGATGCCCTCGGGAAAGTCTGTGGCGCCGGCAAGCTTACCGATGATGCCCGAGACGTAGACGAGGTCGCCCGCACGAGCCGGCGTCACCGGATTGGCCGGGGCAACGTCCGACGCTCCAGCGCCGGGACCGCCGACCCCGATCACGCCGGCCGCGCCAACACTCATCAAGAAAGCGATGGAGTCACGCATGGGGTTCTCCTTGTCGGGTTCTGTTTGACATAGATAGAATAGAACGGCGTCCCCTCATTGCCTCTACGCGGCGAGGCGTACCACTTCCGTGCGGCCCCGCGGGCACCTCCACTTCCCTGATTCCGTGCTCCCTCGGCAGTTCGTTGAGCCGCAGAATGACCTCCGCGCCACCCGATCCAACTCGGCGACGTCCCTGATCGAACCGGGCTCGAGTCCCCTCGAGACCCTATCCCGCGTCGGGCCCGTCACGGTGCCCTGGGTGGAGGGCACCCGTGATCTGGCGCTCCCGGGTGGAGACGGCCTCGAACCAGTGGCGGGAGACCCGGACGTCGGCGTACGCGGCTCCGGCCCCCCTCGCCTCGTCCAGGACCAGGAGGGCCAACTCCCGCTCGAATGGGTCTGTGGTGGTGCCGTCCGAGGGCGCGCAGCTCCATCCCGATCCACCAGCAAGAGCCAGGGCTGCTCAGGTTCGTTTGAGAAAATCGCGCCGATCGATCTCGCCGCTTGGGCCCTCCGCCCCAGACGCGTGATTGGCTGGCGAGACCGACCCACCGTGCATGATCCGTCTGCCATTCCCGTAGAATCCATGCCTGACTCCTTGCGCGCACGCCGAGGTACAGGTTGCAGGCCAACATCGCACCGAAACGGCGTCGCCGACAGACTCGGCCTGGCCACATCGATGGACATATCCACGAGTCATTCGAAACGATGCACTCCGTCAGGAGTGATGTTCCAGACTCGAATTCCCGTTGTTCCAGGATTCCTGGCACTATGCAAGCCTGTTATTGCTGGGCTCCGCCCCAACTCCCCGCTGTAACTCTCATGACCTGCGACACGCGCTTTCGGCGTCGCCGTCTATGTGTGATCTCCGTCACATTCAGGGGGCAATTTGCGCCATTGCGCCCCCCCCTGGCACTGGCCTTATACTTGCAGTGTACACATAGTGAGAGGAGGAGCGACCCTCAGCATGTATTGTCAGCGTTGTGGAACCGAGGTACCTGTCAACACCAGTTTTTGCAGTATGTGCGGTCAGGATCTCACTTCCTTTTCGTCCGAACCCACTGCCATTTCGCCCGTGCTCGCGACCGATCTCGAGATCGTGCGAGAGGCGCTGGGGAAGGACTATGACGTCAAGGAAGAAATCGGCCGGGGCGGCATGGCCATGGTGTTTCGCGCTCAGGAAGTCGACCTGAAGCGGGACGTCGCGCTAAAGGTCCTCCCGTTCTCCCACGCGCACGATGCCAATCTGGTCGAGCGATTCGCCAACGAGGCCCGCTTGGCGGCAAAGCTCGAGCACCCCAACATCATTCCCATCTATCGTGTTGGCAAAACCGGTGACGTCATCTACTTCGCGATGCGCTATCTGCGCGGGCCGTCGCTGGCTGAAATGATCGACAAACTCGGCGCCATCGATGCCGTCGACATCCGCCGCATCCTCATCGAATCGGCTCGCGCACTCGGCCACGCGCACGCGCACGGCGTGGTCCACCGTGACGTGAAGCCCGACAACATCCTGTTCAAAGATTCCGGCGAAGTGGTGGTCTGCGATTTCGGCATCGCCAAGGCGGCATCGGACACCCAGCTCACCGGCACCGGCATGGCCATCGGGACACCGTACTACATGAGCCCCGAACAGGTTCGCGCCCAGCCGCTCGACGGTCGCAGCGATCAATACTCTCTCGGCGTGGTCGCGTATCAATGTCTCACCGCCAAGGTGCCGTTCGACGGCGAGGATTCGTTTTCCATCGGCTTCCAACACGTCACCGAAGAACCGCCCTATCCCGATTTGAAGACGGCCGAGCAGCGCAGCCTCTTCCAGATCATCCTGCGCATGATGGCGAAGAACCCTGACGAGCGGTTCCCCGACTGCGATACGCTGGTGAAGGCGCTTACGCACGGCGGTACCAAGTCGTCCGCCGGGTCGCGCTCGTTGAGCGGCGCGACCACCCAGGCGGAGAGCATGCCGGCCGTCCTTCCGTCACGGGCCGGTGCCGGCGCCACGTCCTCGCCGCCCACGACACCGATGACACCGCTACCACCGCCCACCTTGCCCCTGCGGGGAATCAAAGTTCGGCGTGAGAAGAAGCAGCGCAGCCCGGTACTCGTCGGGATGCTTTTGCTCGTCTTGTTCGGCGGAGCCGGTGGCGGCGGCTATTACTACGTCGACGCCAACGGCGGCATCTCGCCCACCGTCGAGCGCCATCCCGTCCTCGGCCAGGCGTTGGCCATGTTGCCGGCGAGCGTGTTGGACAGACTTCCCGCGAACGTCCAGCTCGCCGTGCGCGGCGGGCAGCCAGTCGACTCGACTGGCACGACGCTCCCGATCGACTCCGCGACCGTCGCCGTGGCGCCCGATACGACTGCCATGACCGCCGATTCGGTCCCGGCAGATTCCCTGGCCACGGCGCTACCCGATTCGGCGACCGCGGTCGACTCTACCGAAGCCACGCCGCCAGTCGACGTCACGCCAACGACCGGACGTCTCATCGTGGTCGGCGCGACCGGCGACGCCAGCCTGTGGATCAACGATCGATTCGTCTTTGGATTACAACATGACCTGCGGCCGGGTCGATACGAGATTAGCGTCGCCGCACCCGGCTTCGAACGCTACACGGCAACCGTGCGGATCTCGCTGGGCGATACGCTCGTGCATCGCGCCGTCCTGGTCGAGGAGAAGCCGGACTTCCAGTGCGACCGGTTCAGTGGTGCGGACTACAACAACAACAACGGATGTTTCGAGGTCGCGCCCCGCCCGGTTGCCGGCGCCACCACGCTGATTCACCTGTCCGATCGCGTACCGCGGCGACCCAGACAGCCGGCCGTGCTGGCCATTCAGGTACGGGCCGACGGCACCCCGGGAACCATCACCATCCACACGCCGTCGGATGTGCCGGAGTTTACGCTGCTGGCCATTCAGTTTGCGGAAACGGTGTTGTTCGAGCCGGCCACGAAGGATGGCCGCGCCGTGGTTGGGTGGACGACTGTTACGTTCTATCCGGACCGGTAGGCGTGGGGGCTGTCAGATAACGCCCAGACCGTCCGCCCTCGCCCATCCCACCTTGCCGTCGGCCAGGACGATCTCCACCTAATCGCCATTGGCCGGTAGGGGTCGGGTGACGGCTGAAACCTCGGGGCATGGGCGGGCGTAGGTCGGCTAGAGCCACCCTGCAGCCGGGAGACGCACATGGAGTTTTCCCCCGTTACATTCGCCATGCTGGCCAACGCCGGCGTGGCCGTCGCCGCCATTTCCACCGTCATATGGGTCGGCGCGTCGCGGTGGAAGGCCCGGGCGCTGCTGGGCCAGCAGGAGCAAGCCAAAAGGACCCAAGCCGACATCGAGGAGCTGCGGCGAGAGATGCGCGAGCTGATGGCCCAGCAGAGCACGCAGTTCGATGATCTGTACGAACGGATCGAGTTTACCGAGCGGCTGCTGACGCAGGCACCGGTGGCGCCTCCGCGGGAGACGACGCCGGTTTAGGGAACAGTGCCCAGTACTCTCAGAGGTTGTGAAGCTTTCTTGTAGGGGCGAGGCACGCCTTGAGTTGGTTATGGCTCCCTCGCCGCCTCTGCCCGCACCGTGGCCCACCACGCCAGCCGCTCGGTGAGCGTCTTCTCGAAACCCACCTCGGTGGGCTCGTACCACCGGGCCCCTTGGAGCACATCCGGCAGGTAGGTCTGCCCGGCCGCGTGCCCTCCCTCGGCATGATCGTAGCGGTAACCCTTCCCGTACCCGATCTCCTTCATCAGGGGCGTCGGGGCGTTGCGGATGTGCAGCGGGACCGGCTCCGCCGGATGCTCCCGGGCCGCGGCCCGCGCCCGGTCCCACGCCTCGTACACCCGATTGGATTTGGGCGCCGTGGCCAGGTAGATCACCGCCTCCGCGATGGCCAGCTCTCCCTCCGGCGAGCCGAGAAAATGGTAGGCGTCTTTGGCGGCCAGCGTCAACGACAACGCCCGAGGATCGGCGAGGCCGATGTCCTCCGACGCCATCCGCACCACCCGGCGGGCGAGGTACAGCGGATCCTCCCCGCCGTCGAGCATGCGCGCCAGCCAATACAACGCCCCCTCGACGTCACTGCCTCGCACCGCCTTTTGCAGCGCGGAAATGAGATTGAAATGCTCTTCCCCCGACTTGTCATACCGGGGCATGCGGCGCGCCAGCACCGATTCCACGAGGTCGGCCGCCAGCGGTTCTGTCACGGAGGCCCCTACGGACCGCGCGTGATCGAGCACCGCCTCCGCGGCGTTCAATGCCCGGCGGGCGTCGCCGTCCGCATGGCGCACCAACAGCCCGAGGGCTTCTTCCGACAGGGGTGTCGGCTCAGTGCCGGTATCCGCTGCGACGCGGGCGATGGCGCCCTCGACGATGGCCTTGATGTGCTCGGGTTCGATGGGGTGCAGCACAAAGACCTGGAGCCGGGACAGTAACGCGGAGTTCAGCTCGAACGAGGGGTTCTGGGTCGTGGCGCCGATGAGGGTGATGATCCCCTCCTCGACGGACGGCAAGAAGGCATCCTGCTGCGCCTTGTTGAAGCGGTGAATTTCGTCGCAAAAGAGGATCGTTCCGCGTCCCTCGGCCTCGCGGCGCCCCCGCGCATCCTTGATGATCTGCCGCACCCGCGCAATGCCCTCGGTGACCGCGCTGAACGGCTCGAACGCGCGGTCGGTGTAGTTGGCCAGCAGGCGGGCCAGTGTCGTCTTGCCCGAACCCGGCGGGCCCCAGAACACCATGCTGCTGACGGCGCCGCGCTCGATGGCATCCCGCAGAGGCTTGCCCGGCCCCAGCAGGTGGGCCTGGCCGAGGAATTCTTCCAGCCTCGCAGGGCGCATTCGGTGGGCGAGCGGCAAGTCGCGATCTTCCGTTGGCGCAAACAGGGATGGATGCGAGTTCACGGCCCGCAAAACTGTTTGGAGGCGCCAGGATCCCTGGCTGCCAAGCTGACGGAAAACGCTCCTCCACCCATGATCTTGCCCCTCCACGATTCCAGGCCGGATCGAAAGATGCGGCGCTACCGCCAAGATCGCGAGGGAGTGAGCCTAGAACTTGATGGCGTGAACGACGATGGCCGATGCCGCGCCCACCGCAAATCCGGACACGACGTCGGAGGGGAAGTGCTTCGCGGCCGCGACGCGTAGCGCGCCGACGCCCACCGCGCCCGCAAAGAAAGCCCACACGCGCCAGTCCTTCTTGCCCTGCATGGATCGTGTGAGAAAGTAACTGGTGGCCAGCGCAGCCGCCGTCGCCGCGTGGCCCGACGGCCACGAGCGATGGTTGGAGACCCGCGCCGCCACGGCAACCCCGTCCTCCGTGTAGAGGACCGGGCGATTGCGATTCACGATGGCCTTGATCACGTGCACGCCGCTCTCCGCCCACAACATGGACTGGAACGAAGCCACGATGCCGGCGTAGCCGCTCGGCCCCTCGTCGGCCAGATCGAGCCAGCTCAGGGTCGCGACTCCCGCACGGAGTACATCACTGGCGGTCGCAGCCCCATACCGGGTGGGCGAGATGGCCCAGCGATCGAAAAACGGCACCGCGCTCGGGTCGCACGGCACGCACTCCACGGGCAGGTAGTGGATCTGCAAGACGCTCGGGACGGTCATCAGCAGGCCGGCCGCCGCCACCGCGAGCACGTCCCCCGGGCCGAAGAACTGCTCGGTCTCGTCGGCCGACGTCTGGCCGAGCGCCGGGACGGTCACGCTCAAGGTCAGGATGGGAATCAAATACCGGGACATCGTGACGCTCCGCCGGTGATCGGCCAGGTGGCTCATGTGTACCACGGTACCGATCGGACGTCAACGGGTCGGTGTCCCGGCCACCCCGCGACGGTGTGATATCGATCACCCATCCGCCGGGAGGTGAGGCGGCGTCGCGGCGCCGCCTCATCGACCACCCGGTGCTAGTTAGTCAGCGTCACCACCCCTGTAGGCAGCGGCACCAATGGCTGGATGGTCCGCGTGTCGGTCGGCCCACCGTCTCCAAACGGATCGCCGAACGGCTTCATCAGGAACGGTACCGCGTCGAGCGTGTCTTCCCCCTGATCGAACGCCGGCTCGATGGAGATGACGTGCATCCACTGGCTGTCACCAATGGTGACATCGTCACCGTTGAAATCGAAGGGCAACATCGGCATCGCCGGGAACATGGTCCCGTTGAGCATGACGAAATCGCCGCCGGAAAACGGCGGTCCCGCCATGAGGTCGCCAGGCGCGCCGGACAACGGGCCGGCGGCATCGCTGTCCCGTCCCGACACGGTGCCGTCCGCTTCGAGGGTGATCTTGCCGTAGGACACCGCCCGTTCCATCGCCGTTCCCGGTCCGTACACCACCCATCCCTCGTACACCCAGCCCGCGGTGAGCGGTGGCATGACCACCGCCGGGGTGGGGGCGCCTCCTGCCTCCGGCGGATCGAGCAGCCAGATGCCCGCATCGTCGTCGCTGGCGGTGGCGGTGGTGGGCGTCAGCAACACGTGGGTGCCCGGGCTCGTGTTGAAATCGGCATCCGCATCGACGCTGACGAAACCCAGCGCCGTCAGCAGCGCGGTCCCATTGACGAACGGACCGCCCAACAACTTCTGGTCCGACGGGGCCGGATCGGTATCGTCCGGCGGCTCGACCGTGAGCACAAACATCGCCGGGTTGTCGATCGGGCTGGCGAACGAGTGTTGTCCGTTGGCGTTCAGGGCAAACGTTCCGGTGGAATGGGGTTGTCCGCCTTGATCGATGACCCATCCTTCATACGTCCCTGCGGTCAACGTTTCCAGGTTGTTGAACACAACTCCCAGCTCCGCCAGTTCGTCGTCCGAGCACGCGAACAGCGACAGAGCGATCATTGGGGCAACCAACATACTTCTGCGCATGTGTCCTCCACGGTGATGTGTTGACGTCGTTCGTGAAGGGAATGTCCCTTGGTGATGCCGCGAGGTAAACGGGGGAAAAGTGTTTCTTAGAGGATTCTCACGGTTCTCTAAGGTGCGCGGGTACCATGTCCCCAGGCTCGATCGCCTCGGGAAGCCACACGCCAAACGTGCTGCCCTTGCCGAGCTCGCTTGCGACGTCGATCACACCTCCCTGCAACTCGGCGAGGACTTTCGCAATCGTCAGGCCTAGGCCTGCTCCGCCAAATTCCCGGGAACGAGAAGAGTCTACCCGGTAGAACCGCTCGAAGATGCGCGCGCGGTCGTCCTCGGAGATCCCAACACCGGTGTCCTGAACGACCGCGCCAACCTCGTGCTCCTTCCGCCTTGCGGAAAGCGTGATCACACCTTCCGGCGTGTACCGTATGGCGTTCGAAACGAGGTTGAGCAGTATCTGGCGAGTGCGGTCAGCGTCCCCCCTGGCGCGCACCGGCCCGTCGGCGTCCGTCGTCACCTCGACGTCGCGTCCGCTCGCCATGGCCTGCGCAATCTCCGCGACCTCTTTGACCACGTCGGTCAAGTCGAACGAGACACACTCGACGTCTAACTGGTTGTTCTCGCCCCGTGCGATGAGCATCAATTCGTCGACTATCTTGGTGGTGCGGTCGATTTCCTGCCCGATGGCCGCGAACGCGTCTTGGATTTCCTCAGAGCCGCGATCTTGCGCCAGACACCACTGCACGCGCGCCCGGATGTGCGTGAGGGGCGTCCGCAATTCATGACTCGCGTCTGCCGTGAACGATTTCAGGGCACGCTGGGCGCTTTCGACCTGGTCCAGCATGCGATTGATGCCGTCGGCCAGCTCGGTGACCTCCCGCTGACCCGTGGGGCTGTCGATCCGTCGGCTGAGGTCGTCGGGGTGGATCGCGCTGGCCTGGATCGTCACTCGGTCCAAGGGCTCCAGCGTTCCGCGGACCGCGCGCTTGGCACCGCGCCGGACAACGAGAGCCGTCAGCGGGAGGAGCACCACGGCGGCCCCGACCAGACCCACAAACCCCCACACGTGCGGCACGCGGCTCGCCACCACGTAGATGTCAAAGTCGCCCATGTCGCTCTCGACTCGCCGGTGCAACACCCGGAATCGCCACCGGGCCCGCTCGGCCAAGGCATCCAGCATGATCGCCCGGGCCTCGGCCGGTGCCGATGTGCCGGAGAGGCCGGTGAGCGGCTTGGCCGGCATGGTGGGGGACAGATAGTACACAGTGCCGCCACCGCTGTCGGCCCGAGTGGTTCGCGTGATGACGAACGGATCGCCCATACCCACGAGCTGGTCGGCGAGCATCGCCGGCGCCACGCCGGTCGGGGTGCCGGCAGGATCGGCGTACAACCCCAGCAGCGACTCGATCACATCGGCCGAGTGCTCGGACGCGCGCCGCACGGCGATTTCGGACAATACGGCAAAGACCACGAGCACCACGAACATGAACGATGCGAGCGCCGCCCACGCCACCCGCGTGAACCCCGTCGTGAGCTCTTCGCCGAGCCGTGGCTCGTGCATCAAGGATCGAACCGGTATCCCACGCCGCGCACGGTGTGAATCACGGGCGCCGAGTCGCCGAATGCCAACTTCTTGCGGAGGTAATTGATGTAGACGTCGACGACGTTGGTCTCGGTATCGAACTGGTAGTTCCACACGGCCTGGGCGATGCGGGATCGCGATACGGGGCGGCCCGCATTGCGCATGAGGAATTCCAGGAGCGAGAACTCCCGGGGGCTGAGCTCCACCCTCCGCCCCACGCGCGTCACGCGGCGTTCCAGCGGATCGAGCGTGATGTCCCCGACGGCAAGCGTGACGTCGCCATGCCGGAATGCGGCCCGGCGAATGAGGGCGTGCACCCGGGCCATCAATTCCGCCAGATCGAAGGGCTTGGGCAGATAGTCATCCGCCCCCGCTTCGAGGCCCCGCACGCGCGACCCGACCTCGTCACGGGCGGTCAGGATGAGGACGGGCGTCAGTACGGTGCGGCGTCGCAGCTCCTTCACCACCTCAAATCCGTCGACGCCGGGCAGCATGAGATCCAGGACAATGCAGTCGTACGGCCGCTTGAGCGCACGATCGATGGCACGATCGCCCGACTCGCATTCGTCCGTCGCGTAACCCTCCTCGCGAAACGCCTTCCGCAGAAACCCCCGGAGGTTCCGGTCGTCTTCGACGATCAGCACGTTCATGGGGGAAAGCTAGGGACCCCCGTGGCCCCGCGGCAACAGGGAAGATCCACCATTAGAGGAGTCTAATCGAGGGGGGGCGGTGTGGGGGCAATGCAACGGGGCCGCCCCGAAAAACCGGAGCGGCCCCTTCCTGCTATCAGCGAAGTATTTCTACTGATCGACCGGGGTCACATTCTCGGCGGCCGGGCCCTTCTGCCCCTCGACGACGTCGAATTCCACGCGCTCACCCTCTTTGAGCGACTTGAAGCCATCGCCCTGGATGGCGCTGTGGTGGACGAAGCAATCTTTCTCGCCGTCCTCACGCTGGATGAATCCAAAACCCTTCGAGTCGTTGAACCACTTTACTGTTCCTGCAGTACGCATTTCGTACTCCTTGCTGGTTTCTGATGTTCGTCGGAGTCCGGGCGTTCCGCAGGCTACCGATCGTTCATCACTCTCCGCGGTATACCCCCCGCGTCAGGGCACCGGACGACAACCGTTGGTATCAATTGGTTCCGGCGATGTGCATCGTTCCACGGCACAGTGGGTGCGCGCGGACCCCAGAACGCTAGCGTTCAACAGGCTGTGTGTCAATCCGGGCGTTCCTCGAGCCCGCCACCCTTCCTCCTTGCGAGGTCGAGAATCCGATGGTGCGCTCACAAGCCGCCCACCGGATTCCCCTCCCGATCCAGCACCACCGGGTCGCCCATCCCCAGCTGCCGGAGGCGCCCCAACTGCGTATTGGCGTCGCCGACAACGAGATAGATCATCCGATCCGGATCGATATACTGCTGCGCCAGCTCCCGGTGGCGCCCGAGCGTCATGTTGCGGGCGATTTCCTCACGCTGCTTGACGTAATCCAGGGGCCGGCCGTACTCGGCAATCTGATTGATCATCGACCGGATGGCGCCGAGGGTCTCGAACCGCCGAGCGTTGGACAGCACCAGCGCGTTCTGGGTAAACGCGAGATCTTCGTCCGAAACGCCTTCCCGGTACTTGGCCAGCTCGTCCCTGAAGATCTCCACCGACTCGAATGTCGCATTGGACACGACAGCCGCCGAGGCGGTGAACGGGCCCGGGTGGTGCGACCCCGCAAAGCCGGCGCGAGCACCGTAGGTGTAGCCCTTTTCCTCCCGCAAGATCATGTTGACCCTGCCATTGAAGGACCCTCCCAGCTGGTAGTTCATGACCGTCGCAGGGTAGAAATCGGGGTCTGTCTGGGCCAGAGCCAGATACCCAATGCGGATTTCCGACTGCCTCGCGTTCGGAATGTCCACGAAATACAGGCTGGACTCGGTCACCGCCGGCGGGTCGGGCAATGCGGGGAATTGTACGTCGGTCGCCTCCCAGCGCTCGCCGAGCGAGCCGAACAGGGCGATGGCGTCGCTCTCGGAGATATCGCCCACCACGGCCACATGGGTGACCGACGGCGAGAACTTACTCTCGTAGAACGCTTTCATGTCGTCCATCGTGATGGACTCCACCGACGCCGCCGTGCCCATGGTGGGGTTCGACCAAATATGGTCCGAGCCGTACAGCAGCTTGTTGTAGACGTTCGACGCCACCGAGGCGGGATTCACGCTCTGCCGGTTGATGTTCTCGATCGTTTCCTGCTTGATCCGCGCGAATTCATCCTCATCCCACCGCGGCTCCAGCAAGATCTCCTCGACCAGGGCGTACGTGTCCTCCAGCCGGGATGCCAGGGTATTCGCCCGGATAGTGATGGACTGCCGGGTGGTGAACATGTTGACGAACGCGCCGAGCTCGTCGATGGCACGTTCCAGCTCGAGGGGGGTCTTGTTGGCCGTCCCCTCCATCAGGATGTCGGTCATCAGGTTGGCAACACCCACCTTGTCCGGGTCGTCCAGCATCATGCCACCCCGGAGGGTCAGGGACACCTGGACGAGCGGCAATTCCCGATGCTCCACGCCATAGAGCCTCAGTCCGTTGTCGTACGTGTGCGACCACACATCCGGCAGCGTGATCTCCGGCACCGGGCCCTTGGCCGGCTCGATACTGCGGTCGAAACTGGATGGCAGCGGCTCGAGGGGAGCAGCCGGCTCCCGGGCCAACTCGAGGGTGGGCGCCTGGATCGGGGTGATGGCTTCCTCGACCACGGCCGCGCGCTCGGACTCCGCGGTGGCCAGCTCCGCCCCCTCTCTCGGTACGAAGCTGGTCTGAACGAAGTTCTTGTCCTTGATGTACTGATTGTACACACGCCAGACGTCGTCCATCGTCACATCCAGGGAATTCTGGATGTCCTCGGTGATGAATCCGGCCGATCCCGCAAGCTCGTTGTACAACGCCAGCTGGAAGGACTTGCCGAGCACGCTAGAAATCCCGTTGTAGAACCTCGTTTCGGTCTGCGCCTTGATACGATCGAGATCGGCGTCGGTGAAGCCCTCCTCCTCGAACCTGGCCAGCGCGGTGACGATGGCCGACTCCACATCGTCCAGATCGACGTTGGGGAAGGCGCGAATCCGGATCCGGAATGCCCCGGCGATCTCGTTGCTCCGTTGAACCGCGGACACCGACGGCGCGAGCTTCTCGTCCTCCACCAGCACCTTGTACAGCGGCGCATCCTTGCCGTCGGACAGCAACCTCCCCAGGAGCTGCAAGGCGTAGGAATCGTCCTGGAACTGCTCCACAGAGGGGAACACCATCGTCAGCTCGGGCGAGCTGGCGAAGTTGTCTTCGTGAAACGCCCGGCGGGTTTCGCTCAGTGTCACCGGCCGGGGCTCGGGATCGGGCACCGCATCCGGAGAAGCGAGTTCGCCGAAGTACTTCTCGATCCACTCCCGCGTTTGGGCCGCGTCGAAATCGCCCGCCACCACGAGCGTCGCGTTGTTCGGCCCGTACCATTTGCGGAAGAACGCCCGTACGTCCTCGACGGACGCGTTCTGGAGATCTTCCAGGGAACCGATAACCTGCCAGTTGTACGGATGCCCCTCGGGGTACAGCAGCTTGTGAATGACGAAATTGGTGTGCCCGTAGGGCCGGTTGTCGACTCCCTGCCGCTTTTCATTCTGGACGACACCCTGCTGGTTGATGAAGGCTTCTTCCGTCACGGTGCTGAGCAGGTAGCCCATGCGATCCGACTCGAGCCACAGCGCCATCTCCAGCGCGTTCCTGGGTACGATCTCGAAGTAGATGGTTTGATCGAACGACGTTCCGCCGTTCAGCGTCCCGCCGGCGTCCTGGACCTTCTTGAAGAACTGATCCTGGCCCACGTGCTGGGACTCCTGGAACATCATGTGCTCGAACAGGTGGGCGAATCCGGTGCGGCCGGGCTCCTCCCGGTTCGACCCCACATGGTACAGCACGGCGACCGACGTGATGGGGTCGGAGCGGTCTTCGTGGAGGATGACCTCGAGGCCGTTGTCGAGCGTGAAGGACTCGTAGTCGATGGAGAAGGACGGTGCCGGCGAGCAGGCCGCAAGCGCCATGCCGGCCAGGGAAACGAGAGCAAGCATGGATCGTAGACGCATGGAAATCTCCTCTGGAAGACCGGCCGGCGGGGGAGCACGGCGGGGACCGTAAAATACCGTCGCAACCCCCGGTAGGGAATGGACCGGGACCGGGCCGCCAGCCTGCCGTCCTGTTAGCTGGATCACCGCAGCTCGTCACCGGTTTCCCCAGATTCCAGGCGGTTGATGAAGATGGGGTGGGCCTGAGAACTACCAACAGGAGTCGAATCATGATCTTCGTCTGGAGACCGCCTGGCGCACTCATCGTCCTCGGAAACTTCGCCGTCGTGGTATTCGGCCTGGGCTATCTGCTGATCCAGGTCTACCCCGTCCTTCCTCCGGGGAATCACTCTTTCGGCATCCTGCTCATGGTCTGCGGCGCGACCACCTTGCTGAGCGACGTGGTGTTTCGCCGCTCGCGGAAGCTCGAGCTGCTCAGCCTGGCAGCGTCGACCTGGTTTTGGGTGATCCCGAGCTGGGCCGTGGGATTGGGATTCGCAGGGTACGGATTGCACCTGTTCGGAACCGCTTGAGGCATGCGGGAACGAGGCAGTGCCCCATTCCCCATCCCCATTCCCACGACTGCTGGACACCTCGATGCGGATGCGGTGCCCCGGCGCGAAACAATTGTTGGCGACACGGGGTCACCGTCACCTCGTACGTCCGGCCGGGATCCATGAACACCTTCTTGTCGTAGGACACGTAGAGCGCGACCTCAATCGTGCCACTCACCTCGATGCTCTCCACGCCGAGCGGTGACACTGTTCTACGCATGTCACAGCTGTGTCCAGGATCGAGAATGCCATCGCGATAGCGGTGTAACTTCTCGGTCTCGACGTGCATCTAGGTGTGAATGCAACCGTTTCGTTAGCGACACTGGAGGTGATGTTGCCCGCGGACGATCCCTCTCGACCGCTTCCCCAAACCGAGCAGAGTATCGGATGGGCGCTGGCCGAAGCGGCCCTGCGGCTGACGCGGTGCCCGACCATCGTGGTCGTCCACGATCCCGCCACTCGGACCGCCTCCGTGGTGGCCGCCTCCATCGGGACCGATCGCCGTTTGCTCGGCGTCATGGTGGCACCTGGGTCGGCGGCGGGCCGCGCGTGCATGAAGGACATCGTGACGTATGGCGAGGGACTGGGAGAGCTCCTGGGCCACGCCGTCCCCGATCGCCGCCAGCGTGAGGGCCGCGGCGCCGTGCTGTCCATCCTGGACGGGAGCCGCAGCGTCGGGGCGATCGTCGTGTTCGGTCCGAAAGACTTGATCGACGGCCCCATCAAGGACGATCTGCGCTCCTTGGCCAACCGGACGGGGCTCGTCATCGGCAGGACGGTCGCCGCCCGTTTCGCACGACAACTGGGACTGATCGACGCGGTCACCGGGCAGCCGAACCGGTCGGGACTCGACAAGGCCATGCGCGATTCGATCTCGACACGGTGCTCACTGGTGAAGATGGCCGTCCACGAACTCATCGCGCCCGACACCGACGCCGGCAAGGCCGTGTCCCGCTGGGTCGCCACGGTGCTCCGCGGCCGTCTGCGGGACTACGACGTCCCCGCCCGGATCGGGCCGGCCGAGTTCGCCCTATTTTTGCCGGATGCCTCGTTGAACGGTGCCGTCGTCGTGGCCGATCGGGTCCGCACCGGAGTGGGGGAATCGACATTCGATTTGGGGGGACGGCATGCCCTCACCTGCTCCCTCGGCGTCGCTTCGATCCCCGAAACCGTTTCGACTATCGACGACTTGTTGCCCGCTGCGGTCAGTGCGTGTGAGGAAGCGCGAGAGAGCGGGCCGAACAGTATCGCGACGCTGCGCCGCGAAGCGACCAACATGTAGACGCTGCCGTTGGTTACAATGTGGTTGTCACCGAATGGGAGCCGTCATGACACGCTCGTTCCGCCGCTGGCTCGTTCTCACCGCCTTCTTCGCCGCTCCGGCCGTGGCCCAGAAGGTGCAGGGCGGCACCCTGCTCGTGGCAAACATGGATGACGATTCCGTGTGGCTGTTGGATATGACGACGGGGAAGCGGCGGGCAGTCGTCAAGACCCACATGGCGCCGCACGAGATTGCGGTGTCCGGAGACGGCCGGCGGGCGGCGATCGAGGCCGGCTATGGAGCCGGCGCATCGGCACAGGGGTTCACCCTCTCACCGGACGGACTCGGAGCGCGCCAGCAGCCCAAAGCGACTGGGGGTGAGGGAGAAGGGCGGCAAGCTACCCTTCTCCTTCCACCGGCCGGAACCGCACAACGGGGTCGCTCGTGCCGCAGCGCGGGCACACCTCAATGGCCTGGCCGGTCATGGGAACCGTGTGCAGCTCCAGGGGGCCACCGCACCCAGTGCACTTCAAGGCCCGGTTGACATCCCGGGTGACCAGTTCTTCTCCGGCCTCTAGCTCGTGCCCCCGCAGCGTCGGGCGCCGATCACGCTTCATCAGCGTGCGACCCGCGACCTGGCGACAACGTGCCGAAGTTGCCACTGCGCAACGCATCCGCCAAGGCCAGCGGAACTTCCGCTTCGGCGGCGACGACCTTCGCCCTCATCTCCTGCACTCGGGCCGTCATCTCCTGCTCATGGGCGACGGCCATGGCGCGCCGCTCCTCGGCCTTCGCCTGCGCAATCCGCTTGTCGGCTTCGGCCTGGTCGGTTTGTAGTTCAGCTCCGATGTTCTTGCCGACGTCCACGTCCGCGATGTCGATGGAGAGAATCTCATAGGCCGTACCGGCATCCAGACCCTTCGCAAGCACGGTTTGGGAGATTCTCTGGGGATTCTCCAGCACGGCCTTGTGGCTCTCGGACGAACCGATGGTCGAAACGATGCCCTCGCCTACGCGGGCAAGAATCGTCTCTTCTCCAGCTCCACCCACCAGCCGCTCGATGTTGGCCCGCACCGTCACTCGCGCCGTCGCGACGAGCTGGATCCCGTCCTTGGCCATCGCGGCGACTCTGGGCGTCTCGATCACTTTGGGGGTGACCGATACCTGCACCGCCTCTCGCACGTCTCGGCCGGCGAGATCAATGGCCGCTGCTTGCTTAAACGGTAATTCGATGCCGGCCTTGTCCGCCGAGATGAGTGCCTGGACCACGCTGTTCACGTGCCCGCCGGCCAAGTAGTGGGCCTCGAGCTCAGCGATATTGAGATGAAGGCCAGCTTTCGTCGCGTTGATCTGGGGCTCCACGATGAGACGCGGCGGCACCCTTCGGAGCCGCATCCCCACAAGCGACCCCACGCTGATCTTGACGCCTGCCGCCCACGCCGCAATCCACAGTCGAACCGGAATGTAGCTGAGCAGCAGCCACGCGAGAACAAGGGCGACCAAGCCGACAACAATGCTCGGTATGCGCAAAATTTCGATAGCGTCCATGGTCATTCACCCACGATAGCGAGTATAGTCGATTCTTCGATGATGAGATATTCCTTGTCGTTCACGGTGACCTCGCTGCCGCTGTACCGGTCGTACAGGACCGTCTGACCGATGGACAGCTCCATGGGGACCCGCACCCCCTTCTCGTAGCGCCCTGGCCCCACAGCTACGACATCGCCTTGCTGGGGCTTTTCTCTGACCGAGGCCGGAATGAACAACCCCCCTCGCTGTTGTTCAGTCTCTTTCATTGGGCGCAGGACCACGCGGTCCGCCAACGGTCGGAGGTTCACCTTCATCTTCGTCCTGTCAGTCGTCATGCCCGTGGTCTCCTATCGCGGTAAGCTGCCCGATCCGAAAACTCGACGAGAGTGGCTTTCAATCCCTGGAAGGTGTCGTCATCGCTGGGTAAAGATGCGGACTCTGTGGCGATCGCGCGAGGTTTGTTGAGTTTTGGGCCCTTTCGGGGCCGCGCTTCTCAGGACCGAAAACGGGATCGGGACCGCGGGGGGAGCAAGCGCAGGGAGAAGGCAGGGGCCTCCGCTGGCTCCTCCGCGAAGCTCTGCGGTTCACTCCGGATCTAGGGGCACGCGCAAGTGCATGCCGGGGACGATGATTCCCCCGCGGCGAGCGCCCGCCTCGATGGTCCCATAGCGTTCCGCGAAAGCGGGTGGGAGTGGCCGTCCGTTGGGCGGCGCGAGCCACAACCGGAGCAGGTGACGTTTCCGTTCTGGCTCGGGATGATCCTTGAAGGCCGTCCGGGCATGGAGGACCTGATGGTTGTGCAGAAATTGCATGTCGCCCGGCGAGAGGACCATATCGAGTCGAATGTCCTCTCGTGTAGCCAGCGCGTCGAGCACGTCCATCGCTGCGACCTGCTCCGTGGTCAAGCGCGGCACCTCGTCGAACCGTTGTGCGCAGTCGATGAACTCACGTGCGTAGATGGTCGTGAGGTATCCGGCGAAATGGCTGAAGACCGGCAATTCGTAATACGGGCTCTTGTCTGCGGGAATTTCTCCCTTGCGATCGACGAAGAAGGGGCGTTCCAGCACGGTTATTAGGTCGGGGCGTGCGTCGAGCATCTCGTTATAGATAGTCACCGAGCTGGCGATGCTGCTGAGGCCGCCTTCCAACGCGGGCCTCAGACACAACAGCCCGACGATGTCGCACGAGTCGGTATGAAACTGTTGTCGCGCCTTCGTGGCATAGAGCCGGTGATTCGGATTGGTAGGATCGAAACCGATGTCCCTGACGTGGCCGAGCAGATGACCTTTGGCGTTTTGGGAAACTGGCCATCCGAAGTGGAGCCCAATTCCCAAGTACGCGATTGCCGCTTCTTGCTTGGTGTACCGCTCGACGGGGACACCGCGGAATAGCACGAAGCCACGGCCGCCCAATACCTCGCGCTGGACGTCCTCGAGTACCGGCCCCAAATGCGGCAGGTGGAAGGCGTCCTTCGTCATCTCCGTCATAGCCAAACCGCGGTGACGAATACCCGCCACAGCCGAATCGATCTCCGCAATATCCAGGTCGGACAAACGGTAGATCCACTCGTCAGAGTCAACGAGGGTGCGCCCGTACCAGGCGGCCGGGCCGGTGATGGGTTTCCGGTTGATCACGCCGGACAATCCCTCCCGGGGGTGGCGTCCACGTGGATAATGACCCATCGGGCATCCGGGCGGGAGGGGGTCGCAACCTTCCGAGGAGGATCGTCATGAGGAGGTACCCACCAAGGCGCGCCACCTGGCGGCCCCGACGCTCCTCACCTAATCTCCCAGCGCCATGAAGATCTTGATGACGCTAATCTTCTATCCCCGCGGCGGCAGCGCGCAGGTGGCTCGCTATCTCTCCCGGGCGCTGATGGACTTGGGACACGACGTGCATCTCCTGACTGGATCGCTGCAAGACGGCGATCCCCAACACGACGCGGCGGTGTTCTACGCGGGTATCCCCCTGACCGCCGTCGACTACACCGCCGCATGGCAGGGATTCCAGCGGGGTGACGATCCCATGTCGGATTCATGGGATGTGCCGTTTCACCCTAGTTACGAAGACAAACCCGGCGTACCGGATCGGGTCTTCTACAAAATCGAGCCATCCAGCTACACGGCACTGGTAGAGTGCTGGGTGAGAGCCTTCCGAAAGGTGGGCGACGCGTTCGAGGCGGATCTCCTACACCTCCATCACCTCAGCTACGCGCACGCTGCTGCTGCGCAGGTCTTTCCCTCGGTGCCGAGACTGACCCAACTCCACGGTACCGAGATCAAGATGTTGGAGAACCTCGCCGTGGTAGAGAGGAATTCCGCCACCCCCGACGAGTTGCACGGGTTCTGGCGCGGCGTGCTGCGGGAGGCCGTCAATACGTCGAGCCACTTCGCCGCCATCAGTCCCGACGTCCGTGAGCGGGCGGTGGATCGCCTCTCGGTGGACGACGGAGCGATCACGACCATCCCCAACGGCGTCGACACCTCCCTCTTCCAGCCGCTCGATTGGTCTGCGACGGACAAGCTCGCGTTCCTGCGAAGGATCTTGGTCGACGATCCACAGGGGTGGGACGAGAGCGGAGCGCCCGGCAGCGTGCGTTACGACACCTCCGCTCTCGACAGGTTCACGGACGATTCGGGCCATATGATGCCCCTCGCCATCTTCGTCGGACGGTTTCTCGACTTCAAGCGGGTACCGATGCTTCTCAGAGCGGTCGCCCAGATGAACCAGACGCTGGCGAGCGGCAGTGAGCCTCCCTTCAACCTGCTCGTCTGGGGGGGCATGCCCAACGAGTGGGAAGGCGAGCACCCGCACACCGTCGCCCGCTCCCTCGACCTGCCCAACGTGTTCTTCTGTGGCTGGCTGCC